>JAAVZR010000031.1 GCA_022791755.1 Lachnospiraceae bacterium
CTGGATGATGAACGCTTGAAAAATCTGGGCGGAGGCGGATACTTCAAGGAACTGCTGGAACGGATCAGAGACATCCGTGCATCGGAAAAGGTATTCTACCGGCAGGTTCTGGAGATTTATGCTACGAGCATTGACTATGACCCAAAAGCTGAAATTTCCATTCGTCTTTTCAAAAAAGTTCAGAACAAGATTCATTATGCGGTTCATGGTCAAACTGCGGCAGAGGTTATTTATACAAGAGCCGACGCAGAAAAAGACTTTATGGGACTTACCACCTTTACAGGAACCCAGCCGACTCTCCGGGAGGCAGTGATTGCTAAGAATTATCTGGACGAAAAGGAACTCCGGGCAATGGGGCAGCTTGTATCTGGTTATTTGGATTTTGCAGAACGCCAGGCGGAACGGGAACAGGTTATGACCATGAAAGACTGGGCGGAACATCTGGATCGGATTCTCACTATGAGTGGTGAGCAGCTATTACAAGGGAATGGAAGCGTGAGCCATAAACAGGCTGTTGAGAAAGCAACCACCGAATACAAGAAATACAAGACCAGAACGCTTAGTGAAGTGGAAAAGGACTATCTGGATTCCATTAAGGTATTGGAACAGAAGGCAGAGAAAAAATGAGAGGCTGTAGTTGCCCCATGGAGAGCAGGCAGATGAAGAAAGAAAAGATAAAAGTTTATACCTATACAAGAGTGTCCACCACCATGCAGATTGACGGCTATTCGTTGGATGCTCAGAAATCTCGCATGAAAGCCTTTGCGGAGTTCAATGATTATATAATTGTTCACGAATACGAGGATGCCGGTAAATCTGGCAAGTCCATTGAGGGCAGATTACAGTTCAATCAGATGATGGAGGACATCAAGACTGGGAAAGACGGTGTTTCCTATGTGCTGGTATTCAAACTTTCTCGCTTCGGCAGAAACGCTGCGGATGTACTTTCCACCTTACAGGTCATGCAGGATTTTGGCGCCAATCTGATTTGCGTAGAAGATGGCATTGACAGTTCCAAGGATGCGGGCAAACTGATGATCTCTGTTCTGTCTGCTGTGGCAGAGATTGAGCGTGAGAATATCCGTGTCCAAACCATGGAGGGACGTATCCAGAAAGCCAGAGAGGGCAAATGGAACGGCGGTTTTGCTCCTTACGGCTACACATTGGAAAAGGGACAGCTTTTCATCAATGAGGAAGAAGCGGCTGCAATTCGCATAATCTTCGATCAGTATGTGCATACCGATATGGGAGCGAATGGACTGGCAAAATACCTTGAACAACACGGCATACATAAAATTCAGCGGCAAAACGGAAAAAATCCCCTGTTTGATGCTTCTCTTATCCGGCGAATATTGAAAAACCCTGTCTACTGTGGAAAAATCGCCTATGGCAGAAGAAGGACAGAAAAGGTGCACGGCACCAAAAACGATTACCGGCTTGTGGAGCAGGATGATTACTTACTGGTGGACGGTCTGCATGAAGCCCTTGTATCGGAAGAACTCTGGCATGAAGTCCAAGTTAAGCTACTGGCACAGGCAAAGAAGTACGAACACGTAAACCGTGGCAAAGAAATGAAGGTACACCTTCTGTCCGGTATCGTCAGATGCCCAGTTTGTGGAGCCGGAATGTATGGCAATAAGAGCATCAAACATAAGTCCGATGGAACAAAGTACAAGGATTTCTTCTACTATGGCTGTAAACACCGCACCATGACAAGAGGTCATAAATGTGATTATAAAAAGCAAATCAATGAAAAATTGCTGGATGATGCTGTAGCGGAAGTCATTGTAAAGTTAGTCAGCAATCCAAAATTTGCCGCTATGATGCAGGAAAAAATCAATATGAAAGTGGATACCGCCGCCATTGAGCAGGAGATTGCAGCAAATGAAAAACAGCTTCGGCAGAGCTATGCTACAAAATCAAGACTGATGGAAGAAATCGATTCTCTCGATCCAGATGATAAGCATTACATCAAGCGCAAGGCAGACCTTGATGATCGCCTTTACAAGATGTATGATAAGATTGAGGATATAGAAAATCTGCTGATTGCCGCCAGAGCAAAGAAAATGTCGATTGAAGCAGAAAAGCTGACGGGAGATAATATCTACAAGGTCTTGATTTACTTTGATAAGTTATATGCGGTGATGAATGAACAGGAAAAGCGACAGGTTATGGAATCGCTGATTTCTGAAATTCAGATATATCCGGAACGGCAGGAAAACGGACAGTGGCTCAAATCAATCAAGTTTAAGCTTCCGATTATTGAAGAAGATATGAATATGAGTTTGGACAATAATTCGCATGTTGAGACGGTAAGCATATTGCGGATCCGCAGGGCAACCTTATAGAAACCGGTTTTTGGTAAAGGAGTGAAAACTATGGCGTTTGATTTTAAGAAGGAGTACAAAGAGTTTTATATGCCAAAGGCAAGGCCGGAGATTGTCACGGTCCCGAAGATGAATTATCTTGCCGTGCGCGGCAGCGGCGATCCCAATGAGGAGGGTGGCGAATATAAAGAAGCCATCAAACTTCTGTATGGTATCGCCTTCACGATAAAGATGAGCAAGAAGGGCGGCTATCAGATAGAGGGCTATTTTGATTATGTCGTACCGCCGCTGGAAGGCTTCTGGTGGCAGGACAGTATAGAAGGCATTGACTATGGCCGAAAAGAAGACTTCAGGTGGATCTCTATGATACGGCTTCCGGATTTTGTGACAGAAAAAGATTTCAGCTGGGCAATCTCGGAGGCAACGAAGAAGAAAAAGCAGGATTTTTCCAAAGTGGAGCTTCTGACAGTGGAGGAGGGTCTGTGTGTCCAGTGTATGCATATGGGGCCATATAATGATGAGCCTGCGACAGTTGCCATGATGGATAAATACCTTGAAGAGAAAGGGTACGTGAATGACTTTTCTGCAAAGCGGATGCACCATGAGATTTATTTGTCGGATGCAAGCCGTGTGCCGCAGGAGAAATTAAAGACGGTGATCAGGCATCCGGTCAGGAAAAAGGAGAACGGTTAATTTGCATTTTGTTGACGCAAAGGGAATACTGACCGGCAGCGGCGGTCATTACGGGATGAACATATACCGGGGATGCTCTCATGGGTGCATTTACTGCGATAGCAGGAGTCGATGTTATCAATTCAAGCATCCCTTTGAGGATATCGAGGTAAAGCAGAATGCTCCCGGGCTTTTGGAGGCAGCGCTTCGGTCGAAGAGAAAAAAGTGTATGATAGGGACGGGGGCCATGTCGGATCCCTACATGCACTGCGAAGAAAAGCTGCGGCTGACGAGAAGATGTCTGGAGATTATTTTACAATATGGATTCGGCGCGGCGATTCAGACGAAATCCGATCGAATCCTGCGGGATACGGATTTGCTGTATGAGATAAATAAGAAGTCCAAGTGCGTCGTACAGATGACGCTGACAACATTTGACGATGGCCTCTGCCGAATCATAGAGCCGAATGTCTGCAATACCAGGCGGCGAATACACGTGCTTTCGGAAATGCACAAAAGGGGAATCCCCACTGTCGTATGGCTGACGCCGATTCTGCCGTTTATCAATGACACGGAAGAAAATATCCGGTCTATTTTGGATGCGTGCATCCGGGTGAGAGTAAAAGGTATTATCTGTTTTGACATGGGATTAACGCTGCGGGACGGTGACAGAGAATATTACTACGCTGCGCTGGATAAGCATTTTCCGGGCATGAAGAGAAAATACATAGAGCGATATGGCAATTCATACGAAATACCAAGTCCGGATGCGGATAAGCTTATGACACTATTTCGGAAGATCTGTCAGGAAAACGGAATTCTTCATACTCCTGGAGACTGTTTTGCGTTTTTGCATGAGTTTCCGGAGAAGTATGAACAGATGAGTATCTTTGACATAGGCCTAAAAGACGGGGGATTATGAAGAGACGCCGGCTTTCCCGGCAGGCCCGGAGCTTTCGGAATCAGGAGGTTTCTTACGTTTAAGATGAACAGAAGGAGTATTATGCTACACAGAATAACAGCCTTTGAAGAGATCGACGGGCGAAAGCTTATGGATCTGTACCAGGAAGGCAACGAGGAAAATACCGGCTATTTCTATCCCGAACTTACAGACAAGGCTCTGGCAATGCAAAAAGTGGAAACCGATTTTCTGCGGTATATCGAAACGGAATTTTTGGGAAAAGGGAACGGGGAATACTGGATTCTGGAGGAAGACGGGGTGTGGATCAGCGCGCTTCGGCTGTATCTTGTCAGAGAGGGGCTCTACTACCTGGAGGCGTTGGAGACACATCCGGATTTCAGGAGGCAGGGGTATGGGACGAGACTGCTGGCAGGCGTTGTGGAAGAGCTGAAAAGGGAAGGGACCTTCCGGCTGTGCGACTGTGTCAGCAAGAAGAATACCGCGTCAATCAGAACCCATAAGAAATGCGGCTTTGAAATCGTATCCTCGGCCGGCTATGACTATTTGCAGGACACGACGGATGAGAGGGATTACGGGATGGAGTATACCTGTACCTCGCCGTCCTGCCAGGCACAAGGATAATCGTCAGAAAGAAAGATAAAACAGATCCGAAACATCAGAAGAACAGAATATGTAAAAGGAATATGTTAAGGGTAACCGGACCGGTCGTCAGGCCCGCATACCGGCCGGCAGGACATAAATTTTTCAAAAATTATATATTGACAAAGCAAAGGGAACGTGATATCTTATGGATAAAGGAATTAGCACTCGAATGAAATGAGTGCTAACAACCAAAAGGAAAGCGGGGTTTCTCATGGAACTGGATGACAGAAAAGTGAAAATACTGAATGCCATTATCCAGAACTATCAGGAAACCGGCGAGCCGGTAGGTTCCCGTACCATTTCCAAATACACCGACCTGAATCTGAGCTCGGCCACGATCCGCAATGAGATGGCGGATCTGGAGGAGATGGGACTGATCGTACAGCCCCACACGTCAGCGGGGAGGATTCCTACCGATCAGGGCTATCGCCTCTATGTGGATCACCTGATGGAGGAGAAGACCAGGGAAGTGGCTGAGATGAAGGATTTCATGGTACAGCGGGTGGACCGGCTGGAGCAGCTTTTGAAGCAGGTAGCCCGGTTTCTGGCGACGAATACGAATTATGCCACTCTGATATCTGGTCCCAGCGTCACGAGGAGCAAGGTGAAGTTCCTGCAGCTGTCCCGTATGGCCGGAGAGAAGCTGTTAGTGACGGTGGTGGTGGACGGCAATATCGTCAAAAATACCATCCTGGATATGGAGCGTTCCATGACGGACGACGATATCCTGTCGCTGGCCTTTAATCTGAATAATACGCTGAACGGCCTGAGTATGTCCGAGATTAATCTGGGACTGATTACAAAGCTGAAGGAGGCGGCCGGTCCCAACGCGGACGTGGTGGAGAAGGTGTTGGAAGCGGTGGCCGACGCCATCAGTATGGAGGGCGAGGTTCCGATCTACACCAGCGGGGCGACGAATATTTTTAAGTATCCGGAACTGACGGCTGACGATACGGCCAGCCAGATCATCGGCACACTGGAAGAAAAGCAGCAGCTGTCCCATCTGCTGACGGCGGCTCTTAATGACGAAGAAAAGCAGGGAATTCAGATCTATATCGGCGGAGAGACATCCGTACAGGCCATGAAAGACTGCAGTGTTGTGACGGCCACCTACGAATTGGAGGACGGACTTCAGGGTACCATAGGAATTGTGGGTCCCAAACGGATGGATTATGATAAAGTGGTTTCCGTTTTGAAAAATGTGATGGCACAGTTGGATTTGATTTATAAAAAGGATTAGAAGAGAAAGGCGGTGCCGTATGGCAGAAGAAAAGAAGGACCCCATAAAGGAAGAGGATATAACGGTGGAGCCCTCCGGGGCGAAGGAGGAAGAGGTCCCCGACACGCAGACCATAGAGACACAGGAAGACAGCGGCGGGGAAGCTGCTTCGGGGAGCGACAAAGCCGGCGATGAGCAGGAAGATACAAAGGAGTACCAGGAAGAAAACCCTGCGGAGACAGACGGCGAAGAATCCCCGGAGGATGAGGATAAGAAGGGCAAAACGGAGAAGGGCTCCTGGGGTTTTGGCTTTGGAAAGAATAAAAAAGAAGATAAGAAGGATCAGCAGATCGCGGAGCTGAACGATAAGGTGAAACGCCAGCTGGCGGAGTTTGACAACTACCGCAAGCGCACGGAGAAGGAAAAGAGCGCCATGTTTGAGATCGGGGCGAAGAGCGTCCTGGAGAAGCTGCTTCCGATCATTGATAATTTCGAGAGAGGCCTGGCTGCAATTCCGGAGACCGAGAAGGAGAACGCCACCGCGGTGGGCATGGATAAGATATATAAGCAGCTTTTAAAGGCTCTGGAGGAGCTGGAGGTGAAGCCCATCGAGGCGATGGGACAGCAGTTCAGCCCGGATTTTCACAATGCGGTGATGCAGGTCGAGGTGGAAGGCGTGGAGGAAAACACGATTGTAGAAGAATTCCAGAAAGGTTATCTCTACCGTGACAGCGTACTTCGCTACAGCATGGTAAAGGTTAACAGATAGATTTCAGCTGACATTCCATAAACAGATTCAAGATAAGAAAACGAGGAGGCAATCATTATGAGCAAGATTATCGGTATTGACCTGGGTACGACGAATTCGTGCGTGGCGGTTATGGAGGGCGGCAAGCCCACGGTTATCGCCAATACGGAGGGTGCGAGAACGACCCCTTCCGTGGTGGCTTTTACAAAGAATGGCGAGCGTCTGGTAGGCGAGCCGGCCAAGCGCCAGGCGGTCACCAACGCGGATAAGACGATCTCTTCCATCAAGAGGCACATGGGCACAGACTATCGCGTGAACATCGACGGCAAGAAATATTCTCCCCAGGAGATTTCGGCCATGACGTTGCAGAAGCTGAAGGCAGATGCCGAGAGCTATCTGGGCGAAAAGGTTTCGGAGGCCGTGATTACGGTTCCGGCCTACTTCAATGACGCCCAGCGCCAGGCCACCAAGGATGCGGGTAAGATCGCAGGACTGGAGGTAAAGCGTATCATCAACGAGCCCACGGCGGCGGCCCTGGCCTACGGCCTGGACAATGAAAAGGAGCAGAAGATCCTGGTATATGATCTGGGCGGCGGTACGTTCGATGTCTCGATCATTGAGATCGGCGACGGCGTGATCGAGGTGCTGGCCACCAACGGCGACACCCGTCTGGGCGGCGATGATTTTGATAACCGCCTGACCGATTATATGCTGTCGGAGTTTAAGAAGAAAGAGGGCGTGGATCTGTCTCAGGATAAGATGGCGTTGCAGCGCCTGAAGGAGGCTGCGGAGAAGGCGAAGAAGGAGCTGTCCTCTGCCGCCACCACCAATATCAATCTGCCCTATATTACGGCCACCAGCGAGGGACCGAAGCATTTTGAGATGGATCTGACCCGCGCCAAGTTTAACGAGCTGACCCATGACCTGGTGGAGAAGACCGCCGTCCCCGTACAGAATGCGCTGCGGGATGCGGGACTGACCACATCGGATATCGGCAAGGTACTGTTAGTGGGCGGTTCCACCCGTATTCCGGCGGTACAGGATAAGGTAAAGCAGCTGACCGGCCAGGAGCCCAGTAAGAGCCTGAACCCGGATGAGTGTGTGGCCATCGGCGCCAGCATCCAGGGCGGCAAGCTGGCAGGCGATGCCGGTGCAGGCGAGGTGCTGCTTCTGGACGTCACCCCTCTGTCCTTGTCCATCGAGACCCAGGGCGGCGTGGCTACCAGGCTGATCGAGAGAAATACCACGATCCCCTGCAAGCACAGCCAGATCTTCTCCACGGCTGCCGACAATCAGACGGCGGTGGATATCAACGTTTTGCAGGGCGAGAGACAGTTCGCCAGAGATAACAAGAGCCTGGGTCAGTTCCGTCTGGACGGGATTCCGCCGGCAAGAAGAGGCGTGCCTCAGATCGAAGTTACCTTTGATATCGATGCCAACGGTATCGTGAATGTGTCAGCCAAGGATCTGGGCACGGGCAAGGAACAGCATATCACGATCACGGCAGGTTCCAATATGTCCGATTCCGAGATCGACCGGGCAGTGAAGGAAGCCGCCGAGTACGAGGCTCAGGACAAGAAGCGCAAGGAGGCCATTGATGCCAGAAATGAGGCTGACCAGATCGTCTTCAGCACCGAGAACGCGCTGAAAGAGGTGGGCGATAAGCTGGATGCGAACATGAAATCCGAGGTAGAGGCAGACCTGGCCTCCCTGAAAGCGGTAGTCGAGGCGACAGCCAACATGGAGAGTATCAGCGACGCCCAGGTGGATGAGCTGAAAGCCGGTAAGGAGAAGCTGATGAACAGCGCACAGGCTCTGTTTGCAAAGATGTATGAGCAGAACCAGGGCGGAGGCGCCGGCCCGGATATGAGCGGCGCGGGCCCTCAGGGCGGCGCAGGCTACGACGACGATGTGGTGGATGTCTGACGCGAGACAGTGTGACAAAAGAGACGATTGGGGAGCCGCAAGCCCGCTCCCTTCATAAAAAAACGATTACCCACAGTCTGAGGTATCCGCCCGGCTGTGGGTAGTCGGCTGAAAAGGTGAAGAGACGTTATGGCAGAAAACAAGAGAGATTATTATGAGGTTCTGGGCGTATCAAAGGATGCGGATGAGGCGGCCCTGAAAAAGGCGTACCGGAGTCTGGCGAAGAAATATCATCCCGATACCAACCAGGGCAATCCGGAGGCAGAAGCTAAATTTAAGGAGGCCTCGGAGGCATACGCCGTATTGAGCGATCCGGAAAAGCGCCGGCAGTACGACCAGTTCGGTCATTCTGCTTTTGACGGCAGCGGCGCAGGCGGTTTCGGCGGCTTTGATTTCACTGGAGATATGGGCGATATCTTCGGCGATATTTTCGGCGACTTCTTCGGAGGCGGCCGCAGTTCCCGCTCCTATAACGGTCCGATGAAGGGAGCGACGCTGCGCACTTCGATCCGTATTACCTTTGAGGAGTCCGTATTTGGCTGTGAGAAGGAAATCGAGATGAATCTGAAGGAGAGCTGTCCTGCCTGCAACGGCAGCGGAGCCAAGCCCGGCAGCCAGCCTGTGAAGTGTCCCAAATGCAGCGGCAAGGGACAGGTGGTATATACCACTCAGACGCCCTTTGGCATGATGCGCAGTTCCCAGGCCTGCCCCGACTGCGGAGGTAAGGGGACGATCATCAAGGAGAAGTGTCCGTCCTGCCACGGAAACGGATATACGATTAACCGAAAGAAGATTTCGATTACGGTGCCTGCCGGCATAGCGGACGGTCAGAGCCTGAGAAAGGCCGGCTACGGCGATCTGGGAACCAACGGGGGAGAGCGCGGAGATCTGCTGGTGGAAGTACATGTGTCCTCGCACCCGATTTTCAAGCGCCAGGATATGAACCTGTATTCCACGGTGCCGGTTTCCTTTGTCACGGCGGCGCTGGGAGGAGAGATCAAGATCCGCACCATCGACGGCGAGACCTCCTATGAGGTGAAAGCCGGTACGCAGACCGATACGAAGATTCGCCTGCGCGGGAAAGGCGTTCCCTCCCTGCGCAATAAAAATATCCGCGGCGATCATATCGTGACGCTGGTGGTGCAGGTGCCGGAGAAATTAAACCGCGAGCAGAGAGAGGCATTGCAGGCATTTGCCGACGCGATGGACGGAAAGGCGCCGGAAAAGAAAAAGGGCCTGTTTAATAAATAAAGCTGTAAGAAAAAGGGATTACCGCGAGGGAAGGATTCCTGCGCCAAAAGGCACGGAAGGTTCTCCCGGCGGGAATCCCGTTTTGTACTTCATACCCTGACAGTGCGCCGTCAGGCGCCTGGAGGGTCAGAGAAAGGGGCGGAAAAAGAGATCCGTCCGGATGAAAAGGAGAGAGAGATGAAAATCCTGGTTACCCTGCCGGTACATGACCGGCATAAGACAGCTCTGAAAGCAGCGGCTCCCCAGGCGGAATTTTTCTTTACGCCGCCGGGGGAGGTGACGGATGAGCAGCTGGGCGAGGTCGCAGCAGTGATCGGCAATATTTCGCCGTCCCGCCTTCGGGGATTTGAGAATATTCGCTGGGTACAGTTAAACAGCGCGGGCACGGACGGCTATACCGATGCCGGTGTGCTGGCCTCGGGGGCAGTGCTGACGAATTCCACCGGAGCGTACGGTCTGGCCATTTCGGAACATATGATCGGTCAGCTTCTCATGCAGATTAAGCGTCTGGGACAATATTATGACGCCCAGAAGAAAAAGGCCTGGAGCGATTTCGGGACAGTGGGATCCATTTGGAACTCCACGACGCTGGTGGTGGGCCTGGGCGATATCGGCGGTGAATTTGCCAGAAAGATGAAGGCTCTGGGAAGCCATGTCATCGGGATTCGCCGGCATATGGGGGAGCGGCCGGACTATCTGGACGAGGCGGCAACGCTTGATGAGCTTGATGAGCTGCTGCCCCGGGCAGATTTCGTTGCTCTGTGCCTGCCGGGGACCGGCGCTACCTGGCATCTGTTTGACGAAAGCCGTCTGCGGCAGATGAAGAAGGGGGCGATCCTCCTGAATGTGGGCAGAGGAACGGCGGTGGACAGCTATGCGCTCTGCGAGGCGCTGCACAGCGGACATCTGGGCGGGGCCTGCATCGATGTGGTGGAGCCGGAGCCTCTGCCGAAGGAGCATCCCCTGTGGGAAGCGCCGAACCTTCTTCTGACACCCCATGTCTCCGGTTTTTATCATCTGCCGGAGACCTTTGAGCGAGTTGTGCGGATTGCCGTCGCCAATCTGGAGGCCTTTGGGGCAGGAAGGCCCTTAAAGAACCAGGTGGATTTGGCTGTGGGATACCGGAGAAACGAAGACGATAATAAGGCGCTGTAAATGTGCGGAAAGGGAATGAAAAAGGATGAAATGGCTGCGTTATACCATTGATACGACCACGGCCGCCGTGGATTTCATCAGTGAAATGCTGAGCGAGCTGGGAATAGAAGGAATAGAGATCGAGGACAATGTTCCCCTGACGCAGAAGGAGACCAAGGGGATGTTCATTGACATCCTGCCCACGCTGCCGCCGGACGACGGCAAGGCGAAGGTGACCTTTTATCTGGATGAGGACAAGCCCGAGAGCCAGGTGGAGGAGCTTTTGGCCCAGGTGAGAGAGGGACTTGAAGAGACCGCTCTGTTCGTGGACATAGGCGCGGGGACGATCACAGCCGGAGAGACGGAGGATAAGGACTGGATCAATAACTGGAAGGAATTTTTCAAACCCTTTGCGGTGGGGGATATTCTCATCAAGCCCACCTGGGAAGAGATCCCTCCGGAACATGCGGATAAGCGGATGATCGAAATCGATCCCGGTACGGCCTTTGGCTCAGGTTCCCATGAGACGACCCAGCTGTGTATCCGTCAGCTTCAGCGCTATGTAAAGCCCGGAGACAGGGTATTGGATATCGGTACGGGCAGCGGGATCCTGGGGATTGCGGCGGTCCGTCTGGGGGCGCAGCGTGTCTTTGGCACGGATCTGGACGAAAATGCGGTGGCCACCGCCAAGGAAAACGTGGGGGTGAACCGTATCCCGGAGGAGGTCTTTGAGATTGTCACCGGCGATATTCTCACAGAGGAGACCGTCCGGCAGCAGGCGGGGACAGAGACCTGCGACATTGTAGTGGCCAATATTCTGGCGCCGGTGATTATCCTTCTGACCGGCGAAGCAGACCGGCATCTGAAGCCGGGAGGGATTTTTATCACCTCCGGCATTATCAATACGAAGGAGGAGGAAGTAAAGGCGGCCTTCCGGGCGCATCCTGTCTGGGAGATACTGGAGATCACCCGGCAGGGAGAGTGGGTGTCCGTCACAGCCAGAAAACGGCAGGAGGAGCAGTGATGCATATGTTCTTTGTGAAACCGGCGCAGATCGAAGGGGGTCTCGTGACGGTCACCGGTCCGGATGTGAATCATATCCGCAATGTGCTGCGTATGAAGCCGGGGGAGCCGGTGCGCATCAGCGACGAGAAAGATTTCTGCGGTCAGTGCCGTGTGACGGAGATTCTGGAGGACCGGGTGCTTTTAAGTGTGGAGGAAGAAGCGCCCTCCACAGAGCTGCCGGCCCGGGTGACGCTGTTTCAGGGCCTTCCCAAAGGAGATAAGATGGAATGGATCGTCCAGAAAAATACGGAGCTGGGCGTGAGCCGCATTGTGCCGGTGGCCATGAGGCGTTCTGTGGTAAAGCTGGACGCCAGAAAGGCCGAGGCGAAGCGAGTCCGTCTGCAAGCCATTGCCGAGAGTGCCGCAAAGCAGTCCGGGCGCACCAGGCTGCCAAAGGTCCTGCCGGTGATGAGCTACGGGGAGGCTCTGCGGGAGGCGAAGGACTGCGATCTCCTGCTTTTGCCCTATGAATCGGCGGAGGGGATGGATCGAACCAGAGAGCTTCTGGCCAGGGCGTTTCCCGGTATGCACATCGGCATACTGATCGGCCCGGAGGGCGGATTCGATCCGTCGGAGGTAGAGCAGGCCGCGGAGGCGGGCTGGCAGGCGTTCAGCCTGGGTCCCCGGATTCTCAGGACGGAGACGGCAGGAATGGCGGTGCTGGCCATGCTGGGATTTCTGCTGGAGACATGAGGGCGCGGACAGCGGCGGGAGCCTGGCTGGCGGCGCTGGTTTTGCTGCTGACAGGAGGCATTGTATTTGCCAATTCCTTTCATATGGAGATAGCAGACGGCGGCCATGTGACGGCGGAGCAGCTGGAAACCCAGGTGTTCCGGATTGCCAAGACAGGCCTTCGACTGGAGGAGGGCCATGCCGTTTTGGAGGTTCGGATAGAGGGGGAACCTGATTTCGGGAAGATCTGGCTGGCGGCGTTTCGCACGAAGAGCATGATTTTCTATGATGAAGAGGGCGGCGCTCATGAGGTCCTGAGTCTGGGAGGCTATCAGCATGTCCGGCTTCTGCCCATAGCGTTCTATACATATGATGAGCAGAGCGGTATTCTGCGCCTGGAGTGGTCCGGAGCCGATTTCTTTAACCCCTACTATCTGTTCATCGGATCCAGGCAGATACTGGAGGCTCAGAATACCTTCTGGAACAGAGTGAAGGATATGGCTGTGGGAATTATGCTGCTGATGCTCTTATACAGCCTGTCTCTGTATGTTCACAAAAAGGAAGAGAGCTATCTGCTGTCTTTCTCGGCCTATATCGGAGTGGCACTGTTAATGACGGTCCTGAATATGGGGCCCATGCAGAGCGAATGGCTGAATCGTGTATACAGTGAGCTCATCCCCTTTCTCATCATGACCATACTGTGTATGGAGGTATCTACCTGTATCAGCCTCCTGGAGCCGGAACTGTGCTGGTGGATGAGGGGATTCTGTTCCTGGAAATGGGTCATGGCGGTGAGCCTGGGATACTCTCTGATCAGCCATATGGATATTATGCTTTTAAACGAAGCCAGCCGTTTTCTTGTCATCCTGGCGGGGTTTCTGGTGGTCACAAAAGCCTGCGCCCGGAAAAAGGAGAAGGCGTATATCCTTTTTCTGGGCTATGTGATTTCGGAGAGCATTAATCTGGTGCCTTTCGGGGTCAATCTGGGCTTTTTTGAGGATGGGTTGTTGCTGGCTTTTTTTCGGGTCGCCCGCCTGTACGGCCTCCCCTTTGCCTTTTCCTGTATGCTTTACATTAACTGGAAGCTGGCAGGCCGTTTTCGGGAGGCAGAACGCCTGTCGGCGGAACTGGAAGAGACGAACCGCTCTCTGGACCGGATCGTCGGGGAGCGCACCCGGGCCTGCATGGCCCAGATGGAAAAACGTCACAGCCTGATGCTGAATATCTTCCATGACCTGCGCAGCCCTCTGTTTACCCTGAAGGGGTGCATGCAGATCCTGTGCGATGAAAACGAGGCGGACCGGGAGGAACGCAGGGAGATCGAGAGCATTGTGATGGAAAAGCTGGATTTTGTGTCCCAACTGACAGAGAATATTTTTCTGCTGGCGAAATTGGAGGATGAAAGCTTTCTCTTTGCCAGTACCAGAGTGGATATGGTATCCCTGCTGCGGAAAATGGCGGCGGCGGCCCGCATCGCCGCGCAGTCCAAGGAGCTGCGGATCACGGAGGAGATACCGGATGGCGAAATCTATGTATGGGGAGATAAAAACCGCCTGGAGCAGGCCGTTGACAATATTCTGAGCAATGCCATCCGGTACACGCCCAAAGGGGGAAGGATTACCGTGGGCCTAAAGCAGACAAAAGCCTGTGTGACCCTTCGGATAAAGGATACGGGAATCGGGATTCCTGAGGAGCAGCAGAAGGATATCTTTGCCCGGTATTACCGCGCGAGCTCTACTTCGAAGGATTCCACCGGTTTGGGACTGGCCATTGCCCGGGGGCTGATCCGCAAGCATGGAGGAGAGATCACGGTGAAGAGCGCAGCGGGAAGAGGAGCGGAGTTTTCCGTGACTCTGCCGGCACTGTCACAGAGAGAGCCGGAAGAAAGGCCGGAGCAGGGAGGAAGACGGTGATACATGTACTGTTGATCGAAGACGATGCCGCGATTGCCAAGATTATCCGGTACTATCTTCGTCAGGAAAAAAACTATGATGTGGTCTGGGCCAGGACGGCGGGAGAGGCGATGGCCTGCGGCCGGGACCAGTTTGACGTGGTTCTGTGCGACATTCTTCTGCCGGATGTCAATGGAATCGAGCTGTGTGCCAGCCTGCGCCAGTGGCATTCCTGCCCGATTATCTATATCAGCTGTCTGGATGACAGCGATACGATCGTGCGCGCTCTGGAACAGGGCGGGGATGATTTTATCGTGAAGCCATTTGACAATAAGGTGCTGGTGGCGAGGATTCAGGCGAATCTGCGGCGGGCCGGGAGCCGGGTGCAGGAGAGAAACAGAAAGCTGGAGTTTGAGGGCTTTTGCCTGGACCTTGTGCAGCATACGGTTTTGCGGGATATGGAGACATACAAATTATCCGACATCGAATACAGGATTTTATCTCTGCTGATCCAGAACGCAAACCGGTATTTTACGGCGGAGGAGATCTACCGGGCAGTCTGGGGAAGCGACCATTACGGCGATGTCCGCACGGTCCTGGTACACATTCACAACCTCAGGAAAAAAATCGAGAGGATTCCTTCGGAACCGGTGTATCTGAAGAGCGAATGGGGACATGGCTATCTGTTTGCAGGGGACCCGTGACATGGGGCAGCCGGGCCGATGAGCAGAATGGAACAGGACTTTGTTAAATTCAATTAAGAGTAGGGGGCCATATATTAAGAAATCTTAAGAAGAATCTTCCGAAGTCCTGCAGGAACAGGACAATCGGAAGATTTTTTTAAAATTCCTGCCCGGAAAAAATCATAATTGACACAAAATATAAAATTATCAGACAATTATCTTAATCTTTTCTTTAACAGGTAAAGTTCCCTCTTTTGCTATAATAGAACCGTAACAGCAGAATCCATAGGATAAAGGAGGGAAAACATGGGAAAACACAGAGGAAAAAGGCTGTGCTGCATAGCAATGGCCGGCTTCATGACAATCTCGCTTCTGGCCTGTCAGAGCGAGGCACCTGACAGTACGCCGGCCGCCACCTCAGAGGGGGAGAAGACCACGGCAGCGCCTGCCCAAACGGAGACAGCGGCGCCGGAAACCACAGCCCCCGTATCGGGAAACACGTTTCGGGCGGGAACATATGAAGGAACGGCGCCGGGGCGAAACGGTGAGGTGGCCGTATCGGTGACGGTGGATGAGAGTTCCATTCTGTCGGTGGAGGTGATATCCCATTCGGAGACGCCGGTGGTCAGCGATAACGCCGTTTCGCTGCTGCCGGGGCTGATCGTGGAACGGCAGAGCCTGGGTGTGGACACCATCTCCGGCTGCACGCAGACCAGCAAGGCCATCTTAGAGGCGGCGGCGCAGGCGCTTTTGCAGGCAGGCGGAAAGGAAGAGGATCTGTATAAGGCCGGCACAGAGGTCATAGAGCAGCATATGAAGCCAGGCACATATTATGCCGAGGGCTATGGTATGTGGCCTGCAAAATCCACCGAGGGAGCGCGCTACGGGGCTCCTAAGGAAATCGCTCCTACAAAAGTGGCCGTGACGGTGGATGAAAAGAGTATCGTCAGCGTGGAGATTCTGGAGTCCAGCGATACGCCGGATTTTGTGGCCGCAGTACGGAATATACTGCCGGCAGCCATCGTGGAACATCAGTCCTTTAATGTGGATACGGTGAGCGGATGTACGAGGACTGCCACAAATGTACTGAACTGTGTGACGGACTGCCTGACCCAGGCGGGGGCCGATCTGGCCGGATTCAGCACCGGTGTTCCCCGAAAAACCGGAACGGAAACCCATGATACGGATATCGTCATCGTGGGCGCCGGAGGATTTGGCATCGCGGCGGCGCTGTCGGCATCGGAGGCGGGCCGCAATGTGATTCTTCTGGAAAAGACGGCCCGTCTGGGGGGGAATACCGCCTATGCCACAGGCCCCTTCTCCGTGGGAAGCACCCGCCAGATCGAAAACGGTTCCGTCAAGACAGCGGACGAGGTCTTTACGGAGTGGATGGAGCAGACGAACTGGAAGACAAACGCTTCCCTGGTATATCAGATCCTGTCCGAGTCAGGGGCGACCATGGACTGGCTTCAGGATTACTGGGATCAGACGGACGACGATGGCTTCCTGTCGATCCCTTCCGGAAACGGGTATGAGATCACCTGGACGCTGACAAAAGGCATACATAAATTTGACGCCCTGTACGACCAGATTTTAAAGGACAGAGGTGTGGAGCTGATGATGCTCACAGAGGCCGTGGAGGTCCTCATGAACGAGGACGGCTCGGTATCGGGAGTCCGGGCAGTGAAACAGGACGGCACCGAAGTGATCGTAAACGCACCGGCCGTGCTGATCGGAACCGGCGGCTATGCCGGTAACCCGGAAATGCTGGAGGAATATGTGGGAAGCTCCGCCTTCTACGTCAAGGGCATGACCAGCTCCACAGGAGACGGGATCCGGATGTGTCTGGATGCGGGCGCTGCGCGGCACAATGAGATGTCCACGGCCATGTCATCGTTCTGTGCCAACGAATACGTGGATATCTACAGCTCCTATCTGAAATACTGTAACCAGGTGGGCTGCCTGACTGTGGACCCTTCCGGCGAGCGCTTCATCAACGAAGAGCTGTTTGTGACCGCCTCCATCCAGGAAGCAGGCTCCGCCATGCGCCGTGTGGGCTACATGTATGTCATTATGACCCAGGCGGAAGTGGATGCCATGACAACAGGAGGAATCAGCGCCCTGATCAGCGAGGAAGACATTGCAGAGCTGGGCTATCGTCCCCGCGTTCTGAATATCGCCTTCGAGACATTCTCCGATGAACTGCAGACGATGATGGACGCCGGACAGGCCTGGAAAGCAGACAGTCTGGAGGAGCTGGGCAAAGTATGCCCTGTGGATGAGACGATCTTCGCAGCCACGGTGGCGTCATATCAGGAAGCCATAGAAAACAAAGAAGACGCACTGTTTGGCAAGCGCGAGTCGCTGCTTCGCAACATCGACGAAGGCCCCTACTATGCGATCCGCGTAATCCCGGCCATCGACGGCACCATCGGTGTGATTAAGATCAACAGCAATATGCAGGTGCTGCGCGAGGGAGATCTGAATCCGATTCCCGGCCTGTACTGCGGCGGTTCCGATGCCGCCGGATATTTCTCGAATCCCTATACACCGTATGTGGGCTCCACCAGCTGCTATGCGCTGACCGGCGGGCGCATCGCAGGAATGCAGGCTGACGAGTACCTGACGGCAATCGGAAGGTAAAAGCAGCAAAGCGATTAGCTGATACCGTTTAGAGTATTATCCAAAGAAAGACCGGCACGGTCGCCTGCAACAAGGCTGACGGTGCCGGTCTTTCCTGGGAGAAGGGCCAAAACCCCCGGCGTCACTCTGCCTCCAATCACTGCGAACAGTAACGAACAGTAGCCCGGGGAGCGAAAATCCCTCCGGCAGGCGCTTGACATCACTTTTTGCGCCCTGTATAATAAAATACCAGAGCTGAAAGCAGCCACGGGAAGGAAGCAGGTACGTCCATGGAGATATATTTTGATAACGCGGCCACGACTCAGGTGGTTCCCAGGGTGAGCGATGCGGTGGTACGGGCCATGACAGAGAATTATGGCAATCCCTCCTCGCTCCACCACAAGGGCTATGAGGCGGAGCGCTGCGTGCGGGAGGCCAGGGAGAGCATCGCGTCGCTTCTGAGAGCGGATGAGAAGGAGATCCTGTTTACCTCCGGCGGCACGGAATCGGACAATCTGGCGCTGATCGGGGCAGCCATGGCGAACCGGCGGACGGGAAACCACCTGATTACCACATCCATTGAGCATCCGGCTGTCCTTCGGACCATGGGGTATCTGGAAGAACAGGGCTTTCGCGTGACATATCTTCCGGTGGACGATAAGGGCATGGTGAGGGCTGCGGACTTTGCGGCGGCGCTGACAAAGGAGACGATTCTGGTTTCAGTCATGTATGTGAATAATGAGATCGGTTCGGTGCAGCCGGTGGCGGAACTCAGCCGTCTGGCAAAGTCGTACCGGCCGTCCATTGTCTTTCACAGCGATGCGGTACAGGCCTTCGGCAAGTATGCGATTCGCCCGGCGAAGGAGGGAATCGACCTGTTGAGTGTCAGCGCCCATAAGTTTCATGGGCCCAAGGGAGTGGGTTTTCTGTATGTGAAAGATAGGACGAAGCTGAAACCCATACTGTACGGCGGCGGCCAGCAGAAGGACCGGCGTTCCGGCACGGAGAATGTCTCCGGTATCGCCGGTATGGCGGAGGCGGCCCGTCTGTCCTGTGAGGATATGGAAGAGAAGAGGCAGAGGCTGTATGGGCTGAAGCGCCATCTGTCCGAAGGAATTCTGAAGATGGAGGGAACCTGTATCCACGGACCGGCAGGAGAAGCCGGGGCTCCCCATGTGGTCAGCGCCGGTTTCGAGGGGATTCGCAGCGAAGTGCTCTTACATGCTCTGGAGGAGAGGGGGATCTATGTCTCCTCCGGTTCGGCCTGTGCCTCCAATCACCCGGCGTCAAGCGACACCCTGAGAGCCATCGGCTGTGAGAAGAGGTGGCTGGACAGTACGCTTCGTTTCAGCTTCAGCGACCTGAATACCATGGAGGAGGCGGACGCCTGCCTGGAGATCCTTAAGGAGCTGCTTCCTGTGCTCAGGCGGTACCGGCGCAGGTAGCCTTCGGTCTTTTTAATCGGCGTAGCCTTTTGGCCGTGCTCCTGTGAGGATTTTTCCCATAAGAAACCGGGAGGAAGGAAAATGTATCAGTCTTTTTTGATTAAATATGCGGAGATAGCCACCAAGGGAAAGAACCGCTACCTGTTTGAGGACGCGCTGGTGAGACAGATTCGCCGTGCCTTAAAGCCGGTGGAGGGACAGTTCCGGGTGGTAAAGGAGCAGGGGCGCATTTATGCCCACGCCGGCGGAGCGTTTGATTATGACGAGGTGACGGATGTTCTGGGCCGAGTCTTCGGCATCGTGGCCATCTGTCCGGTGGTGATTCTGGAGGATGAGGGTTTTGAGAAGCTGACAGAGGATGTGATCGCCTATATGGACCGGGCCTATCCGGACAAGCATATGACTTTCAAGGTCATGGCCCGCCGCGCCCGTAAGAACTATCCGAAGGATTCCTGTGCGATCAATGCGGATCTGGGGGAGGCGATCCTGAACGCGTTTCCCGATATCCGGGTGGACGTCCATCATCCCGATATCTACCTGAATGTGGAGATTCGGGAGAAGATCTATGTGTATTCCCGGTCCATTCCCGGTGCGGGAGGGATGCCGGTGGGGACCGCAGGGAAAGCTATGCTGCTCCTATCCGGCGGTATTGACAGCCCGGTGGCCGGTTACATGATCGCCAGACGGGGGGCTGTGATCGACGCGGTATATTTTCACGCGCCGCCCTACACCAGCGAGAGAGCCAAACAGAAGGTGGTGGATCTGGCGCGGCAGGTGGCCAGGTATTCGGGTCCCATCGAACTGCATGTGATTAACTTCACAGACATACAGCTTTATATCTACGAGACCTGCCCTCACGATGAACTGACGATTATCATGCGCCGTTATATGATGCGTATCGCCGGTCAGATCGCGGAGGAGAACGGCTGTCTGGGCCTTGTCACCGGTGAAAGCATCGGTCAGGTGGCTTCTCAGACCATGCAGAGCCTCATGGCAACCAACGAAGTCTGCACGCTGCCGGTGTACCGGCCTCTGATCGCTTTTGACAAGCAGGATATCGTGTCGGTTTCCGAGAGGATAGGGACCTATGAGACATCGATCCTTCCCTTTGAGGACTGCTGCACGATTTTTGTGGCGAAGCACCCGGTGACAAAACCGAATCTGAAAGCGATCCGGCGTTCCGAGGAGAAGCTTCAGGAAAAGATCCACGGGATGATTTGCACAGCGCTTGAGACAAGAGAAATCATCCGTGTGGAATAGAGAAACGGACTGGAAAGAAAACGCCCCTTTTGTGTGAATTCACAAAGGGGCGTATGACGGATGCGCCGTATGTAAAACCGGGCAGATCACTCCAGAATGAAAGAGGCTAGGGCTGTGAGGACGGCATCGGCGTCGTTGTCGGAGTGAATACACAGTTCAATGGGCTTTGATAAATCCAGACTGAAAATACCCATCATGGATTTTGCGTCGATGACATAGCGCCCGCTGATCAGGTCAAAATCGGAATTGTATTTTGCCAGCTCATTGACCAGAGTCTTGACTTTATCAATAGAGTTTAAAGATATTTTGACTGTTTTCATGATGAAAACCCCCTTAAAATAGAATATTTGCTTGGCAGGAAGAGAGACGCTCTTCTCCTGCTATCATAGTAGCGCAGCAAGAAGCGCTGTGTCAAGCCTTTTCCACAAAATCTTTATGGAGGTCCTCGGATGCCGGTCAATCATGTAAAGAAGGCTGAATTTTTAATAGAAACAAAACGTCTTATCCTGAGAGAGATGACGCAGTCAGATTATGATGCTCTGTGTAAAATCATGTGTGATGAGGAAGTGATGCGTGCTGCGTATGAACAGGCATTCACTCCGGAGGAGACACAGAACTGGCTGAACAGACACCTGAAAAGATACGAAGAGTGTGGTTTCGGACTTTGGGCCGTCGTATTAAAAGAGACAGGGGAAATGATAGGCCAGTGCGGCCTCACAATGCAGAGCTGGGGAGAAAGGAAGCTTTTGGAGATAGGATATCTGTTTCAGAAAGCTTACTGGCACAAAGGCTATGGGACGGAAGCGGCAGCCGCCTGTAAGGAATATGCCTTTACCGTCCTGGATGCGCAGAGCGTATATTCCATGGTCAGGGACACCAATACGGCGGCTCAGAACGTGGCTCTGCGAAACGGCATGAAAATCATTGATAAAGCCATCAAGAATTTCAGAAATACGGATATGCGGTTTTTTCTGTATTCTGCAGAACGATCAGAAGAGAGTATGCCATGAAGAAAAGAGCAGCGTTTCATAATCTGGGCTGCAAGGTCAACGCCTATGAGACGGAGGCCATGATACAGCAGCTGAAGGGGGAGGGATATGAAATCGTTCCCTTTGAGGAAAAGGCTGACGTATATATCATTAACACCTGTACGGTGACGAATATTGCGGACCGCAAATCGCGGCAGATGATTAACCGTGCCAGAAAACAGAACCCGCAGGCCGTGGTGGTGGCGGCCGGCTGCTATGTCCAGGCCAGAGGCGGTGAGCTTTTGGAGGACGGTACGGTGGATCTGATCGTCGGCAATAATCAGAAGGGGCGTCTGGCCGGACTTCTGGAGAGATGCCTGAGAGAGAAGACGGACCATCCCGGGAGGAGAGATCTGCCGGAGGAGACGAACCTGCCGGAGGATCTGCGGGGTGAGACGGCGTATGAGGAGCTTGGTATTGCCGGGACAGCAGGCCATACACGGGTTTTTTTAAAGGTGCAGGACGGGTGCAATCAGTTTTGCAGCTATTGTATCATTCCCTATGTCAGGGGCCGGATTCGCAGCCGCGGTCTCGAGGAGACGCAGCAGGAGGTGCGGCGGCTGGCAGAGGAGGGCTATCGGGAGATCGTCCTGACCGGGATCCACCTAAGTTCCTATGGTCTGGATCTGGGAATGGGAGAAAAGACGCAGGAGACACCCTTTGGGGAGGGGCTGGTCCGGTTAGTTGGGGCCCTGGCAGAGATACCGGGCATCGAGAGGATCCGTCTGGGCTCCCTGGAGCCCCGGATTGTGACGGAGAGCTTTGTGGATGCGCTGGTCTCCTGTACTAAGCTGTGTCCCCATTTTCATCTGTCTCTGCAAAGCGGCTGCGACAGCGTGTTAAAAAGAATGAACCGTCGCTATACGACGCAGGAATATCGGAATAAATGCCGTCTTTTGCGGGAAGGATTTGAACAGCCGGCTATCACCACCGATGTGATCACAGGCTTTCCGGGGGAGACAGAGGAGGAATTCGCGGCGACGAAAGCCTTCGTGGAGGAGATGGGCTTTTATGAAATGCATGTGTTTCCCTATTCCAGGCGCCGGGGGACGGTGGCGGACGGGATGGCCGGACAGGTGCCGGAGAGTGTGAAGAAGGAGAGAAGTCATGAGCTGCTGGCTCTGGCACAGGAGATGTCGGAGCGGTTCAGGCAGAGCTATGTGGGAAGAGAGGCAGACGCTGTCATGGAAGAGCCGGAGGGGGAAGGATATATGGCCGGGTATACGAGAGAGTATATCCGTGTGAGACGGGCCGGCGGCCGGGAACTGGCCGGTTTGAGGGTTCACGGAAAAATCACTTGCCGAAACGGTATTTATGTATTAGAATAGAAAGGGATAACCAGAGTATTCAGAGAGAGAAGGACGTGATAGAATGGACAGCATGCATGAAACCCAGCATCTGTATCCGCAGGCGGAACAGAAAACAAAGGCCAGCCAGATTCTGGCCGAGGTGTATGGCGCGCTGAGGGAGAAGGGCTATAATCCGACGAATCAGATCGTAGGCTATATCATGTCCGGAGACCCTACCTACATTACCAGCTATAAGAGTGCACGCAGCATGATTATGCGAGTGGAGCGGGATGAGCTTCTGGAAGAGCTGGTGAAAAATTATATCGAAAACAGGCTGGCATGAGGATTCTGGGACTTGACTATGGCTCCAGGACCTGTGGGGTCGCCGTGTGCGATCCTTTAGGGATTACGGCCCAGGGCCTGGAGACGATTGTGCGCAGGGAGGAGAATAAGCTGCGCAGGACGCTGGCTCGCATCGCAGAGCTGGCAGAGGAGTATCAGGCGGAGCGGATTGTGCTTGGCCTGCCTCTTAATATGGATGATACCATGGGACCGAGAGCGCAGAAGACGCTGCTCTTTAAGGAGCAGCTGGAGCGCCGTACAGGTCTTCCCGTGGTACTTCGTGATGAGCGCCTCACGACGGTGGAGGCGGAAGAAGTATTGATCGAAGCCGGCGTCAGACGGGAACACAGGAAGCAGTATGTGGATAAGCTGGCGGCCGTATTGATATTGCAGGGGTATCTGGATGAGCTGCCCCGCGGAAAATGAGCAGGTGACAAACGAATGGATGAAAAGATTGTATTGACTGATGAATCCGGTGAGGAGATCGAGCTGTATGCAGTGGAGGAGACCCGCGTGGCCGGCGTCAACTATCTGCTGGCGGCAGAGGAGGAGGGCGACGGCGCCTGTTTTATTCTGCGTGACATTTCTTCGGCGGAGGATTCCGATGCAGTCTATGAGGTGGTGGAGGATGAGAATGAACTGGAGTACCTCTTCCACATTTTTAAAGAACTGGTCGGAGATATCGACCTGGAATACTAAACGTTTTATCATTGTGCGGAAATAGGGCTGAAGCCCGGAAAATGGAGGTTTTATTTCAGATTTGAGACAAAAAGAAAAAAAGAATACGCTTCGCATCATCCCTCTCGGCGGTTTGGAGAAGATAGGGATGAATATGACTGCCTTCGAATACGGAGACAGTATTATTGTGGTGGATTGCGGTCTGGCATTTCCGACAGAGGACATGCCGGGCATTGATCTGGTGATTCCGGATACCACCTATTTAAAGGATAACATTTCCAGAGTGAAAGGCTTTTTTATTACTCACGGTCATGAGGATCACATCGGCGCCATCCCCTATGTGATGCAGGATTTTGACGTACCGGTCTATGCCACCCGGCTTACCCAGGCGATCATCGAGCATAAGCTGGAGGAGAGGGGGATGGTCCGCAGCGTAAAACGCAAGACTGTGAAATACGGACAGACGATCAATGCCGGCTGTTTTAGGGTGGAGTTTGTCCGCACCAATCACAGCATCGTGGATGCGGCGGCACTGGCGATCTTCACTCCGGTGGGGATCCTGGTCCATTCCGGTGACTTTAAGGTGGACTATACGCCGGTGTTTGGCGATCCCATTGACCTGCAGCGCTTTGCCGAGCTGGGCAAGAAGGGTGTGCTGGCTCTGATGGCCGACAGCACCAACGCCATCCGGGAGGGTTTTACCATGTCGGAAAAGAGCGTGGGAAGGACATTCGAGACGATCTTTTCGGAGCATAAGAAAAACCGGATTCTGGTGGCCACCTTTGCCTCCAATGTGGACCGGGTGCAGCAGATCATCAACGTGGCCTATCAGTATGGCCGCAAGGTGGTGGTGGAAGGCCGCAGCATGGTGACGATCATCGGACTGGCCCAGGAGCTGGGGTGCATCCAGATCCCCAAGGGAACGCTGATTGATATCGAGGAGCTGAAAAATTATCCGGAGCATAAGACCGTGCTGATCACCACAGGCAGCCAGGGAGAATCCATGGCGGCTCTCTCCCGCATGGCGTCGGATGTCCATAAGAAGGTGTCGATTCATAAGGGCGATGTAGTGATTATGAGTTCTCATCCGATTCCGGGGAATGAGAAGGCGGTGGCCCGTGTCATCAATGAATTGTCGGAGAAGGGGGCGGAGGTGATCTTCCAGGATACCCATGTATCCGGCCATGCCTGCAAGGAGGACCTGAAGCTTCTCTACAGTCTCTTAAAGCCCCAGTTTGCCATTCCGGTCCACGGAGAATACCGTCATCTGCAGGCACAGCAGAAGATAGCCGTGGAGATGGGCATTCCGGAGAAGAATACGGTGCTGCTGCGCTCAGGCGATGTGCTGGAGGTGACGGAGAGCGCGATGAAGGTGACGGGGCGGGTACAGGCCGGAAGTGTTCTGGTGGACGGCCTGGGCATCGGCGATGTGGGCAATATCGTACTGAGAGACCGCCAGAATCTGTCCCAGCACGGCATCATGGTGGTGGTGCTGACCTTGGACAGAGCCAGGCATCAGGTGGTGGCCGGCCCGAATATCGTGTCCCGGGGCGTGGTCTATGTGAGGGAATCGGAAAATCTGATGGATGAGGCTCAGCATGTGGTGGAGGAGGCTGTGGAGAAATGCCTGCGCCGCCGGATCAGCGACTGGGGTAAATTAAAGACCGAGATCAGGGAGTCTCTGAGCGATTATCTCTGGAAGAAGATGAAGAGGGATCCTGTGATTTTGCCCATTATCATGGAAGTATAGGATAAGAGTATGAGTGCGAATAAGAAAAAGACCAATCAGATAACGGCGGCCATTATCCAGACGGCCATGATGGTCATCTTTGTGACAGTCATGGCGATGGTGTTTTATGCGGGGATTAAGAAAGCGTATTCCTTTGGATATGCGATCTTCGGCTCCGGGCCGGTGGCGGAGCCTCCGGGCACCGATAAGGTGTTTGTGGTGGAGGAGGGGATGAGTACGTCCGAGTGCCTGGATAATCTGGAGAAATCCGGTCTGATCCGTGATAAAAATGTGGCGCTGATTCAGGAATTTTTCTTTGAGTATGAGATCTACCCGGGGACCTATACCCTGAATACGTCCATGTCGGTGAGGGAGATTCTGGCGGAGCTGAATGAGAAGCCGCCGGAAGAGACTACAAAAGCCGCACCGGAGACGCCGGCTCCCACGTCCACGGAGGAAGAGACCAGAGAGATCATAGAGGGAGACGAGTGATGGAGCAGGAACGCCTGGCCATATATATTAATTCGCTGGAACAGGAAGACAGCCCCCTGGTGAGTGAGATCGCCAGGGAGGCTGTCGCTTCTCGTGTGCCGGTTATGCGCAGAGAGACGGCATCCCTGATAAAGACGCTGCTGACGATGAAGCAGCCCCGCCATATCCTGGAGGTGGGCACGGCGGTGGGATATTCGGCCCTGGTGATGGCGGAAAATACGGCAGCGGACTGCCATATCACTACGATTGAGAAATATGGGAAGCGGATTCCCGTGGCCAGAGAGAATTTCCGCAGGGCCGGGATGGAGGACCGGATCACGCTGCTGGAAGGCGACGGCCTGGAGCTGGTGGGCCGTCTGCCCGGTCCCTTTGATTTTATTTTCATGGATGCGGCCAAGGCGCAGTATATCCGTTTTCTTCCGGATATGCTGCGGCTTCTGCCGCCCGGGGGTGTGATGGTGTCGGATAACGTCTTGCAGGAAGGAGATATCCTGGAATCCCGTTTCGCCGTAAGGCGCAGGGACCGCACGATCCACAGCCGGATGCGGGAGTATCTCTATGCAATAAAACATCACGAGGCGCTGTCCACAGCGATTTTGCCTGTGGGTGACGGTGTGGCGGTCAGTGTGCGCCGGCCGCAGGAGGAGTGAAAATGATGGGAAAAAGGAGAGAAAAACCGGAACTTCTGGTGCCGGCCGGCAGCCTGGAAGCCTTAAAGGCCGCCGTGATATACGGGGCGGACGCCGTATACATAGGCGGGGAGGCATACGGTCTGCGGGCCAGGGCCAAAAATTTTTCCATGGAGGATATGGAGAAGGGGATCCGTTTTGCCCATGACAGAGGTACGCGGGTCTATGTGACAGCCAATATTCTGGCGCATAACGAAGATCTGGAAGCGGCCGGGGCCTATTTCAAAGAATTGAAGACGGTGGGGCCGGATGCGCTGATCGTGTCGGATCCCGGTATCTTCCAGGTAGCGAAAAGCATCCTGCCGGATATGGAGCTCCATATCAGCACCCAGGCGAACAATACCAATTATGGCACCTGGCGTTTCTGGCACAGCCTGGGAGCCAGGCGCGTGGTATCGGCCAGGGAGCTGTCCCTGAAGGAGATCCGTCAGATCCGGGATCATATTCCCGATGAGATGGAGATCGAGACCTTTGTCCACGGAGCCATGTGTATCTCGTACTCCGGCCGCTGCCTTTTAAGCAATTTTCTGACCGGGCGCGACGCGAACCGGGGGAACTGCACCCATCCCTGCCGCTGGAAATATGCGGTGGTGGAGGAGAGCCGTCCCGGCCAGTATTTTCCTGTGGAGGAAAATGACAGGGGGACTTTTCTCTTTAATTCAAAGGATCTGTGTATGATCGGTCATATACCGGATCTGTTTGCCGCCGGCATCGACAGCTTCAAGATCGAAGGCCGTATGAAGGCGGCTCTGTACGCGGCGGTCACAGCGCGGACCTATCGCCATGCCATAGACGACTACGGAGCGGACCCGGCCCTCTATGAGCGGAATCTTACCTGGTATAAGAGTGAGATCGGCAAATGTACCACCCGTGAATTTACCACCGGCTTTTTCTACGGTAAGCCCACGGAGGATATGCAGATCTATGACGCCAGCACCTATAATCAGGAGATGGTCTATCTGGGGATGGCGGGAGCGCCGGAAGCGGACGGCTTCTTTGCTCTGGAGCAGAAGAATAAATTCTGTGTGGGAGAGACGGTGGAGATCATGAAGCCGGACGGCAGAGATGTATCGGCCAGGGTGCTGGAGATTCTGGATGAGGAGGGAAACCGTCAGGACAGCGCTCCCCACGCCAGACAGCGGCTGCGGGTGCGTTTGAGCGCGGCGGTACAGGAGCATGATATTCTGCGAAAAGACGGGAAAACCGCTGCGGCGCAGGAGGAAAGAGAGCAGGGGGCCAGATGACATTTAATATAGAAGAAGAACTGAAGAAGCTTCCGTCCTCCCCCGGCGTTTATCTGATGCATGACTGCCATGACGAAATTATCTATGTGGGCAAGGCCATCAGCCTGAAAAACCGGGTGCGGCAGTATTTTCAGAGCAGCCGCGGCAAGACCGCGAAGATCCTCCAGATGGTTCAGAATATTGCGTGGTTTGAATATATTCTGACCGATTCAGAGATGGAAGCATTGGTATTGGAGTGCAATCTGATCAAGGAGCACCGTCCCCGCTACAATACCATGCTGATGGATGACAAGAGTTATCCCTATATCAAGGTGACGGTGCAGGAGGAGTATCCGCGGATTCTGCTCTCCAGGGATATGAAGAAGGATAAGTCCCGTTACTATGGGCCCTACACCAGTGCCACGGCGGTGAAGGACACGATTGAGCTTATGCATAAGCTGTTCCGGCTGCGCACCTGCCGGAGAAATCTGCCGGAGGACATCGGTAAGGGCCGCCCCTGCCTGAACTATCACATCGGGCAGTGCGCCGCCCCGTGCCAGGGTTATATCACGAAGGAACAGTACAAAGAGGCGGTGCAGGGCGTCATGGATTTTCTGGGGGGAGACTTTGAACCGGTGATCCGTTCCCTGGAGAGTCAGATGAAAAGCTGTGCGGAAAATCTGGATTTTGAGACGGCGGTGACCTACAGGGAACTGTTAAACAGTGTGCGCCATATCACGCAGAAGCAGAAGATCACGGACTCAGCCGGCCAGGAGGACCGTGATATCATCGCCCTGGCCAGAGAGAAGCAGGAGGCTGTGGTGCAGATCTTTTTCGTGAGAGGGGGCAAGATGATCGGCCGCGACCACTGCTATCTGGCCATAGACGAGGGGGAGGCCGACGGACAGATTCTGGGCGAATTCGTCAAACAGTTTTATGCCGGGACGCCGGTGATCCCCAGGGAGCTGTTTTTACAGTATCCGCTGAAGGAGGAGGAGCTGATCGGAGAATGGCTGGGTAAGAAACGGGGGCAGAAGGTGACGTTTCGCACGCCGGTGAAGGGAGAGAAGGCCCGTCTGGTGGAACTGGCGGCCCGCAACGCCCGCCTGGTGTTAGACCAGGATAAGGAGAAACTTAGGCGGGAGGAAAAGCGGACCACAGGAGCAGCCCGTCAGCTGTCTGTGCTGTTGGGGCTGCCGGAGTGCGTCCGCATGGAGGCCTATGATATTTCCAATATCAGCGGCGTACAGTCGGTGGGCTCCATGGTCGTCTATGAGAACGGCCGCCCGAAACGGTCGGACTACCGCAAATTCCGGATCCGCTATGTGGAAGGGCCCAATGATTATGCCTCCATGGAGGAGGTGCTGACCCGGCGGTTTACCCATGGACTGGAAGAGAAGGCGGCCGGCGAGGAGAGGGTGTCGGGCAGCTTTGACCGTTTCCCTGACCTGATTCTCATGGACGGCGGCAAAGGCCAGGTCAATATTGCAGAGGGAGTGTTAAAGAATCTGGGCCTTTCGATCCCGGTCTGCGGCATGGTCAAGGACGATAATCACCGTACCAGAGGGCTTTATTTCCAGGGAAAGGAGGTTCCTCTGGACCGTCACGCAGAGAGCTTTCAGCTGATTACAAGAATCCAGGACGAGGCTCACCGATTCGCCATCGAATATCACAGAAGCATTCGCAGCAAGGAACAGATCCATTCTGTCCTTGACGATATCGAGGGGATCGGCCCGGCCCGGCGCAAAGCGCTGATGCGGTATTTTAAAACCATCGAGGCGATCCGGGACGCCACGCCGGAGGAGCTGGGCGGTGTTCCTCAGATGAATGCCCGGGCTGCCAGGGCGGTCTATGATTTTTTCCGTGAGAGGGAGCGAAGGAGGCTGGAGGCAGCCTCCCCGGACAGGGGCAGTGAATAGGATATTTCCTGTAATCAGGCGGACCGAAAAATTTCGTTCCGTCTCTTGCACTTCGCCCCTTATTATGTTAAGATTAAAGCGGAAAATGCTGTGCGGCCCGGTTTGTTACGAAACGGGTCCGTACAGCTATTATACGGACTCCGCCGGCGCGGAGGGAAGGAGCGGTTTATGGCAGTAACGGTTACCGATGTGATTAAAAAATATTCCCTGCGTTCCCTGACACCGGAAATAGACACGGACAGAATCCGCATCAACCACTCGGATATCAATCGTCCCGCACTGCAGCTGGCCGGATATTTTGATCATTTCGGCAAAGAAAGAGTACAGATCATCGGATTGGTGGAATACACATATATTGAAACCATGGGCAGAGAGTTTAAGCTGAAGGTCTTTGAAACGCTCTTTGCCAGTGAGATCCCCTGCCTTATCTATTGCAGGAGTTTAGAACCGGATGAGGATATCGTGGAGCTGGCGCATCGCTATGGCGTCTCCGTGCTGGTATCGGATATGATTACTTCGGACTTTATGGGTGAGATCATCCGCTGGCTGAAGACACAGCTGGCCCCCATGATTACGATTCATGGCGTGCTGGTGGAGGTGTTCGGCGAAGGTGTTCTGATTATGGGCGAGAGCGGTATCGGAAAGAGCGAAGCGGCGCTGGAACTGATTAAACGGGGACACCGCCTGGTGACGGATGATGTGGTGGAGCTTCGCAAGGTCAGCGACGATACGCTGGTGGGCAGCGCGCCGGATATCACACGTCATCTTATAGAGCTGCGGGGAATCGGTATCGTGGATGTGAAGGGCCTGTTTGGAGTGGCCGCGGTTAAGAATACCCAGAGCGTGGATATGGTAATCAAGCTGGAGGAGTGGAGCCGTGACAAGGAGTACGACCGCCTGGGGCTGGATGACCAGTATATTGAATTTCTCGGCAATAAGGTCGTATGTTATAATATTCCGATCCGGCCGGGCCGCAATCTGGCGGTCATAGTGGAGTCGGCAGCCGTGAATTCCCGACAAAAGAAGATGGGCTATAATGCGGCCCAGGAGCTGTACAAGAAGGTGCAGAGAAGTCTGGAATTATCGGAGATAGAATAGAGATGGATTTTTGGGAAAAGCTATATAGCCTGGCAGGGGACAGAGCCCGAAGGAATGAGCCCATGCGCTTTCATACTACCTTCCGGGCCGGGGGACCGGCTGATTTTTATGTGACACCGGCAGATGCCGGTATGCTTTTAAAGGTCGTCAGTCTGTGCCGGGAGCAAGGTATGACGTACCTGGTCATAGGCAATGGCAGCAATCTTCTGTGTACGGACGCGGGCTTTCGGGGAGTGATTATTGACACGACGAAAGGGTTAAACCACTGCGAGAGAACGGGGCGGAGGCTTGTGGCAGGGACAGGCGCGCTTTTAGGGAATGTGGCGAAGAAGGCTATGCAGGCCGGTCTGTCCGGACTGGAGTTTGCCGCAGGGATTCCCGGCAGCGTGGGCGGCGCCACCGTTATGAATGCCGGCGCCTATGGCGGTGAGATGAGCCAGGTGATCGAGTGGGTGCGGGTTTTGGATGCGGATGGCCATGAGCGGGAGATACCGGCCGGGCAAATGGATTTTTCCTATCGTCACAGCATAGTGGAGTCCGGCGGTTTTATCGTGCTGGAAGCCGGCTTTGCGCTGGAGGAGAAGGACAGGGAGCAGGTCCGCGCACATATGGACCTGCTGGCCGAAAAGAGACGGGAAAAGCAGCCTGTGGAATATCCCAGCGCCGGCAGTACATTCAAGCGGCCCGTGGGAGGATTTGCGTCAAAGCTGATTGATGAGGCAGGCCTCAAGGGACTCACCGTAGGGGGGGCTCAGGTTTCGGAGAAACATGCCGGTTTTGTCATTAACCGGGGAGGAGCCACGGCAGCGGATATTCTGGAGCTTTGCGGCGTGGTGAGGGGAAAGGTAAAAGAGCGTACGGGCATCGATCTCGAGATGGAAGTGAAAGTAATCGGAGAACGGTGACTTACATAAGGAGAGCGAAATATGTCATTTTCCTCCCGGGTAAAGGATGAACTGGCAGAGATATACAGCAGCGCCCGTCACTGTCAGATTGCGGAGATTGCCGCCATGCTCAGCATGGACGGAAAGATTCTTAACACCGGTAAGAACAGCCCGATCGTGGTGCTTGCCACGGAAAATCTGCCGGTTGCAAGAAAGTGCTTTACATTATTGCGAAAAACATTTAATATAAATACGGAAGTTTCCGTAAGACGCGGTACATTTTTGCAAAAAAATGGAAATTACACACTTCTTGTGTCGAATCCGGAAGATGTGGAGAAACTATTGAGTGCCACTCGCATGACGCCGCTGCCCGGAACAGGGCAGTGGATTCCGGGCAAGCTGATTTTGCAGAACGACTGTTGTCGGCGGGCATTTCTGCGGGGGGCTTATCTGGCCTGCGGTTCCATGAGTAATCCGGAGAAGGGATATCACTTTGAGATTTCCTGTACGGCCCGGGAAAAGGCGGAGCAGCTTTGCCAGGTATTTGCGTCCTTTGGCGTGGATGCCAGGATTATCCTGCGCAAGAAATATTATGTCCTCTATGTGAAGGAGGGCGATCAGATCGTGGACATTCTGAATATTATGGCTGCCCACGTGGCTCTTCTGGAGCTGGAGAATATCCGGATCCTGAAGGGAGTCAGGGAGACGGTGAACCGGCAGGTAAACTGCGAGACCGCCAACCTGGGAAAGACGACTTCAGCTGCCTGCGGACAGATGAATGATATTTTGCTGATTCAAAAGAGGATGGGCCTTCAGAATCTCCCGAAGCTTTTGCGGGATACGGCGACAGCCCGTCTGAACTGGCCGGATGCTTCCTTAAAGGAGCTGGGAGATCTCATGGATCCTCCGGTGGGAAAATCCGGCGTCAATCATCGTCTGCGTAAGCTGAAGGAGCTGGCAGATAGCTTACGAGTTAACGAGGAGGATGTATCATGTTGACAAAGAACATCACAGTCGAGCTTCCTGCGAATCAGGAGTCAAGACCGGTAGCCATGCTGGTACAGGTGGCCAGTCAGTACGAGAGCGTGATCCATATGGAGAACGGCGCTGTCCGGGCCAATGTCAAGAGTATCATGGGCATGATGGCTTTCGGACTGAAGAGCGGTATGGAGGTCGCGCTGACGGTGGACGGGAAGGATGAGGCGGATGCGATGGAAGCCATGGAGAAGCAGCTGAGCCGCGCCTGCTGATATGGAGTGCGCGACAAATCCGACGAAAAAGCTGGCCTATCAGGCCGGCCTCTGGTTTTTATTTTTGGGGAATATCGCACTGTTCGCGGCAGGCTGTGTGGCCATGGCGCTGGGCGTGATTCCGGCGTCGTGGCGGGGGGCCGTGGCGATGGTGCTGGTGGGTTTGGTGGGAGCTCTGTTTCCGGCTTTTCTGCTGTTGATACGGGGCTTATCCATCTCCGGGACCCAGCGGGTCTTTCTGACGGATGGAACGATTTTATTTTGTACCTGGGATGCGGACCATGGCGCCGGCGGCGCAAAGCATCGTTTTTATAAGGTATGGAAGGTATCGGACTATGTGGTGAGAAGAAACAGAATCGAAATAAACGCATTTGTATGGTATGCCGAGAGAGTGATGGAGCGGGGGAGTCTGCCGGTGACGGACGGTTTTCTCGCAGATCTGCCGGATCTGTTCCGGGAGGCGATACGCTGCCGGAGGGAGTTTTCCATTTGCAGGACGCTGGATCATGAGGAGGAGCTGCTGGCGGCTTTAAACAGCCGAAAGGAGACGGCGGCCGGGGCGGAGGATACCGGCAGTAATTGACAGAGAGACCATACAGGTATGAAAGAGAACAGCCTTCCGACAGGACCGTTTCCTGTGTGGAAGGCTGTTCTCTTTCGCATCTGATTATATCATAGAGATATCCCGGTAAGATACGGGGAATCAGAAAAGCATGGACAGCAGCTGAGTCACAGTGCCGACTAAAAGATTACAGGTAAAGAAAGCCAGAATGATGGTGCCGGTCAGATTGGAGTTTTTGGCGCGTTTCATTTCCTTGCTGAAATCCTGCACGATGCAGCAGGAAGGATCCGAAGGAACATAAGAAATGGGATAATTGCCGCCTGTGGTATAGTAGCCTCTTCTCTTTTCCGCGAAATCCATTTTAAACGTATAGGTTTGCCCGTTAGCCGTATAGGATATGACCGGATATTCGTTTGTCCAGCGGAAGGAGCGGTTGCGGCGGGTGACAGTGACCAGCTCGGTAATGGAACCGTTTGCCGTGGCGGTCATCTCGCCGGAGCGCTTCAGGGCCTCATTGAGCCGTTTAAAATGGCGGAAGCAATTCCAGGCTAAGAGGCCAAGAACAAGAGCAATCACAAACATAATACCGCTGAGCATAAGATAAAAACTGTTGTCCATATTGATTTACCTCCTGTACCGGGATGCGGCCTGGACCAGAGGAGCCGTCATCCGTATTTTGGAAACCATTCCGCCATGTGTCACTCAGGGCGGAACGGTTTCCTTCTTTTTGTTTTTCAAAGCTATAATAGTATAAAAAAGTGAATAATGCAAGATAAAACGGGTATAAAATAATGATAATAGCGATTTCTTAATTATTTATTTACCGGCGGCTTTTTGCGAGTACGTGCAGGTCACCAGCTGATCGTAGGGGACGCGCTCAGGGAGCTCGCCGGCCTCTTCGAGAATATCCTGCAAAAGCTCAAAACTGCTCTGTTCAAAGATCGTATCTTCCTTCCAGGTGTCCTGCTCCAGGTAGCGTCCCACGATGATGGCTATGGTGGCCTCGTCGGTCTCAGGAAACTGCGGGGCGATGACGGCGGCGATTTCCTCTGCTGTATGGCTGTTTACATAATCCATACCCTTCTGGATGGCGTTGGTAAATCCCTGGATGATATCGGGATGGCTTTCCATATAACTTTTCTGTGCGCTGTAGGCAGTGTAGGGCACATAGCCGCTGGCTTCTCCCAGGGAAGCTACCACATAGCCGTTGCCTTCCTGTTCCAGTAAAGTGGCATAGGGCTCGAACTCTACGGTGTAATTCACATCGGAGCTGGTAAAGGCGGCTGCGGTCAGGCCGAAGGAGATGCTCTGGTCGATGGAGAGATCGGAAGCGGGATCCAGGCCGTTTTTCTTTAAGATATATTCGAAGACCATCTGAGGCATACCGCCTTTACGTCCGCCAAGCACAGTAGCGCCCTGCAAATCCGTCCAGGAAAAGTTTTCCGCAGGCTCTCTTGCCACCAGGAAGTTACCGGCCCGCTGAGTCAGCTGCGCAAAATTGACGACATAATTTTCAGCCCCCTCGGCATAGACATAGATGCTGGCCTCTGACCCCATAAAGCCGATATCAGCGTCGCCGGAGATCAGGGCCGTCATGACCTTGTCGGCTCCGCCGCCGTTTACCAGAGTCAGATCGATCCCCTCATCCTTAAAATAGCCCAGCTCGATGGCGGCATACTGCGGGGCATAGAAAATGGAGTGTGCCACTTCATTTAAAGTGACTTTTGTCAAATCGCCGCTTCCTTTACAGCCTGCAATGGAAAACAGGGACAGAATCAGAAGCAGCGACAGGAAGAAAGAAATGCTTTTTTTCATAAACGTCCTCCAGTTAAAAATTCAATACTATAGGGTATGGGGAAGACAAGGGGAAGGTGAGGGGGATATTCGGAATATAGCCAGGGAAAAAGAATTGCCGTGTATCAAGCCAAACAGAGACGCCGCAAATATCAGGGCGTCTCTGCTTGATCTTTATGAGAGAAAAGAGGTTTTATTGATTGGTGATTTTATGAGCCAGTTTCATTACCTTCTCTGCGTCGCCGATTGCGTAGTCCAGTGAAGGGATGGCTTCCATGGGGATCTGGATTTCCTTTTCCATATCATCCATACGGTAGCTGGCCTGGGGAGCAACCAGTACGCAGTCCCAGCCGTTGCTCCACTGTTCGATCGCTTCACCGGTTCCCATAGCGACGATTTCCAGATCTTCGCCGTGGGATGCGGCCCAGCTTTTCATTTTCTTCATCAGGATGCTGCTGGACAGACCGCCAGCACAGCATAACAATATTCTCATGTTTATGATTCTCCTTGCATTTTTTTATATTTCATGGCATAGCAGTGTGAAACCTTCCGGCATCAGTCGAGATCTTCTCCATTGGTAGCGATTACCTTCTTATACCAGTAGAAGGAGTCCTTGCGGTAGCGATCCAGCGATCCGTTGCCCTCGTTATCCTTATCCACATAGATAAAGCCGTAACGTTTTTTCATCTCGCCGGTGGATGCCGAGACCAGGTCGATGCAGCCCCAGGGCGTAAAACCGCGCAGATCGACGCCGTCGGCCAGCGCCTGCTTCATGGCCTTTATATGGGCCCTGAAATATTCGATCCGGTATGAGTCATGGATAGTTCCATCCTCTTCCAGCGTATCAACCGCGCCCAGCCCGTTTTCAACCACCATAAGCGGAATGTGGTAGCGGCCGTAATACTCATTTAACGTATAGCGCAGGCCGTCAGGATCAAGACTCCAGCCCCATTCGCTGTAGGTCAGATAAGGATTTTTCGGTCCCATGTTCAGATTGCCGCCCGCTGTCTCCCTGACCTCGTGGGTCGTACAGCAGCTTGTGCAGTAATACGAATAGGTAAGCATATCCACCGTACCGTTTCTCAGATCCTCGATATCCTGTTCGGTCATCGAAAGTTCCACGCCGTATTTTTGCCAGATCCGCTCTGCAAAATATGGATATTCACCCCGCACCATCACATCGGCGGAATAATAGATATTTTCCTGCAGTCGTTCCTGGGTGGCAATGACATCTTTAGGATCGCAGGTCAGCGGGTATGTGCTGGGGCCGCCTGCGATCATGCAGCCGATTACATAGTTCGGGTCGATTTCATGGGCGCGCTTCACCGCCCGGGCGCTGGCTACAAACTGATGATGGATCAGCTGGAAATCCTCTTTTATGGTTTTGTCGGGATAGTTGGCAAAAAGATGCTTCATCATAAGGACGGAGTTGATTTCGTTGAAGGTCAGCCAATATTTTACCAACCCCTTGTATTCGCGGAAAATCACTTCCGTATAACGGTCAAACAGCTCGATCATCCGGCGATTTTTCCAGCCTCCCAGGTTCTCTTCCAGATAGAGAGGCACATCGTAATGCTGGATGGTCACAAGAGGCTCAATGCCGTATTTGCGCAGTTCCTGAAATACGTTCCGGTAAAAGGCCAGCCCCTCCTGATTCGGCTCTTCTTCCATCCCCTTGGGAAAAATCCGTGTCCAGGCGATGGACATGCGAAATACCTTGAAGCCCATTTCCGCAAACAGGGCGATATCCTCTTTGTAGCGATGATAAAAATCAATCGCTTCATGGTAGGGATAATAGCAGCCATCAATGACCGCCTTGTGGGCGTCGGCGGGGATGGCATGCTCAGAAACAGCTTTTCCCGGATTCCCCTGTGCGTCCATATAGGTGATATAGCGGGGCTCGGTGAGAGAGCCTGCCGTCTTTACGTCGGAGTCAGCCAGTCCTTTTCCTCCCTCATTCCATCCGCCCTCACACTGATTGGCGGCAGTGGCTCCACCCCACAAAAAATCCTTTGGAAATCCCATTCGTGTCTCCTTTCTCTATTCCAGCTCTTCCCCGTTGGAAGCGATGACTTTCTTATACCAGTAAAAGCTGTCCTTGCGGTAGCGTTTCATCTCGGCGTCCTTTGCCTTTTCGTCGTCCTCATCCCGGTCCACATAGATAAAGCCATAACGTTTCGTAATGCCCTCTCTGGTCGATACGAGATCAATGGCGCTCCAGGGACAGTAGCCGATCAGCATGGCGCCTTCGTCGATACCGATGGACATCTGGCGGATCGTCTCCCGCAGGTGCTCGATCCGGTACGAGTCATGGACCGTGCCGTCGGCTTCCAGCGTATCAGGGCGTCCGTAACCGTTTTCGGTGATGATAAGCGGCAGATGATACCGGTCGGTCAATCGTCTGGCCGTTACACGAATGCAGCAGGGATCAAACCGGTGGCCGTCCTGGCCATGGGGGAATTTGGGATTTCCCACGGCTTTGGCAACGCCGGGTTTTTCGGCCAGCTTCTGTAAATAGCTCATCTGGCGGTTATCCGCTCCTTCCAGCTCGCTTAAATCCAGAGGATAATATTCACAGTATTCCACCGTATCGTTGCCATAGCAGTTAAAGCCGATGAAATCGGGATGACAGGTGCGCATGCACTCAAAATCGCCCTCCTGCGCCTCGATCTGAATACCGTTTAACTCGAAATAGCGGTTCATGCTGGCCGGATAGCTGCCAAACACCAGGGCGTCCAGATAAAAATTGTTGCGCAGATCGTCGTTGTTTAAGGCAGCCAGATAGTTCACCGGATCGCTGTCCGCAGGATAAGCCGTCGTAATGTTGGGCGCCGGCCCGATCATCGCGCCGGGACACATCTCATGGCAGAGATGGATGGCCTGGGCCTGCGCTACCAGCTGGTTGTGAGCTTCGTTGTACAGATTGTTTATATCCTGCAATTTCATGGTGCCGCCGACCATGTCCACCGCTCCGTAATAGATCAGCATGTTCTGCTCATTGTAGGTCAGCCAGTATTTGACGTCGTCCCGGAAATTCTCGAACAGAACCCGGCAATAGTTTACATATGCCTCCCCCATACGGCGGTCACGCCAGCTTCCGTATTTTTTTTGCAGCGCCAGCGGCAGATCAAAATGGAAGATGGTCACCAAGGGCTCAATTCCGTACTTGCGGCACTGGCGAAAAACATCTTTATAAAAATCAATTCCCTCCTGATTGATCGTTCCTTCGCCTTCAGGCAGGATCCTCGCCCAGGCGATGGACAGGCGGAACATTTTAAAGCCCATCTCCCCTAAGAGAGCGATATCTTCTTTATAGTGATGATAAAAATCCGATGCATAATGAAAGGAACAGCAACCTGGATTCAAAGGCCGCACATCCCATGTGGTCAGGCCCTTGCCGCCGCAGTCATAGCCGCCTTCAAACTGAGCGCTTGAAGAGCTGCCGCCCCAGAAAAAATTCTTAGGAAAAGACATGTTAATCTCCTTTCATTGTCCGTTTTATGGTTATTGTGCGGCTTCTTCCGCCGCTTCCTGCTCGATACACTGCTTCTCATATACCTTAAAGAAAGGAAGGTAAACCAGATAGCAGACAGGGAACATCAGGATGGCAAAGACGCAGTTGCGCCAGTCAAGAGAGCTCATAAAGGTGGAGAATACCACCGGCAGCGTCGTCATAATCAGTACCTGAGGATAAGCCATCAATCCCAGAGAATATGCGATCAGCATGAGTGCGGCCACGACCAGCGGACAGAGAATGAACGGGATCAGCATCAATGAATTATACATAATAGGAAAACCAAAGATGGCAGGTTCATTGATATTGAAAATACCGGGGCCCAGAGCCGCTTTGGACACCGCGCTGATTCTCTTGGATTTGCTCTTTAAGCCCATGACACACAGGGGCAGCGTATTGCCGGTACCACCCATAATGCTGAGAGCTCCGAAGATGAACAGAGGAGACCACTGCAAAGGCTGACCGGCCGCCGCTAAGGCTGAGTTAGTGGAGTAGGCCGTTACATACGGGATCAAAATCGCGTTAAAGATAACGCCGGTGCCGTGGATGCCAAAAAACCAGAAGAACTGGCAGAGAATAATGATGATAAACATACCAGGCGCTGAAGTCAGATAACCGATCGGGATACCTAAGAGTTTCGTAATCAGGGAGGCTAAGGTGAGGGAGCCCTGCGATATTGCGGCGATCAGGATGGACAGGCCGTACCAGACCACGATGTTGATGCCGGTAGGAATGATGGCATTAAAGGAATTGGCAATTCCCTCCGGAACCACGTCGGGCAGCTTAATCAACCAGTTGTGGCGGATCGCAAACTCAGAGATTGCCACGGAACACAGGCCGATGATGAGAGCTACGAACATACCGCCCGTACCCAAGTTCCCCAGATTCAGCGCATCAAAAAAAGTAGCGCCGCCGTCTACGCTGGCGGATACGACGGGAGAGACGACCAGGATGTAGCAGACGATGGCGGTAAAACCGGCCTGCATGGGATTTCTCTTCTTTCTTTTTGCATAATTGTAGGCCATGGAGAAGCACATGAAAAAGCCCAGTAAACCCATGGTCAGTTTATAAGGCATATAAAAGGCTGCGTAAGACGGGCTGGAGGTATCCCATTTGAAAATGAGACTGCCCAGTGCACATATTACCTGGATCACAGCGCCGATCATAATCAGGCCCATGGTTGCCCCCATACCGCTGGAGATCGTAGCAAAAATTTCGTTTTTCGTCAGCTTCATGCTCATCTTCTGCAAATTTTTCATAAACTTACTGTCGGCCAGCCGTTCAATTGCGTTACCCATTCCAAAATCCTCCTTATTTTTTACTTACTGCTTATCTGCCTTTTTCTCATGCAGATAAATCAATTCTTTGATCAATTCCTGAGCCAGCATGCTGGTCATCAGATGGTCCTGTGAATGTACCAGCAGGATATTTAGTTCAGGTCCTTCCCCGCCGGCTTCGGCTGCCAAAAGCCCGGTCTGCACATGATGCGCTTCCAGAGCCTTTTCCTCTGACTGGGTTAAAAGTTTTTTGGCCTCGTCATACCTCCCCTCTCTGGCGGCGGTCAAGGCGCGAAAAGCCAGCGTCCGCGCATCTCCTGAATGCACGATCAGCATCATGGCTACCTCTTCAGCATTCATTGCCATACACATTCCTCCTTTCATCTGTGGCACTCAGAGTATAATAGGATGCTGCCACAGGATTTGTTTGTACAGGCTGCCCATGTACTATATAATAATATACATACTTTTGTACATGTTGTCAAATGCTCCTTTGGGAATGTTATGCTTTTATGAGCGGTATATCATAAACAGTATAGCAAAAATACAAACACTAAAAAGGGCAGACCCTCTTAAAAGAGGATCTGCCCTATTTGTTTCCGGGTTTCTCCACAAAAAATGTTTATACACTAAAGAAATAGAAAGGATTTCAGGAAGATATACATACACTGTGTGCTTCGGCTTTTTATATTTGCTTGATAATGGCGATGATACAGGCCAGTTCATCATCGGAAAAAATCACTTCAAAGGGTTCCTCCAGTTTTTTGAGAATGTCCTTCAGGTCATGATACAGCCGCTTGTTGCGACTGATCAGCTTCTCACGGTTTCTTGTGGTGGGCATATCTTCCCCTGCCTGAATTCGCTGGATGGCGCAGGCAATATGGAGAAAAAGGCCGAGTTCCTGATCCTGAGAGAGCCCGTTGACAAGCTTTTTGATTCTGGCGATCGTTCTGAGCAGATACGGCTTAAGCTTTTGGAGATCAAAGCCATCCAGCTGTTCGGAAAGATAGGCACAAATCACGTCATAGTCTACCTGAGCAGGATTTTCCGAGTTCGGTATGGCCAGCAGAATATCCAGTTTATCTGCCGGTGTTTCAAAGAGCTTGGTGATAGAGATATAGGGTATTCCATGTAACTGAGGGTCATACGTACCGATTACATAGAGAATATCGTGCTCCTGTCGAAGCTGGTTTACCTCATTGAGAAGCTTCTGATGATCGCTTATGGCCAGGGGGATGATATCAATGTCTCCCATCTGCACATGCTTTTGCAGATAGGACTTCATCTGGACAGCGCCTCCCCTGCCGCTCATACACAATGTGATAATGATTTTGTGGTTACACTGTCGCGCGTGGGCTTCCGTCATCTGTATGTATGTATTCTGGAAGGCCTGGGCTACATTTTCATACAGTTCGTCCAGAGAGGTCAGGCAGCTGGCTTTGCGTGAGCTGTCCAGGGCAATGAGAGTCCCGGGAATCTCCAGAGTGCGGATCATGGTACCGCATTCTTTCATGATCATCTCTGCCATGGTTTTTAGTGAACCCATGTCATACAGAAGGAGGATGCCCTGGCCTTTATCGATTTCCTGAATCTGCGCTTTCAGCTCATCATAGGCATCCTGCATATCCATGTTCAGAGGCATATCAAAAGAGTAGGTGTTACCTCCCTTGACCAGGGAATTGACCACATCTGCCATGGAGGAGGCCGTGGATTTTCCGTGCATAGCCAGTAAAATTACAGGTTTGTTTACCGGTTTATCATAAAGGGTATTGTTACAGATGAACATGGTAATAAAAACGATCTCGTCAATGGACAGCTGCACGTCAAATTCGCGTTCCACTTCCGTGGAAAATTTCATACAGAAGGCGTATTCGTCACGATGGCTTTCCACCGTCTCCATAATCCGGCTGTTGGAGAGCCGCTGTGAAGTATTTGAGCGCTCAAGCGTTGCGGACAGATGAAGACAAAGACCATAAAAAATAGATTCAGGATATACGCGGTCAAAGCACAGGGCGGCTTCCCGCAGGAATTTATCCACCATGGTGACGATGCGGCGGTCGACGATTTTCAGCAGGGATTCGCGGCTTACATTCTTCTCCCTGACCTGATGCATGATTTGCTTCATGTCGTATTCCAGCTCTGCATTGATGATGGAACTGGTTTCCTCCTCTGTTATACCCCGGGAGCGAAGTTCGGCGGCCTTGCGGTCGATGACGTCATAGATGGATTCCCGGTTGTCGCAGGAAACCTCGTTTTTTTCGGGAAGCTTCTCCATACTGGTCTCTTTGGAGAATGTATAGGAGTAATTCTTGGGGATCAGGTTTTCCACCTGATCGTAATAGTCTTTATAGTACAGAAGTCCCCGGCGTACCACAGGAGGCAGGTCATTCATATAGATATACAGACTATCGGTATCTTCGTTAAATTTACGTACGTAGGCGTTGGCACAGCCCAGCTTAATATCGGATTTCAGCTGCTTTATATTATTCTCACAGCGATACAGTAACATGCAGCGCAGCAGCTCGGCATTGACCCTGACCGATTTGTTCATCCGGGTGGCTTCCTCGATGAAAAAGTTCTGTACCAGAGCAAAACGTTCATCCAGACGGCGGGCCTGAAGGGAAGGCAGGTCGATCCGAACCGAAAATTTAGCGGTGTAGAGATCAATCAGAGATTGCTTTATATTGTCATTGACAGAACAGATCAGGATAGTTTCCTGCATTTCGGTTACTTCGTTTTCCACGAGATCCAGAAGAAAATCCCTGTCCTCAGCGGGTAAAAGATCGATATGGTCTATGGCCAGGACGCCTCCCCGGGCTTTTTGGATAGCGCTATCTGTGCTGTTGCCGCTGCGTCCGAACAGACGCCGTCCGATCTCCTCATCCTGGCCGTCATAACGGCGGCAGTTAAAACGAATCAGAGGGGCGTCGCTGGCAATCACCCCCTTTTCCCGGGCAAACTGATACATGAGGCTGGCAAAATATGTCTTGCCGGAACCGCTGGGTCCCACGATGAGCGTATTCAGACTGTGCTCGGGATAGAGGATGGCAGCTTTGGCCAGCTGGGTGCTGCGCCTGAGACTGCCGTTTTGTCCGAGCAGCTTTGCGAAACAGGAATCTTCATTGCTGTGGGAACCGGAGGAGCTGGCGATCCGATAGGGAACCGGGCGGCCGGACAGTTTTTCCAGTTTTCCTTCAGCCACCAGATCATTGAGCAGAGAGCTTAGATTGGAGCGCTGTATCTTTAACTCATCAGAGAGTTCCTTTGTGGTAAATACCCGGTTTTCCGCACCGTGTTTTTGGGTACAGGATATCATATATTCAAATATCTTATCCTTATTTGTCATGTTCACTCCTTTGCAGGTCCGACCGATGACGGTGTCCCCTGGGGGATGGTTATTTCTCTCGGTTTCTCTCATATTTTACTATACGTGCAGGCGGCTTGTAAAGTATGATTCTTCTGTGACAGAGCAAGGAGTTAACATGTGGAGAGCGAATAACTTACAGCAAACAGAATTTGGAACTAGCCATCGGGGCGGCCGTTTGGTATAATCAGGGAAGAAACCCTTTGGGCAGGAGGAAGAAAGAATATGATGGACAGGGAACATTCGGTAAGGTACGTGGTGGATACGCATACCCATACGATTGCAAGCGGACATGCATACAGCACTCTGGCGGAGATGGCCAGGGCGGCGGCGGACCGGGGGCTTTTGGCGCTGGCGGTCACGGATCATGCCCCCGGTATACCGGGAGCCTGCGACGCCATGCACTTTCGTAATTTTAAGGTGATCGACAGAAATATCTTCGGTGTGGAGCTTCTGATGGGCTGTGAGCTGAATATTCTGGACTATGACGGTCATGTGGATATGGATGAAAAGGGCTTTCGGCAGCTGGATATCACGGTGGCCAGCATTCATACTCTGTGCTATACCGTGGGATCAAAGGCAGAGAATACCAGGGCATACTGTCTGGCCATGGAGAATCCGCTGATTGATATCATCGGGCATCCCGACGACGGCAGAGTTCCCGTGAATTATGAGGAACTGGTCCGCTGTGCGAAAGATACGGGGACGCTTCTTGAGCTGAATAACTCATCCCTGGATCCCAGGAACTCCAGGGAGAACGGCTATGAAAATATGAAAACGATGTTAGGATACTGTATGCGCTATGAATGCCCGGTGACGCTGGGAAGCGACTCTCATTTTTTTGCCCAGGTGGGGCGGTTTGACGAAGTAGAGAGAATGCTCCGAGAGATGGAGTTTCCTGGGGAGCTGGTGGTAAGTACCTCCGTGGAAAAGCTGAAAAAGCATCTGCATAAATTTCAATAACCTCTGGACTTTCGGACTTTAATATGATAAAATGTCAACGGAATTAAGGTCCGGTACAAAAATACCCTTTGGGCGTCCCATTTTGTCCTGAGATTACGGGCGGTGAAGAGGAAGGGGAAACGATACCGGAGTGCAGTACCACAGGAGGATAAGATGAATAAGAAGATTAAAACAGAGGCAGTGGACCATTTGTTTCAGGCGGTGCTGTCCCTTCAGTCTGTCGAGGAATGTTATGCTTTTTTTGAGGATGTCTGCACGGTGAATGAACTTCTTTCCCTGTCTCAGCGCTATGAGGTGGCCAAGATGCTGCGGGAAAAAAAGACCTATCTGGAGATCGCGGAAAATACCGGGGCGTCCACCGCCACAATCAGTCGTGTGAACCGCTCCCTGAACTATGGGAACGACGGCTATGACATGATCTTTGAGAGGCTTGATAAGGAGTAGGAGACAGGCGGCTGAGCAGCAGCTCAGCCGTCTTCGCGTCCGGGCCTGCGGGGTTTCTTTTCGTTAGCGTTTTTTGTCTCATTGGCCAGGTCGTCGATCAGGAGTTCGATGACCTGCTTTTTCATATAGACGTCAAAGCCCAAAAGAGAGATGAAGGCGAAGCGCTGTAAGAGCTCCTGCTCTTCCCCTTTCGTATCTGCGAAGGTCTTCAGGGCCGTCTCAAAACACCACCGGATATCCTCCTCAAAACGGCTCAGCTGTGTGCGTTCCATGGAGAAGAGCTCCTCATAGATATCCGTCAGGCTGAGGCCGGCGCTGGCATGGAAATAGCGGTCGGACACAGGCTTCATAAGAGTCTGGATGTCGCTGATGGACAGCAGATTTTTGTAATAGTAGATAAAAATCAGCATGAGCAGATGCTCCCGGGAATACTTCTTCTTCACCGGCGGAGGGAGCAGGTTGTTCTTGGCATAATTGTTTATCATAGTCTTAGTCAGCACCTTATCCTCGGGATAGCGCTTGGAGTGCTCCAGATGCTGCTCCATAAAGGTCGTGACCTGATCCATGTACAGGTCGATTCCCGGGATCTCCTCCGGATGGATATAGTCGAGGCCGGAGAGACGCTCGGTTAAAAGCCGGAACAATTCTTCATTACGTTTCATTCTATCACCTCTTCACCTTATTATATAGTATTCAAAACCAGATAACAAGAGGAAAATGATTTTTTTACATAGAAGAATTACGGAACATCGGGAAGCATGGTATGGATATGAGCGGTTCCCTCCCGGATGATGACGGTAACCGCCCCCCGTACGGCAGTGATGAGGCAGGGAATATTGTGACCGGCAGCCCGGCTCAGCATGTCCGGGTGGGGATGGCGGTAGCGGTTGTTGATACCGCAGGAGATCACAATGGTGTGCGGAGAGAGGATGTCCAGCAGCCGGTCTTTGGTGGAGGTGGCAGAGCCGTGGTGACCGGCCTTCAGAATATGGCAGGTAATATTCTGGCGCTCCAGAACGGGAAGGAGCAAATCCTCCCCTTCTTCCCCACAGTCGCCGGTGAAGAGAAGGCGAATCCCCTGATATTCGGCCAGCAGCACCATGGAAGAGGCGTTCAGCGAGGTATAGAGACGGCCGGTTGCGGTATCGGCAGGCTCCGGAGCCAGGCAGGTGAGGGTCAGTTCGCCCTGTCGAAAGGTCTGCCCCCGGCTAAAGAAGAGAAGAGGGATCTGATAAGACAGCATTATGGACTGAAACTCCTGAAAGGAAGCTTCCCGGCAGAGAGGTTCGGACAGATCGGGCAGAATCACCGTTCCCACGGAAAAGCCCTCCTCCAGCCAGGCGGTGACGGCATTAACATGGTCGCTGTCCGTGTGAGAGATAAAGACATAATCCAGGGAATCAATGCCCTGAGCCTCCAGGAAAGGAATCAGACGGGTGGAGGCAGCAGTCTTTAAGTCGCTGCTGCCTGCGTCGATCAGGATGGTGGTGCCTTTGGGCGTCCGTAAAAAGGCACAGTCTCCCTGGCCTACATCGAGAAAGGTGACAATCAGGCTTTGGGAAGGAAGGGGAGCCAGAAGGAGAGGGATAAGAAGCAGGGGAAGAAAAGGACGAGAGGGAAAGGAACCGGATGCGGTGGAGAGAGATTTGTCTTTGGCCGCCGCATCTTTTTTTCGGGCGCCTGCGATCCACAGGCAGAAGAGAATCAGCATCATATAATACAGAAAAATCCGCCAGGGCTTTGGCTGTCCTAAGACCAGGGATGCGCCGGGAAGGGAGGAGGTCAGAAAACAGAGCCAGTCGTAGAGCCGGAGAATCAGCGCGGCGGGAAAGGACAGGACGACGCCTGAGGGAAACCAGATCAGGGAAGCGCTGAGCCCCAGGACTCCGCAGATAAAAAGAGGGGCGGCCAGGGGGAGCACGACCAGATTGAGCAGGAGACCATAGAGAGGATAGCGGTAAAAATGGAAGAGGGTCACCGGCAGAAGAGCCAGCTGCAATCCCAGATGAAAGCAAAAGGCACGGCAGATCTGCCAAAAAAGGCGGGAGAAAAAACGCGATTTTTTCTTTTCCGGCTTCAGGGGCAGAGTAAAGACAGGGCATATCAGAAGGAGCGCAAGCACAGCGCCAAATGAGAGCTGAAATCCGGACTGAAACAATATAAGCGGGGAGTCCCACAGAAAGAGAAGACCGGCCAGCGACATGGCTGACAGAGAGTCGTAGCTGCGTCCGGTCAGAGGGGCGAGGCATAGGCAGGCAAACATGACGGCGGCCCGGCCGGAGGAGAGACCGCCTCCGCACAGCTGCCAGTACAGAAGGATCAGGGCCGATGCCAGAAGACTTCTCACCGGGGCAAAAAGACGCAGACGCTTGCCGGCAGCCAGGATTGCGCCGCCCAGTACGCTGACATGAAGACCGCTGACGGAGAGAAGGTGGAGAATACCGCCGGTTTCGTAGCGTTCGCGGACTTCTTCCTCCAGCTCGCTTTTATTCCCCAGAAGCAGGGCTTTCATGACGGAAGAAAAGGAAGAGGGCTGAGAGGAAAGGAACTGAGAGGGAAAGAGCGTCTGTTCCATGGCCGTGAGGGCCGCATAAAGTTCATCCAGACGTTCGGACAAAAACAGGGACAGCCGGCGGATGCTCTCGGCCAGAGGAGAGATGCCGGCATCGGTGAGGGCGATACTTTTTGCCGACACGCGGTAGGAGATATGGCGTGACAGATAATAGAGCCGCCAGTCGAAATTACCGGGATTGCGGGCCGGCTGAAAGGAGGAGAGAGAGCCTGAGAGCCGGACCTGGTTGCCTGCCTGCAATGCGCAGACAGGCACAGAGCCGCCGGACAGGGAGTCTGTCACGGTCATGCCCTCCTCTAAAGAGATAAGCAGGCGGTCACAGGAAAAGCTCTGATCCTCGTAAGTGATCCGGCAGTTCTTCAGAGTGAGCGCAAGCCGGTCGGCGGAAAATGACAGTGTGTCAATTTTCCCTTCCACGGTTACGGAATAATAGCTTCCCTGGGGGAAGACCGGATCCGGCGTATAGCCGCGGGGATACAGAAAAAAGATGGCTGCCGCACTCAGACAGAAAAGAAAGAAAAGGGGACGCTTCATAGATACCTCCTCAGGAATAAAGGGGACAGGGGATTACATATAGTATAGGAGCAGATTTTGACGCCTTACGGCAGGCGGGCTCCATCCCGGAGCCGATACCTGCCTTGGCGGCGGACAGTGACAGGGCAGAGACGGAGGCGAGACGGTGAAGGGATGGCGGAGAACGGGAAAGGGGTACAGGCTGACAGCGCTTTTTCTGGCAGCTCTGGTGCTCATGGGGTTCATACTCGGGAGGACGGCTAAGGAGGACGGCGTGGTAAGACAGGCCGGACGGGAAATCCTGGCGGTGGTGGAAAAGAAACTATTCTTCGGAGCGGTCTGCGCCGTGTCCCCATGGCTCTCCTACGTGATTGATGCCGGTGAGGGACAAAGGGCAGGAGAGAAGCAGGAGAAGGAGCCGGAACAAAAGGGTGAGGCGGAAGGTTCCGCGGAAGATGTGCGGACGACGTCGGGAAATACCGTTATCTATCAGGACGGGACGCCGGAGCCGTCGGTGGCGGATGTCATCGCAGATGAGAAGGAGCTGCAGGCGGAATGGGAGAGGCTTCTTCTGGGGGAGCAGGCCCGGGATGAGAGCGGGACAAAACAGCCGGGAACCGGGCAGCAGGAACAGATGGAAAGCGGAGATGAGCCGGGGGAGACAGACGGTCAGATACGGGAGGAATGGAATCCTTTTCCGGAGGACATGGATGAATATGAAGTCAATGAACCGGATGCGGATCTGCTGGCGGAGATCGACAGGGAAAACGAGATGCTGCGGGAGCTGGCCAGAGAGCAGGCTCTGGCGAATCAGCTGGCGGCAGAACAGGCGGCGGCGGGAGAACAGCCGGCAGAGGCGTCAGGGCAGGTGTTGCCCTTAGCCTACTCCATGGAACAGCTGAACGACCTGAATTTTCTGATTCAGAACTGTTATGCCGTCAACCGGGCCACGGAGGTGGACGGTGAGCTGTTAAACGCTGCGTCCATGCTGGAGCAGGATATGAAACTGCAAAGTCCTGACAGCGGCGGACCCAAGGTACTTATTCATCACACCCATGCCACGGAATATTTTGCCGATTCCGATCCGGACGATTCGTCCACGCTGATCGTAGGGGTAGGGGATTATCTGGAGGAGATTCTGGAGACGCAGTACGGCATTGAGGTAATTCACGACAGAACCGTATATCCCTACAATGAAGCCTACTCGAGGGCTTTGCAGAATGTGGAGCAGATCCTGGCGGAGAATCCCAGCATCGAGGTATTCATCGACCTGCACCGCGACGCCGGCGGTTCGGAGAAATATACGGTGAATATCGACGGGAAGGAGACTGCGAATATCATGTTTTTCAATGGGATCTCACGCAATACCAATGGTCCCATCGACTATCTGAACAATGACAATCTGTCGGCGAACCTGGCCTTCAGCTTCCAGCTGAAAATGGCAGGTGACAGCATGTATCCGGGATTGTGCAAGAGAAATCATCTGAAAGCCTATCGTTATAATCTCCATGTACTGGAACGGGCGGTTATTATTGAAGTGGGAGATAATAATAATACGCTGGAGGAGGCCAGAAATGCCATGGAACCGCTGGCGCGGATTCTGAACTACGTGCTGAACGGGAGATGATACCTGTCTATTTTAGCGCAGAAACGGGGAAAAGGCAAGGAAAAAGGAACGGGATTTTCCGGCAGGATGCATTGAAACCCCTCCGAATTTATGATAAAATGAAAAACAAGCGCTACGGCGGCCTTTAGGGGCGGGCGCGTGAAATTTACAGAGAGCACAGACAGGGCATAAGGACTGTCCGGCCAAACACAGGAGGAAAAAGTGAAGGGATTTTGCTTTGTGATTCAGCCATATGATAAGGGAAAATATGATAAACGATACAGGGAGGTCATCGTTCCGACTGTGGAAAAGTGCGGGCTGGAATGCTACCGTGTGGACGAAGACGCTTCTGTGGAGATCCCTTTTAACCAGATTGAAGAAAAGATCCGAGAGAGCGTGCTCTGCATCGCAGACATAACAGAAAATAACCCGAATGTCTGGTTTGAGGTAGGCTACGCCTATGCCTGTAGGAAAAAGCTGATTCTGGTCTGTTCAGATGACCGCAAGGGGGATTACCCCTTTGATATCCGTCACCATAAGGTGTTGAGATACGATACGGAGTCTCCCCGGGATTTTGTGCGGTACGGAAACGATCTGGAAAAGGCCATTGTGGAGTACAGTAAAGGAACAGCCCTGTGGCCGGCAGATGAGACGGCGGACAGGCCGGCGGTACTGACAGCCGGCATCGGCGGATACTACGAAGCGGATATTCTGGATGTGCGCCAGATCCGGTCCAATGGAGAGGACTGCCTGTGCTACCGGCTGGACGGTCTCCTTGGCGAGGTGGAAGAGATAACGGAGGGGGAGACCCACTGGCTGTTTTGCGAGGAGGGGAAGTATGACCCGGTTAGAAAAGGGGACAGGGTCAGGTTCAGGGTGCGAGGGGTTTCCGAGCGCCGGAATTATCGCGGTGCACCCAACGCAAGAAACGTATACCTGGCTTCTCTGAAAAAGGTATAGGGAAATCCCTTTGTGGGGCGGGCGGACTGCGTCCGATAAGAAACTTTATATATTGAGGGCAGAGCCCAATTTTTATATGACAGGAGGCCATTATGGCAGCAGACCAGAGCAGAATCCGCAACTTTTGTATTATTGCCCATATCGATCACGGGAAATCCACCCTGGCGGACCGGATCATCGAGATGACAGGACTTCTGACCAGCCGGGAGATGCAGGCCCAGGTGCTTGACAATATGGATCTGGAGCGGGAAAGGGGCATTACCATCAAGTCCCAGGCGGTCCGTACCATCTATAAAGCAAAGGACGGCCAGGAGTATATCTTTAATCTGATTGATACTCCCGGCCACGTTGATTTTAACTATGAGGTATCCCGTTCGCTGGCAGCCTGCGACGGCGCCGTGCTGGTGGTGGACGCGGCTCAGGGGATCGAGGCGCAGACGCTGGCCAATGTGTATCTGGCACTGGACCATGATCTGGATGTGATTCCCGTGATCAATAAGATCGACCTGCCCAGCGCCGAACCGCATCGGGTCATCGAGGAGATCGAGGATGTGATCGGACTGGAGGCCCAGGATGCGCCGCAGGTTTCAGCCAAGACCGGTCTGCACTGCGAGGATGTGCTGGAAGCGATCGTTAAGAAACTGCCGGCTCCCCATGGCGACGCACAGGCCCCGTTACAGGCCCTGATTTTTGATTCGGTCTACGATTCCTATAAAGGCGTTATCGTATTCTTCCGCGTGAAGGAGGGGACGGTGGCCAGAGGGCAGAGGATCCGCATGATGGCCATGGGGGCAGAGTTTGATGTGGTGGAGGTGGGCTATTTCGGCGCAGGCCAGTTTATTTCCTGTGACGAGCTGTCGGCCGGTATGGTGGGATATCTGACAGCCAGCATCAAAAATGTCCGGGATACCCAGGTGGGCGATACGATCACCCGGGTGGACAAGCCCTGCGACAGCCCTCTGCCGGGCTATAAGAAAGTGACCTCCATGGTGTACTGCGGCATGTACCCCGCCGACGGAGCCAAATATAACGATCTGCGGGATGCGCTGGAAAAGCTCAAGCTCAACGACGCCTCCTTAAGCTTTGAGCCGGAGACCTCGGTGGCCCTGGGCTTTGGCTTCCGCTGCGGTTTTCTGGGGCTTTTGCATCTGGAGATTATACAGGAGAGGCTGGAGAGAGAGTATAATCTGGATCTGGTGACCACGGCTCCTTCGGTTATCTACAAGGTGCATAAGACAAACGGGGAGGTCATCGACCTGACGAATCCCACCAATCTGCCGGATCCGGCGGAGATCGAGTATATGGAGGAGCCGGTGGTGTCGGCAGAGATCATGGTGACCACGGAATTCATAGGAGCCATTATGGAACTGTGCCAGGAGCGCCGGGGCATCTATATGGGGATGGAATATATGGAAGAGACCCGGGCGCTTCTGCGCTATGAGCTGCCCCTCAACGAAATCATCTACGACTTTTTTGACGCGCTGAAATCCCGATCCAGAGGGTACGCCTCCTTTGATTATGAGATCAAGGGCTATGAGACCTCAAAGCTGGTGAAGCTGGATATCCTGATTAATAAGGAGGAGGTGGACGCCCTCTCGTTCATCGTGCATGAGGCCACGGCCTATGAGAGGGGGCGGCGCATGTGCGAGAAGCTGAAGGACGAGATCCCCCGCCATCTCTTCGAGATCCCGATTCAGGCGGCCATCGGCAGTAAGATCATCGCCCGGGAGACGGTGAAGGCCATGCGCAAGGATGTGCTGGCCAAATGTTACGGCGGCGATATCACCCGTAAGAAGAAGCTTTTGGAGAAGCAGAAGGAGGGCAAGAAGCGGATGCGCCAGATCGGCAATGTGGAGATTCCGCAGAAGGCGTTCATGAGCGTCCTGAAGCTGGATGACAAATAGCGGCCGGATGGCAGGAAACCGGCGTCAGAGCAGGAGAATCTATGGAACTGTATATTCACATCCCTTTTTGTGTCCGCAAATGCGATTACTGTGATTTTTTGTCCGCTCCTGCGGATGGACAGACGCAGGCCGCCTATATGGAGGCTTTGGAGCGGGAGCTGTGTCTGGCGGCTGAGGAGCATGAGGGAGAGACCATAGAGACGGTCTTTATCGGCGGAGGTACGCCGTCTGTGGTGGATTCGGATCTTTTGTGCCGGCTGTTGTCAAAGATGCAGGAGAGGTTTACTTTGGAGGAGGGCGCCGAGATTTCCATGGAGGCCAATCCGGGGACCCTCACAGCAAAGAAACTGGCGGCTTACCGGCAGGCAGGCGTGAACCGCCTGAGCATCGGGCTTCAGTCCATGGACGGCAGAGATCTGAAAACGGCCGGAAGGATTCATACCGCAGAGGAATTTCTGAGAAACTTTGATCTGGCCAGGGAAGCAGGCTTTGCCAATATCAATGTGGATCTGATGTCGGCGCTGCCCGGGCAGACGGTCTCCTCCTGGGAACGGACGCTGCGAAGAACGGCGGATCTGAAACCGGAGCATATCTCGGCGTACAGCCTGATCATTGAGGAAGGTACGCCGTTTTGGGACAGGTATGAGAGCCATCCGGAGCTTCTGCCCTCAGAGGAGGAAGACCGCCGGATGTACCACCTGACTAAGAAAGTGTTGGCGGAGGCGGGGTATGAGCGCTATGAGATCAGCAATTACGCCAGACCGGGATTTGCGTGCCGTCATAATATGGGTTACTGGAAGAGGACGCCCTATCTGGGCCTGGGCCTGGGAGCCTCGTCCTTTTACGCAGGACAGCGCTTTCGGAATACCGGCAGTCTGAGCCGGTATCTGGAGCTGATGAGCGCACGGGAGCTTTCCTCTTCGCCGCAAAGGACGGCCTGGCGGGAGGAGTTTGTGACGCTTACAAGGCAGGACGCCATGGAGGAATTCATGTTTCTGGGACTTCGTCTGACGGCTGGAATTCGAAAAGAGGATTTTTGGCAGAGCTTCGGGCAGGAGATCGTGACGGTGTACGGCTCCGTACTGGAACGCCTGACGGCAGAGGGACTTCTGGAGAGGACAAAGGCCGGATGGCGGCTCAGCGAATGGGGACTGGATGTGAGCAACCGGGTGCTGGCCAGGTTTCTTTTGCAGGGCGGCGAAGGGGCGATAGGATAAAGGAGCAGGAGAGCTATGGCAGAATACAGGGAAAAGGGCAGAACGCAGGGAAATACGGCAGGGCAGAGAAAAGAGGAAAACGTATCCTGGCGGCCGCCAAAAGTGGGCTGGCGTATGATTAAGACCATGCTGGCGGCCACCCTGATCGCGCTGGGGTATTCGATCTGGGACAGAAATCCCTGCTTTGCCTGCATCGGCGCGGTGTTTGGTATGGGAAATGTGTTGACCGGGGGCCTGAAAAGCGGCGGGAACCGTTTTATCGGCACGATCATGGGCGGCGTTATCGCGCTGCTGTTTTATCCCATGTATCACTATGAGCTGTGGGGAATTCCTTCCTGGATCTATCTGTCTGCGGGCCTTTTGATATTGCTCTATATCGGAGAGATGCTGGGGGCCATCGGCGGAATCCAGCCGGGGGCCGTGGTATTTTATGTGGTGATTCTGACAGTGCCGGAAGCCACGTATATCCAGTACACAGTCAATCGTATGATTGATACGGGGATTGGCGTGGCCGTGGCGCTGGCTTTTGACAGGGCGCTGCCGTCACCTAAGGAGGAGGCGCCGGTTCCGCTGTTCGGAGGAAGGGACGAACCGGGGGAAGACTGAGAGAAGCAGGCAAAGCATAAAGAGCGAAAGAAAACAGGACAGAGAGGTACGAAGAAGATGGAGAAAAAAGCGGTGCGCGAGAACAGGGAAAGAAGGGAGCTGGCGCGTAAGGTCATAGAGCGGCTGAAGGCGGAATATCCGGAGGCCGGCTGTACCCTGGATTATAACCAGGCATGGAAGCTGTTGGTCTCCGTGCGTCTGGCGGCTCAGTGCACCGATGCCAGGGTCAATGTGGTGGTGCAGGGATTGTACGAAAAGTATCCGGATGTGAATGCGCTGGCCGAAGCGCCGGTGGAAGACATTGAAGCCATCGTAAAGCCCTGCGGTCTGGGACACAGCAAAGCCAGGGACATAAGCGCCTGTATGAAGATGCTGCGGGACCGGTATGAGGGCCGGGTGCCGGAAGATTTTGACGCCCTTTTGTCGCTGCCCGGGGTGGGCCGCAAGAGCGCAAATCTGATTATGGGGGATGTGTTTGGCAAGCCGGCCATCGTGACGGATACCCACTGCATCCGTCTTGTGAACCGAATCGGCCTGGTGGATGGCTTTACGGAGCCGAAGAAGGTAGAGATGGCTCTCTGGAAGATCATTCCGCCTGAGGAAGGCAGCGATTTCTGCCACAGGCTGGTGAACCATGGCCGGGAGGTCTGCACAGCCAGGACAAAGCCCTACTGCGACCGGTGCTGTCTGAACGACATCTGCGCAAAATATGGAGTGGGAGACGAGAAAAAATAAATGGTCTGCGGCTTCCCTTATCCGTATATCTTTCCGACGATCCACAGCATGGTCCGGGCGGGAAGCAGCCGGTATAAAAGCCCCAGGATCTGGTTGGAAAAGCCGACGATGAAATGGGGCGGCAGGCGCCGGCGGCGAAGGAGCCGCCGGATGGCGGCAGCTACCCGGGCAGGGTCCATACCGTGCCGCTCAGAGCGTTCCATTCTGGCAACGGAAGCCCGGATACGCCCCTGATAGATATCGTCTCCTTCTGTGTTTTTCGTACGGCTTGTGGTGAAGCCGGTTTTCACATCATTGAGCAGCAGGGTGCAGGTCTCGATACCAAAAGGCTTCACCTCCAGTCCCAGAGCGTCGCAGAAAACGCCCATCCCTGCCTTGCTGACAGAATAGAAGCTCTGAAAAGGCAGCGGAAAGACGGCCCCCAGAGAAGAGATGAAGAGGATCCGGCCGTACCCCTGACGACGCATGAGCGGGAGCGCTTCCCTGGCGCAGCGGATGGCGCCGGACAGATTCACTTCAATTTGGCGGGAGATATCATCCTCTCTGGAAAATTCCACGGCGCCGGAGATCCCGATCCCCGCATTGACCACCACAAGATCGATCCGGCGGCAGCGGCGCCGGATGATGCAAAAGGCGTTTTGTACCGAAACGGGATCAGCCACATCGCAGAAGATTCCGGATATGCCAAGGCGGGCGCCGGCCTCCGTGACAGGATGCCGGGACAGCCCGAAGACCTGATAGCCCTCGTCTGACAGCATTTGGGCGACAGCCAGCCCGATACCTTTGGATGCTCCGGTCACCACGGCGGTTCGGGGGTATTTTTTCTGTTTCATAAGATTATCCTTTCCGGGGCAATGTTTTTCGGGATCGTGGGGCTGCCGGAGCCCTGCTCTTATTGTACCGTATGAAGCGACATCCGTCTACCCCGAAGGGGCATGAAGAAAGAAGTTCTGAGAAGTGATTCTGCCGCAGGCGGGCGAAGAGGACCGGACCTTCGGGCCAGGAAAGAGGGAGGAGGGTACAAAGTTGAAACCGTATAAGATCAGCGAATTTGCCGCCATGGTGGGACTGCCGCAGTCCAAAATCCGGTTTTATGAAAAGTATGGTCTCTTTCATGTGAAACGCAGTGAAAATGGCTATCGGTATTATACGGCGGAGGACGCGTTTCGTGTCAATGCCTTCCGCATGCTTCTGCTCTATGGGTTTACGGTGGAGCAGGCCATAGAGATACTGGACGAGCGGCAGTCGAACGAGGAAGTGCTGTGCTCGCTGAAAGCGCAGCGGCGCTGTCTGAATCTGGAGATTCAGCTGTTAGAGTACCGCCTGAAACGCCTGGACGGCGCGCTGGAACTTTTAAAGTCTGAACCGGGTTCAGACTTTAAGGTGGTCGATATGGAAGACTATCTGTATATCGCCGCTTCCCATGGAAGAGATTTTTCCATATCCGTGGAAAACGCAGATCTGATTGCTCAGTTTGTAGAGCTTTTGAGCATTACCAGCTATACGCGTTTGATCCCGCGGGCCGATTTTCTGGATGAGAGAGACAGAGTGAATCCCAGCTATGTCACAGCCATCCCGGTAAGCGAAGCCTATCGCCTGCCGGACAGCCGGGACCGGCGGATCGGCCACATGAAACTGGGAAAATGTCTCAGGTACAGACGCCGTGCCACCAGGGAAGAGAGCGTGAAAAAGGAGACGTTCCGGACCGCTTTTGCCTATCTGGACGAGCACGGCTATAAGATTCGGGATGACGTGGTGATTTTTCCGTCCTTTCTGAATCTGGACGGAAAAGGGAAGGACGTGGAGACCGTGGTGATTCCGGTGGTATAGACTGTGCAGCCGGCAGACGGCCGGAAAAGGCATCTGACCTTAATTTCCTCTTGACTCTGAACCATGTTTATAGTTTAACATGAAGACGATGTGATTCCGAAGGTGAAAGACCGGTTTCGGGATCCGATATCTCTCAGGGATAAAAGGATGAGGAGGAAAAACAATGAGGAAAGAAAACAACACCGGGAAAAAAGGCATTTCCCGCCGCGACTTTCTGCGGGGGACGGCAGCCGGGGCAGCCAGCCTGGCAGCCATGGGAATTTTAGGGGCGTGCAGCGACAGCAGCGCGACCACGGCGGCCGGGGACGGCGCAGTCACGACGGAAGCCGGGACCACGGCCTTAGACGCTGCGGAAGCGGCGACTACGGTAGCAGAAGCAGGAACTACGGCGGCAGAAGCGGCGACCACGGCGGCACAGGCGACAGCGCATTATACGCCGGGCACCTATACTGCCAAGGCATACGGCAATATTTCTTACATAACGGTGGAGACGACGTTTTCCGAGACGGCGATCACCGATATCAAGGTAATCGAGCATAATGAGACCCCTGTGTTATTCAGCCAGGTAGAAGAGCAGTTCATCCCTGCCCTGGTGGAAAATCAGGCCGGCGGTGTGGACGTGGTGGCCGGAGCCTCCAACTCCAGCCGTGCCATCCGCGAGGCGGTGGCGGACTGTATCACCCAGGCCGGCGGCGACGCAGAGAGCTGGCTGGCAAAGACTGTGGAGAAGAAGGCTTCCGCTGATGAGACCTACGAGGCAGATATCGTGATCGTGGGCATGGGCGCTGCCGGTTTTATGGCGGCCAACGTGGCGGCCAAGAAGGGCGCGAAGGTCATCGCCGTGGAAAAGGGCGGCAGTGTGGCCGCAGTAAACGGAATCAAGGTATCCGGTCCCTTCGCCGTGGAGACAGAGGTGCTTAAAAATAAGGAAGGCGGTTCCACTTTGGTGGTGGATGACGCGTTCTATCATGTGATGGAGTACACTCACTGGACTCCCAATCCGCTTCTGATGCGCCGCTGTCTGGAGGAGTCCAAGAATGCGGTGGCTGAATTGCAGGAGGTGGGCTATGAGTTCCAGGAGGTAAACTTCCGCTTCGAGACGCCGTTCATCGGAGAGAAGGGCGGCTTCCATCTGATCCTGAATCCGGTGGAGGACAGGGTAAAGCTGTGGGAGCAGGCGCTTCAGAAAAACGGTGTGGAGGTAATGTATAATACTTCGGCCACATCCTTATTGCAGGAGGGCGGCGTGGTAAACGGGATCACGGCGGAAAAGGCCGATGGCACGAAGGTGACAATCAAGGCAGGCGCGGTCATCCTCTCCAGCGGCGGTTATCTGGGCAACCGGGACATGCAGGAGCGTTTCCTGGGCACCCGTCATCTGAACGCGGCCAGCGGCGGAGATTCGCTGTGCACCGGTGATGCCATCAATATGGCCACTGCCATCGGGGCCGGCCTGGATAAGACCTTTGGTTACTGCCCCTGCGAGTATGGCGGAACGAACCAGAAGGCTTCCCGTCCGGCCAAGCAGGATAAGTATGATCAGAACACCGCCTTTAAGTTCGGCCTCTATGGCTGCCTGCTGGTAGATGCGGCGGGCAACCGCTTTATCAATGAAGGTCTGCTGTGCGATTACCCCATGTCCTACGGCAGCGAGCAGATTTTGCGCAATGCTCCCTGGTATGCGGTGGTCGATCAGGCCTATGTGGACGCCATGGCGACGCAGGGACTCTACGAGTACACGACGGCCAAGGGTGCTACGGCGGAGAACTGGTTCATCGGCAATTACTTCAAGGATAGAATCCTGACGAATATCTATGACGATATCGAGGAAGGCCTGAAGGAGGGGTGGCTCTATAAGGCTGACACCATCGAGGAGCTGGGCAAGTTCTTTGGCCTGACCAATCTGGCGGCTACGGTGGAGCAGTACAACGGCTACTGCCAGAAGGGCGTGGATGAACAGTACGGCGCCAATCCCTGGTATCTGTCGCCGGTGGCACAGGGACCCTTCTATGTGGTACAGAATGAGCCCAGTGCCTGGAGTACCTTCGGCGGTGTGCGCATCGACGAGAACTGCCGCGCGATGAACTGTGAGAATCAGGCGATCCCCGGACTCTATGTCTGCGGAACCGACGCGGGCAGCCTGTACTATTCTCCTTACTATGATATCCCCGGCTACTGCTATGGCCTGTGTATCGACTCCGGCCTGATTGCGGCGACAGAAGCTGCGGCATATGTGAAGGGCTGAAAAGAGGGACCGTCTTTAGCGGGAGGCGGGTGGTCCTCATCCGGCCAAACGTAACAGAATAAGAGAAAAGAGAGCCTGCCGTGCAAGACGGGAATTTGTTTTTTGCACGACAGGCTTTTTATTGTATTGACAGTGCAAACGAAGAGAAAAAGGCGCCGGAAGAGAAGGTTTTTGTGCTTTTGAAGAATCGTCACATTTTTGAAACAAAAAAATAATATAATTTTCTCGAAATTTTCCAGCGGCTATGGTATAATAAAGACTAACTATGTGAGGAGATTCGGTATGATTCAGGCAAATCGAGTAAAAATAATGACCAGAGCCGCCGCTTTCGAGAAGAAGGAAGAGCGCAGGGCCCTGTATATCAGCCGCTTTTTCAGAGGCGATTATATTTTGTACGGCGTAATCAAGTCGGCGGTGTCTTTGACATTCGCCTTTCTCCTGGGGACCTGTATGTGGGTGATTTACCATTCCGAGTCCCTGATGACGGAGAAAACCATAGAGGACCTGTTTGAGCTGGCCATGCAGGCGCTTGGCTGGTATGGGCTGTCGCTGACAGTCTTTGTGCTCATCTCCGTGGCGGTGTATGCCGTCAAATATCACAATGCGCAGAAACGGCTCAGAGTCTACCGGAGCAGTCTGCGGAAGCTTTTAAAGATTTATCAGGAGGACGGGGCAGCAAAGGAGCGGACCATATGATGATGAAATTACTGCTGGTAAAGGAAAAATGTAAGGAATTTTATACGAAGTACGACATATATATAAATCCGGTGCTGAAATTTGCCCTGGCTCTGACGGCGCTCTGGATGTTAAACGATATGTTGGGGTATATGCCCCGCCTGGGCAGCCTGCCGGTGATGCTGGTGGTGGCGCTTTTGTGTTCTTTATTGCCGGCTGGCGCCGTGGTGCTGTTTAGCGCGATATTCATGCTGGGACATATATACGGCCTGTCGCTGGAGGCCTTTGTGGTATGTTTTGCCCTCTTCGGTATTATGTTGTTTACCTATTATATATTTAAGCCCGGAGACGGTCTGGTGCTGGTACTGGTGCCGCTTTTGTTCTGGCTGAAGCTGCCCTATCTGGCTCCTTTGGTGGTGGGACTGTGCGGCACGGCGCTTTCAGCGGCGCCCGCCGGCTTTGGGGTGCTGATTTATTATATGATCCTGGCCGTGAAGCAGAATGCCACGGTGCTGACAGAGTCGGAGACCGGCAGTATGCTGACCAGATTTCAGATGATGGTGGATCAGATCATTACCAACCGTGCCATGATGGTGATGATCCTGGCCTTTGCTGTCACGGTGGTATTAGTCTATGTGATCCGGCGTCTGTCGGTGCCCTATTGCTTTAAAATCGCCATCGGAGTGGGCGCCGTGGCAGAGCTGGCCGTGATTCTGGCCGGGCGGACCATGCTGGAGGTCAGCCGGACCAATTTTACGATTCCGGAGATTGTCATCGGAGTCGCGGTCTCGGCGCTTTTGTCGCTGGTTCTGGAATTTTTCCTCTTTTCGGTGGATTACAGCCGGACAGAGTATGTTCAGTTTGAGGATGAGGATTACTATTATTACGTCAAGGCGGTGCCTAAGCTGACGGTGACGCCGCCGCAGAGAGAGGTAAAGCGCTTTGCCGTGAATCAGAAAGGCAGGGAGCGCGGATTGTCGGAGACAGTGGATCTGGCCGGCGATGTGAAGGATTTGATGGAGAAAGACAGAATTTATTAACTCCGGAGGCAGTACAATGGACATATTAAGAAATTTTTTCAGTAAATATCTGCAGATGTCGAGCCTGCCGGATATCCGGGCCGTCGATGTGCTGGAGGTCTTTATCCTGTCATGTCTGCTCTACCAGATTCTGCGCTGGATCAAGGAGACCAGGGCCTGGGTGCCGGTAAAGGGGATCGTGGTGCTGGCGCTGTTTATCATGGTGGCGTATTTTATGCAGATGCATACGATCATCTGGCTGGTGGAACAGCTGACACAGGTGGGACTCATCGGTGTGGTGATCCTGTTTCAGCCGGAACTGCGGCGTTCGCTGGAGGAGCTGGGGCGACGGCGGATGATCCCGCTTTTTAGCTCGGATAACCGCAATAAGCGCAGCGACGACCGTTTCACGGAGAAGACGGTGGGAGAGCTGGTAAAGGCCTGCTTCGAGATGGGTAAGATGAAGACGGGCGCTCTCTTAGTCATCGAGCAGGATACGCCGCTCAATGAGTATGAGCGCACGGGCATCCGGGTGGACGGTATCATCACCAGCCAGCTGCTTCTGAACATATTTGAGAAGAATACTCCTCTCCATGATGGGGCAGTGATTATCCGGGGCAATCGGGTGACGGCTGCCACCTGTTATCTGCCTTTGTCGGATAACATGGGGATCAGCAAGGATCTGGGCACGAGGCACAGGGCCGGACTGGGCATCAGCGAGGTGACGGACAGCGTGACGATCATCGTATCGGAGGAGACCGGCGCCGTATCGCTGGCTCACAAGGGGCATCTGATGCGGAATGTGAGCAGCGAGGACCTGAAGGCAGAGCTTCAGAAACTGAAGGAGGATGTGGAAGTAAACCGCGGCCTGGGTTATAAACTGTGGAAAGGACTGCAGAGAAATGAAGGAAAAGCTGACAAATAACTGGGCGCTGAAGCTGATCTCTGTCTGCCTGGCGGTGTTTTTGTGGCTGATCGTCATCAATGGGACGAATCCGATGGAGTATAAGACGGTTACCGTCTATAATATAGAGTATCGCAACGAAAACGTGGTGGTGGACAGCAATAAGACCTATACCCTGGAGAAAAACCTGGAGAGCAGCGGCGTGGCGGTCACCGTACCGGTGCGGCGCCAGGATTATAATAAGGTCCGGGGGAGCGATTTCAAGGTCATCGTGGACCTGGCCAAGATGGGTCCCTTTGGATCGGTGGATATCGTCGTGGAGTGGCTGGGTTCTGATGAATATGAGATCCGGGAGTCGGACATTACCTGGAAGACGCCCAATGTGACGGTGATTCTGGAGGATGTGATGAAGGCTGCCCACCGGATCGGTATTCAGACAGTGGGTACGCCGGCAGATGAGTATATCGTCGGGGATGACATACAGGTGACCCCCCGGATTGTGGAGATTATGGCTCCCCAGTCGGTCATGGAGCAGATTCATTCCGTGGGGATTGAAGTGAATGTGGACGGGATGAACAGTGAGGTGTCCGGCACGGCGCAGCTGAAGCTGTATGATGTGGCGGGTAAGGAACTGAATCTGGATCCGGCCAGCTATGAGGATTACGCTTTTTCGATCAGTCAGAGCGAGATCAGCTATACCGTGCCGCTGTTAAAGACCAAGGAGGTGGGGCTGCGTTTTGACACGCCCCAGGGTACGGTGGCAGAGGGATACCGCTATACCGGGATCCAGGGAGCCAATCAGACCGTGCATATCGCCGGTCTTCGCGGGGCGCTGGCGGATGTGGAATTTATTCAGATTCCTTCCGAAGTGCTGAATCTGGATGGGGCGACGCAGAATGTGGAAGTGCAGATCGACACTTCACGATATGTGCCGGAGGGAATCACCGTGGAGAGCGAGAACGTCGTGACGGTCACGCTGGTGGTGGAGCCTCTGATCCGTCAGAGCCGGCAGCTGTTGCCGGAGGATATCCGTATGGAGAGCGGGCAGGAAGGATGGAATTATACGATTCGCGGCAGCGCCGAGATCGTCATCGAGGGCCTGGAGGAAGACTTGAACGCTCTGACAGACGAGATGCTGGATGCGTGGATCTCTCTGGCAGATATGCAGGAGGGTGTGAATACGGCAGAGCTCCATGTGACGCTGGACAATGCCTTCAAGTTGATTAGCGCCGGGAATGTCACGGTGACGATGGAACCGGTTCCTGTGCCTGAGACGACGCAGGATATCACAGGCGGGAGCCAGGGCGGCGGGGCGGGAACCGGCAGCGCAGGCAGTGCGGAGACATCCTCCGGCAGTGCCGCCTCAGGGGCACATGGAACGACAGGCGTCTCCCAGACGTCGAAGCCGGAGGAGCAATCCGGAGGCCGGGCAGGCGGAACAGACGCTTCTTAGAAGACGGATTGATAAAGAAGTATCAGAATATCTACAGGGGGAAAGGAAGGATTTCAGTATGGTAAGAGAAAAAGTAAAGGTGACAAATCGGACCGGTCTGCACTTAAAACCGGCGGGGACTCTGTGTAACGAGGCGATCAAGTACAAATCCTCGGTGACGTTTCAGTTTGGCATGACCAATGTGAATGCCAAAAGCGTATTGAGCGTTCTGGCAGCCTGCGTAAAGTCCGGCGATGAGATTGAGTTCATCTGCGACGGGCCCGATGAAGAGGAAGCGCTGGCGGCTATGATCCGGGTGATCAAGAGTAATTTCGGAGAGAAGGAAGAATAGCCATGCAGGCAGTGATATTAGCAGCGGGAATGGGAAAGCGCTTAAAGGAGCTGACCCGCAATGCCACCAAATGTATGGTGGAGGTAAATGGAGTTACGCTGATCGAGAGAGCACTGTCAGCGCTGGACCATTTACAGCTGCGGCGGGTGGTGATCGTCGCCGGATATGAAGGAGAGAGGCTGAAACGATATGTGGACAGTCTCCGGATTCACACGCCCATCGTGTATGTGGATAATCCGATCTACGATAAGACGAATAATATCTATTCGCTGTATCTGGCCAGAGAATATCTGCTGCGGGATGATACGCTTCTGCTGGAATCGGATCTGATTTTTGAGGAGGCGGTGTTAAAGAGGCTGGTAAATGACCCTTATCCCAGCCTTGCGCTGGTGGCCCGGTATGAGAGCTGGATGGACGGCACGGTGGTGACGCTGGGCGAGGAGGACGTGATCACCGGTTTTATCGGAAAGAAGGATTTTGACTATACTAAGACTTCTTCTTATTATAAAACGGTCAATATATACAAATTCGGCCAGGAGTTTTCCAGGAGTCACTATGTGCCGTTTCTGGAGGCATACTGCCGGGCTCTGGGGCATAATGAATACTATGAGCAGGTTCTGAAGGTGATCGCCTATCTGGATAAGCCGGTGATGAAGGCGGCCCGTCTGGACGGCGAACTCTGGTACGAGATCGACGACGAGCAGGATCTGGATATCGCCGAGTCGCTTTTTGCACAGGGTGCGGGGCGGATCCGGCGGATGCAGAAGCGCTATGGCGGTTACTGGAGATATCCGGGGCTGCTGGACTTCTGTTATCTGGTGAATCCCTTCTATCCGGGGCCCAGACTCATAGCGGAGATGCAGCACAGCTTTACGGAGCTTCTGACCGCTTACCCCTCCGGTATGGATGTGAACAGCCTGCTGGCCGCCAAGTATTTCGGTCTTCGAAGAGAGGAGGTCGTGGTGGGAAACGGCGCCGCAGAGCTGATTAAGGCCCTGATGGAGCGTCTTCCCGGAAAGCTGGGCGTGATCTGCCCCACCTTTGAGGAATACCCGAACCGGAAGGCGGAGGAGACCGTGGTCTTTGTGCCCCCGTTTTTTACCGGGGAGGACGGGCCCGTGGCAAAGGGCCTCACGAAGAGCGATTATGCCTATACTGCCCGGGAGATTATGGATTATTTTGAGGATAAGGAGATCGGTATCCTGGCGCTGATCAATCCGGACAACCCCTCCGCCAATTATATCCCCAGGGAGGATGTTCTGAAGCTGGCGGCCTGGGCCGAAGAGCGGAAGATCCGCCTGATCGTGGACGAATCCTTTGCGGATTTTGCCGGCGACCGCGACGGCAGCTTTCTGTGCCGGGAGGCGTTGGATGGCTATCCGCAGCTTCTGGTGGTAAAAAGTATCTCCAAATCTTTCGGGGTGCCGGGGCTTCGTCTGGGAGTGGCGGCCTGCGCGGACACAGAGCTGATCGCATCTCTCAAAAAAGACGTGGCAATCTGGAATATCAATTCCTTTGGAGAATTTTACATGCAGATCTGTGAGAAGTACCGCGGCGACTATGAGGATGCTCTGAGGCGGATCTGTCAGGCGCGTTCCGATATGGCAGCAGGGCTTTCTGAGATTCCGGGAGTGGAGTGCTTCCCCAGTGAAGCCAACTATCTCATGTGCCGCCTGACAGGAAGCCGGAGAGGCCAGGAGGAGACCGGAGAGACGAGGCAGGCGACGGCTGCATGGCTGACGGAAAAGCTGCTTACGGAATACAATATTTTGATTAAGGATCTGTCCGGTAAGAGAGGGCTTGATAAGGAGTATATCCGCTTGGCAGTGCGCCATCCAAAGGAGAATGAGAGACTTCTGAAGGCCATGAGAGAGCTCCTCATGGAAAAGGGAAACAGAGAGAAATAGAAGGAAACAGAAAGAAGTAAAAGGAAACAAAGAGAAGCAAGGAGAAACGGGAAGATGGAACTGACGATACTGATGCCTTGCCTGAACGAAGCGGAGACGCTGAAGACGTGCATTGAGAAGGCCCGTGCCTATCTGGAGAAGAGCGGGGTGGACGGGGAGATTCTGATAGCGGATAACGGAAGCACCGACGGCTCTCAGGAGATAGCCAGAGGCTGCGGGGCCAGGGTGGTGGATGTGCAGGAGAGAGGGTATGGAGCGGCTCTGATCGGCGGCTGCAATGCGGCGCTTGGAACCTATGTAATCATGGGAGATGCCGATGACAGCTATGATTTTCTGCATCTGGATCCCTTTGTGGAGAAGCTGCGGGAGGGCTATGATCTGGTCATGGGTAATCGTTTCCGGGGCGGGATCGAGCCGGGGGCCATGCCGCCGCTCCACCGCTATCTGGGAAATCCTGTCCTGTCTTTTATCGGCCGCCTCTTTTATCCCAGCAGTATCGGAGACTTTCACTGCGGGCTCAGGGGCTATAACCGGGAGGCTATGCTGGCTTTGGGACTTCGCACCACGGGAATGGAGTACGCCAGCGAGATGGTGGTGAAGGCCACCCTGTACCATCTGAAAATCGCGGAGGTTCCCACTACGCTTAAAAAGGATGGCCGCTCCCACGCGCCGCACCTGCGCAGTTTCCGGGACGGCTGGCGCCACCTGAAGTTTCTGCTGATGCACAGCCCCAACTGGCTGTTTCTGTATCCCGGCGTTTTTTTTATTATACTGGGATTGCTGCTGTTGATCGCTTTGATGTTCGGGCCGGTCTCCATCGGCAATATCACGCTGGATATTCATACCATGCTCTACGGCTCCGCCTTCACAATCATCGGCGTCAGCACAGTGCAGTTCGCTGTCTTTACGAAGACATATGCAAAGAATTCCGGCTTCATACCGGTGGATACGAGCAGAACCGAGAAACTTACGGAGGACAGAGTCATTCTGGCCGGCGGTATTTTTCTTCTGATTGGGGTGGCAGCCACCGTGGCGGCGCTGGTGCTGTGGGGAAAACAGTCCTTCGGAGCGCTGGACCCTCAGTATATTATGCGGCTTACCATACCGGCCCTGACGGCAATGGCGGTGGGGGTGCAGATGATATTCGGCGGCTTTTTCATAGGGATTCTGAATATACGGCATAAGTAACGGGCGGTCTTTGGCGGCAGGTGAAATACAGGATTGGAGACAGGCATGGGACGGGAATATGACGAGGCGACATTAAAGAGGCTACAGCAGCTGGAGCTGGGGATTTTAAAGGATTTCATCTGGCTGTGTGAGAAATATGAGCTGACCTGGTTTTCCTTTGCGGGGACGGCCATCGGCGCTCTGCGCCATAAGGGGTTTATTCCCTGGGACGACGATATCGACGTATGTCTGCCCCGGCCGGATTTTGAGAAGTTTTTAATGGCCGCAAAAAAGGAATTTCCGGACAAATACCGGATGATGAATGCGGAGATTGATGAGAACTATCCGCTGACCACGACCCGCTGGATGCTGGCCGGGACGAAATTCAAGGAGATGCCTCTGAGGGACGTACCCTGTGAGTTGGGGATCTTTCTTGATATCTATCCCTTTGACAACGTGGCGGATGATGAGAAGGCATACAAAAAGCAGGCGTGGGACGCCTGGTTCTGGAGCAAGGTGCTGATTCTGCGCTGTCTGCCCCGGCCGATGCTCCGGTTCAGGGGGTGGAAGGCGGCGCTGGTGACGGCCGTGTGCGTGGCCGTCAATTTCTTTCTGGGCCTGTTCGGTTTTTCCCGACAGAAGATATATGCCCGCTGCAAGGCGGCCATGACGCGCTATAACGACAGGGAGACAAAGAGAATCAGCTATCTGTGCGACACGGACCGGTTCTGGAACACGATCGCTCTGGAGGATCTCTATCCGATCCAAAAGCTGGACTTTGAGGACATTCAGGTGAACTTTCCCCATGGCGTGGAGAAGATGCTGTCGCAGATGTATCCGGACTATATGACGCTGCCGCCGGTGGAGAAAAGGAGAAATCACTTCCCCTACGAATTGGATTTTGGAAGATATGGTGAACAGATGGAGACAGCTGGTGTCGGGCAGTAAGACAGACCACGCCAGAGATAATTTTTTATGGAATATGACCGGCAGCGCGCTCTATGCCCTGGCGACGATTCTTCTGGTGAGGCTCACCAGAGGAGCCGCAGGCACGGGCGCCGGCGCCGATTTTAACATAGCGTTTAAAACAGGACAGATTTTGCTTACCGTCGGGTATTTTGAAATCCGTCCTTTTCAGGTTACGGACGTAAAGGGAGAGTACGGATTTCAGGATTACCTGAGCTTTCGGATCCTGACCTGTGCGGCCATGGCGGCGGGGGGATTTCTCTTTCCGTGGCTTACGGGGGAGAGCGGGGAACGGTTTTTTCTGTTTGTACTGCTGTGTCTTTATAAGCTGGCGGACGGGGCGGCCGATGTCTTTGAGGGGGAATTTCAGAAAAACGGGCGCATGGATCTGGCAGGTAAGTCGGTGGCCTTTCGTACCGTTTTGTCCGTCTCGTCTTACGCGCTGGCCCTGACGGTGACAGGCAATGTGCTCTTGTCCGTGGGGGTGATGGTGCTGGCGGCGGCGGGAGGCGTGGCGCTCTTTGATGTGGCGCTGATCGGAACCTATGCAGAGCTTTCCGTGTGTTTTGACAGAAACCGGCTGAAAAAGCTGGCCGCGAGCACAGTGCTTCTGTTCGTCGGTTCCATTCTGTGCCTGTATATTTTCAATGCTTCCAGCTATGCGGTGGATCAGGTATATCAGGGGGGAGATGCGGTGTCTGCGGATATCCGTTATGTCTACGCCTGTCTTTTTATGCCCACCTCCGTGATCTATCTGGCCTGCGGATTTGTGTTTAAGCCGGTGTTAACCAATCTGGCGGCTCTGTTTGTAGAGGGGGAGTACCGTTCCTTTGCGGCGATGGTCGGAAAGCTTTTGCTTCTGACCGGCGTTTTCACGGCGGTATGCCTGGCGGGAGGGGCGCTCATGGGCCTGCCGGTACTGTCCGTGGTGTACGGGTATGACCTGGGCGGATATCTGACGGAACTGGAAATCCTGATACTGGGGGGCGGCTTCAATGCGGGAAGCCTGATTTTGTACTATGCCATGACCGTGATGCGCCGGCAGAAGGACATCCTGGTCTGCTATGGCATCGTCACGGCGGCAACTCTCCTCGTGAGTACGGAGGCGGTGCGCCGGTGGGGACTCATGGGGGCGGCAGTTTCCTACTGCGGTCTGATGGCTTTGCAGGCGGCGGTGTTTGCCGTGGCGGTGATCTGTCGTTACGGGAAGGCAAAAAGGAGTGTTTTATGAAGATGAGAGAAGACAAGGCTGCGGATGGCAGGACAGGCCGTCCCAGTGTAGAGCTGATCGTGCCGGTATACCGGCCGGATATCCGACTGGCAGCGCTCTTTAAGAGAATCGGCAGCCAGACATGGCCGGTGAGCGCCATCCATGTGCTGGTGACGGCCGATGAGGAGGAATTCGATCAGATCCGGGAACGGTACGGGCGCTTTTTGCCGGAAGGAGAGACCGAATCGGCGCCTCAGGTGCGCTTTACGAGAGTCCGGCCGGAGGAATTTGACCACGGCGGCACCAGGCATCTGGGCGCCGCAGAGAGCCGGGAGGATGTGCTGCTGTATATGACCATGGATGCCGTGCCGGCGGATGATTTTATGACAGAGAATCTGGTCCGGGCTCTGTATCCGGAAAATGAGGAACGAAAAGAAGAGCAGGCCGGTCCCGGAGGCTGCGTGGCGGCGGCCTATGCCAGACAGCTGCCTGCGCCGGGATGCGGAGCCGTCGAGAGGGCAGCCCGACACTTTAATTATCCGAAAGAGAGCCGGGTAAAGAGCGCGGCCGATCTTGCGGCGCTGGGGATTAAGACATATTTCTGTTCCAATGTCTGCGCGGCCTACCGCAGGGATATCTATCTGAAGCAGGGAGGCTTTGAGCGCCATACCATATTTAACGAGGACATGATCTACGCGGCCGGGCTCATACGCTCCGGATACCGTGTGGCCTATGCTGCCGAAGCGAGGGTCATCCACTCCCACAATCAAAGCGGCCCGGAGCTGTTTCGCCGGAATTTTGACCTGGCGGTCTCCCAGGCGAAACATCCGGAGATCTTCGCCGGTGTGCCTTCTGAGGGCGAAGGAATCCGTATGGTGAAACAGACGGCGGCTCATCTGTGCCGGACCGGCCGGATATGGCTTTTGCCGAAGCTGTTGTGGCAGTCGGGCTGTAAATATCTGGGATATCTGGCAGGCCGGCGATACCGGAGTCTGCCCCATGGCCTGGTGATGGCGTTTACTATGAATAAGAGGTACTGGAACGATGAGAGAGAAGTTTGACACCAACCATACGTTTGCGATCTGCGCTTACAGGGAATCTCCTTATCTGGAGGAGTGTATCCGTTCCCTGGCCGGTCAGGCGGCCTCCACCAATATCATTCTCTGTACATCCACGCCGAACGAATATATCCGGACGCTGGCGGACCGGTATGGGCTGCCGGTGTATGTGCGGGAGGGACAGAGCGATATTCAGGACGACTGGAATTTTGCCTACGATACGGCGGGCACGCAGTTTGTGACTATCGCCCATCAGGACGATGTGTACGGCAGGGATTATACCAGAGTGCTGTTTGACAGGATCCGCCGCTATCCGGATATGTCCATCTTCTTTTGCAGCTACGAGGCGATCAAGGGGACGGTGAGGGAACGCCATGAGAGGAGCAGTATGGTAAAGCGCCTTTTATGCCTGCCCGTATCCGTCACGGCTCTGGCGGATCGCAGATGGGTGAAAAAGAGCTGTCTGTGCCTGGGCAACAGTATTTCCTGCCCGATGATTACCTATAATAAAAATATGACAGGGAGTACCCTTTTTCGCTCCACACTCAAGTATGCCCTTGACTGGGAGACGAATCTGAAGCTGGCGTGTATGCCGGGGCGCTTTGTCTATGAGAGAAGGCCGTTGGGATATTACCGGATTCATGGAGGCGCCACCAGCAAGGAATTCATCCTGAACCATAAGAAAGAGCAGGAGGACAGGGAGATGTTCGGGCATTTCTGGCCCGGATGGCTGGTGGACAGGATCATGGTACTCTATAAAAAGTCGTACTCGGCCTATGATTGAGCAGAGGAGGAAAAACGGATGCAGTATCTGCGGACGCTGTCGCTGGTGTGTCTGGCGGCAGCAGTGATCTTCGGGGCGGGTATGATCGGAGCGGAACGTTACGGCAGAAAGGAAAAGAAAAACATTACGGAGAGGGCCGCCGGGCTGTTTGTGCCCTGTATTCTGTTCTGGGGTATCCTGTACTCTCTGGTCTTTGTCCCTTTTACGGCGCCGGACGAGTACGCCCATTTTGCCAGCGCCTACCGGCTGTCGAATCAGATGATGAGACAGAAGGCCGTAGATGACGAGGGCATGGTGCTGGTGCGGGAAGGCGATGCCGCACAGCTGTGGACGGATCTGGATGAGGAGACCTACCGGGATGTGTACGGGCGTTTTTTTGCCATGGATCCGGGGAGAGAGCGAATCGCCTATGGTCACCGTACCATGGATGTGGCAGGACACGCCTATCTGCCGCAGGCAGTGGGGATTACCCTGGGGCGGCTTCTGTCCCTGGGGCAGGTGCTTACGATTTATCTGGGACGGCTGTGCAATCTGGCGTTTTTTGCGCTCTGCGCCTGGCTGTCCATCCGCCTGGCGCCCTTTGGCAAAATGGCGTTCTTTGGCACGGCGATGCTTCCCATGACACTGGAGCTGGTGTCGTCTCTGTCCTACGATGCCTTTGCCATCGGGCTGGGGATGCTCTATACGGCCTATACGCTGGGACTGGCCTATGATAAGCCTTCGGTGGGACGCCGGGAGGTACTTACCCTGGGACTTTTGCTGGCCCTTCTGGCTCCCTGCAAGATGGTCTATATCCCTCTGGCCGGCCTGTGCTTTCTGATTCCGAAGGAAAAATTCGGGGACAAAAAGACGTACCGGAAAGCGGCGGCAGCCGTGGCGGCCTGTATGGTGATCGGGGTGCTGGCGATCAATCTGGATAAGATTCTGGTATATTTTCAGGGAACGGAGGATCCGGTGGAGTGGGCCGGAGGCGTGGCCGGATACAGCATCTCGGTGGTGTTGTCCCACCCGCTGCGGGCAGCGGGGGTCATCGCCCGGTCTCTGATTCGTCAGTTTCCGGCCTATGCCGGGTCCATGGCAGGCAGTTCTCTGGGGTGGCTTGCCTATGAAGTGGATGAGACTTTGATCCTGTTTTTGCTGGTATGGACCGTGTTCGCAGCGCTGCCGGTGGGAACCGGAAAAGGTGAGGCGGCGGTGATGCCGGTCAGGCACCGCCTGTGGAGCCTGACTTTCTGTCTGGCGTCGGTGGCTGCCACCCTGCTCATCATGCTGCTGTCGTGGACGCCGCTGGATTCTCCTGTGGTGACAGGTGTGCAGGGACGCTATTTTCTGCCCATACTGCCGCTGGCCCTGCTGGCCTGCCGCAGCCGGAGACTTCGGTTTGCGGGGACGGCGACAGGACTGGAAGGGATTCTGGCCGGGGGCTATCATCTGGCGAATCTTCTGGTAATCCAGGGCATACTGGGCTCCATCGGCTGAGAGATCTGCGAAGAAAAGAGGAAGAGACATGACGGCAGTTACGGATAACTGGGATAAAAAACAGATGATACGGCTCCTTCTGACGGTCTTTATGGTCATGGCCGCCGGTTTTCTGGCAGATCTTTTTTGCCAGCGCGCGGTGCTGACGCTGCCCAAAGAGGAGCAGGGACGCTTTAGCGCCGCCATAGCGGCGTCGGAGGGGTTTACACAGACGGGAGAGGGCTGGCTTCTCTCGGAGGAGGACGGAAGCCTGACGGTGGAGCTGTCGGGGCGCTATGTGGGCAGCTTTGGTTTTTCTTACTCCTACGATGAACGGCTGAATGCCGTGTGGTATGTGTGGGAGCCGGGGGCGCAGGAGCCGCTGGTGCTGGAGGATCATAACAGTGCGCTGATCCAGACATCGGTGGAGCGCCTGGACCGGAGAGTGGAGAGGATCGAGATCCGATGGGACCGGGAGAACATGACGCCCCTGGACGGAGGGGATCTGGCGGCGGAGGAGACCGAAAGGCCGTTTCTTCCCGATCTGTGCGTCCGGGAGTTTTTTTATACGAACCGGTATGAGACGAACTGGCACAGGGCTTTTTTTGTGTGGACGGTGCTGGGACTGGGCGTGTTTCTGTGGACGGTGCGGCGCAGGCTCCTCATGCGGATCGAGGTGGGATTTCTGGCGGTGTCTCTCAGCCTGGGGCTTCTGATGATCGTGCTGGCTCCGGCCAATAAGATCAGCTGGGACGAGGAGGTACACTTTTTTCACGCCTACTGTGTCTCCTTCTTTGGCGCGCAGGTGAGGACCAACGAAACGCTGGAGAGGCTGTTTGTGGCCGATAAGGAGAATTATCCCTATAACCTGCCGGCGAACCGGGAGGAGAGGGCGCAGATGAACGAGACGCTGAACCGGCTGTTTCAGGAGGAGGAATTTCTCTACAGCCGCGGTCGTGCCCTGGCCGGAATCTATACCCCTGCCTATATTCCCCAGGCTCTGGGCCTGCGTCTGGGCTTTCTTTTACGGCTTCCGTTTACGGTCTGTTATCAGCTGGGACGGCTCTTTAATCTCTTGTTTTGCGCCTGCGTGATGGCCTGGGCTATCCGCAGGCTTCCCGTGGGGAAGGGGATCGCCTGTGTGACAGGGCTGCTGCCGGCGCCTCTCTTTCTGATGTCAATGTACTCCTACGACGCGTTTCTGACGAGTCTTCTCACACTGGGCTTTGCCTGGTTTTTGAGCGAGTATCTGGAGCCGGAGAAGAAAATCGGCTGGTTTGGGTTTGGTGTGATGGCGCTCAGCTTTGCGGTGGGCTCCATGCCCAAAGCTATCTACATCCCGCTGATTCTGGTGATCTGGCTGCTGCCCCGGGAGAAGTTTGCCGACCGCAGACAGGAGTTTTTGATGAAGGGTGCGGCGGCCTGTCTGTTTCTGGCCCTCATGGCCAGCTTCGTACTGCCCACGGCGCTCTCCCCGGCGGAGACGAACGATACCAGAGGAGGCAATACCAGCGAGGCGGGTCAGATTCCCTATATCCTCAGCGACATTCCCCGCTTCTTTAAGCTGCTGGTGAGCTCGATGTGCGTCTCCTTCCCATCCTATACGATGGGAGCGTCCCTGTATGGCATGTTAGGCCACGGGGGAGGCCCGCTGATGGGAAAAGTGATTCCTGTGCTGGTGCTGACCGTGATCGCCTCCGATGAAAAACGGCTTCCAAAACAGAATGGCGGCCGTCTGACCTGGCCCGCCCGCCTCTGGATTTTGCTTCTGTGCGCCGGGATCATGGCGATGGTATGGCTGGCCATGTATCTGGCCTTCACGCCGGTGGGCCTGGACCGGATCAACGGCGTCCAGCCCCGCTACTATATCCCGCTGCTGCTGCCTCTGTATCTGTGTCTCTGTCCGGACCGGCTGCGGCTGGAAATCAGAAAACAGTGGGTGTACGGAGCCGCCGTCGTGGGAAGCGCCGCCATTACGTTGGCTGCCGTCTATCTCACGCTGATGAAGCTGTGCGGGTAAAGGCATTTTTCGTGTTTTGCGTCTGAAAGGAGCGTCTTTGCCTCTTTCCGGAGCGCCCTGGCGTCCGGCAGCCTTTCCGAATCCCCGAATTCATCCTCTCTTCGGGGGTGGACGGACTTCGTCCGGTATGGTATAATATCCAAAAATGTATTTTTACACCATTGCATTCTGAGAATATGGGGAATAATAGAACAGGAAAGGAATTCAAATAGAATGGGAAAAATAAAAGTAACCCGCTGCGCCATCGAAGGTCTCTGCGTCATCGAACCCACGGTATTTCGCGACGAGAGAGGCTATTTTGTAGAGACCTATAATTACAACGACTTCAAGGAGCAGGGCCTTTCCATGCAGTTCGTGCAGGACAACCAGTCCATGTCGGTGAAAGGCGTGCTGCGGGGCCTGCACTATCAGAAGCAGTATCCCCAGGGCAAGCTGGTGCGCTGTATCCGCGGCCGGGTCTTCGACGTGGCGGTGGATCTGCGGACCTCCTCAGCCACCTACGGCAAGTGGTTCGGCGTGGAGCTGTCGGAGGAGAACAAGAAGCAGTTCTACATCCCGGAGGGCTTTGCCCACGGATTTCTGGTGCTGTCAGAGGAGGCGGAGTTTGCCTATAAGTGCACCGATTTCTACCATCCAGGCGACGAAGGCGGGCTGGCCTGGAACGACCCGGAGATCGGTGTGGAGTGGCCGCTGGAGGAGGGAATGCAGCTGATTATCTCTGAAAAGGATACGAAGTGGGGCGGCCTGTCGGAGACATTTCGCTTTGCGTAGAGCAGGCTGAGTGGGAGCGCATATGAAAAGCATACTGGCAGACCTGTCCCAGATCGTGACTAAGCGCCGTCTGATCTGGGAACTGGCAAAGGCGGATTTCAAGAAAAAGTTTGTGGGCTCCTATTTCGGGGTCCTGTGGATGTTTGTACAGCCGGTGGTGACGGTCATCATCTACTATATCGTGTTTGGGGTTTTGAGGGGGGACATTACGCCGCAGACGGAAGAGTATCCGTATCTTTTGTGGATGCTGGCGGGAATCGTCCCCTGGTTTTTCTTTCAGGAGGCATTAAACGGCGGGACCCACAGCCTGAACGAATATAATTATCTGGTAAAAAAGGTGGTATTTCCCGTTCATATCCTGGCGGCGATCAAGCTGGTCAGCGCGGTGTTCGTTCATCTGATCTTTCTGCTGATTCTGCTGGCGGTCTATCTGATTATGGGCAGGGCGCCGTCGGTATACTGGCTGCAGCTGCCCTACTATACGGCGGGAGTGTTTGTGCTCTGTCTGGGGCTGTCCTACATCACCTCGTCGATCATGGTGTTTTTCCGGGATATGGGGCAGATCGTGAACATCATCCTGCAATTCGGCATCTGGGTCACGCCGGTCATGTGGCAGTATCAGATGGCGGGCCGATGGGTTTGGCTGCTGCGGCTGAATCCCATGTTCTATGTGGCAGAGGGAGCCCGGGGGGCCCTCCTCTACGGGCGCTGGTTCTGGGAGGAGCCGGGGTATACGCTGTATTTCTGGGCGTTCTCGCTGGGAGTGCTGATTCTGGGCGACTGGATATTCCGGCGGCTGCGGCCGCACTTTGCGGATGTGCTGTAGGAGGAAACGCATTGACGGCAATTAAGGTGGATCACGTTACAAAGATATATAAGCTGTTTGACAGACCCATAGACCGGCTGAAGGAATCGCTGCGTCCGGGACACAGGGAGTACCATCGGAAGTTTTATGCTCTGAATGACATCTCTTTTACGGTGGAACAGGGGCAGTTTGTGGGAATCATCGGCACCAACGGATCGGGGAAATCCACGATTTTAAAGATCATCACCGGCGTGCTGACCCCGACCCAGGGGACAGTGACGGTGGACGGCCGCATCTCGGCGCTTTTGGAGCTGGGAGCCGGCTTTAATATGGAGTACACCGGAATTGAAAATATCTATATGAACGGTACAATGATGGGCTACAGCCGGCAGGAGATGGATGAGAAGCTGCCGGAGATCCTGGGCTTTGCCGATATCGGCGATTTCGTCCATCAGCCGGTGAAAACCTATTCCAGCGGTATGTTTGTGCGGCTGGCCTTTGCGCTGGCCATCAATGTGGACCCGGAGGTCCTGATCGTGGATGAGGCGCTGGCGGTGGGAGATGTGTTCTTTCAGGCCAAATGCTATAAAAAGATCAATGAGATTCGGGAGAGCGGCGCCACCGTGATCCTGGTGACCCATGACATGGGCACCATCATCAAATACTGCGACAAGGTGGTGGTGCTGAATCAGGGGAGCTTTATCGCCGAAGGCGAGGCCGGGAAGATGGTGGATCTGTATAAAAAGATTCTGGCCGGGCAGTTTGATCCGGGAGAGCTGGACGGGATCGGCCAGAAAGCCGGTTTTGCGGACCAGCTTCTGAGCGAGCTAAAGGAGCGCGGCCCGGCGGACGGAACGCAGTCCGGGCGCGGTGCGGGGGAGGCGCAGGACAAAGGAGGCGCCGCCTGTTCTGTCCTGGAGGCCGCCGCAATCGGGGATGTGTGTGCCGGCCGTCAGACGGACCTGTCAAAGGATGCGGCCGTCGGGGCTCTCTGCTGGCTGGAGCGTCTGGGCGTTCATAAGGGGCGGCTGAACTATGGAAACGGAGCGGCGAAGATCGTCGATGCGGGTATCTTTGACCATAAAGGGGAGCTGACGAACCTGCTGTTCAAGGGAAAGCCATTTACGATTAAGATGAAGGTGCGGTTTTCCCGGACCGTGCAGGATCCGATTTTTGCCTTTACGATCAAGGACTCCAAAGGGACGGAGATCACGGGCACCAACAGCATGATCGAAGACTGCGAGACCGGGACGGCGAAGGCGGGAGAGGAGGTCACGGCGGTCTTTGAGCAGGAGATGAATTTACAGGGAAAGGATTATCTTCTGTCTCTGGGCTGTACGGGCTTTGAGCACGGGGAATTTGTGGTGTACGACCGTCTCTATGATGTGGTGAATCTGACTGTGATTTCCGAGAAAAATACGGTGGGATACTATGATATGAACAGCCGGGTGAGGCTGGAGCGGCCGGGAAAGGTTTGATGATGAGCAGAGTGGAGCAGATTTTGAATCTGAAATTTTATAAGGGCGAGGATCTCTACAGCGACGGAGAGATCGAGGACAGGCTGCTGGCGTTGTGTGAGAGCGGGCGGCCGACGGAGACGATCCTCATGGAAAACAGGGACTGGCCGATCCTCTATCATCTGTCCGATGTGCGGGAAAATGTGCTGGAATGGTATGATTTCGACCCCCAGGCCAATCTTCTGGAGATCGGGGCCGGGTGCGGCGCGGTGACAGGGCTGTTTTGCCGCAGGGTAAAGCGGGTGGTGTGTAACGATCTGTCGAAGCGCCGCTCCACGATCAATGCCACACGGCATAAGGACTGCGGGAATCTGGAGATCTATGTGGGCAATTTCGAGGACCTGGCCCTGGAGGAGAAATTTGACTATGTGACGCTGATCGGCGTGTTTGAATATTCCGGCTATTATATCAGCCAGGGCGAGCCCTACGGCACGATGCTTCAGCGGGTAAAGCGTTTTCTGAAGCCGGGCGGGAAGCTGATTCTGGCCATTGAGAATAAGTTTGGGCTCAAGTACTGGGCTGGGGCGGCGGAAGACCATACAGGAAGATTTTTCGACGGTGTGCAGAACTATGCGGGAGTGAAAGGCGTTCGCACATTTTCAAAGCCGGAGATCACGAGGCTTTTACGGGAAGCGGGATTTGACAGAAACGAGTTTTACTATCCTATGCCGGATTACAAGCTGCCGACGGCGGTGTATTCGGATGCCTTTCTTCCCAGGAGGGGGATGCTGAGCGATGTTACGGTCAGCTATGACCGGGACCGCTATGTGATGTTTGACGAGGCGGCGGCCTATGAGGCGCTTACGGAGGACGGGCAGTTTCCGTATTTCGCCAATTCGTTTCTGATTATCAGTACGGCACAGGGAGCGTCGCCGGAAGCGGCGGGGGCGGAGACGGCCGGCGAAAAGCCGGAGTCCATGGAGAGATTATGAAGCAGATATTGTATGTGAAGTATAATAAGATGCGCCGGGAGCCGTTTCAGATTCGGACGCAGATCTGTGAGGAGGACGGCGTTCGCTATGCGGAGAAATCGGCGGTGCGGCCGCAGGGGCGGGAACATATCCTGCGTTTTGGCAGCAGTTTTCGGGCCATGGGAGAACACTATCAGAATGTCACGCTGCTGGAGCCGGAGTTTTGCGGGGATGTGATGCGCTATGCCTATGTGGAGGCGCCTACGCTGGATGCGCTGCTGGAGGAGAGGATACGCTCCGGCGGGGATGCGGCCAAGGTGCTGGGGGATGCGCTGAAGCGGCTGTTGGAGGTCCGGGCGGAAGCCCTTGTGCCGTTTGTGAAGACAGATGCGTTTACGGAAGTGTTCGGGCCGGTGAAGCAGATGGAAGGCCCGGCTTTTGTGGTGTCCAATGTGGACATGCTTTTTGAGAACGTTATGGTGAAGGACGGGCAGTGGCTCTGCCTGGACTATGAGTGGGTGTTTGACTTTCCGATACCGGTGGATTTCGTGCGGTATCGGATTCTTCTGTATTTTTACCGCCATCATGAGGGTCTGTTTGAGGGGAAGATGGATGCCACAGGGCTTTTGGAGCGCCTGGGCGTGAGCCGCCCCATGGCTATCCGCTATGCGCGGATGGAAAAGGCGTTTCAGGCGTATGTCCACGGGGAGGATAATTGCTATATTTATGTAAACCACTATGCCAAAAGAGCCATGGATTTTGACAAGACGATCTATGATTATAATACGCAGATCGAAGCGCTTCATACGGCGGTGCGGCTGAAGGAGAATCATATCCGGAACCTGAACGGACTGATAGCCGGGCAGCAGGAGATCATCGACAAGTACAGCCGAATCAAACGAATCGCGAAGAAGTGCGGGGCAAAGCCGGCGTACCAGGCGGCGAAGGCCGTGTACCGGGCGGGAAAGAACCTGTTTGGCAGGGGAGCGGCGGCAGGGGCCGAGCCGTCCGGAGACGGGCGGACCGGCATGGGGCAGGCGGAAGCCGGGCGGCCGGATATGACGCAGGCCGGCGCCGGGCCTGCCGCCGCGAAGCCGGGAAGCGGCAGCCTGAAAAAGAAGAAGCCGCTGCGTTTTGAAACGGTTTCGGATCCGCTTGTATCGATCGTGATCCCGGCCTACAATCAGGTGGAGTATACGTATCATTGCCTGGAGTCGATTCTGGAGAATACGCGGGATGTGGCCTATGAGGTCATCGTGGCGGACGATCAGTCCACGGACGACACGGTGCGGCTGCCGCACAAGGTCAGCGGGATCCGCATCAGCCGCACGCCGCAGAACCTGGGATTTCTGAAAAACTGCAACCTGGCGGCGGCGCAGGCCCGGGGGAAATATATTCTGTTTCTGAATAACGATACCCGGGTGAGGCCCGGGTGGCTCTCCAGCCTGGTGGAACTGATCCGGTCGGATGCTTCCATCGGTATGGTGGGGTCGAAGCTGATCTATCCCGACGGGCGGTTGCAGGAGGCCGGAGGGATTCTCTGGAGCGACGGCACCGGCTGGAACTACGGGCGGCTGGACGACCCGGAGAAGGCGGCATACAACTATGTGAAGGATGTGGACTATATCTCCGGGGCGGCCATCATGCTGCCGGTGAGTTTATGGAAGCAGCTGGGCGGGTTTGACGAACGCTTTGCCCCGGCCTACTGCGAGGATGCGGACCTGGCCTTTGCGGTGCGGGACGCGGGATACCGGGTGGTGTACCAGCCGCGGTCGGTGGTGGTCCATTATGAGGGCGTCAGCAACGGCACGGACACCGGCAGCGGGATAAAGCGCTGCCAGGTGGAGAACAGTGTAAAACTTCGGGAAAAGTGGGCGGAGGAGTTTGCCTTGCAGACAGAGCACAGCGAGCCCCCGGCCCTCTTCGAGGCCAGAGAGCGGTCCCAGGGGAAGAAGACGATCCTGGTCATCGATCACTATGTCCCGCAGTTTGACCGGGACGCCGGTTCAAAGAGTACTTTTACCTTTATTCGCATGTTTTTGAAGAACGGCTATGTGGTAAAGTTTATCGGAGATAACTTTAACCGGGATGAGCCGTATACGGGTGCGCTTGAACAGATGGGCGTGGAGGTGCTCTACGGCGATGAGTTCCGCGAGGGGCGCATCCTGCCCTGGATTGAGGCCAATGGGGATTTCATAGATTTCGCCTTTATGAACCGGCCCCATATCACGGAGAAGTATATCGGCTTTATCAGAGAGCATACCAATATCAAATGTATTTATTACGGGCATGATCTGCATTATCTCAGGGAGGCCAGGGAGTATGAGCTGACCGGGGATAAAAAGCGGCTGGAAGAGTCGGAGCACTGGAAGAAAGTGGAGTTTTCCATCATGCACAACTGCGGGGCGGTCTATTATCCCTCCACCGTGGAGGAGGAGGCGATCCGGCAGGCCGATCCGGCGATCCCGGTGAAGAGCGTGTCGGTCTACAGCTATGACAGCTTCCGGGAGGAAGCAGAGATCCCTTCGGATTTTGCAGCCAGAAGGGGCTTTATGTTCATCGGCGGTTTCGCCCACAGGCCCAATGTGGATGCGGTGCAGTGGTTTGTGAAAGAGATCTATCCGCGCATGAGAACCATTCTGGGCGATGAGGCGGCGGAGATTCCCTTTTATATCGCCGGCTCCCGGGCGCCCGGGGAGATCACGGCCCTGGACGGCACCGACGGAGAAGGACATCCCGGAGCCATCACAGTGAAAGGTTTTGTCAGCGACGAGGAGCTGAGAGAGCTCTATGATACCTGCCGCTTGGTGGTCTGCCCGCTGCGCTTTGGCGCGGGGGTGAAAGGAAAGGTCATCGAGGCCATCTACAACGGAATTCCCATGATTACCACGTCCATTGGGGCGGAGGGGATCCCGGATGTGAGGAATGTGGTGGCGGTGGAGGATCAGGCGGAGGACTTTGCCAGACGGGCCGTGGAGCTGTACCGGGATACGGAAGGGCTCAGGGAGCGGTCGCGGCAGACACAGAGGTACATCCGGGCGTACTTTGGGATGGATGAGTTGTGGGAAAAGGTCAGAGAGGATTTCAGGTAAAATGCAGGAAAAAAGTGGATGGGAGCCGTTCATACAGTTTGTGAAATTCGGCTTTGTGGGTGTGTCCAATACGCTGATTTCCATGGCGGTCTATTATATCTGCCTGGCTCTGCGGATTCACTACATTGCAGCCAATACGCTGGGCTTTGTGATCGGCACCATAAACGCTTACTTTTGGAATAACCGGTATGTGTTCAGGCAGAAAGAAGGAGAAATCCGAGACACAAAAAAGTCCCTGGCGAAAGTGTTTGTCAGCTATGGCGTGACGCTGGGACTCTCCACGGCGCTTTTAGCGTTTTGGGTGGACGGACTGCATATTTCCGAAAAGGCAGCGCCCATATTGAATCTGCTGGTGACGATCCCGTTAAACTTTGTGCTGAATAAATTCTGGGCCTTTGGGAGCGGGCGGAACGGACAACAGAAGAAATCCGCCATGCCGGGCCCCATGGAGGAGCAATGAAGCAGGACAATGAAAAAAAGCGGCGGCAGGCGCCGCAAGGCACGCACTGCTTTGCCATATGCGCCTATAAGGACTCTCCCTATCTGGAGAACTGTATCCGCTCGCTGAAGGCGCAGACCGTGAAGACAGAGATTCTTCTGGCCACCTCGACGCCCAGCGGCAAAATCCGTTCTCTGGCAGAAAAGTATGGGATTCCCTGTTACGTCCGGGAGGGGGAGAGCGATATCCAGGCCGACTGGAATTTTGCCTACGATCAGGCACAGGCCGAGTATGTGACCATCGCCCACCAGGACGACGAATATGACCCGGAGTATGCGAAAGAGCTGTTGACGGCGGCGGAAAAATACGGAGATATCAGCCTCTTTCTGTCCGACTATCTTCCTATTAAGAATGGACAGGTGGGAAAACGGGATATCAACAGCCGCATCCGTCGTCTCTTAAGGACGCCGTTAAAGTGGCCTTTTCTGGCAGACAAGCGGTGGGTAAAGAAGGCTGTATTGTGTCTGGGAAACAGTATCTGCTGTCCGGCCGTGACATATCACAAGGGCCGTCTGGGAGCCCCGGTCTTTACTTCCGAGTACAAATACAATCTGGACTGGGATACGTTTTATAAGTATGCCTGCCTGCCGGGCCGCTTCGCCTACGTGGATAAGCCGCTGACCCACTACCGGGTCCATGACGGGGCCACCAGCAAGGAATTCATCGAAGATCACCGGAGAGTGGCGGACGATATCTCCATGTTTCAGAAGTTCTGGCCCCGCTGGGTGGTCCGGCTGCTCATGGTATTTTATAAAAATGCGTATAAAACATATGACTGATGCAGACGGCAGAGGCGGCCGGGCCGGACGCAGAGCCGTTTTGGCCGGCCGGGCAAGGACGCCGGCGAAGATAGGAGAGAAAAATGTCAGAATTATGTAAGGAAAATCCTGTCTTATATATCGTGATCCCCTGTTATAATGAGGAGGCGGTCATCGGCGAGACCGTAAGACGGCTCACCGCTAAGCTGGAGACGATGATCTCCCGGGGGCTGGTGGCAGAGGACAGCCGTTTCCTTCTGGTGAACGACGGGTCAAAGGATGGCACCTGGGAGCAGATCTGCCAGCTCTATGAGAAAAACCCTTACGTGACCGGTGTGAATCTGGCACATAACAAGGGGCACCAGAACGCGCTTCTGGCCGGACTGATGACAGCGAAGGAATATGCGGATATTGTCATCTCCATGGATGCGGATCTGCAGGATGATATAGAGGCCGTGGATCGTTTTGTGGCCGAATATCAGAAAGGAGCCGACATCGTGTACGGGGTGCGAAGCTCCCGCAAAAAAGACAGCTTCTTTAAGAAATATACGGCGCTGGCCTTCTATAAGCTCATGGCGGCGCTGGGGGTGGAGACAGTCTACAATCACGCAGATTACCGGCTCATGAGCCGCCGGGCGCTGGAAGAGCTGGCGAACTATCGCGAAGTAAATCTCTTTCTCCGGGGAATCATTCCCATGATCGGCTTTCACACGGCCACGGTGGAATACGTGCGCGAAGAACGCTTTGCCGGCGAGTCCAAATATCCCCTGGGAAAGATGATCGCCTTTGCCATAGAAGGGATCACCTCCTGCAGCGTAAAGCCCCTGCGGATGATTACCACGTTTGGCGTACTGATCTCGTTACTCAGCCTGATTTATCTCATCTATGTGGTGGTGGGCGGCCTGACGGGCCATACGGTGGCCGGATGGGCGACTCTGGCCGTGCTGATCTGCTTCTTCGGAGGAGCGCAGATACTGTGTATCGGCGTGGTGGGAGAGTATATCGGGAAGATATACAGTGAGACGAAGGCGAGGCCAAGGTATATTATTGAGAGGACTTGTCTGAAATAAGGAGAAGGGTTTTATGCTGGCAGTACAATGCGTTGCCGTAATAATTGTATATTTTGTATTATTTTTTATGTTTGGAATATGGGCCTTGCGAATTGCCGGAGGGAAGAGCCGGTCCCTTGGCTATACGATAATAATCGGCTTTTTTGCTTATTATGCAGTATTTCAGATATTTGCAATACCCATGATGTTTTCCCTTATGCCGCTTTCTATGCTGACAAAGACATGGAGTATAGTGGCATTGATTGTTGTGGTAAGCTGTATTCTGTCGAATAAAGAGTATATAGAAACGGTCATAAAAGGTGCGAAAGAAAGCTGCCGTAAAAATAAAGGTGCAGTGTTCCTGATTGTTTCGGTGACTTTATGCAATTTATTAATTGCAGGGTTTATTTATGCCAGTTATTATGATGCTACCTTTTATGTGGGAACAGTATCCTATTCCGTATATTATGATACGATCAATACAATAGATCCCTTGTTTGGGGAGACGCTTGATATGTTTGATATCAAACACTGTTTGGCAACCTATCACATGAATGATGCGGTTTTTTGCCAGTTATTTGGGATTCATCCGCTTGTTGAGACAAAAACGATAATGGTTTCCGTGATTACTGTTATCGGTAATATTGTATATTTTCAGACAGCTAAGCGGATGCTCGGGGGAGACTGCCGAAAAGCGGCAGTAATGTTGTTTTTTATCCTGCTTATTAATTTATGCACGTATTCATCGTTTACGGCGTCCAGCTTCTTTATATTTCGGACATATGAAGGAAAGGCTGTAACAGGTACGATTACGATGTCGGCCTTATTGATGGTGTTTTTGGATTTGAACCAAAATGATCGAGAGTTTAGGAACTGGTTCGTAATGTTTATGATTGCGTGGGGAGGGATCGCCGTTTCTTCCTCTGCCATGTTTTTAATTCCTGTAGCGATTGTAGGGTATGGAACAGGATTGGGATTGGTTAAAAAAAATTGGAGATGTGTGATTCATGCGGGCATCTGCACCCTGCCGGCTGTCATTGCGCTGGGCTGTTATTTCCTTAGCAGGTTAGGGATCTTTTATGTTTATGCCCATCCCGTGGGGTAGAGAGGAGCGATATGGAAATCAGTGTACAGGAATTGGGGTGGGGTTTTGTCAGAACATGCTTTAAGCTGTATCAAAACAGCGGTATATTTGTTTATCTGTTTTTGATTGCCATGTTTTTTCTGTTTCTAAGAAAGAAGGCGGGCTGGGAAAGACCTTTGGGCTATTTTATTATCCTTTTGTTTTTGACGGTATTTAATCCTCTTATTAGCGCAAAAGTAGTCGAAAAGCTGAATATGTCTTTTGAGTTTTATCGTTTTATCTGGATACTTCCCATATCTGTAGTAATCGCTTATAGTCTGACGTTTGTTTTATTTGATAAAGAGAGAAAAGCCTGGATCCGATATGGGTTTCTGTGCGCATGCCTTTTGCTGATTCTCTTCCCCGGCAAAACGATTCTGGCAAAGGGGTTAGAACAGGCTGAGAATTTGTACAAGATACCAAAGGAAGTGATACAGGTATGCGATATTATAAAAAATGATTTTGACGAACAAAAAAAAGCCGGTCTTTATCTGCCGGACGAGAGGATACGGGTGGCTGCGGAATTTGAATGGATTGTATTGCTGAATCAGTATGATCCGTCAATAGAACTTACGCTGACATATGGGAGGGTTTCTTCTTTAAGGGCAATAGAAGACAGGGATATTTCTGAATTGCCGGTGGATTTACAGGTCAGGAGACAGATTATGCATGGTATGCTGGATTATGAAGAACTGGGCGGAACGGTTTTTTCTGACGCCATCAATGTGTCTCGGACACACTATATTATAATCAGGACAGATTCACAGGCCCGTCCTTTTGTTGAAGGATGTAGTGTGTTAAAAATATCAGAGATATCGGATTACATTGTTTATCGTGTCATCCCATATTAAAAGAAAGGCAAAACAGGAACCGGAATTTTGGCCGGCGGAGTATAAATCCGGTTTGTAATGTATAATAAAGTGTGGTACAATGAAAAAACAGGTAAAAATGCGGTAGATACTCAGGAGGTAGAGATGATCGATAACAGCAGGACTATGAAAGAGAGTAATGTGGTCAGCGTAAATAAACTGATTGCCAATATTAAGAGTTATTGGTGGGTTTGCCTGATATGCATGATCTGCGGAATATTGATTACCGTGCGCAGCACATTGCAGGAGTATAAGAATAATCTTGCGCTGGCCTCGCAGAATTTTTATGTCAGTGGTGCGGATTTTTTCCTGGACTGTGATGTGAATATGGATGGCAGTGTTTGGACGGTTATTTTGAGCAGCCACTTAGTCAGAGAGAAGACAGAGGACAAGCTAAGAGATCAATTTCAGGATACGCTTCAGGATGGAGACCGGTACTTTATTCAGGAAAAGGGAGGGTCATCGTGTCTGGGAGTTACTGTGATCGGAGAAGGCAGGGATCACACTCTGTTCCTGGCCCAAGCGGTGGCAGCGGCATTTGAAGAGGCAATCAATGAATGCACCAGCGTTACCATGCGGACGATAGATGCGGCAACCGTGGCAAATCCCTGTGTCGTACTGCAAAATGGCGGGATACTGACTTTTACAAGAGAAGAGGACAGAAATGTCAGTCTGTCGTTAAGAGATTTCGTGAGCTGGAAAAAGGCGATGACCATCATGGCCTTTGCTTTTGCCGGACTGGGAGCGATCTTTATACTGATCCTGTTTGATAATAAAATCCGGGGAAAAGAAGAGGCAGAAGTGATTTGCAACAAAGCATGCATAGCGGATTTGAGAAGAAAGGGAGACAGCGCTACCATAGCAATTAAGTTAAATCATCTGCTTTTTGGAGACGATGAAAGCCGGATTGTACTGGCAACACTAAACGATGGTGACGGATTTGAAAAAGTTCTTCCTCTTTTGAATAAAGAGATCACAGAGCGAATGATCCAGGCTGACAGTATATGCAGAAATGCGGACGGGCTGCTTGTATGCAGTAATCAGGAAAAAGTGGTTTTGATTGTAAAACAGGATAAGGACACAGTAGGGCTTTTAAAAGAAGCGATGAGAAACATTGAGTTGGTAAGCGGGATATTGGCAGGGTATATTTTGGTATAATACCGGACTGAGGAAGAGCATGGGTGGCAACGAATACAGGTATGGAAAATATAAAAGGCTGTTTCGACTGGGCGCAAAAGTTTGGGTTATGTGCTACCAGGCTGCCGTATTTTGGTGGATATGGCTGAACTTTTATAATCCGAGGATGGACCAGCCGTTTGCATTGCGCGGAAACTGGTTGATATTGTTTGTATATATTGTGGTACTTTGGCTTTTTACCAATGTATATGGAGGTTTTCAGATTGGTTACGAAAAACCGGGGAGCCTGTCGCTGTCGCAGTCCATATCTGTAACATGCGCAAATGCAGCAATGATATTTGTAATGGTTCTGCTTTCCCGTGAGCAGATTCAGATGTATGGAAAGCTGGCGAGCCTCGTTCCGCTGGGCGTGGTTACGGCGGCGCAGATAGCGGGAATCATTCTGTCGGCATTTGTGTTAAATCAATTTTATGACAATGTGTTTCCTCCCAGGAAGCTGCTGGTCGTTTATGGAGAATATCAGAATTCAGCCTGTGAGTTGATTGCTAAAATGTCTGAGCGGCATGAAAAATATATCATTTCAGAGGTGATAAATCAGAAGGAGGGATATGAAAATATTCTTGAGCGCATTCGGGAATATCAAGGCGTAGTTTTAATGGATGTGGAGAATCCTCTGAGAAATAAAATATTAAAATATTGTTATGGTGCGGCTATCAGGGTTTATGTAGTTCCAACAATTTCAGATATTATTCTTACCAGTGCAGAAAACATACACTTTTTCGACACGCCTCTGCTTTTGGCAAGGAATTCCGGGTTATCGATCGAACAAAAACTGATAAAGAGGATAATGGATCTGACGATTTCCGGTTTGGGAATTATCATTACCTCTCCTGTGATGCTGATCACAGCGTTGGCAATCAAACTTTACGACGGAGGACCGGTTTTTTTTCGTCAGGACAGAGCCACTATTGGCGGAAGCGTTTTTCGGATCACGAAATTCCGAAGTATGGTTGTGGATGCGGAAAAAAATGGAATTTCGGTTCCGGCGACGCAGAGAGATCCCCGGATTACCCCGGTAGGACGCTTCATTCGCGCAACACGGTTTGATGAGCTGCCGCAGCTTTTTGACATATTTCGTGGAAATATGAGTATTGTGGGACCGAGGCCGGAACGAGTGGAGCATGTGGAGAAGTATACGGAGGCAATTCCGGAATTCTGCTATCGTTTAAAGGTGAAAGGCGGACTTACAGGATATGCTCAGATTTATGGAAAATATAATACCACGGCTTATGATAAGCTGAAGCTGGATCTGATGTATATTGAGAATTATTCAATTTTGTTGGATATAAAGCTGATGCTCATGACAGTCAAGGTTATTTTCATGAAGGAAAGTACGGAAGGCTTCACGGAAGAAAAGTCAGCCGGAATGGGAAAAAAGAGAGAAGATGGATGATAGAGTTTCGATTTCTGTAATTACGGCGGCTTACAACAGCAGCGCCACAATCAGACAGACAATAGAATCAGTATTGAACCAGACAAAACCGTGCCTGGAATATTTCATTATAGATGGAGCGTCTGAGGACGATACGGTGTCGATTGCAAAGGAATATCAGGAAGAATTTAAGAAAAGGGGGACAGACTATCGGATTATATCAGAAAAAGATAATGGGATTTATGATGCCATGAATAAAGGAATCGCATTGTCGAGCGGTACACTGGTGGGATTACTGAACAGTGACGACTGGTATGAGCCGGTGACGGTGGAAACTGTAATACAGGAATATGAAAAGTCGCCATTTGATATGATTTATGCTGATTTAAGAATGATTCGCAATGAAAAAATGATCGGAATCAAAAAAGCGCGATTACGAAATCATTATATTACCACAAGAGACTGGAATCATCCGACTACTTTTATTACCCGGGAAATGTACGAAATATACCGGTATCCCTGCGAGTCTGTCTATGATGATCTGGATCTCCTTCTGAAAATACGAAAGGACGGAAGGAAGGTAGCTATTGTAAATAAAGTTTTGGCAAACTATCGCCTTGGGGGAGCCAGCAATAAGAAAACCTGGGCGGACGCCAGAGAAAGAATGCGGCTGAAATATCGTATCTACCGGGAAAACGGCTACAGCCGTTTTTATATCCTGGAGGCCTTTGCCATGGAAACGGCAAAATTTATACTGTCTTAGGAGAGGATATGGCAGATTTAACAGTATTGATCCTGACTAAAAATGAAGAGAAAAATCTGAGAAAGTGTGTGGAGTCATTTAGAGGACTGGCTCGTCGTTTTGTGGTTGTGGACAGCTACAGTACGGATCAGACCGTGTCGCTGGCAAAGGAATTAGGAGCAGACGTATATGAGAATCCCTGGGTAAATTATGCAACGCAGTTTAACTGGGGGCTGGCAAATACGGATATTACAACGAAATGGACAATGCGGTTTGATGCGGATGAAGAATTGACGCCGGAATTGGCGAAGGAGCTGGAGGAGAGGTTATCCGGTGTCGAAGAGGATGTGGTTGGAGTAGAGTGCAAACGGAGAATTCATTTTCTGCATCGCTGGATTCGTCATGGCGGTATTTATCCTACATGGGTGTTGCGGATCTTTCGCACAGGAAAAGCATACTGTGAGAAGACTGTGATGGACGAGCATATTATGGTAGATGAGGGAAAGGTCATTCGATTTGACAATGATTTTATAGATAATAACACAAAGGACATTGCCTGGTGGATTGATAAACATAATTGGTATTCCGACCGGGAAGTGGTGGACTATATTTCTAAAAAAAGTCAGTTGGACGAGGGGAGTGTCCTGAAGCCTGACTTTTGGGGAAATCAGGCAGAGAGAAAACGCTGGATCAAATATATGGTCTATTATAAGACGCCTTTTATGCGCAGAGCGCATTGGTATTTTCTATACCGATATTTCATTAAGCTTGGTTTTTTGGACGGAAAAGAAGGGCTGATTTATCATTTTTTGCAGGGATACTGGTATCGTTTCCTGGTGGATGCAAAACTATATGAATATCAGAATACGGATGTCGGTTTAAAAGATTCCGGCGCCCTGAAATCCTGAGAGGAGTGCTATGAGAAGAATACTGGTTTTGCTGCGAAACATTTTCAGTCTGCCGGGGCGGCTGCTGAGTAAGGTGTCCCTGTTTGCCGTGCTGCAGGAAGCGTCTGTGGATAAAAAAGCAGCAATTCACAGCGGAACTCGGTTTTACCGAAGCAGTATTGGACGATACTCATATGTGGCAAGGGGATGTTTTGTGGCAGATACGGATATCGGCGCGTTTACGTCCATCGCCGGAAAATGTGAGATCGGGGGAACCGGCCATCCTCTGAACTGGGTCTCCACATCTCCTACATTTCATAAATGGGAGAATGTATTCGGAAGAAATTTTGCCAGACATGAGTTTGAAATTTTTCATAAGACAAGGATTGGAAATGATGTCTGGATCGGTACGGGCGCCCTGATTAAGGCGGGCGTGACCATAGCGGACGGAGCGGTAGTGGGGATGGGGGCAGTTGTTACGAAAGATATAGGTCCTTATGAAATATGGGGAGGAAATCCGGCCCGATTGATCCGGAAACGATTTGATGATGACACAATAGAACGGCTGCTGCGGTTACGCTGGTGGACGATGACAGAAGAAGAGATAGAAAAAGTGGCGCCATATGTGACAGATGTTCGGAGATTTTTGCAGGTAATGGAAGAAAAGCATGAGTAAAAAGATATTGGTCATATCCAGCTATCCGGCGCCATATCGGGTCAGCGTGTTTCGCGGTTTGGCTGAGGTTTATGAAACAGAAGTTTTTTTTGAATTTATTAAGGATCAGAGCCGAAGCGCAGATTGGTTTGTAAGGGATACACGTTTTCATATATTGTGTGATGCGGATGCAAGAAAAAGATTTAAATTCTGTTTAAAACATTTGAAAGAATATGATCTGGTATTGGCCTATGATTATAATAATCGAAATGCCATGAGTTTAATGTTTCGATGTATGGTACGGCAAGTTCCCTATTGCATTAATTGCGACGGGGCGTTTATTCATTCCCATTGGCTGAAAGACCGAATAAAAAGGCTGTTTATTTCCCGGGCCGCAGCCTGCTTTGCCAGCGGAGAATACGCGGGCCGATATTTCAGACATTATGGCGCAAAGAAAGAAAGAATCTATTACCATCGCTTTACTTCTCTTTCGGAAGAGGATATCTGTAAGTCGCAGGCTTCAAAAGAGGAAAAGGAACATAGGAAAAAAAGTCTGGGACTGACACAGGAAAGAATGGTTCTCACGATAGGACAGTTCATTCCGAGAAAGGGCATTGATATTTTGCTGAAAGCATGGAAGGCCCTGGACAGGACTGCCTGGCTTGTGATAGTAGGCGGGGGGGAACTGGAAGAAGAGTATATGAGGATAGTGGAAGAAGAAGGCTTTCAGCATGTGATCCTCAGAGGATTCATGAAAAAAGAAGAGATTTTCTCTTATTATCGTGCCAGTGACGTATTTGTGCTGCCGACCAGAGAAGATATCTGGGGATTAGTAATAAATGAAGCAATGGCATGCGGGCTGCCGGTTGTGGCAACGGACCGTTGTATTGCGGCCAAAGAACTGATTCAAAATGACGAAAATGGGTATGTGGTGCCGGCAGAAAATCCACAGGCATTAAGAGACGCGCTTCAAAAGGTTCTGAGCGATGAGGGGCTGAGAGAACGTATGGGCGTTAATAATTTGAAGAAAATAAATGGCTGTACGATAGATGCGATTGTCAAAAAACATATAGAGGTAATTGATACATTATGATTCATGTGGTAACGGCAGTGCATAACCGTCTGAGAATAACAGAAAAGTTTGTGGAGTCTCTGAAGCGGCAGACGTATGGAAATATTCACCTGCTCCTGATTGACGATGGTTCAGATGACGGAACAGATGAAATGATTCGCACACAGCTGCCTGGAAGTACGATATTGTACGGCGATGGCAGCTTGTGGTGGGCGGGAGCGCTGCATAAAGCGTGGCAGTGGATTTGCCTGAATGCGGAGGATATCGATGCTGTATTGATTACAAATGATGATACAGAATATCCGGAAGATTATATTGCCGCAGGAATTGCCCAGGTAAAGGAAAATCCGAATACATTGATTGCCGGCTGCGGATATGGAAAGCAAAGCGGTATATTGCTGGACGGCGCTTTTGAGCATTCTTTTATTGATGGGACAGGAAAATTGCTGGAGCCGGACAGTACGGGAAACTGTGCGTCTACCAGAAGCCTTTTTCTTACGGCGGGAATGTGGAAAAGAATCGGAGGTATGCATCCCAGGTTATTGCCTCATTATTTCTCGGATTTTGAATTTACGATCCGTGCGCATAGATTGGGGATGGAAATAAAAAATCCGGGGGTACTGAAGTTCTGCTTTGACGAAGGCGCCACGGGAGACAACCGGTATGAGAATCTGACGGTTACCAAAATGTTTGGGAAACGTTCGGGTTGTAATCCCATATATCGAATTTCTTTTATTCTTTTATCAACGCCTTTGCCGTATATACCGGTTCATTTGTATCATCAGTTGGTTCGCTATCTTAAAAAGGCAGGATATTTTATTCATATTGTGAAGAGGAGAAAATAGGCTGTCAAATGGAAATTTATTTACTGGTGTTGGGACTTATCATTTTCCTTAGTATCCTCATCGAAACGGGAAAGCAGGCGCAGGTCCGCTGCGTTTTTGTGATCAGAGGCAGAGAATATTCTGTGGCTCCGCTGAATAGTCTCTGGATACTGATTGCCGCTGTCTTTGTTGTCTTTGGCGGTATACGCTATGGAATCGGCGACGATTACTTCGGATACCGTATGATGTTTGAGGATCTGTGCGCAAATTGGAACGATCCGGCAAGAGCAGGAACCGAGCAGGGATTCGTATGGCTGAATCGTCTTCTGTCTCTTTATACACAGAATGCCGACTGGCTTATATTTGTTACGAATGCCATTATCAGTTTGGCGGGGGTCTGGTGTATCCGCCGGTTCTCTAAATTTCCGCCGGTCAGCCTGTTCATATTTTTCACCACGATTTACTATCAGGGATTTAATCTGGTGAGGCAGGGGATGGCAGCCGCTATGATTTTTTTAGCGTTTGGATATATCCGGGAGAGAAATTGGATCAGAGGGTTGTTCTGGACAATACTGGCGTTTTATTTTCATAAAACATCTCTGATTATGCTGCCGCTATTCCTTATGATGTCGCTGCACTACAATCCGGTATTTTATCTGCTTTATTTTGTGGTATCCTGTGCCTGCTTTTTGCTCAAGGAGAATATTTCTGATTTGTTATTGACATTTTATCCTTATGCTGCGCGGGATGGAGCAGATTACATGTACGGTTCCATGTCTCCGACGCAGATTGCGTTATCCGGAATATATCTGGCGTTGTCCCTGGTATACTATAAACCATTGCTGCAACGGGATAAGAGAAATATTTTTTATATCAATTTTACCATTTTGATGTTTGGCCTGTATAGCTGCTTTTACTGGGTACCCATGTGGGGGCGCTTGCAGCTGTATTTTATCTGCCTGTATGCGTTGATCATTCCGGAAATCGTATCCTGCGAGGAGGACAAGCGGCTTCGCGCCTTATATTATCTGGTGATATGGGGGCTTCTGATTTTCTTTTACATCGTCCCCATGGCATTATATGGGGTGACATGGCCGTACCGGTCACTATTTGGGTGAGGAGAATGAAAATATGAATTATGTATACCCAAAGCTTTCCGAACATGATTTGCTTTTTGTCCGGTTAGGAGGAGCGGGATTGGGAAACATCCTGTTTGCCTATGCCAGAGCGGTAGTTTATGCCCAGAAACATCACTGCCAGCTGATCTGGCCTACCTGGGCCAGTATTAAACTGGGGCCATTCCTTCGGGGAGAGACGGACAAGCGTTTCTATGGGGATTTATTTGAGAACCGTTGCGGGGCAAAAGACGGCCTGTCTAAAGTGATAAAGCTTTTTACAACACGGCATGAAAGGGAAAACGCGGCAGAGAGCCTGGAAGGACGGGATAATGTAACGGTGTATTTTGAAGGTCTGGACGGATGCTTTGAGCCGGTTCTGTATGATTATGAGCTGATAAGAGGCCATTTGTTTGGAAATCTGAAAAAGAAAAATCGGGCGGCGCTTTCGTTTGACTTTACAAATTCCATTGGCGTGCATATACGGCTGGGGGATTTCTCCCGGGTGACAGAGGAGGAAGTCAGAGCCGGAAGGCATGACAGCTCTTTGCCGGTCGAATGGTACGTAAGGGTGATTCGTCAGGTTTTGCGGTATGCCGGAGAAGATAAGAAGGTCTGGATCTTTTCAGACGGTACGGACAGGGAGCTGGAACCGGTACTGCAAATTCCGCAGGCGAAGAGGATTACCTTTGGAACCAGCATTGCCGATATTGCTGCATTGTCGAGAGTACCGCTTTTTATTGCCTCAGGTTCCTCCTTTTCCATGTGGGCCCGTTTTTTGGGGCGTATGAGCTGTATCTGTTATACAAACCAGATAAAGCAGAGATTGCTGACATCGCAGGAAAACAGTTTCGAATATGAGACCACAGGCGAGATTGAAGAAGAAATCGGCAGAAGGATAGCGGAAATATTCAGGTGATGGTATGATAATAAAAAAGATCTGGCAGGGGATAAAAGACGGGTATGAAGGCTTCATAAATCTGGTTATATTAAAATACCGGGGAGTTCGTCGGGAAGAAAACGTAAAGATTCATGGAATCATAAAGATTTATGGCCATGGGACGATTAAAATAGGGAAAAATACTATCATTAATTCTTCTATGGACGCAAATCCCATCGGAGGAGACAGCAGAACCATCTTTTCCCTGAAAAGTGATGCAGAGCTTTCCATCGGCGAGGATTCGGGGATATCGAATACGGCGATTGTATGTCATAGCAGGGTGACGATAGGCAGCAGGGTAAGGATCGGTGGAGGAACAAAGATTTATGACACGGATTTCCACTCTCTGTCCTTTGAAGAGAGGATGGACTACGCTACGGAGACGGTAAATACAAAACCGGTATCTATTGAGGACGATGCCTTTGTGGGTGCACACTGTATTATTTTAAAAGGAGTCCGGATCGGACAGCGAAGCATTGTGGGGGCCGGATCCGTGGTGACAAAGGAAATACCGGATGATGAGGTATGGGCAGGGAATCCGGCCCGGTTCATTCGCAGACTGTAACGGCGTAAGGCAGGGAGAGAAGATGAGGATTTTATGGGTATGTAACATTGCATTGCCGCAGATAGCCAGGTGTATGCCGGAAATAAATATGCCTACAGGCGGGGGATGGATGACGGGTTTTCTTGAGGGCGTGCTGTGCTGTCCGGATATTGAACTGGGAATCTGTTTTCCGAGAGTCGGGACAGCCGGTGTGTCGGAGGGACAGGCTGACGGATTTTGCTTTTATAGTTTTGGACCTGTGATAAAGGCGCCTGAGAAATATGACAGTGCGGTTGAGGAACAGATGAAAGAAATTATCCGTCGTTTTGATCCGGATATTTTACATGTGTTTGGGACTGAATTTGCCCACAGTCTGGCCGCAGTGAGGGCTTTTGCCAGACCCTTAGCTACCGTTATCAATATACAGGGACTGGTATCCATATATGCCAGGCATTTTATGGGAGATGTGCCGGGATGGGTACAGAGGGGATTTACATTGCGGGATTTGCTGCGGTGGGATAACCTGAGTATTCAACAGAAAAAGTTTGTAAAAAGGGGAGAGTTTGAGAAAGAGGCTTTGCGTTTAAGCGGAAATGTAATTGGCCGCACGGATTGGGACCGGGCCTGTTCAAAACAGATGAATCCGGATATCCGATATTTTTTTCTGAATGAGACATTGCGAGACAGCTTTTATATGGGAAAGTGGGAGATAGAGAGCTGTGATCCCCACCGTATTTTTGTCAGTTTGAGTCAGGCGAGCTTTCCGATCAAAGGCTTACATTATGTACTGGAAGCAGTCCGTATGCTGGCGGAAGAATTTCATGATATACACCTGTATGTGGCAGGAAACGATATAACCAGAGGGTTCTCGGCAACATTTCAGGACAGGCTGAAATTGTCCATATATGGAAAATATATCATAAAAACAATAGAGGAATACGGACTGAGGAGTCGGGTTACATTTCTTGGGTTCTGCAATGAACAGCAGATGAAAGAACAATATGTAAGCTGTCGGGTATTTGTCTCGCCGTCTACGATTGAAAACGAGTCCAATTCCGTCAGTGAAGCAAAGATATTGGGAGTTCCGGTGGTGGCTTCTTTTGTAGGCGGAGTGACAGGTCGGATTTCTCACGGAGAAGATGGGTTCTTATATCAGCACGATGCGCCTTACATGCTGGCTTATTACGTAAGAAAGCTGTTTATGGAAGATGAACTGGCAGGGATGCTTTCAGAAAATGCCCGGCAAAATGCCCAAAGGCTTCATGACAGAGAGAAAAACAGGCAGAGGGCACTGGAAATATATGAACAGATTTTTGAGCAGACAGGAAAAGGAGGCACTCATGAGCCTAAAACCATTTAAGACTGATATTGCGGTGCTTTGCATTTTTTTTACACGGGACGATAAATTCGGAAAGGTTTTTGAGCAGATCCGAAAAGCGAGACCCAGTAAGCTCTTTTTATATCAGGATGGTCCCAGAAAGGGAAGGAAGGACGACTGGGAGAATATTTTGAAATGCCGTAAACTGACGGAGAATATTGATTGGGAATGTGAGGTTCACACCAAATTTCAGGAGACTAATGTGGGCTGTGACCCTTCGGAATATATTGCCCTGACCTGGATGTTTGAATATGTGGATAAGGGAATTATTTTAGAGGACGATGATGTTCCGGCACAGAGTTTTTTTCCGTTTTGTAAAGAATTGCTGGACCGGTATGAGAATGATAATCGTATTTTTATGATTGCGGGAACGAACCAGTTGGGCAGATATAACGATGATTACGCGGACTACTTTTTTGCGGAGCGCTCAGGGATATGGGGCTGGGCGACCTGGAAGCGCTGTGTGGATATGCTGGATACGCAATATACGTTTTTAGACAACGAATATACGAAAAAGCAGTTGCGCCGGTACACAGAGGCGTTTGATGAGAAGGTGAAGGTATGCCAGTGGCATAAGAGCACCGGAAAAGAATACTATGAATCTATTATATGGAATACCAAGCATACCAATCATATGCTGGATATTGTGGTCTCGAAAAATCAGATTTCCAATATAGGGATCGGCGCAGGGGGCACCCATGGCGGCGGCGGAATGGAGATGATTCCCAACGGAATCAAAAGACTGTTTTACTCTGAAACCTATGAGTTAACATTCCCTTTGCGGCATCCGCAGCATGTGGTGGCAGATGCCGGCTATGTGAAAAAAATTGTCAGAATTCTGGGAGAGGGACATCCCATGGTACTTCTTTGGAGGAGTATAGAGGGAGGGCTGAAAGGATTTTGGTATGCGGATAAAGAAGCGCGCAAACAAAAGCTTGCGCGCCTGCCGAATACGTTAAGGAAACTGTGTTCTCCAGTAAAATAGACGGAGGTATCTCATGCACGCACAAGAAAGTATACGTTACATGTCCTACTATGTGGGAGAAGGGGTTCGCCATGTGCTTAAAATAAAGAGAGCTCCAAAGTGTGATAATGTGCATTATCTGGATCTGTACCATGCAAATGAATTCATTCAGGACGCGGTTCTGTCCGGAGCTTCTTTTATGGCGGCCCGGTTTGGCAGCGGGGAGATGCGTGCTTTCTTGAAAACGATTGAGGTCAGGCTGGGATTACGCCGCCGTATTCCGGAGCAGAATATGGATTCGCTTTGTATTAACGCGGGTTTCTTTCCGCGGGATCAGGAATTGGCTCTGCGGTTTGGTGAAGAGATGGAGCGGGCCTGCCGGCAGGTGGATTTACTCGCGGTATGGAATTCACTGCCCATGGAGAATTATGTGAACGACATATTTGTGCCGCAGGCAAGGCAGTGTTTTCTGGGGGATATCGAGCCTTTCTTCGCAGAGAATCCATGGACTCGGGCGTTGAGGGGAAAAAAGGTATTGGTCATTCATCCGTTTGAGGATTCGATACGCAGTCAGTATGAAAAACGGAGGGAGCTTTTTGAGGCCGGAGAAATCCTGCCGGATTTTGAGTTATATACGCTGAAGGCAGTGCAGACCATAGGGGATGAGCAGGATGAAAGGTTTCAAACCTGGTTTGATGCTCTTGACTATATGGAGAATCAGGCGATGTCATTTGATTTTGACGTGGCGATTATCGGGTGTGGCGCCTACGGCTTTCCCCTGGCGGCAAGGCTGAAATCCAGAGGAAAATGTGCGATTCATATGGGAGGTGTGACACAGATACTGTTCGGAATACGGGGAAGCCGCTGGGATGCGAAGCCGGAATACCGGGATATGGTGAACGATGCATGGTGCAGGCCGGATATCAGCGAACAGCCGGAGAGCCGCCGGCAGATTGAGGGCGCCTGTTACTGGTAGGCTAAAAGGAGGACGGAACAGGAATGAAGGAAGCTATGAAAGAGGCTAAAAAGCCGGCTTTGGCAGTATTGCTTTTTTTGGGCCTTATGATTATATATTATGGAATCGCTGTAAAAAACCGCATTTATAATTCGGATGAGGCGTATATTACCCGGGCAGCTTATGAGTTTGCCAATGGAAATTATTTGCTGAAAGGGTTCACAGGAGGGAATGCTTCACAGCTGTGGGCGATTTTATGGTCGTGCTTTTTCAGCATATTTGTAGGGTTTGGGCCGGAAAATATTTATCTTGTCAGTGCATTTAATTATGCCATATTGGTATGTGTATGCTGCTTTATTGCAGCGAAGACAGCGTCGGATTTGACCGGTGAAAGACATTTTTCTATAAAGAGGGGGCTCATTACTTTTGCTGTCATAGGGATGCCGCCGGCAGACTTGGATTTAACCATGCATAATTCGAGTCATATTATATGTTATGCATTGATATTTATCGTGTTGTATCTTACATCAGAGTGTATGGCTATGCGTAATGTAAGAAGAAATATCATCCTGATTTTTTTGGTGTTGACATTGGCTTGTGTGGATGATTCTTTTGCCATATACTTTGGAGCGTTGCCTGTTATATTCGTGTGTGTTTTGCATTTTGTTTTTTCAGACAAAAACAGAAAAAAAGCATATATGATGGGTATTATTTTAACAGTATCTGTTATCAGTGTGTTGCTTTCACAGCTTTGCCTTTATCTCGTAGAATCCAGAGGCGGCCTGGTATTACCATTCATGTATGAAAGGGTATTTATTGCCGTTGAAAATGTATTTGATAATATTGCCGTATCCATTCGAGATATTCTGTACTGCTTTAGCGGCGATTTTTCTGAAAGAATTATTGTTCATAAGGGGACAATCTTTAAAGTATTGCCAAATGCGGCAATAGCAGCAGTATGTATATATAGCCTGTTTTGGTTGATAAAAAGAATTCATACGTTATCCGTATGTGTACAGTTAGTGGTCGCCTCCGTTATTACATGTTATATGGTAATCACTTTTTCAAATTTAGCTTCGCTGAGTGCACAAAGATACTATATGATGTGTTTTTTCGGCATGGCAACCTTGCTTGGTATAACAGATTTAAAAATGATACGAATCAACAGAACTATCGTATGCTTATTCACTCTGCTTTTATGCGGATCTTTTGTATTAAAAGCAGTTCCTGTATCTGTTATAAGAGAAAAAAATACATTTGATAAAGTGGCGGAGTATCTGGAAGAGAATCATTTATATCATGGCTATGGAGAATTCTGGGCAAGCAATACGATTTCTGTCGCCAGCAATTGCCGTGTTCAGATAGGGGCCGTGGAAGCGAATGTAGAAAAACCATATACATTTTTAATTGATAAAGCATGGTATGAAGGGGAAGCGCATTTTTTTGTGTTTACGGAGGGGAATGCTCATAATATAACAGAGGAGGCGGTTAAGGAAATATATGGAGAAAATTATGAGTTGATAAAAATAGATTATATTTGCATTATGAGTTTCAACGAAGATATCAGTAATAGCTTGAAAAGTCCATATTAGTGTATGTTTAGGAGGGAGATGTACATAAGTGAAGAGGTATTTGACAGCCGGGCTTAGCCGTTCACAGAAGATAGCGATACTTTTCTTTTCCGTACTTATTGCTGTACGTATTGCGGGAATATTGTTTTGGGGAGAGATCGACCAGACGTATGTCGGAACGACTGTGGATATGACAGATGCAGAGTTAATCCCTTGCGAAAATGTGAGACAGGATTTTCAAAGCGGTGAGAGAAAGCTGGATCAGGTCGAATTGATGTTTACGGGAATTGCTGATGACAGAGCAGGGAAGATCATCATGCAAATTTTTAAAGGCGATAAGCTTCTGTATAAGACAGGAATATCTTTGACGAATATCAATAATGATCAATGGAAAAATGTGACAGTGAACTTACTATTGAATCCGGAAGAAACCTATACCTTAGAGCTGAATGCAGAAGGATGTTCGGCAGTTCCGCAGATGTATATGGTATCGCCCGCGCAAGCAGGTGCAGAGTCAATAGCTGCCAGTCAAAACGGAGAGGAGATCGAGGGACGGTACGCGCTAAGGTACATATTTTGCAGATGGCCTTCACGGACGGACAGGCTCCTCACAAGCGTTTTATGGCTGGCTGTGTGGCTGGGTTTGAGTCTGGTGATAATAAATTTTTATAAAGTAAAGAAACGGATTCAGAACAGCTTTTCCCGTATCCTTCAGCTGAAGCACAGCGAGATAGTGCTTGCCATAATACAGTTATGTTTGTGTTATCTGATACTTCATGATACGGATTTTGAATATCAGGTTCCGGTGAAAGCTCTTCTTTACTTTTTATCGTTTTTTTCCGCTTTTCATTTTCAGGACAGATGGGCGTCGGTATCTTCTTTTCTGAATCAGGGCCGGAAACAAAACCTGTTCGTTATACTGGTGTTTTACAGTGCATTTGCATTGGTGGGGCAGAGAATATTCCTGTTTCCGTTAAATACCAGGGTGGGAGCGCCGGAGATCATTCTTTATCTGTTGTGTGTAATATGGGTAGTGCCCTTGCTGGCAGGTCTTTTGCAGGGAATGCGGTGGTTTGGAAAGCAATGTTTTGTAAAGGCGCCCAAAATGAAGACAATACATTTTTTTATTGTCAGCAGTCTTGTCCTTGTGATTCCCTGCATTATTGCGCTGTATGCGTTTAATCCGGCGATATCGTCTCCGGATACGCAAATATGTATGATAAATAATGCTCATTTTTTATATGGGATGGCGGATTGGCATCCATTCTTTTACTGCCTTGTACTTCATTGTATTCAGAAGGTCTGGGATTCTGCTTATGCGGTTGTTCTTGTACAGTGTTTTTTCTGGGTTTATGTAGTGGAAGAAGGGCTTTTTTTCTTAAGGAAGAAAGGATTTAACGAAAGGATTCTTCTTGCCCTAGCAGTTTTGCTGGGCTTCTCAGCCAGTAATGTTGTTCATGTTGTTACAATATGGAAGGATATCCCATACTCGCTGTCCCTTCTTTGGGCTATGATACTGCTCGCCAAGCTGACAATGGATTATGATTATTATAAATCTAAAGGGAGATGGTATATTTATGTGGAATTGGTGATTGCCCTGATAGGCGTCCATTTTTATAGAAAAAACGGAATTGTGCCGTATGTACTCATTTTATTTGGTGCGTTTTTTGTCCTAAGAAAGAGTATGAAGGCAGTAGTGGCTTTGTTTACCACCATTATAGTTGTGCTGGCAGTGCGTTATCCGCTCTATAACCATTTCGCCGTGCAGGATCTGGGGAATTATGGTATATATATTGGCCTGGGGCAGGACATACTGGGAGTCTATTATGCCAAGGGAGAGGTATCAGAGGATACGATGGCTATGGTTACACAGATGACCGGCTTTAATAATGCGGAGTATGCATATTATCCCACATGGTCCAATGCATCTTATCATGTGGAGGTTACACCGGGCAAGTTTGTCGCCAATTATATGGATACATTTTTGAGAAATCCGGTGATAATGATCAGAGCTGTGCTTTGCAGGGAAGATTGCCTGTGGAATATTTTTGAAGGCAAAGAGGCAGTTTTGGGCTGTGTAAATTACACGCAGACGATGGATGGGATGGAAGGCTACAATGGCAGAACAGAGCGATGGAATGATTTTTATCCGGCAAGGCAGGAAAACAGCTTTACGGTGCGGCTGGGAGATATAACTTCCTATACCGCAGAAAATCAGCTGTTGCAGATTATCGAGTGGCGCAGTGGTTTGATTACTCTTATTGCTGTTGTGGCAATAAGTATGTTCTTCCTAAGGAAAAAGGGAAAGCATATTTTGACATTAGCAGTTCCGGCAGGACATATTTTAAGCCTGTTGCTTTCAACAGGCTGGTCGGATTTTCGATATTTTTGGCCCTTAAATCTGATGAATATCTTTATGGTGATGTTTGCCATGTACATTTATAATCATCAAAACCCAGAGAGGCCGGAGGCTATTTTAAACGATAGAGACTGACATACGGAGTGTTAGTTGAAACCGGCTGGTATTGCTGCTGAAGAAGAGTGGAAATGCCTTTGGATGCATTCGTTATCTCTTCCCAGTCCGAGATAATGGTCCATTGAGGAGGGGTTTCGCGAAAATAGCGAATCAACTCCTCCTCTATTTCCGGCGAGATCTCCGCATAAACGAGAGGAAGAAAGTACCGGTAAGCTGGTAATGTGTCTGTCTCCATATAAAAGTTAGCGGAAAAGCCGTTAATAATATAGAGAGAACTTTTTTCTGACTCAGGTATATGGGACATGAGTTCGGACACTGTCAGCAGATACTGGCTTTCTCTGGGAACCAGGCGATTATTGGCTGTAAGAGGAGCTGAGATTCCCTTACTGATGACCAGGTTTAAAAGACAGATAAGCAGAATTCCAGCCAGCTTGGCGAGGAAGAGAGGCAGATGTAATCGGGAGGATATAAAGCGGCGGACAGACATGGCAGTTTCCTGCTGAAGGATTATAGCGGAAAATACCACGAGAATGCCTAAAACGTAGGTGTAATGCAGGAATCCGCTGCCGGATACAAACAGAGCAGGTACGGACAGGCACGGTAAGAGCCATAAAGCAAGTTTGATAACGGCAGGATACTCGCTCTTGCGTGAATATATGTATGCTGTGAGGAGAGCACAAAAAAGAATGAGAAGACAGAAAAAACCGAAGGGAGAAAAAAGCAGATGAATCCTTTCGGATAAAAATGCTCCCTGCCCTTCCACATATTGAGTATTGACAAACAGATATCCTTTTAACATATCAGACAGTGCATCATGGGAATGATAATACAGGATAGTGGGCAGTATGATAATGCCCATACCGGTGAAGCCGGAAAGCGTATAAGCCAGTATGGATGTCAATGTTTTCTTCCGGGTCCATATTGAAATGTAGGAACAGAGGATAAAGACAATAATTGGAACAATGTCATTTATGCGTATTAACATAACGGCAGCAAGAGAAATCCCCATAGAGATACCGGGAAACGTATATTTGTCCGTTTCGGTTATCTTTATGAAGCAGAGGGCAGTGATAAAGATGAAGAAAAGGTTATACTCTTCTGCCAGATTTCCCTCCTGATAGTTAAACAATACAAACAGGAAGAAAAGGAGGAAGGTTGAGGCAGGGGCCTTTTTTTTATACAGGAACCAGGAAATTTTATCTATGATTTTAAACTGTATAAACCAAAGCATCAGCTGTAGGATAAAAATACTATAGCGTCCAGGCCAGATCGCCTGAGGGAGCGCCTGAATAAAATACAAAAAAGGCCCCTTGTTTTCATATAAATCTACATAGGGGACTTTGCCGTTTAAAAGCTCTCGCCCAATTATCATGAAAATGCAGCTATCCTGTCCCAGAGCACAGTAAAGAGGGCTGGTACTTCGGGAGTATAGAAGAAGAAAGATAAAAATAGAACCTATCATAAAGAGGTTTCTATATTTACAGAGATGACGGTTGAGCATAGTCAATAATCTCCTTTGCAGTCAGGGGCGATAAGCGCCCAAAAAATTTTTAAATAAGACTTTAAGTAATTCATAGTTTCCGCGGAAAAAGCTGATTTTAGTGGGGGTCTTTCCCTTCTTAGGATAGGCACGCGTTACAGGTACTTCGCAGGCCGTCAGATTTATCTGAGTAGCTCTCACAGAGAGATAGGCCAGTAATTCATAAGATACAAAAATGTCCCGCAGAGGCTGTACCCTGGGATCTGTCAGATAGTTTCTCGAATAAGCGCGATAGGCGTTCGTGGTATCGGTAAACCAATGCCGTGCCGTTAGGGAAATAATGGGGGCATGAAGCAGGCGTACGGAGAGGTAGCGGATAATGGGGGTATTGACAGCATGTCCTCCCCGAATGAATCGGGACCCTTGTATAAAATCCACACCATTTTGAAGCTTGTCTATAAATCGGGGAATATCTTCAATACTGTCTTTGTTATTGCCGTCGATAGTGATAATTCCGTCATAACCGCGCTGCAGAGCCCACCAAAATCCCATGCGTAACTGGGCCCCTTGCTTTCCGGGGGTCAATTTGGTTAAAAGGGTATTTACGCCCAGACGGCTTAACAAGGCGGGGTCTACGGAGCCATCATCGGAGCCTCCGTCACAGATTATGATATCTGCAAGTTTATGGACTCCTGAACGACGGGCCCGGGCCAGTTCTTTTTTGATCCGGATTCCTTCATTGATTACAGGGATACATATACAATAAGGGGTTTTCTTTTCTTTTAATTCGATACATTCAAATCCGGGTATGCCGTTGGCCTGTTTGTAGATCATTGAAATAATCCTTTCATGTAATAGATTGCATTTTTTATGGCAGCGATATCGTCCTGATGTCCCATTTCAACAGAAACATAGTTTTGATATTGGGAATGAAGCAGAGCAGCCAGTTCATTGTGGAGAGGATGGCGCTCAATCTGTTTCAGTCCGGGTTCACTTATGTGAATATGATTAATCAGGGATAAATGATCATACAGAAAATCAGGAGTTTCTTTATTATATAACATTGTACCGATATCTAAATTTAACAGAAACCCTCTGCTGGCAACCACCTGTATTAGTTTTATGGCCTCGGCAGTTGTATTGATAAAATTGGTATGGTAAATAGGCGGATTTGCCTCTAATGCCAATACCGTGCCTTTTGTAGCGGCATACTCTCCCAGTTCATGAAAAAAATCCACAGCGTCAGACAGACGGGAATTTTCATCCGTGCAACGGTTGCGTGGACAGCCAAAGACCAGATTATGGCAGGAGACAGCGGCGGCAAAATCAATGGCGGCTTTTGTGTATTCTGAAAGAATAAGGCGTTCTTCCGGAGAAGAAAAAAGGTTTTCTGTTTTGCCATACCAGATAGACTGCATGGAGGAGACAGAAAGCCCATAATGAGCCTTTAAATCAGATGCCCAGGAAGAGGCTTGTTTTAACTGCCGGTAAGGAGAGGAGGGAAAGATTCTTGTAGGCGCAATTTCAATGGCATCGATCTGCTGTTCCTGTAAGAAGGAGTAAACGGCAGGGTCTTGGTCGGCGCTCCAGGCAATGTTAGATATCGATAATTTCATTGTTTGTTCTCCACAAATTGTTTGATTTCATTTAAAACAGTTTCTTTTGTATAAATATACCCATCTTTTCCGCCAAAGCAAGCGGCATATTTGGTACGAAAATCATAGGAAGGAATAGCCCGGTCAGGGATTTCGTTTATGAATTCCGTGTGCATCAGGTATCCGTATATCTCGGAGACGGTCAGCGGTTCAGTTGACAGATTTAATATGGAGATCCGGTGGCTGAGCGCTGTCTGTATGTGTTCCCAGAGATGGGAAAGATTATAAAACTGAAATTGAGCCCGGCTGTCGGTAAAGTGGAGTGCCGTAAATCCAAGACGCAAAAACTCCTGTTTCAGTAAAGCGGTTTCCTGGTCAGTCAGAGGACGACATCTCAGAAAACCATGACCATCCGGTGAGTAGAAATCTGCCAGAAGATCGGACTGAAGGGATAATTCGGCATATTTTTGAGCGGTCAGAGCAGATGGAATGATTCGAATCAAATCAAAAATAAAGTTTTTTTTGAGATTTTGCCCAAACAAACCGGGAAGGCGCACAATGAGAGCGGAGGGGTAGGCGTCGAGGACCCATTTTTCCAGCAGTCTCCGGTCATAGCCATAAGGCGATAGTCTTTCTTCGCAGATAACGCTGTCCTCGTCAACCAGCGAGGGAACCGGATAGACGTCAACGGTGGAAATCAGTACCAGCTGTTTGGGCGATATTTTTTTGATATTATGGAACGCCTCTTTTACAATTTGAAGATCCTTATCCGGCTCCTGATTGGCAATGTACTTTTCGGCCCGGATTCCGGCAAAAACAAGGAGATCCGGATTCTGCCCGAAGGCTTCCGAAATATTTTTTGAATTATAGCAAAAAGAAAACGGATGGGAGGAAACTAAGTTTGACCCCACAAAACCAGTATAACCAACAAGAGAAGTATTCATAAGTAAGTTACCCTTTCCAATTATTGTTTTTTTGCATAAACCGTTCCGTTTTGGACATGGATCCGTGTAACAGTGTTCTCAAACGTATCATATACCAGAGCATAATCGTACCGGTATATATTAAAAGGAAGATCTGCGGAATTCAGATAGACATAATAGCGCTCATTGTTCAGAAGCTCTAAGCCGGACAATGCGTCCTGATATTCGTAGATTCCTCCATGAAACAGAAGGTTACTATATCCGCGTGTGGCATTATTCTGACCTGTCAAACGATCCTTTGCGGGATAGTGTTCTTTAATATACTCTGCGAGAAGTATATTATCCTCCAGATAATCAGCCGTATGAGAATAGAAGCTATCTGCTTTCAGATAGTAGGTCATATTGCAGCAGGCCATAAGAATGACGGCTGCGATCCCTGTCTTCAGTATCTTACCGCCGTATTTACTGTCTGCGGGAATCGCTTTCAGACAGAGTAAAAAGAGATAAATCATGGGCAATGTGCATTTCAGGCGGTCATAGCTGTAAAACACTACATGCTGCTGCATAAGCAGATTTTCCAGAAGCGGAAAAAGCAGCAAAAAGAAGATTTCCCATCTTTCTTTAAGGGAAGAGAGGAAGGTTTGCCGGCGGCGTATATTGACCAGTGTGAAAATCAGAAGAAAAAACAATATCGCCAGGAAAAAGCCGTAAGAACAGAAGTATCCTTTGATAAAAGCGGTCCAACTGACAGCGGAAGTAATCCCGCGGGCAAAAAAGCGCTTATACAGAGCAGAGATCACTTCGTTAAAGGGCAGCACGGAAGCATAATGCAGAATAAATAAGGCTAATGCGCCCACCGTTGCGATGCAGGTGGAGAGAAAACGTTTCCCGTCCTTTCTCAGCAGGTATATCAGAGCAAAACCGCCGTTTGCCACATAGCCGGTCCATTCGGTATACGGGTTTAGCAGACAAAAAAACAGAAAAGGCAGGGTCTTTCCCTTGATAAAGCACAGAAGCTGAAGGAGAAAGAGGAGCTGGAACAGGGAATGGTGCCAGTAGACGATACCCTGGGAGTGCAGCGTTTCTGTCTGGAATGCATAGATCAGAGCGGCAAAGAGCCCGGTCAGCCAGGCGTCTCTGTCGCGGGAAAAGAGCAGCCGAAACAGATACCATGTAAAGAAAGTACAGAGCAGGTACAAAAAGCTGTTAAAAAGATACAGATTTTCCATGGTGACAGAAAGGCGGAAGGCACGAAAAAAAAGATAAGGAAGGAAAAAGCCTGCGGCAGAAAACGAGGTATAGTAATAATTTCCTTCACTATCGCACAAGGTGTCTTCCCAGGGGATATATTTATCCTGCAAAGTTCCCAGCGTAATCAGCGGCAGGTATTTATGAACGGAAGCCGGTGTTTCACCATAGGCACAGGCCGTCAGCAGGACATGATAAGAAGCATCCTGACTGTAGTATACTTTATCCTTATCCCATGGAAATCTGAGGAAAACGGACAGAAGCAAAGCACCGATAAAAGCGGCTAAAATGGCGGCGGGCCGGATTGATTTTGACATAATCCCTCACTATTTATTGTATTTTTCGATGGACTCAATAATATATTTCTGCTTTTTAAAAACAAGATTCAGCAGAATGGACAGATACTTGATTACTGTCGTAAGGATTGCAAAGAGGCCAAAAAACGAGAAGGCAAGAAACAGGATCGTAGTGGTCCATCCTTCTACGGTACCGCCGGCAACAAAATAGAAATAGCTGGCATAAAGTACAACAAAAATAGCAATCATCATCATGATGAGAGATAAGGTAATACAAAACTTGTATGCGATATTCGTATACAGGATGAGGGCATCCAGAGCCAGCTCACGCTGGTTATGCCGGTGATCCGAATCGGATACCGCAGAGGAGGCAGATGAATAGGTGAGTACGCTGGTTTTCAGACCGCAGTTGGCGTATACCGCTTTCCTGTAAGGGATGGTCAGACTCATGGACTGAACCCGGTTAATAGCGCGGCGGGAAAGAATCCGAAAGGTTTCGGTGCGAAGATTTAAATGCGACGCCCGATTGAATATCGAATAGAATATCCGGCTGAATAAACGGCTTCTGCTTTCGGGTGCGGCGCTTACAATATCATATCCGGTCAGAGAGGTCTGGTAAAGGTCCATCATCAGATCCAGAGGGAGATGGGGATCGCACGCATCGAATTCAAAGACAAAATCTCCGATTGCCAGATCGATACCGGCATTCATAGATAATTCCAGTCCCTGGAAAAAGCTCATATTAAGGATGCTGACCACGGTACTGGAAGCGCTCTGGGCAAAGTGTTTAATCTGTCCGGCGCTGTCATCGCGGGAGGCGTCATTTACGCAGATGATTTCGTATTTTTCAAAATTAACAGACAGAATTGCGTCGATCTTTTGAAGGAAATCAAAAACAGACGCCTCATTATTATGAATATAAGCTACTGCGGATGCAAAATTTTTTTCTTTATTTTTTATCATGAAATAACACCTCATCTAAATCATATACCGTGTTGATTTTACCGGACAAAACACTTACAAATGTGGGGTCCGTGGAAAAAACTCGTATTACCGTAGGGCGGGAATCGTCGATTTCGGAGTTTTTCAGTATGGGTTTCATCGAATACAGTGAGTGAGAATACTGAAAATCCAGTTCCGGACGCATGTATTTGTGTGCCATATGGGACATATAAGGCCATGCGGATTCCGGCTTTGCCGGGCATAGGTTGCAATTATACAGCTGAGCCGGGGAGCAAAGTCCCTTTGAAGCGGCCTGACATGCGAAGGATGGCAGGTAGTCATAGCTGGTAACATGCGGGGTGAAGGTAACGGAAGTCAGGGAGTGCAGACCGGTCATGCCAAAAGGCATGATGGAGAAAAATGGCCCGTCCATTACCGTAATGCCTACATTTTTTAAAATCGGCCCCACATGGCAGAGTATGATTTCACATAATTCATATTTTATTTTAAACAGTTCAAAAGATTCATTTCGGACCTTGTCAATAATCTGGTTCGTGGATGCATAGGTCGCATTCAGCAGAAAAGGGGTCTGAAAAACAGTTTGATCCGTCATGATGATCCGATAATACCTGTCATCTCTGTATATGTCCTGTATGCGGGCATTATATAAGATATCAATATTGGAATATTTTTCCGTTTGCGCCATGAAATAATCCCGCAGGACCAGTGCATCATAGGTAAATTCATGTGTGAGAAAAGCGCCGTCGCACATGCCTTCATTAAAAAAACGAGAAGGAGCAATATCATCACAGCGAATATGAGCATCCCGGCAAAACTTGCGGAACTGGTTGGCATTCGTCCAGGAAAAGTTCCGGGACGTAGCATAAACCTGATCGAATTCCTGCAAAATGCAAAAGGAATAATCATTGAGAAAGCGCTCAAAATAACCGGCGGATTTAATGGCGGTGGAAAGTGAGCGGGGGTAATGATAGCCCATATGGACACGGGCCTGGTTAATGTAAGTGGCGCGGGAAAACGTTTCAGAATCATATTCCAGAAGCAGGATGCGTTCCCCCTTGGAAGCGCAGAGATTAGCCGAATAGAGTCCATATAATCCGGCGCCGATAATTATTCTGTCATAAATCAAAGCGTATACCTCATATTTATTGTTTTCGAATAAAAAATATATGATTAGCGTATCACAATTATTGGTTTTGCGCAATGCTTAGAAGGCTTTTTTTCGCTTTTTACTTGCAATAGAAAATAGATTGTGATATCCTGACAAATAGTATGATTCAATGGAAATACCGTTTGGAAAAGCAAAGAGGAAGAGAAGATGAATGGACATCATAGAATAAGAAATGCGGTTTTGACAGGTATGGCCGCCGTGCTTCTGGCAGTCTGCCTGTATCTGGGGATGAGAATCGTTTCTCTGGAAAAGGAGCTTCAGATGCAGCAGGCGGATATGGAACGGATTGGAAATGAAGTGGGGGTTTACCTGGATGAGAAGACGGTGACTGTCAGCTGGAGCGGAAAGGTATGGTGCAGCTATGGAGACAGCATCACACAGGAAGCCAGCTGGCAGGATTATATAACAGATTATTTCGGCTTTTCAAAGCACTATAACAGAGGGATCGGCAGCAGCGCTTTTGTGAAGACAGAGCAAATCTGGTATGCAAATCCGGATGGAAGTTATAATAGCCGGTATGGCGTGGAGACATTTGAGGCGCCAGAAGGGACGACAGTGCATGAAGGATATCTGTGCAGTTGGGACCGGATTACGACACAGATTCCGAAAGATGTGGATTTGGTTATTGTAAATGGGGGGACGAATGATTCGGGCGTTTGGGTTAACGCGCCTATCGGAGATTTGTCGTATCCGTTTGATGAAACGACTTTTATGGGGGCCGTGGCATCGACTGTGGTGAAAATTCAGGAGCATGTGCCAAACGCCGTCATTGTGTTGATGTCTCCTTTGAGCGGGAGAGGTCCGGAAGATGAGGCTGAGATGTATAAAAATCAGACAAAGCCTTTTGTAAATGATATTGGCCTGACAGTGCAGGATTATGCGGAGGCGATGGAAGAGGTGGCGGAGTATTTAAGTATACCGTTTATTGACCTTTTCGGAACTACCGGTATCAATGAATTTAACCGTACCCAGTATATAAGGGATATCTGCCATCCGAATGCGGAGGGAGGCAAAGCGATTGCCAGAGTGATTATCGGCAGGCTCAGAGAGCTGGAACCTATTGTGGAATAGGGGAGGGTAACTGATTTTGAAACAGATAGAAAAGAAAATAAGGGGAAAGGAAATCATTATATTGTGTGGGATTACCGCGATAGCGGTCGCCTGCCTTCCTCTTTTACAAGAAGGCCTTCTGGCCGGGCACGATATCTGGTATCATTTACTTCGTATTGAAAATCTGAAAATAGGGATAGAAGAAGGGATGATACCGGCAAAGGTCGGGCCAATGTATCTGAATTACCATGGATATGCGGTTTCTCTGTGCTATCCGGATATTTTTTTGTACTTTCCGGCAGCTTTGCGCGTACTGGGAGTGGGAATTATGGATAGTTATAAGTGTTATCTTGCGGTCACGGTCATTTTATGTTATCTGACCACCTATTACTGTGGCAGAAAGATAACGAAGGATTCGTATGCGGCGGCCGTTGCGGCGATTCTTTATACATTATGTCAATATCATATCTGTACGCTTCACACGCGGGCCGCGGTGGGAGAGATCCAGGCCTTTGTGTTTTTTCCGTTGGTGATATACGGTCTATACGATTTGATTTTTGAGGACTTTCAAAAACCGTTTGTAATGGGGCTGGGCTTCTGGGGTCTGATGATGTGCCATAGTATTTCTCTGGCAATTTCCTTATGCATATCAGTGGTAGCGGTACTCTCGCAATGGAAAAGGGTGCTTGTCAGCTGGAAAAAAATGAGAAGACTTCTCTGGACAGCGGCGCTCACATTGCTTGCCAGCATAGGGTTCTGGCTGCCTTTTTTAGAACAGCTGCTGTCAAATACATTTTATTTCAGCCACCCGTGGGCGGATGTGACCGTGATGGCCTTGGATTTGAAACGACTTTTTTCCGTGAACCGGGATATATATAATTTTGGGATTATCTTTTTTGCTTTCCTTTCTCTGCGTTTCTTTTGTTTTAAGAAAATATCCGGAGATGAAAAGCGTCCTTTCATCGATTGGTTTTTGCTGGGAGGGGCGCTTCTGTTGTGGGCAACGACAAAATACTTTCCCTGGGGAATCTTAAAAAGTATTTTGAATAGTATTCAGTTCCCGTTTCGTTTGTACTCTCCGGCAGCTGTTTTTCTGAGTATAGGGATTGCCATGATGCTTGTGAGAATATGGGGAGGAAAAAAGAGTATCCTTGTAACGACAGTTTTTTTGTCTTTGTTTGCGCTGGCGTTTTATCATTATGATACTACGGAAAAAGTTTTTTTAGAGAATGATTACTATGACTACGCCTGGAATTCGTTTAATGTTTATTATAAAGAATGGCTGCCAGATAATGTGGATATCGAACTTCTCAAAGAAGAGAGAGTAATCAGGAATGCAGACGGGTCAGAGACAGAGGCGGTTACAGAAAAGTCAGGCATGGTCAGATTCTGCCCGAAGAACGGGGTCTCATACTATGATATTCCGCTGGTGTGGTATAAGGGATATTGTGCATATACGCTTTTGGCAGATGGGACCAGGCGGGAGCTGGATGTGGTGGAGAGCGATTATAACGGCTTGCTCCGGATCATGGCGGAGGAAGAGGTCGGAGACGAGATAGTTGTATATTATGGCGGAACGAAAATACAGTCCGTAGCGGGAGCGTTGAATGGGCTGGTGTTGGCGAGTCTGGCGGGATTTGGTGTGCGAAGGAGAATCTTAGATGGAAAAAGGGAAGAGACATCTGGGATATAGATGTGGCGCAGTGTTAATACTGATAGTGGGAGTCCTCCTCAGTGTGTTTCCGATGTTATCATCAGAGACTATCGAAAGTCGATATTTGTGGACATACCTGGATCAGATCGACCGGATGAAAGAGATTATTGCGACAGGACAGCCTGCGGGCGGTCCCTCTCTTTTATATGCAGGCGCAATTTTGCGGACCTGGCGTTTTGGTATTGGGACCAGTTTTAAGGGCGTACAGCTTTTGTATATACTGCTGTCGTATGGCAGCACCTATGTTTTTTTTAGAAAGGCTGGGGGAAAGGAGCCGGAAGCAGCCCTTTTTACAGGTCTGCTGCTTCTAAATCCTCTGCACAGGTGGGTGTTGTATACGGAGGGATCCCTGACGGGAATGGTCATCTATATTTTCTGGCCGTTGTTTTTGACAGGCTTGTACAGGTGGAGAAGAAGGGAGAGCGGTGCGGGCTGGCTTATGAGTATCCCGCTGCTGCTTTTGGCATCGGCTTTGTTTGGAAATGGTGCGGTGCGGGTCGGAGACGGGCTGCGTACTTTGGGGATTGTGCTTGGCGGACTGGCAGGAATCGTGCTGACAGGGGGATTGTTTTTCCTCACGGAGAAACTGTCTCATAAATATGGTTATAAAGTAAAATCGTTGGTAATACTGAGCTTAATAAGCTTGCTGGTTATTTCTTTTCATGTTTCCGCCGCGTATGAATACATTGATGTGGATGACCAGACGTTAATGGAATATCAGGAAGATCATGAAGGAGAATTGGCAGAAACACAGAAAGAGCCCGTAAGAGGAATAAGGGATATGGGCCTGCTGGCTTCTTTTGTGCTGACAGTCTGGTTTTATATTGATGTGAGACGAAAGCTTTTGAACAGGACGGAATTACGGGCAGCGGAATTTCATGGTCTGGCAGTACTTTTTCTGTTTTTTGCATTGTTGGCGACACTGGTCCGATTGAGATATCTCAGCAATATCTTTTTGCTGTTTGGCTTTGGCCTGCACTTTATCGGTGGTGCGGCAGGATTCGTGTGGAGGCAGGCATATTCCAGGGTGGCTGACTGTCAGATGTTGCTGCTGGATCTGCTTTTGGCCGTATTCTGGATTTCGCAAATTTTTTCTCCCTTTGCCGATTATACACAGGGTGAATGTATAGCTGTGGGGACAGTTGCCCTGATTACCAATGTATTATTATGGGGCTGGCGGTATGGGAAGGAGACATCCTGGCAGACCGTTAAAAGATATTGGGAAAAAAACTGGCCGGTATGGCTGATAATAGGCGTGTTTTTAATGATGTCACTGGAAACCCTGGATGATTACTATAAATGGGACAGTTATTATTATAAACTTCAGGTTATGGAAAACAGGCAGTTTGATTTTACATTTGTCTCTTTTCTGCGGCTGAATCTGGTGGGACATCTGTGCTCCGGCTTTTCTGTTTTTGCAGCGACATTCAGCAATCTGACAGGTAATGTAGATATAGCCTGCCGCCTGGTGAATTTGTTTTTGGGTTCGGTGACAATCTATTGCTATTATGGTCTGTTAAGAGGCGTTCTGCATGAAAAATCCAGGATTCTGATCAGTGTATATACAATGATATTTGCTTTTTCGCCGTGGCTTTTGGGAGTCGTGGGGGAGGTCAGTCTGGATTATGCGTCGCTGTGCTTTTTTGTATGGCTTATATATTTTATTTATATGAAATATGATATTCTGACCTTGTTTGGCAGTTTCCTGTTATGCTTTTCAAAAGAGCCGGGTATCGTACTTTGCGCGGGCTGTGTTCTGGGGGTGTATATTTGGAATGTTATATTTGCCGAGAAGAGCAGAAACCTGCTGCTTAGGGCATGGCATGCCATATGGCATAAAAATATATGGGCGCCGGGTTTCCCGATATGTGTCTGGATGTTTGAATATATGCTGACCAGCCATTGGGGGGCGGAAGATTCATTTCATTATTTCGGAATTCAGCCGGTATATATATTGAAAAAAACCGTGACTATGCTGGTTCTGAACTTTAACTGGGCATGGGGATTTTTGATTGCGGCGGCCGTGCTTGTTATACTCCGTCGAAGAGCGTTATATCATATATGGGATAGTAATAGATTAAAGCTATTTTTGCCTCTCCTGGGGGCGACGGCTTTTTTCGTGGGGTTCAGTTTGCTTTTTGTCACATATAATCATCCGCGATATATTTTGCCATATGAATTTCCGCTGACATTACTGGGAACACTGGCGGTTCTGTATCTTTGCGGAACGATACGGTGGAAAGCGGCGGCGGTAACGGGAATTGCTGTGATACAGGCAGTACAATCCTTCTATACGATTGACCCCCTTTCCTTACGGGTCTTTGATAACCTTCCTGTGGGAAGAACCTCGATTATCACAACGAACTGGATAGAAAAATGTCATAATTTTGGAGATTCTACCGTATACAACCGTCAGTATTCTTATCTGGAAAAAGCGATGGACAAGGCTTTGGCAATGATTGAGTATGACAGGAATAAAGTGGTTCTGCTGTCAAGTCCTTTCGGGATTGTGGACTCCTATACGCCGGAAAGCGTATATTACAGTTTGTTTGGAGGACTGACAGTGTACTGGGATGAAGAGAATCAGAAAAGGAGTATCGTAAATACCGGTAACTGGGCAGAGATTCAGTATGAGCTGGTTCGAACGGCTACAAAGGAGAAAATGGCGGGAAAAGAGCTTTACTACTTTTCGTTTCCCTGGATTGAGGATGAAGTTGAGGAAGATTATTTTGAGATCATAGAGCGGTCAGAGACGGAGTATCGTGGCTGGGTAATCGGAATCTGGAAATTGAGATGGAGATAACAGGAGATGCCTAAGAGTGATTTGATATCTGTAATCGTGCCCAGTTATAATGAGGAAGAGAGCGTTCCTTTATTTTACAGGGAGTTGGAGAAGGAACGCTCCTCATTTCTGGAACGGAATGTGGAGCTCGAACTGATCTTTGTAGATGACGGTTCAAAGGACGGGACTTTGGCGGCGATAAAAACATTGGCCAAAAAAAATGACTGGGTGCACTATCTCTCGTTTTCAAGAAATTTTGGAAAAGAGGCGGCAATATATGCGGGGCTGGAGCACTGTCATGGGGATTATGCCGTATTGATGGATGCAGATTTGCAGGATCCTCCGGAATATCTGATGGAGATGTATCTGGCGTTAAAGGAGGAGGGGTATGATTCGGTGGCCACGAGGCGGGTGAGCCGAAAAGGTGAGCCAAAGATTCGCTCTTTCTTTGCCAGACTGTTTTATCGGATTATGAACCGTATTTCAGATGCGGATATTGTGGATGGGGCAAGAGATTACAGGCTGATGCGCAGAAGTATGGTAGACGCTGTGTTATCTGTGACAGAATATAATCGTTTTACAAAAGGGATTTTTGGCTGGGTGGGATTTCGGACTAAATGGCTGGAATACGAGAACGTGGAGCGGGTAGCGGGAGAGACAAAGTGGTCTTTTTGGAAGCTGTTTCGATACTCGCTGGAGGGGATTACAGCATTTTCTACTTTGCCGTTGTCTTTGGCTTCATGGCTTGGGGTAGTTATGTGCATGGTGGCAGCGGTTGCCGTTCTCTTTATTGTTATCAGGGCAGCTTTGTTTGGTGATCCTACCTCAGGCTGGCCGTCTTTGGCATGTATCATTATCTTTATTGGCGGAGTACAGCTTTTGTGTATTGGCGTTCTGGGACAATATATGGCAAAAACATATCTGGAGACAAAAAAAAGGCCGATTTATATATGCCGGGAGAGTGATATTTTAAAATGAGCGATGGACTTGAAAAAACAAGGGAGCTGACTTTTGATTGCGATAATAGGTTAAATGTGGTATTATGGATAAAGTTTTAGGATATGAGTGTGTCAGCCGGAGAAGACCTTATATATACTGGAGTAAAAATAATGCATAGAAGAGAAAAACGCTTATTTTTAAGATATGATGAATGGATTGTTATTTTGTTTTTTGTCTTGTTTTTTCTGTTTGGATGTTTGACCTACAAGGATTATGGAATTTCTTCCGATGAGGCAGTTCAGCGAAGACACAGCCTTGTTACTTATAATGAGCTGTTTCTGAAAGACCAGGTATATCAGACTCCCACCATTGATACGGAAGCGCTTCCTCCTTTAAAAGAATATGGTATAAATTATGGTGTGATCCTGCAACTCCCGTTGGTATTTATAGAACATTTGAATCATTTCGAGATGACATATCAGGAGATTTATACGGTCAGACACCTGTATAATTTTTGCTGGTTTTTTGTGTCATCCGTTTTTTTCTACCACATAGCGCTGATCTTTACAGGCGGAAGACGGCGGGAGGCTCTGATAGGAACGATCATCTATGTGCTTTGTCCCCGCACGTTGGCAGATTCTTTTTATAACATTAAAGACAGCCTGTGTCTTTCGTTGTTTACGATCAGTATATATTATGGAATCCGGCTGATCCAAAAGCTTTCAATAAAAAATGTGCTGTTGTTCGTAGTATTCTCCGCCCTGTGTGCATCCAGCCGTATCGTGGGGGGAGTGGTAGTTGCTGCCTGTCTGTTCGTGATTGTAATAAAGAGTTTTCAGGAGAAGACCTGGAAGAAACTTTTGGCATACGGCGCCTTGACAGGGGGCCTTTTTCTGGGAGCATTTATTTTGCTCAGTCCGAATGCGTGGGAAAATATCCCTCAGACGCTGATGAAAATCATACGGACATTTAGCAATTACACTTTGTGGGATGCGGATGTTCTTTATATGGGACAGTGGATACATGGGTCGAAGTTGCCGTGGCATTATCTGTTTGTATGGATTGGGACCACGGTCCCTGCAACGTATTTGTTTTTTATGTTTATCGGTCTGGGCGGCGCAGGAAGATATTGTATCAGGCAAAAAAAATCGGTAAGAAGTGAAAAAAAATGGCTATATTTGTTTTTGTATCTGATCCTGATTATTCCTTTTGCTTATGTTATTATAGTCAGACCTGTACTGTATAATGGCTGGCGGCATTTCTATTTCATGTATTCTGTCATTGCATGTTGGGCGGTGGTTGGCCTGCATATGTTTTTAAAGGCAGATTTGAAACATGTTCTGAAGGTATCGGGATTGACAGTCCTGGGGGCTGTTTTGGTATACCTGTCACTGTGGATCATTAAGAATCATCCTTATGGGTATGTATATTACAATCCTTGGATCAGGTGGTATGCGGAGGACCATTTTCAGAGGGATTACTGGTATGTGTCGGAGACGAATGCATTTAAATATATACTTGAGGAATGCAATGAAGAATATATAAATGTTTTTGCTCACCAGGGATATACGTGGTTTTTTGACAGTGAAGAGGGAAACCCTTTTCATATCGTATCTTCCCGGGAAGTGGCAGATTATGTGGTGGGAGACGAGAATGATTTTGAGGAGTCTTATTTATATACCAGGGAAAAAGACATTAGGGCTGGCGGTATGGTCATAAGAAGCATATATAACAGAATTTATGACATTACCAGGGCTTTTCAGCTTGTCATTGGCAGGGAAAGCGCCGAGTATGAGCTAAACGGGATTCGATGGAGCGACGAGAGCTCACCTACGGAAAAAATTTATATTGGCGAATTAAATGAAACCATTGCCGCGGATCTTGTGGCGGCCGTCGTTTCTGACAACACACTTTTAGAGGAAGGAAAATTGGAGGTCAGTGTGTCCGATGACGGAATAAATTGGCATAATCTCCGAAACTGTCCGAAATATTCAGAATATGACACGAGAATCTCCGCGGAATGCGTAGTTTATGAGTTTGACTATATTAAAATTACGTATGATAAAGCCTATGAGGATGAGGCGTGGGTCAGACTGGTTTTATGTGAATACCGGCAAAAAAATTTTAGAAGCAGGAGGAATCCTACGGTAGCTGAAATAGAGAGTAACGTGGAGAGGGCATCCGATCTTTATGCGATGGTTGACGGAAATATGGGCACCCGGTGGGAATCCTCCAGACAGCAAGAAGGAATGTATGTGGAAGTGACTCTGGATGACGTATACCTTCTATCAGGTGCGAAGCTGGAAACGGAAGAAAGTCCATGGGATTATCCGCGCAATTTGAAAATATCTGTTTCCAATGATAAAGAAAACTGGGTTGAATTACAGGTATCCACAAGCGATAATCAAACCTATGCATTTTCCCCGGTGGAATGCCGGTATTTGAAGTTGGAATTGGGAAAGACAGAGGAAAATGTGTCATCTAATTGGTCTATATATGAGTTGAGGTTATTTACGGTAATGGAGTAGTCAGAGGAAAACAGCCTGTAAAGAGGGTTAAAATTTATGAAAAATAAGATATCAGTTATTGTGCCGATGTATAATGAAGAGAGCTCCATAAAAAAGCTTTATGAAAAAATCGTTGAAAGTATAAAGGAGTATTCATTATATGAAATAATTTTTGTAGATGACGGTTCCGCCGACGCCTCAACCCAAAAAGTAAAGGAGCTGAGAACAGAAGATCAAAATGTTCGTCTGATTGTGTTTCGTAAGAATTTTGGCAAAGCGGCCGCCCTGCAGGCAGGCTTTCGAAATTGTTCGGGAGACATTATCATCACAATGGATGCGGATCTTCAGGATGATCCAAAGGAGATTCCGCGTTTCGTTGCAAAGCTGGAGGAGGGGTATGATCTGGTATCCGGCTGGAAGAAGAAAAGGAATGATCCGCTGGAGAAACGTCTGCCTTCCAAGCTTTTTAATAAAGTGACGTCTCATCTGTCCGGCGTTCATCTGCATGACTTTAATTGTGGCTTTAAGGCGTACCGCCGGGAAGTGGTGGACAGCATAGATGTGTACGGAGAGCTGCACCGGTATATACCCGTTTTGGCATATCGCAAGGGGTTTCGCATTGCGGAGATCGAGGTGGAACACCACGCCAGAGAGTTTGGAAAGTCCAAATATGGATTTGAGCGCTATCTGAGAGGGCTGTTTGACTCTATGACAGTGGCATTTCTGGGCAGATTTTACGATCGGCCGATGTATTTTTTTGGAAAGATCGGATTGGTCCTGTGTGTGCTGGGAGGAATGATCTGTGCGTATTTAACCGCTTTATGGTTTATGGGACAAGGGATCGGTAACAGACCATTGCTTCTGCTGGGGGTGCTGCTTTTGATCTTGGGGGTCCAGATGTTTTCCACGGGATTTATAGGAGATATGTTGGTAGACGCAACATATCGTGATCGCTATAATGAGTCGCATATTAAAGAAAAGATATAGACAGGCGCAGAGATATGTCAAGGTTAAAGAGAATTGTTCTGATAGGCCCGGTTTATCCATATAAAGGTGGGATTTCACATTATACAGGGCTTTTATGCAAGGCTTTGAGAAAAAAATATGATGTGATTATGGTATCTTACAAGATGCAGTATCCAAAGCTTTTATTTAAAAAAGAGCAAAGAGATTTCAGCAATGACAGTTTCAGGATTGAGGATACAAAATTCTGGTTAAATACGGCGAATCCTTTTAACATAGTAAACACGGCTTTCAAGATTCGGCGGCTTAAGCCGGATCTGGTGATTTTTCAGTGGTGGCATCCTTATTTTGCTCCATGCTATTGGATTTTGTCAAATATTTTGGGGCAGACAGAGAGATTGTTTGTGTGCCATAATGTTTTTCCTCATGAGAGATTTCCAATGGACAGGTTTCTTACCAAAATGGTAATGAACTGTGGAAATCTGTTCATTACTCATTCAAAAGCGGATTTGGCAGAACTGAAGAATATTCGAAAGAGTGCAAAGGGGTTAGCTGCCGTGCACCCCACATACAATGCGTTTAAAATTACAGGAATAAATTGCGAACAGGCCAGGGAACAGCTAAAGGTGAAAGCAGAAGAGAAGATGCTTTTGTTTTTTGGTTTTGTACGGCCCTATAAAGGACTTGATTATTTATTGGAAGCATTGCCTTTCGTAAAAGGAAGCCTGCCGGATGTATGTCTTTGGATTGTAGGTGATTTTGGTGAGGCTCGGGATTATTATTTAGAAAAAATAAAAGAACTGGAAATTGAGAATATAGTTAGGGTGGTGGAAGGATATATCCCGGATCGTGATGTGGAGCCCTATTTTGCTGCCTGCGATCTGGTAGTACTGCCATATGTGTCGGCAACACAGAGCGGAATCGCACAGATTGCCTATGGTTTTGATAAGCCGGTGATTGCTACCGGAGTAGGCGGTTTGCCGGAAGTGGTACTGGATGGAAAGACAGGCTATATTGTCACGCCAAGAAACGCAACTGAATTAGCAGAGAAGATTATCCGTTTCTTTGAAGAAGATAGAGAGAAAGAGTTTTCCGCCAATGTAGCGGCAGAGGCAGGGAAGTATTCCTGGGAGGTTATGGCAGATAATATTGAGAAGCTGTGGCAAGAGCGGGGACAGAAGTAAGGGTATGTCATATAAATTGGACAAAAAAATTATTAATAATTTTGTGTTTCAAAGCTTGTTTCAACTGGTGGCGATTCTGGTTCCTGTTATTACAACGCCGCATCTGTGCCGGACAATCGGAGCCGCAGGAATTGGAGATTACAGCTATACTTATACGGTAGGAACATACTTTGCTATGTTCTGTTTGCTGGGAATGAACACATATGGGAATCGGGAATGTGCATATGTGCGGGATGATAAAAAGAAATTAAGCCGGGTATTCTGGGAGGTATATGGTGTACAGCTTCTGACCAGTACATTGGCTGTGCTTGCTTTTTTGATTTTTGTAGTGTTTTTTGCTAAACGTTGCCAGGATTTTCTTTGGCTCCAGACGATTTATATCATTGGCTGCGCGCTGGATGTAACCTGGCTTTTCTACGGACTGGAGGATTTCGGGAAAATAGTATTCCGGAACATTTTGGTTAAAATAGCCGTAATGACTGCCATTTTGACATTGGTGCGGACTCCTGATGATACCTGGCTGTATGTTCTCATAATGTCGTTGTCAATTTTGGCGTCACAATTGGTGTTATGGCCATTTGTACGACAGGAGATCGTGATTGTGAAACCGGAGTGGCCGGCGGTCAAATCACGGATTTGGCCGGCCCTTCGTGTATCGGGGCCGCAGCTTTGTTATTATGTATATATAGGGATTAATAAGCTGCTGGTAGCACATATGATTGGGATGGACGCGGTAGCTTACTTGTCAAATGCGGAGGGAATGTCGCGTTTGCCGGCGGGGGTCGTGACAGCACTGGCGGCAGTGCTGCTCCCTAGAGTCAGTAACTTGTATGCAAAAGGAGAGTATCAGAGAGAACATCCGCTTGTCCGGGGAGGAATACAGATTACGATGGCGATAGCTCTTCCATGTGCTTTCGGTTTATCGGCTATTGCAGAGAGTATGGTTCCATGGTATTATGGGGAAGAATTTTTAGTTTGTGGCACAATGATTCATGTTATGGCTTTTCTGATTTTGTTTGTTGCCTGGGGAGAAGTTTTGCAGTCTCAGTATCTGGTACCCACTCATCAGGATAAAGTGCTTTTAGAAGCATCTGTTATGGGAATTGCAGTCAGCATGTTGTCTAATTTGGTGTTAATATATTTTTATGGAGTGGAAGGAGCCGGATATGCGATTCTTATAACAGAAGGAACCATGGTGGCTTATAAAACATGGTGCAGCCGGCGGGGGATCAGTTTCTGGAAAATGCTTAAAGAGGTTGTTCCTTTTATCGTGGCGGCAATCATAATGTACATTGTAGTAAGCTATTTGGGAAGACATATGGCGGGAGCAACGCCAATGATAACAATAAAACAGATTTTGGTTGGCGGGTGCGTATATGCAGCCTGTGCAGGTATGGGGCTTTTAATAAAAAACAGGAAAAGGGCAGTAGGCGGCAGGAAAGCAGGGTGATAAAAACGTTACGGAATGATATATGTAAAACAGTGCAAAGAGACAGGCAGGAAAAGTTAAAGACAGTTGCATATATAGGATATTATCTGCTGTTTTTTATATTTTATGGCGGAAAATATTTATTAGACGCAATGGGGAAGGAAGCAGTGATATTGGAATATATTTTGCTGCTTTTAGCCTATGTTTGTCTGGGAATTAAAATATTGATGACGGAATATACGCAAAAAGAAGCGGCCTGTGGATTGGGGCTGCTTGTTCTGGCAGCAGTCAGCTTTATATTTAATAAAAATGAATATTTGGTTACCAATGTGATTTTGCTGCTCTCATTAAAGGATATAGATTTGGAGGAGATGTTTCGTCAATGCTTTTGGGTCGGCCTGTTTTCCATGCTGATGACGATGCTCTGGTCGATTGAAACAGAATTGGGAGGAGGATATCGCTCTTCCAGAGGCTGGTTAGAGGCAGACACCATTAGAATGCGTTATTCATTTGGTTTCAGTACGCCTAATACGTGCCATATGTATTTATGGCGTTTGGAGATGTTATATATATTTGGAAATTATTCCAAAATACGATTGCCGCATATTGCCGTAATGATGGCGCTGAATGTAGTATTATATCAGTTCACTGTTTCGCGCACAGGCTTTCTGGGAACAATGCTTCTCGTATTTTATCTGGGATTTATTAAAATAGCAGAACCTTTGACTGAAAAGCGGAGCTATGGGATCATTCTTGCGGCAGTGTATATAATATTCGGCGCTCTTGTATGCTATCTGGTATTTGGAAAGCCAAATGCGGATTTGTTTTGGAAACTGGATGGAATACTTAGTAAAAGGCTGAGTCTGGCAGTGGAGCGCGCAGAATGGATTCCACCATCTTTTTTTGGAAATCATTATGTTAGTGATTATAATTACATTGATTGCGGATGGGTATCTATGCTGTTGCAGTGGGGCGGTCTTTGGTTTGTCCTATACAATGCTGCCATGATAGCTTTGATTCTGAAAGGAACGAGGGATAAAAAACCTCAGCTGGCAATGGTGGTTCTTATATCAGGAATATATGGTTTTGGAGAATCCAGTGTGATGGAAAAGGGGGTCGCTTCCATATCTGTGCTGGTGATTGCGGAATTGTTGTATAGACGGACTGGGAAACAAGTTGACAAAATTGTGTAACAATATACTTATCAAAGCAACGGAAGGGAGAACCGAGATGAGTGAAACTATATGTTATAATGAAATACAGGATTGGAAAGGGGCAGTAGCCTTTGTGCTGCGAAGATGGCTGATATTGGCTTTGATTATAGTTGCTATGGCTGCTGTGTTTGGACAAATGAGAATCATACAGGGGCCAGAGGCCCTCTACACGGATGCGGAGTTAGAAAATATGCAGCAGCAGATCATCCGAAACAATAGCACCATAGAGAAAGATGAAGGAAATATTATAGCACAGCAGAATACATTGGAGCAGCAGCAGAAAACGCTGGACTCCTATAAAAGTACACTCGAAGAGTTGCAGCGCCAACTGGAGAAAGCGGAGGAGGACAGCATAAGGCTGGATTTGTCCAACCGGATAAATACAACCAACTCTACTATTATGAGTGTGCAGACACAGATCTCTTCCAGCGAGCAGGCAATCAATAATTTCAATAGTGAAATTGTAACGCTGAAAAGTCAGAATGAAAGCTATCAGGAGAAGTTAGCTTTATCAGAGCAACCTCTGGGAAAACGTGAACTGGTAAAAAGCGCGGTCATAGGAGGCATTGCAGGGATCTTTTTGGGTGTGATAATTTTGCTGTTATGGTATATATTTTATGGGAAATTACAGAGATACTGGGAATTGGAACAAGTATATGGATACGATTTATTGGGATCCGTATATGTCCCTAAGAGAAAAATAGGCCTGGTTTATTATTTGATGAATAAATGGGAGGGATATTCTTCAAAACTGGACATAGAAAAAGAATATGATTTGATTGCTGCCCGTATTGAACTTCTGAATTATGGGCAGGAGAAGGCTTTCGCAGTTACAGGAACAATAAATATTAAGTATTTAGAAGAAGTAGCCGGACACCTGAGAAGATTTTTACCCGAAGAAAACTACACGCTTACAGCCATTCCGAATCCGGTTCATAATCCGGAGAGCATCAGAGATTTAAAAAAATATACGGTTATCGTAGTAGAAAAACGAAATATTTCACGAAAGCATGAGATCATACAATTAACCAAGCTTTTACGGACGGGAAATATAAAAGTGCAGGGAGCTATTGGGGCTTAGAATAAAGTATCGTTTTAAATAGTACTAGCTTTTTCCCCAAAAATAGCGTATAATAGCAAAGATATTACCTTCAAAAATAAAAGACGATTACGAGGTTTACACAGTGGATGGTCGTATAAAACTCCTGATCAGAAGAATAGCCCTGATATCCTACGATGTGGTGGCGATCTTTCTGTCCAGCGCACTGGGGCTTCTGGCCCGGTTTGAATTTAGCATAAATAACATAGACGCCAGCTACCTGAATGCGGTAAAAGATTATTTTCTGATCAACGTGGTCGTTACGATATTGATTTTTATCGTGATGCGCCTTTATAACAGCCTCTGGCAGTACGCCAGTGTGAGCGAGCTGGAAAATGTCATTATCGCGTGTATGCTGTCAGCTGTGACACAGATTGTTGGTATGCATCTGATGCACCGCCGCGTTCCCATCAGCTTTCACTTTGTGTACTATGTCTGTCTGACTGTGCTGGTGATCGGTTCCCGCTTTTTGTACCGCTTTTTGCGAAACCTCATCAGCGGCAAACAGAAACAGAAGCAGGCGGTTCACCGTGTGATGGTGGTAGGCGCCGGGGATGCGGGCAATGTACTGGTGCGGGAGATGACATCCAGCAGCTTTCTGCAAAAAAAGGTGTGCTGTATTATTGACGATGACCCACTGAAGATAGGAAGCTTCTTTCGCGGGATCGAGATTGTGGGCAGCAGACAGGAGATCCCTGCCATGGCGAGGAAATACGATATCAATGAGATCATCGTCGCAATGCCCTCTGTGTCGGTGCAGGAACGCAGGGAGATTCTGGAGATCTGCCAGACGACAGACTGCGAGCTGAAGATGCTTCCGGGGATGTACCAGCTGATCAACGGAGACGTCAGCGTCAGCAGGCTTCGCAATGTGGAGATCGAGGATCTGTTGGGACGGGAGCCGATCCGGGTGGATATTACTTCGATTTTAGATTATGTCAATGGAAAGGTCGTGATGGTGACAGGCGGCGGCGGATCCATCGGCAGCGAACTGTGCAGGCAGATTGCAGAGCATGGACCGAAGACGCTGATCATCGTTGATATCTATGAAAATAATGCCTATGAGATTCAGCAGGAGCTGCGGCGGAGGAAGCCGGAGCTGGATCTGGTGGTACTGATCGCGTCGGTGCGCAATACGCACCGGATAGAGAGCATATTTGAGAAATACCGGCCGGATATCGTGTATCATGCGGCCGCGCATAAACATGTGCCTCTGATGGAAGACAGCCCCAACGAGGCCATCAAGAATAATGTGTTTGGCACATATAAGACGGCAAAGGCAGCGGTCAAATACGGCGCCAGCCGGTTTGTTCTGATATCCACGGACAAGGCGGTGAATCCCACTAATATCATGGGAGCGTCGAAGCGGATCTGCGAGATGATCGTGCAGATGATGAACGGGCGCAGCAATACGGAGTTTGTGGCGGTACGGTTTGGCAATGTGCTGGGCAGCAATGGCAGCGTAATTCCTCTTTTTAAGAAACAGATCGAGGAGGGCGGTCCGGTGACTGTGACCCATCCCGATATTATCCGGTACTTTATGACGATTCCTGAGGCAGTGTCGTTGGTATTGCAGGCCGGCGTCATGGCAAAGGGCGGGGAGATCTTCATACTGGATATGGGAGAGCCGGTGAAGATACTGGATCTGGCGAAGAACCTGATCCGTCTGTCCGGATACAGGCCCTTTGAGGATATTGATATTAAGTTCACCGGTCTGCGCCCGGGCGAAAAGCTGTATGAGGAGCTTCTGATGGCGGAGGAGGGGATGAAAGAGACACCCAATAAACTGATCCATATCGGAAAGCCCATTGAGTTTGACGAAGACCTTTTTTCGCAGCAGCTGGACGAGCTGATGCTGCTGGCAAATTCGGATTCGGAGTTGGTGAGACAGAAGGTCCGGGAGATTGTGCCGACCTATGTGATAAAACGAAACGAATATTAAAGGAGATACCTGGAGATGAATGAGTACCAGAACGGATACGAGAGAGAAATTAATCTGATGGATCTCATGGTTTATTGCCTGAAGCAATGGAGATGGATCCTGGTGGCCATGATTCTGATGGCTGTCCTGGCCGGCGGATATAAATACCTTTCGACCAGGAGCGGCAATGTGACCAGACAGGAAGAGATCGACGAAGAGATACAGGAAGTGCTGGATCAGACCAAAGAAGATGAGGCGGTCTTAGAACAGTATAAGCTGGTCATAGAGAGAACAGAAAAAGACCTGGCACGTCAGGAGGAATATTTGAACCGTTCCATGCTGATGAAGCTGGATCCAAACCGGATGCAGGTGGGGGTACTGAGCTTTCATCTGGAAATAAACGAGAACGAAAATGAGGCGAATGCTCTGGATGTCCTGCTGGCCGCGTACCGCGCCTATGTAACGGACGGGCGGATGGCGATGAACCTCTCTTCGTCGGATGATGAACAGATGCTGTCGGAGATACAGTATCTGCTCTCTTTCTCCAATAATGGAAATCTGGTTTCCTATATGGCGGACGGCGAAGCCACATCATGGCCGAAACAGAATGTGATGCAGATCCAGATATCGGCGCCGGATGCCGCCCTGTGTGCCTCTTACCTGGAGATAGCGGAGAAAGCGATTCGGGAATATAGCCAGGAGCTGCAACGGGAGCTGCCGGGTCATACCCTGTCTTTGCTGGCCTCCACACAGTCAGAACGAAGAAACAGCGATATCCAGAGTTATCAGACGACTACCCTGAATACATATACAGCTACATTTAAAAACCTCAAGGCTCTGAAAGCGGAGGTCGATGCGATTGAAAAGGCAATGGAGGCATCTCTTGAGGCGAAGGGGCTGACGGAAAAGAGCGAGCCGCTGGTTCCTCCGAGCCCGGTCACGAGTGCGGTGAAGTTCGCTATACTGGGGCTGGTGATGGGAGCCTTTTTCATGGGCTTTGTATTTATTATGGTCTATGTGGCAGGAGGGCGGATCCGGAGCACAGAGTCCTTCGAGGAGGAGTTTGGGATGAAGATGGTGGGGCGGCTGGCAGTGCCGGCTGAGGGAAAAACGCCCGGAGCCATCGACCGCTTCATCTATCAGCTGGAGGAAGGAGCCTACGGCGAAATCCCCGCAGAGGAGCAGATGAAGATTATCTGTGCTAATGTAAAGGATGCGGCCGGCAAAGAAGGAGTGAAAAAGGTCATGCTGGCCGGTACGATAGCGGAAAAGGACGCGCAGGCCGTATGTGAAAGCCTGAAAAAAGATATCGCCGGGATTACGTTTTCCTCTTATAAGCAGCTGGTGTTCTGCGGGGCGGCCCTGGAAGAGATAAAAGAGTATGATGCCGTGCTTTTTATAGAAAAGAAAGGAAAATCTTCTGCAAAGCTGATCCGGGAAGAAAAGGAGCTGGTGACGCGAAGGGGTGTAAAAGTCCTGGGTACGGTGGTTGCATAGCTGTGAAAGAATAGTCAGAGATCATAGTGAAAATAGAAGAATGGCAAAAAGACAGAGGAATCCGGCCAAACGGGTTCCTCTTTTTTGGGATTACGGAGCAAAAAGACAGAAATTATTTGTTTTTATAAGTGACGGCAGGTTATAATACGGACAAAAAACAACAGAGGTGAAAGCGAAATGCAAATGACAGAAAATTACAAAAAAGCCTGCTGCCCGTCGGACCATACCATGATAACGTTTCGTACACTCTATGAAGAATGGATCAGTGAATGCGAAACAGGGGTTAAAGAATCTACCTATGCACAATACCGCGTCTATGGACGCAAACATCTATTGCCATATTTTGGAGAGATTCCCGTAGAAAACATTACGTCACAGTCCCTGAAGGAATTTGCCCGGTATAAACTGAATATGGAAGGAGAGCGGGACCGCCAGATTTATTCTGTCAGTACGGTCCGCCTGATGCTCAGCATTATGAAACTGGCCTTTAATTATGGGCGTCTGAAAGAATATCCGGTACTGCCGAATCTGATGTTTCCGCGGGTTCAGGAGTGTCAGGAAAGCCGCCGCCTTGTGTTCACAGTGGAGGAGCAGACGAGACTGACCAGGCATCTGGACGCCAGCTCCAATATGGATGCCGTAGGAATTCTGCTCAGCCTGTACACAGGATTGCGGGTGGGAGAGATCTGTGCGCTGCGCTGGGAGGCGGTGGATCTGGAAAACCGGAGGATTCAAATCAAATATACCATGCAGCGCATCAGTAATTTTGATCCGGATTCCCCTCGTAAGACGAAAGTGATTCTCTCTCATCCCAAAAGCCGCAAGTCTCGCCGGGATATTCCGATTCCCCGTTTTTTAGTGGATAAGATGTCACAGATCCGGCCGGAAGACAGAGAGGCTTATCTTCTGACCGGTTCCCGGGATACATATCTGGAACCCCGCACACTGGAGAATCGTTTTCGCCGGTATGCGGTGGATTGTGATCTGCCGCAGGTACATTTTCATATGTGCCGTCACTCCTTTGCCACACGCTGCCTGGAAAAGGGAGTGGACATTAAGACGCTGAGCGAAATTCTGGGGCACTCCAGCATAAAGATCACATTGGATCGCTATGCGCATTCTTCCTTTGATCTGAAACTGACAAATATGGACAAACTGACATTTTTGAACTAAGGTGCAGCTATATTCTGATTTACTTCCTTAGTTTGATATGTTATAATGTCACAGGATTGAACATTGGATATGGTGTCATTTGAATAGCAGGCCTTATAACCGGGAATCATATTATTCTGGAGGATACAAATGGAATATGAAAACATGCAGTACGAAGAAACGATAGACCTGAAGGATCTCTGTATCTATATTCTGCGGCGTTGGAAGATGCTGGGAATCGCAGTGGTCATAGGAGCCGTGGCGATGGGGGGCTATAAGGCGATATCGACGCCGGAGCCGTCAGTCAATGCCACGCTGGTGGATACCAATGAGGCTCTGATCAAGACGAATAGGGACAAGCAGAAAGCGAACGACGCGGAGATAAAAGGAAATAAGGATACCATAGAGGCAAATAAACGTAAGATAGAGCTGGACGAGATGCTGATCGAAAATCAGCACACAGCCATCGGCGAGATGGAGAAAGTAGCTGCCTCCTATGAACAGGCGCTGAGGAATGCGCAGGACATGCTGGAGACAGAGCCGAATGAAGAGAGCCGTGTCAGCCTCATAACACAGATTCCGAATCTGGCCAATAACGTATATAATATGAACGCCCGCATCTCGGCGACCAACGAGCAGATCCAAACTTACGAGAGTGAGATTAAAAACCTGGAAGTGACGCTTGATAATCTGAACGAGAGAAATGAAGTTTTGGCGGAACAGAATCTGTCTCTGGACAAGCAGAATGCGGAGCTGAAAGCAGCCATGGAGCCGCAGCCTGTCCAAATAGGTATTGGTGCGATTGTCAAGTATGCGGTGCTGGGAGGCTTTGTGGCAGCGTTTCTGATATGTGGCTGGATATTTCTGCGCTACTTCTTAAACGGGAGGCTTCGCAGCGCACAGGAATTGAAGGAGCGCTATGGGTATTATATCCTCGGCGATCTGTACTATCCGGGCGACGGCAGGGAAGGGGCTGTGGAACAGCTTCTGAATAAGTGGGCCGGATATATGAAGAAACCGGAAGATGCGGAATACCAGCTGATAGCGGCCCGCATTCGGATGGCATCTCCCAAAGTGCCGGTTCGTCTGATGGTCACCGGTACGGTGGAGGCTTCGGTGCTGAATCAGGTGTGTGCAAAGCTGAAGGCTCTGCTGCCCGAGAAGGAGTATGAGATCTGTGCAAAGGCAAATCTGACTTACAATGCGGAAGCGTTGACCCATGTGAGGGAGAATGCCGTCGTATTGGTGGAAGCGGCCGATGTTTCGGACAAGCGGGAAGTGGCGAAGCTGGTGGAAGTCTTAAAGATCAGCAGTGTGAATGTGGTGGGAGCCGTCGTGCTGTAAACGAAAACAAATCATAGTAAAACAGTATGCTGTCAGTCTGAATGATCAGATCTGGCAGCATACTGCATAAGAGGCATTTTTTTTTAAATCTTTTGTCCGGCAGAGCCTTTTTCCTGTGTTTACTTCGGAGGCAGAGTCTGGTACAGGCTCTGAACTACTTGCAGGATGTGTTCTTTGTAATTGTTGGGCATAGGCTCGATGGTCAGCAGGATTTCGGAGGACAGAGGATCCGTAATCATATGATTCGTAACAAAATCATACAACAGGTATTCCACACCGACCTCCAGGATCTCTGAAATGGCTAACAGTGTTTTGATACTGCAGATAGAGGAGCCTGTCTCAATGCGGCTGATGCAGCTGACGGAAACGTCAAGTTTCTCAGCCAGCATTTCCTGGGTGATGCCTCTCATAGTTCGTGCATTTTTGACTCGTGCGCCAATTTGTCTTTTATAATCGTTCATAGTATTCTCCCTTCATAATCAGTTTAGCAACAAAGCGATTTGATTAAAATGATGTAGAAAGCCTCTTATATTTAGTAAAACGCTGTAGCAACATACAATGCATCTTTTATCGTTTGATTTCTTTGGAAAACGATTTGCAGTAAAAGAAAAAATATGAGATTTTCAGGCAAATTGTGTCGAGAAATATAGTTGAGCGGATATTACAAAAGAGCTGTGGACTTTTATTGCGCACCCTGCGGGGTAGACGGACTTCGTCCGTTATGGTATCCCCCTGCGGGGATCCCTTAATTCAGTACCCCTTGCGGGGTAGACGGACTTCGTCCGTTATGGTATCCCCCTGCGGGGATCCCCTAATTCAGTACCCCTGCGGGGTAGACGGACTTCGTCCGTTATGGTA
>JAAVZR010000032.1 GCA_022791755.1 Lachnospiraceae bacterium
CCATATCTGACATAACAATCATTTCCTTTCAAGTAGTATGGAAACAATTGTACACGATTGTGTGAAGATTGTCAGTTACTAATATACAATATATCTGTTTTTTCTTTAGCGTTTAGACTTAAAATCATGCGTTTACCGTGGGTATGAATTAAGGGATCCCCGCAGGGGGATACCTTATCAGACGAAGTCTGTCTACCCCGTAGGGGTATGAATTAAGGGTCCCGGGCGTCGCCTGGCCGGATTCCATGCCGTGAATAGCGACAAAAAAGTGGGAAAAACAGCAGTTCGATATTGATATTTTGCACACAACATGTTATAATATGATACAACAGTCCGGGGAACAGATGCCGGCATTTCTGCGGCGGCAGAGTGCGTCATGGCGCGGTTCCTTTTGCTGTTACAACCATAGAATGAACAAGGAGGGAGAAACAATGAGCAAGTACGGTATGGTACTGAACCTGGATCGCTGTATCGGATGCTATGCCTGTGTCGTTGCCTGTAAGATGTGCTACGGTACGCGGCCCGGCGTCAATTACAATGCAGTGAACAAGGTGGAATACGGAGAGGGTGCGGATGCCAGACAGCGGTATGTACTGACCATGTGTATGCATTGCGACAATCCGCCCTGCGAGAGCGTATGCCCCACCGGAGCTACGAAGAAGACGCCGGAGGGCGCGGTAATCATGGATTACGATGCCTGCATCGGCTGCGGAGCCTGTGCGGAGGCCTGCCCTTACGATGCCCGTCATATGGTGGTGGACGACGAGACCAGCTTTGAGGGCAGTGTGGCGCCTTATGAGGAGGAGAGCAAGGAGCGTCTGAATGTGGCGGAGAAATGTACCTTCTGCTACAGCCGTGTACAGGCGGGTGAGCAGCCCATGTGTACGGTATTCTGTCCCGGTCAGTGCCGCATCTTTGGCGATGTGGAGGATCCGGAGAGCGATATCTCCAAGTACATAGCAGAGAGAAATGCAGTGAATATCGAAGGCACCAGCATCTGGTATGTAGTGCCGGCAGGTATGGATATGTCCTTGCTTCCGAAGCCCCTGGCGGAGCTGGTGAAGCTGCCGGATGAGACTGAGGCAGCCACGACAGCAGCCCCTGAGAGCACAGCGGCTCCCGAGACCACGGCAGCTCCTGAGACGACGGCAGCGGCCACGGAGGCTTCCGCAGAGTCTTCCGGTTCGGGCGGTATGGACGGCGGCATGGTCGCGATCCTGGGCGGTTCGGCCGCAGTTTTAGCCGGAGCAGCCGTAGCCATCAATGCAAAGAATAAGAAGGCGAAGGCAGAGGCACAGGGAAAGAATGAAGATAAGGGAGGTGCAGGCGATGCCTAAGATTAGCAGACGACAGTTCTTAAAGTTAACGGCGGCTTCTGCCGCAGGCGTGGCAGCAGCCAATACCGGGTTTTTTGTACATCCTGACTACGAGGCTTTAGCTGTCAGCAATGCGCCGGAGGAAGTGAAATACAGCCATTGTGTTATGTGTAATCACGGTCCCCGCTGCGGTATGAAGCTGATTATCAAAGAGGGTAAGGTATATCGCGTAGAGAAGCGCGAGGGATATCCCAATAACCTGATCTGTGCGAAGGGCGTTTCGGCGATTCAGGAGCTGTATGCTCCCGACCGTCTTCTGTATCCCATGAAGCGCACCACTCCCAAGGGCTCGGATGATCCGAAGTGGGAGAGAATCACATGGGATGAGGCTCTTGCGACTATCGCGGAGAAGCTGAATGAGATCAAGTCTAAGTATGGCGCCGAGAAGGTTCTCTTTTCGACCGGCGATCCCAAGGAGCCCCGCTCTGCCGTGCAGAGACTGGCCTTTACCTTTGGATCTCCTAATATGGGTACGGAGAGTTCTACCTGCTATAAGGCGACGGAGCTGGCGACGAAACTTTTGTATGGCCCGGAATGGTTTACGGCTTCTTCTCTGGCTACCGGAGCCGGACCGACTCCCGGCAAGACCAAGGTCTGTATCATCTGGGGCAATAATCCGCCGTGGAGTGCGCCTGTCAGCTATAATGGAATGAAGACGGGACAGGAGAGCGGTACGGTGAAATATATCGTGGTGGATCCCCGTATCACGCCTACGGTTCATGCCTTTGCCGACGTGCATTTGCAGATTCGTCCCGGCACCGACGGAGCGCTGGCGCTGTGCTTTGCCAATGCCCTGATTGAAAACGATGCCTATGATAAGGATTTCGTGGAGAACTGGACTCATGGCTTTGAGGAATATGCGGCATATGCCAAAGAGTTTACTCTGGAGAAGACGGCGGAGATCTGCCAGATTCCTCAGGAGACCCTGAAGAAGGCTGTCGATATCCTGCTGACCGAGGGAAGCCCTATCGTCTGCAAGAGCTCTGCTGCGTTCCCTCATCATACCAACGGCATCAATAACTACCGTGCCATTATGTCTCTGATTCCTCTGACCGGCAGTCTGGATGTGCCCGGCGGTCTGAAGATCGCAGATGAGCCTCTGAACTTTGACGAGTGGCAGATGACCTTTGAGTTTGCCCGCTCCAGCGATCTGCTGCCGCAGTTAGATCATCTGCGTGTGGACAGAGAGTATTTCCCGGTGTGGGCGGACACGGACCAGCAGGGCAGCGTCCAGCTGAACCGTCTGCCGGAATATGTGGAGACCGGTGCGATCAAGGCCTGCGTCATGTTTGGCGGCAATGCCATGATGTGGCCGCAGTCCCATCTGTATCAGAAGGCGTTCCAGGATATGGAATTCTGTGTGGCAGCCGATTTCTATATTCGTCCCTGGACCCACAATTATGTGGACATGGTGCTGCCTGCTGCCATGAGCTGGGAGCGTTCCTGCCCTCTGACTGTATTTGGCCGCAAGATCTTCCTGCGTGAGCCGGTGGTGGAGCCTGCCGGCGAGGCCAGAAGCGACTACCGCATCTGCTGTGATATCGGTACGGCCCTGGGCTACAGCGAAGAGTTCTGGGGAGGCGGCGAGAAGTCTGAGGAGAATTGTATCCGCGAGAGCCTGCGCACCTTAAAGGTGGATACGCCTATTACGTATGAGGATTTGCAGGCCGCTTCGCCGGGGCCGGTGGAAATTCCGTTAAAGGGAGAGCCGCAGAATAAGAAATATGAGCTGGGACTTCTTCGTCCCGATGGAAAGCCCGGATTTACGACCCCTACCGGCAAGGTGGAGTTTGTGTCGGAGATCCTGAGAGAGCACGGTTTTGATCCGCTGCCGACTTACAACGAGCCGGTACAGAGTCCTGTGAGTACGCCGGATGTGTATAAGGAGTACCCGCTGATTATGAGCAGTGGTAACCGTGTGCCTATGTACACCCACAGTAAGGAGAGAAATCTGCCCTGGCTGAATCAGTTCATGCCGGAGCCCATCGTGCGCCTGAATCCGGAAGATGCCGCAGAGCGGAATCTGAAGGACGGCGACATGGTAAAGCTGCGCAGCCCTTACGGGGAGCTGACAGCGAAGCTGGAGATCTCGGTGATGATCAAGAAGGGCGTCATCGACATGTTCCATGGCTGGGATAAGGCCAATGTCAATGAGCTAATCAGCCGTGACTTTGACCCGATCAGCGGATTCCCGCCTTTTAAGGAGGGTCTGTGCCAGGTGGAGAAAGCCTGACCGACACGGAGTGTCATCTAAATATCTGTTTAAAGGGGCCAGCGTTTTTCGCTGGCCTTTTTGCGCGGATTGTGATAAACTGGAGAGAGGACAGGCTGTTTTTTGCTGTCAGGACGGTTCTTTGGCCGGACACGGTGGGGGATCCTTGCAAGAAAAGTATGGATGGAGAGAAATATGGTTCAGAAACTTAAGAGCGTAAAGCTGTATGAGCAGGTGGTGGGCCAGCTGGCCGGTCAGATCAAACAGGGGGTATACCGAAAGGGAGATTTTCTGCCCAGCGAGAAAGAGCTGATTGAGATGACCGGGGTCAGCCGTGTCACGGTACGGCAGGCGCTGCGTATTCTGAGTGAAATGGGATATATCGAGACGTTGCAGGGAAAGGGGAGCCGTGTGGTTCTGGAGCATCTTGTGGTGGCGGAGAATTATACCGAGGCCCAGATGGTGGATTTCCAGGTGCACCGAATGAATTTTGAGATGGCAAATCAGGTCCGTTTGATGATGGAGCCGGAGATCGCCAGACTGGCGGCCCGGGTGGCGACGCCGGAGGATATCGAGTATATGCGCCGCAGCCTGGAGATACCGGAGGAGAGCGGGTCCGTGGTCCAGAAGAGAGATTTTCACCGTATGGTGATCCGGAGTGTGAAAATTCCCTATTTCCTGGATATGTACAGCGATATGAATGAGCTGGAGCGGCAGGAGAGAGGCTGGTTTGATGAAGTCTTTCCGGCCGGGCGGGAAGATGAATCGGAGAAGCTGGAGGAACAGCATGGCAAGATCTTGGATGCGATCCGGCGTCATGATGAAGAGTTTGCCTATTTTTATATGAAGGAACATCAGAGTTATATTCAGCAGATATATAAGAAATACTTTGATGAGCTTCACAGACGGTATTTCGGAGCAGGAAAAGAGAATACGAGGGCAGACGGCAGGGCATAGCGCTCTGCCTTTTTTGTGCTGCGAACCGGTGCTCCGGATTTTTTGTGGCGGGATAAACTTCGTTTGCATAGTATGCAGTATCGGATTGTGTGAGAGGAGTATGATTATGGCATACAGGATTGCGATCGATCCGGGACACGGAGGACGTGACCCGGGTGCGGTGTACGAAGGCAGACAGGAAAAGGACGATAATCTGGAACTGGCCCTGGCGGTCGGACAGCTTTTGGAGGACAGAGGAATCGACGTGGTGTATACCCGCATGGACGATGTGTATAATACGCCCATGGAAAAGGCGACCATGGCGAATAATTCGGGGGCGGATCTCTTTGTGTCCTTTCATCGCAACGCCATGCCTACGCCGGGAAGTGCCAGCGGTGCGGAGGTATTGGTGTATGAAGATGAAGGACTTCCCGCCGAAGTGGGCCGCAATGTGCTGTCAGAGCTTTCGGAGGCCGGTTTTACGGACCGGGGGGTCATCGAACGTAAAAATCTGGTGGTGCTGCGCAGGACGCAGATGCCCGCTGTGCTTCTGGAGGTAGGCTTCATAGATAATCTTCAGGATAACCAGACCTTTGACGGGGAATTTGATCAGATCGCCCAGGGAATTGCCGAGGGAATACTGGAGTCCGTGGGGATGGATAAGACGCCGGAGGACGAGAGGACGCTGTACCGGGTCCAGGTAGGCGCTTTCAGAGAGAGCGAGTACGCCTACGATCTGCTGAATCAACTTCTTGCGGCAGGTTACCCGGCTTTTATCATCTATGAGGATAATCTGTACCGGGTCCAGGTAGGCGCCTTTGCCCGGCTGGAAAATGCGATCCGCATGGAACGGGATCTGCGGCAGGCAGGATACAACACCTATATTACGACATAGAGGAATCAGCCTTCGAGGAGGTTTTTTCCCGGAGCCTCTGCTCTGACAGAAGCTCTTCGACCATACGGTTGATTTCGTCGGAGACATACTGAGGGTTGACGGAGTTGGCCAGGGCGATGAGTCGGGCGATACACTGGATCACATCCTTTACGTTTTGGGGCAGCTCCTTGTCATGGGGAATACGGGAGCCGGGCGGCTCATATGGGTTGGGCCGGTCTGTGAGCCCTAACAGGTAATCCACCGATACGTTGAAAAAGGTGGCCAGAGCGATCTTGACATTGTCCGGAGCTTCGTTGTAGTCCCGCTCGTAGGCAGAGATATTGTATTTCGTCAGGTTCAGGATATCGGCCAGCTCCTGCTGAGTCAGTCCTCTGTCTTTGCGAAGATCGGCCAGACGTTCCCCAATCATATGCATGTCCTCCTTTATGTATGAAAAGATGAAGTTACCCATTTCGGGAGTCCCTGTAATGATTATAACCTGAAAAATAATTTTTTTAAAAAAGTTGACAAATACACAATCGTGTAGTAAAATATATTTACAGTCAACAAATAAAGACTGACAATCAAATAGCCCTAGTCTCACTGGCTCTTCAAAGCGCAAACCGCCGAGAGGAGCCAGATTTTTTTGCGTCTTAAACATAGAGCAGCGCGTCAAAACAGAAGAGGCATTGTATGAGCAGCCAAGTGTAAACAGTATCCTCCGTGGACAAGGGGCAACCTGTCTTAAGAAAAAAGAAAAACTTTCTCTTGATATTTCCCTGAAAGTCCGTTACAATGGTACTAAGTGGCGGATAGTGGTACATAAGGGTGGAATGTGGTGCCTAAAGCCCAAAAAGGGAAGGGCGGTGATGGAGATGTTTGTGGGCGAATATAATCATTCGCTTGACGCCAAAGGGCGTCTCATCATACCGTCCCGCTTTCGAGAGGCCTTGGGAGATACCTTCATGGTGACGAAAGGGCTGGATGGCTGTCTTTTTATCTATGATATGAGCGGCTGGAAGGTCCTGGAAGCCAAATTGCAGGCGCTTCCCCTGACCAGTGCCCATGCCCGTAAATTCAGCCGCTTTATGCTGGGTGGAGCCATCGAGTGCGAGGTGGACAAGCAGGGGAGGATCCTTCTGCCGGCCAATCTGCGGGAGTTCGCCCATTTGACAAAAGATATAGCGTTGGTAGGCGTGGGAGGCCGGGTAGAGATATGGGATAAGGAGACCTGGATGGCCAACAGCGCTTACGACGATATGGAAGAGATCGCAGAGAATATGGAAGGGCTGGGAATCTGATGGAGTTTGTACACAAGTCGGTACTGTTGCAGGAAACCATAGAAGCTCTGCAGGTGAAGCCGGATGGCGTCTATGTGGATGGGACTCTGGGAGGAGGAGGCCATACCCTGGAGATCTGTAGGCGGCTGGGCCCGCAGGGGCGTCTGATCGGAATCGACCAGGATGAGGCTGCGATCCGGGCGGCCGCAACACGCCTGAGTGACTACACAGAGCAGGTTACCATCGTCCGGGATAATTACGTACATTTTGCTCAGATCCTGGACCGGCTGGGGATCAGAGCAGTGGATGGGATTTTGCTGGATATCGGCGTATCCTCCTATCAAATCGATACGGTGGAACGGGGCTTTACCTATAAGGAGGACGGACCTCTGGACATGCGTATGGACACCAGGAACAGTCTGACTGCCCGAAAGATCGTTAATACATATGAGGAATCGGAGCTTTTTCATATTATCCGGGACTATGGAGAGGACTCCTTTGCAAAAAATATTGCAAAACATATCGTGAGAGCCAGAAGAGAGGCTCCTATCGAGACCACGGGACAGCTGGTGGAGATCATCCGCAGAGCGGTTCCGGCCAGAGTACAAAACAGCGGAGGACATCCGGCGAAGAAGACCTTTCAGGCGCTTCGGATCGTGTGCAATCAGGAACTGTCAGTTCTGGAGTCCTCCATAGACGGTATGATCGCCAGGCTGAATCCCGGAGGGAGGCTGGCAGTCATCACCTTTCATTCTCTGGAAGACAGAATCGTGAAGAGAAAATTCCGGGAAAACGAAAATCCCTGTATCTGTCCGCCGGATTTTCCGGTGTGTGTGTGCGGCAGAGAAAGCAGGGGACATGTGATTACGAGAAAACCGGTAATTCCGACGAAGGAGGAGGCCGAGGAGAATAAACGCTCGAAGAGCTCAAAGCTGAGAGTATTTGAACGGATCTGACAGAAAGAGGTGGTATCATGGCCCAAGGGGCAAACTCTTACAGGAATACGAAAAAGGCCGGAGGCAGATATACGACAGCGACATATACGGAGGGAAATACTGTCCGTGTCATAGAGCATGAAATTCCCAAAAAGCGCCGTTCGCTTTCCGAGAAAGAGAAGAAGGAGAAAGAGCGCAGAGAAAAAGAAGAAAGAAGACGCCAGATACGCAGGATGAAAAACAGGGACAAGGCCCTGCAGATGAATCCCGGGTTTGTATTTTTTGTCTCTCTGGCGGCAGCCTGCGTTCTGATGATTTCCATTCATTATCTGAAGGTACAGGCGTCGATCACTGCTGCAATGAATACCATAGAGAAAAAGGAAGTGGAGCTGGAAGCACTGAAGGTAAATAACGACCTGCTGGAGAAGAAGATCCAGACTTACGCGGATCTGGATTATATTTACGAGACGGCGGTGGGGCTGGGAATGATCCATCCCTCCGGAGACCAGGTGGTTTACTATGAGAAGACAGAAAGCGAGTACGTAAGGCAGTATGAAAACATCCCGTAAAGGACCGGCGCGCAGGCCACGGAAAGATAAGTCAGACAGAAAGAAAAAGCGGCCCTTTGCACAGTATATGCGCAGAAAGCTGGCGTTCACATTTTTTATTGTGACGCTGGCTTTGTTTGCACTGAGCATTGTACTTCTGACGATCAGCCGGGACAGTAATGAGGACTATACCAAGATTATTTTTGCCCAGCAGGATTATGACAGCAGAACCATTGCTTACAGAAGGGGAGATATTCTGGACCGCAACGGCACGGTGTTAGCTACCACCATGAGGGAGTATAATCTGATCCTGGATCCGTATATTATGTCCTCCGGCAAGGGGAAGTATCTGGACACCAGTATCGACGCGCTGGTGGAATGCTTTGGCTATGACCGAAACGAGCTGGTGCAGCTGATTACGGAAAAGGCGGAGAGCCGCTATGTGATCTATGCAAGAGAACTTTCTGATGAGGACAGAGAGCGCTTTTTGGAGATTCAGAACCGGATCGCCACGGAGAATTCTAAAAAGACGGACAAGACTGAGCGGGAAAAACGTGTGGCCGGCGTCTGGTTTGAGACAAAATATAAGAGAATCTATCCCTACGACGATCTGGCCTGCTGGGTGCTGGGATTTTCGAGAGACGACAGCAGTATAGGCAGCTATGGCATCGAGCAGTATTATAACGATGAGCTGGTGGGAGTCAATGGCCGGGAGTACGGCTTTTTAAACGACGATACCAATCTGGAACGGATTTTGAGACAGGCCCAGGACGGCAACACCATCGTGACGACCATAGACGCCACGCTTCAGCGGATCATACAGAGAAAGATCGCCGAAGCACAGGTGGGAACGGAGGAGGAGCCGGGGCTTCAGGCAGTCAATATCGGCGTGGTTGTCATGGATCCAAGCAATGGAGAGGTCCTGGCCATGGCCGGAGACGCGCCCTTTGACTGTAATAATCCCGCAGATGTCAATGCGCTTTTGGGGGTCCATACCAATAAATATAACAGTTCTCCCAATGTGGAGCATATTCCCTATACGCAGGAGATGATCGACGGTCTGACAGAGGAGAACAGGGTGACAGAGCTTACAAATCTGTGGCGGAATTTCGCGATCTCCTATACATATGAGCCCGGCTCCACGACGAAGTCCCTGACAGTGGCGGCGGCTTTGGACGAAAATTCGATCAAGATTACGGACGGCTTTGACTGCGACGGCATCGAGCAGGTAGGCGGATGGCCGATTCAGTGTAACAACGGCCGGGCCCATGGTCATCTGACACTGACAGGGACGCTGATGCAGTCCTGCAATGACGCCCTGATTGAGATATCCCGCCGGATGGGGCGACATAACCTGTCTAAATATCAGCTCATTTTTGGCTTTGGCAGTCTCACCGGCATCGACCTGCCCGGCGAGGAGAGGGGACTGATCTATGAGGAAGAGAAGATGGACGTGGCGACGCTGGCGACCAATGCCTTTGGCCAGAATATGAATGTGACCATGATCCAACAGATCTCCGCCTACTGTTCCCTGATCAACGGAGGCACGTATTACCGGCCCCATGTGGTGCGCCAGATCAAAAACAGCGAAGGCGCCGTGATTCGGGAAGTGAGCAAGGAAGAGGTGCGGGAGACCATCAGCGCCGAGACCTCCCGCTATATGCAGGAGGCGCTTTTAGACGTGGTGGACATCGGTACGGGAAGCAATGTGCAGATCGACGGTTATGAGGTGTGGGGCAAGACCGGTACGGCAGAGAAGCTGGGCCGCGATAAGACAAATTATGTCCTCTCCTTCATCGGCGGCGTACCGGCCTCGGATCCGCAGGTGGTGCTGTATGTGGTGGTGGATACGCCGCTGGGTGTGGAGAAACAGGCGCTCTCCCGCCATGCCTCTACGCTGTGGCGTCATATCATGGAGGAGATTCTGCCCTATATGAATCTTTTTCCCACCAGACCGCTTGAGAATCCTCCGCCGGAGACAGAGGCCCCCACTCAGGCTCCTGTGGAGGGAGAGACAGATGAAAACGGCAATCCGGTGACGACAGAGCCTCAGACGGCTCCCATCGACACGGAAGACGATTTCAGCGACGGGATATTCGGCACTCAGGGAAACAGACCCACAGGGGAACCGGAAGGAGAAACCGACCCGGAAAATCAGCCGGAAGAGGGAGAAAATCCGGATGGGGAGAACCCGGCAGGAGAGGAAGATCCGGCGGGAGAGAATCCCTGAGGAGGAGACCGGCGAGGCAGCGCCGGTGGCGATGCACGGTTCCTTTTTGCGTTTCAGGTCTACTTTGACAAGCCCGCCCATATATTTATAAAGATAGCAGGATCAAGGGGTGCGGGCGATGGATCGCACAGAGGCGAAAAAAGCGGCACAACGCAATCAGATTTTTCATAAAAAAGGTATCGTTGCGGTATTTTTTGCCATGGTATTAGCCTGTCTGTGGCTGTCCGGACGGTTAGCCTGGCTGATGATATTTCAGTCGGAATACTATATGGAACAGGCAGATGAGCTTCATGAGCGGGAGCGGTCCATCAAGGCGGCCAGGGGAGAGATCTACGACGCCACCGGTACGGTCATTGCAGCCAACCGAACCGTGTGTACCATCTCAGTGATACATAATCAGATTACGGATGCGGACCAGGTGGTGGAGGTGCTGTCGGAACAGCTTCAGATAGATCCCGAAAAGGTCCGGGCCAGCGTGGAGAAATACAGTGCCCGCGAGGTGATAAAGACCAATGTGGATAAGGAGACCGGCGATGCCATCCGTGCTTTTCATCTGGACGGCGTCAAGGTGGATGAGGATTATAAGCGATACTATCCTTTCGGAGAACTGGCTTCCCGGGTATTAGGCTTCACCGGCAGCGATAATCAGGGCATCATCGGTCTGGAGGTAAAATACGAATCGGTGCTAAAGGGTATCGACGGCAAGATTCTGACCATGACCACAGCCGCCGGAATCGAGTTAGACAGTATGGCGGAAGAGCGCATCGAGCCGGTGCCCGGCAATAACCTGATCTTAAGTCTGGACATGAATATACAGAAATATGCCCAGCAGGCGGCTGAGAAGGTCATGGAGGAAAAGGGGGCCATTGCGGTAAACGTGGTGATCATGAACCCGCAAAACGGCGAGATTCTGGCCATGGTCAGTGTCCCGGAGTTCGATTTAAACAACCCCTTTACTCTGAATTACGAGTTGGATCAGCCGGTGACGGCCCAGGAAAAGCAGGATCTTCTGAATAAAATGTGGCGAAATCCCTGTATCAGCGATACCTATGAACCGGGCTCCACCTTTAAGATTGTGACGGCTACGGCCGCCCTGGAGGAAGGAGTGGTGTCGGTGAACGATTCCTTTCACTGTCCCGGGTATAAGATGGTGGAGGACCGGAGAATCCGCTGTCATAAGACCACGGGTCATGGCAGCGAGACCTTTGTCCAGGGAGTCATGAATTCCTGCAATCCGGTGTTTATCGAGGTGGGGCTCAGGGTGGGAGCAGAGCGCTTTTATTCCTATTTTGATAAATTCGGTCTAATGAGAAAGACAGGGGTGGATATCCCGGGAGAAGCCTCCGGCATCATGCATCAGCCGGAGGATATCGGGGAGGTGGAACTGGCCACCATGTCCTTTGGCCAGTCCTTTCAGATCACTCCTTTGCAGCTTCTGACCGTGGCCAGCATGGTGGTAAACGGCGGTACACGGGTAACGCCTCATTTCGGGGTGGCAGTACAGAGTGCCGACGGCAGCTTCATCCAGGAGCTGGAATATCCGGTGGAGGAACATGTGATCTCGGAACAGACCTGCGAGACCATGAAAATGATTCTGGAAAAAGTGGTATCGGAGGGCGGCGGAAAAAACGCTTTTATTGAAGGATACCGGATCGGCGGAAAGACGGCCACATCGGAAAAACTGCCCCGCAGTCTGAAGAAATACATTTCTTCCTTTCTGGGATTTGCTCCGGCAGATGATCCGCAGGTTATCGCGCTGATCACCATCAATGAGCCGGAGGGAATCTATTACGGCGGAACCATCGCGGCTCCGGTGATCCGTGATATTTTTGAGAATATTTTACCCTATCTGGGACTTTATCCTGAATATTCCCCGGAGGGTTGATTCTTTGGGACGAAGGGCGTATACTAAGGGAATTGAGTGTGGAGGTATTCTGGTATGATACGCGAGACAATTATAGCCATATTGGTTTCCTTTGTGATCAGCGCGGTGCTGTGCCCTGTGGTGATTCCCTTTCTGCGAAGGCTGAAATTCGGACAGCAGATCCGGGACGACGGTCCTCAGGCCCACCTGAAAAAATCGGGAACGCCGACCATGGGCGGGATCGTATTTCTGATCAGTGTTCTGTGTACCTCTTTCTTTTATATTAAGGATGTCCCGGAGATCCTGCCGGTGCTCTTTGCCATGACAGGCTTTGGCATCGTGGGTTTTCTGGATGATTATATTAAGATTGTAATGAAGCGCTCGGAGGGCCTGAATCCGAAGCAGAAGCTGTTTGGCCAGCTGCTGATATCCAGCGTGCTGTGCTACTATTTTCTGGATGTTCTGGAGGACGGGGCCTCGATGCTGATTCCCTTTGCGGGGATCACAGTGACGCTTCCCTGGTATCTGTTCGTGCCTTTTTTTGTGTTTGTCCTGCTGGCTACGGATAATGGCGTCAATCTGACCGATGGCCTGGACGGACTCTGTTCCAGTGTCACCGTGCTGGTAGCCACCTTTTTCACGGTGGTGGCGCTGGGAGAAGGCTGTAAAATCGCGCCGGTGACGGGCGCTGTGGCCGGAGGACTGTTAGGCTTTCTTCTGTTTAACGTATATCCGGCCAAGGTGTTTATGGGAGATACCGGTTCTCTGGCTCTGGGAGGGTTCGTGGCGTCGTCGGCCTTCATGCTGAAGATGCCTCTGATTATTCTTTTGGTAGGTTTTATCTATGTGGTGGAGGTCTGTTCGGTGGTTTTGCAGGTGGGGTATTTTAAGGCCACCCGGGGCAAACGCCTTTTTAAGATGGCGCCGATTCATCATCACTTTGAGCTGTGCGGCTGGTCAGAGACCCGGGTGGTGACGGTGTTCGCCATCGTGACAGCGCTTTTATGCCTGGTGGCATATCTGGGAATTTGATAAAACGGCAGGCTCCGGGAGGGGCGAGGCGAAGGAGACAGAATGGACAATAAGAAAAAATATCTCATAGCGGGAGGCGGGATCAGCGGAATCGCGGCGGCGAAGCTGCTGTACAGTGCCGGTGAGGAGACAGTCCTCTACGACGGCAACGATACGCTTTCCATGGAGGAGCTGAGAGAGAAGCTGGGGGAGGCATCGGGTATTCCCATCGAACTGGGGAGTTTGTCTCCGGAGACGGTGGAGCAGACAGATATCTGTGTGATGAGTCCGGGCATCCCGCTGACGGCTCCCTTTGTGAAGGCGCTGACGGAGTCCGGGTGTACGCTTTGGAGTGAGATCGAGCTGGCCTGGCGCTATGGGAAGGGACGGATCGCCGCCATTACCGGGACCAACGGAAAGACGACGACCACGGCTCTGGTGGGAGCGATCCTGAAAGAGCACTGTGACCAGGTGAGCGTGGTCGGGAATATCGGGATTCCCTATACGGGAGAAGCTCTGAAGCTGACAGAGGACAGCGTAGTGGCTGCGGAGATCAGCAGTTTTCAGCTGGAGAGTATCGTGGATTTCCGGCCGGATGTCAGCGCCATATTAAATATTACGCCGGACCATCTGAATCGTCACGGTACGATGGAGGAGTACATACGGGTCAAGGAAAGCATTGCGAAGAACCAGACCGGGGACGGCTGGTGTGTGCTCAATTATGAAGACGAAGAGCTGCGCCGCTTTGGCAATGAGAGCTGTGGGGCTGTGCCGGTGTTTTTTTCCGGTACGGGACGTATCCCGGGCGGAGTGTACCTGGAAGAGGACGCCATCATAAGCGAGCTGGACACAGAGAAGGAGACAGTCTGTCATATCGGAGAGCTGAAGCTTCTGGGCCGTCACAATTACGAGAATGTCATGGCAGCCGTGGCCATATGCCGGAAAATGGGGGTGCCCATGGAAAAGATCCGCAGGGCCTGTATGAGCTTTCAGGCGGTGGAGCACCGGATCGAGTTCGTGCGGGAGGTGCAGGGCGTGGCCTACTATAATGATTCCAAAGGAACCAATCCCGATGCGTCGATTCAGGCAGTCAGGGCCATGACACGGCCCACGATACTGATCGCCGGCGGTTATGATAAGAAGAGCAGCTATGAAAGCTGGATCGCTGAGTTTTCCGGTCGTGTGAAACGGCTGATTCTGATGGGCGAGACGGCGGCACAGATCGCAGCAGCTGCGAGACAGATGGGTTTTGAAGACTTTCTCTATGCAGAGGATATGAAAGACGCCGTATCCATCGCCATGGCTTATGCCAGCCGCGGCGATGCCGTACTCTTGTCTCCGGCCTGCGCCAGCTGGGATATGTTTTCAAATTATGAGGAGCGTGGCCGGATTTTCAAGGATCTGGTACACAGGCTCTGAGATTGCGGTCCGGTATCAAATAAAGCGGGAAGGAGACGGCTGTGGCAAAAAAAACGAGTAGACGAAAGATAAAACGTTTTTATGATTACAGCCTTCTGGCCGTCATCATTTTTCTGTGCATCTTCGGTCTGATTATCGTATACAGCTCCTCCTCCTATTCGGCTCAGCTAAAAATAGGGGACTCTCTCTATTATTTTAAGAGACAGGGGGTTATTGCAGCCGGTGGAGTCCTTGTGATGATCATTGTGTCAAAGATGGATTATCATATCTATGTCCGGTTGACCGGTATCGCTTATATCGCGGCGGTAGTTATGATGGTTCTGACCAATTTCACGCCGCTGGGACTGGAATTTAATGGTCAGAAGCGCTGGCTGGGCGTGACGGAGACGCTGTCGTTTCAGCCGGCTGAGTTCGTGAAGATCGCAGTGATTCTGATGCTGGCCTCCCTGATTGATAAAATCGGGCGGAAAATAGATACCTGGCGCGGACTGGTTTTGGCGGTTTTTCTGACGCTGCCGCCCTTTATACTGGTTGGCATGCATAATCTGAGTTCCGGAATCATCATTGCAGGTATTGCCTTTGTGGTGTGTTTTGTGGGCAGTAAGAAGAAGGGAATCTACATCCTGGGTGTGGCGGCTGTGGCCGTGGTGGCTTATCTCTTCGTAGAGTATGGCGATAAGCTGGTGGAGTGGCATATTCTGAAGGCCTATCAGCTGGAACGGATCGATATATGGAAGGATCCGGAGGCTTATCCTCAGACCGGCGGATGGCAGGTGCTCCAGGGCCTCTATGCCATAGGATCCGGAGGGCTGTTTGGCCGGGGCTTAGGAGAGAGTATCCAGAAGCTGGGATTTATTCCGGAAGCTATGAACGATATGGTATTTTCCATCATCTGTGAGGAACTGGGATTATTCGGCGCCCTGTGCGTGCTTTTGCTGTTCATGTTCATGGTCTGGCGGTTTATGGTGATCGCCAACAATGCCCCGGATCTTCTGGGAGCGCTGATTGTCGTGGGCGTCATGGCTCATATTGCCATTCAGGTCATTCTGAATGTGGCGGTGGTGACGAACTCCATTCCCAATACGGGGATATCGCTGCCCTTCATCAGCTACGGAGGGACATCGGTCCTGTTTCTGATGGCGGAGATGGGTATGGCTCTGGGGGTAGCCAACCGGATCACGCTGGAACACTGACAATCTGTGATACATAGGATAACAGTAGAAAAAGGTATGGAGGGAATGAATTGAACGACATACAAATCCTGGGAAAAATTCCTTTGTACGGTGAGATCAGTACCCAGGGGTCCAAAAATGCGGTGCTGCCGATGATGGCTGCCTCGCTTTTGCATAGAGGAACGACGACGCTTATGAATGTCCCCTGCATCGAAGATGTGTCCTGCATGGTGGGAATACTGGAAAAGCTGGGGGCAAAGGTCGCCAGGGAGGGGCGTCAGATGACCATCGATGCCTCCTGTCTGGATTCCTGTGAGATCTCGCTTGATTATGTGCGGAAGATGCGCTCTTCGATCATGGTTCTGGGCCCGCTGGTGGCGCGGATGGGTCAGGCTGTGACACATTATCCGGGAGGCTGCTCCATCGGGAAGCGTCCGGTGGATTATCATGTGCAGCTTTTGCGGGATCTGGGCCTTACGGTGACGGAGGAGGACGGTCGGATCGAGGTAAAAGCCGACCGGTATGAGGGGACAGAGCTTTCTCTGTGTTTCCCCAGTGTGGGAGCCACGGAAAACGCGATCATGGCGGCCGTGGGGGCCCGGGGTGAGACGGTGATCCGGGGCTGCGCCAGAGAGCCGGAGATCGTGGAGCTGTGCTGTTTCCTGGCAAAGATGGGGATCGAGACGCTGGGTGCGGGGAGCGGGACAATCCGTGTAAGGGGACAGAGAAGCCGGAAAGACCCGATCTACCGCGTCTGCGGCGACCGGATCGCCGCCGGGACCTATCTGGCAGCTGCGGCCGTCACCGGGGGGGAGATCTGTCTGACAGACGTGCCGGTATCCTATATGGATACGACTCTCAGAGCCCTGTGTGCCTGCGGGTGCCTGATCATGACGGAGAATGACAGGGTCCGTCTCCAGGCGCCGAAGGTCTTAAAACCCCTTTCGTACCTGGAGACCGCGGTTTATCCCGGTTTTCCCACGGATATGCAGTCGGTATTTCTGGCCATGCTGTGTCTGGCGCCGGGAGAGAGCCGGATTCGTGAGACGATTTTTGAAGGCCGGTTTGAGACGGCGGCGGAGCTGGCCCACATGGGAGCTTATATCGAAGTGAAAGAAAACTGTGCCAGAATCGTCTCGGACGGACGGCTTAAAGGCGCGCAAGTTACAGCCAGAGATCTGCGGGGCGGAGCCGCCCTCATTGTGGCGGGCCTGGCGGCCGAGGGACGGACCGTGGTGAAGGAATGCGATCATGTAGACCGAGGCTATGAGGATATCATAACGGATATGAGACAGCTGGGCGCCAGCGTGGAGAGAATACGGGATACAAAGGCGCACCGGAACATGGCCGGGTAAAGAGAACTCTTTCGGCGTAAAGCCGGGAGAGAAGGAGGAGACAATGACAAAAAAAGCGCGGTCCGGGACAGGGCAGAGAAAATGGAGTATACTGGCAGGCGGTTTTGTGCTGGCAGCGCTTTTTTTGTTATTTCTGTGGAATCTCCGGATCGACCGGGTCACGGTGAACGGCGGGGACTTTTATACGGAACAGGAGCTGATTAATTATATCTTTGAAAAGCCGGTGGAACGCAATTTTCTCTACGCCTGGCTGAACGATCGCTTTGGCAGTCAGAAGCCGATCCCCTTTATCTCCGGCTATACCATGGAGTTTGTGGGGACAGGGGAAGTCCATGTGACAGTCTATGAGAAGAATGTGATCGGTTATGTGGACTATATGGGAAGTCACATGTATTTTGATAAGGACGGTACGGTGGTGGAGAGCTCTTCTGAGGTGTGGGAGGGGATTCCGCTGATTACCGGACTGGATTTTCGCTATATTGTGCTGTACAAGCCTCTGCCGGTGGAAAATGAAACGGCCTTTATGGAGATCCTGAATCTGACGCAGCTGATTCGCAAATATGATATTCCGGTGGAGAAGATTTACTTTGATCCCGCGTTTCATGCGACACTCTATATCGATGAGATCCAGGTGCTTCTGGGGGATAAGACCAGTATGGAGGAGAAGATCGCAGAGCTGACAGGGATGCTTAAGGCGCTTTCCGGCCGTTCGGGTACGCTTCATCTGGAGCGGTATGACCGGACCGCGATGAATCCGGCATATTCCTTTATCGAAAATGTGGACGAGCCTGCCACGGTTCCTTTGGGAGACGGACCGACAGATCCGGCACAGGAAGAAGGTTCTGCTGAAAACGGGGAAGAGGAGGGGCATAATCCGGAGGAACAAGGGTGATTTTTCAAAATTTCATTGAAAAAAACAAACTACATCTTGCACTTTTGCGAAAAATAGAATATGATGTTATCATATGGTAAAATTGCAAAAGATATACGGATGGGAATGGGACGGGCAAATGACTGGTTCGTCTGTTCGTGTTGTGATGTGATATAGAAACAGGAGGAATGAATCAGCATGTTGTTGGAAATCAAAATGGATGGGGCGGACAGCTCGGCGAAGATTATCGTAATCGGAGTGGGCGGCGCCGGGAATAACGCGGTGAACCGTATGATAGAGGAAAATATCTGCGGAGTGGAATTCATCGGGATTAATACGGACCGCCAGGCCTTGCAGCTGTGTAAGGCGCCTACGACGCTTCAGATCGGTGAGAAGCTGACCAAGGGGCTGGGAGCCGGCGCGAAGCCGGAGATCGGTCAGAAGGCGGCGGAGGAGAGCGCGGAAGAGCTGACGGCTGCCATGAAGGGGGCGGATATGGTCTTCGTCACCTGCGGAATGGGCGGCGGGACAGGCACCGGCGCGGCTCCTGTGATCGCCGGTCTGGCCAAAGGAATGGGAATCCTGACCGTGGGTGTGGTGACGAAACCCTTCCGTTTTGAGGCCAAAGCTCGTATGACCAATGCGCAGGCCGGAATTGAGAGGCTGAAGGAGAATGTGGATACGCTGATTGTGATTCCCAATGACCGTCTGCTGGAGATCGTGGACCGTCGTACCACCATGCCCGATGCGCTTAAGAAGGCGGATGAGGTATTGCAGCAGGCAGTGCAGGGCATTACCGATCTGATCAATGTGCCGGGTCTGATTAATCTGGACTTTGCCGATGTGCAGACGGTTATGACGGATAAGGGTATCGCTCATATCGGGATTGGCCGGGCCAGGGGAGATGATAAGGCTGTGGAGGCCGTGAAACAGGCGGTATCCAGTCCGCTTCTGGAGACCACCATCGAGGGAGCGACTCATGTCATCATCAATATCTCCGGCGACATTGGCCTGGTGGAGGCCAATGAGGCTGCCAGCTATGTGCAGGAGCTGGCCGGGGATACGGCGAATATTATTTTTGGCGCCATGTACGATGAGAACGCGGAGGATGAGGCCAGCATCACGGTGATCGCCACCGGCCTGGAGCAGAAAAATGACGAGGTACCCATCGCATCGGCCATGGCAGGGTTTAACTATAAGCCGAAGGTACAGCCTCAGGTGCAGCCACGGCCGGCTGCGGAAGACAGGCCTTCCTATGGCGGGGTGGAGACAGCGATTCCCGCCTGGAAGAGTACCATCGAGACAAAGAGCATTGATGTGCCGAAATTTTTACAGAATCCCAAAAAGAGATGAGAACCGGACCGGGCGGATATTTGCCCGGTTTTTTCTTTAACTCAGCTCAGCGATGCGGGTGACGGCAACATAGATCTCCGAGATTTTGTACCAGGTGCGGTAATCCGCCACACCGGTCTTTGGCAGGCCGAATATGGACTGAAAATCTTTGACGGAGGCTTCTGTGGCCGGACCGAAGATGCCGTCGGCGGCCAGGGAGGGGATGGCGGTATAGACCGTGGCAATGGCGTTTAACTGCTCCTGCATCTGGCGCACCTTATCTCCCCTGGAACCGCGGCGCAGGGGTTCGCCGGGCCAGGAGGAGGGAATGCCGGAGATGATTTCAGCCGTATTGATATACATGTTGTCACCGTAGTAATAACGAATGATTTCAGTGGGAGAATAGCCCTGATCGCCCAAATCTTTGGAGCCCCACTGGGACATCCAGTTGGGACAGCTGACGCGCTTGCCGTCGCAGTACTGAGTCAGTATGGGCTGCTTCACATCGGGGCGGGACAGATAGCTGGTAAAGATATCGTCCACCACCTGGGAGATCTCTTCGTATATATTACGGCCATAGATCCATTTGTGGTCGTAGGCGGTGGAGGAGGTGATCGTAAAGTTGTAGCCGCGGTTCCTGTACCACTCGGTGTAAACGCGGTTCATGGTAAAGGACAGGATAGCCAGCACATTGGCTGTGATGGTACTCTGAGGCCAGGTGGCATATATTTCACTGGAGGCCACGTTCTTGATATAGTCTTTGTAAGGGACATAGTAGTTAGGCGCGGAATTGTTGGTGGGAGCGCCGTCGTGGACCACGATGGTTTCCGGCACCACGACCCGGCTCAGGACGATCTCTCCGCTCTCTCCCACCGGCTTGATCTCCGGTTCGGCGATCTTCGGCGGGTATTCTCCATAGAGTGTGTGATCGGGAATCAGTACATCGTCGGTGGGAGAAGGTCCCAGATCTACGGGGCGCAGCTGTACCGGCTGTAAAGCCAGTACGTCAGGAAGCACCTCTGTGCCGGTGATCAGCACAGGCTCATAGCCCGGTGCGGTGATCCGCAGGGTATATTCCCGGTAAGGGCGCGGTTCATCGGCCTGCATGCTGTAGGCGAGGGGCGGGGCCGGCAGGGAGATTTCCGGTGTCTGGCCGGAGGAATTGGTATCCACCTCCTCCAGGACCTGATCCGGTTCGCTGGTGTCGGCGATGGATACGGTGGCATGGTCAATGGGGAAGTGATTGGCGGAGGAGACGACATTGACCTGCAGCATCCCCTTGCTGGCATCGGTTTCGGCTTTTCTTATTATCATGGAATGATCCTTATCTGGCATATTAGTATAATAATATGGGTCTTTGAAAAAAATATGCTTGCCTCTTTCTGCAAAATCTGGTAGAATAGTTTCTGTCAGAAGAGAGAGCGGAATTCTGGGTCATTCAGTCGTTTCCGTCCTGATAAAAGTTTCCTGGCGAAATCGCCGCAGTGAGCAGGGAGCGCTCGCGGGCGATGTGGGCGTCAGGTATCAAAAGCTTATCCCTCATAATTGTAACGGCAGAGAGCAGCAGCTTGGACAGGGTATCCTGCATCAGGCTGCTGCTTTCTTTTTCGTTTTTTTTAAAAGCTGTTGACAAAAACAGAATCTTATTGTATTATATCAATAACACAGTATTACAATGATACAAATAAGAAAGAGAGGTCCGGATATGGGATGGATATTTGAATCAAATCGTCCGATCTATACACAGCTTCTGGAGCAGATCCAGATACGGATTGTCTGTGGAGCCTATGGTCCGGGTGACAGGCTGCCGCCGGTGAGGGAGCTGGCTCAGGAAGCGGCAGTGAATCCCAACACCATGCAAAAGGCGCTGTCCGAGCTGGAACGCACCGGCCTGATCTATGCACAGCGCACGGCAGGACGCTTTGTGACGGATAACGCGGATCTGATCCAAAACTGCCGCAGGCAGATCGCCATGGAGAAGATCGAAGCTTTTTTAAAGTCCATGCAGGAGCTGGGCTACGGCAGGAAAGAGGTGGAGACGCTCATGAAAGAGGATGGGCCGTGGAAGGAGATCGTATCTGAGAAGAAAGATGTGCCGGTAAGAGAAGATGCGGCCGGAGGGCCAGCCATTTGGAATGAGAAGGAGGAGTGAGAGTATGATACCGATTTTAGAGTGCAGGGACCTGACAAAAACCTATGACAAGGCGCAGCGGCCGGCTCTGAATCATGTGAACCTGAAGCTGCAGAGAGGACGTATTATCGGGCTTCTGGGGCCCAACGGCAGCGGAAAGACGACGCTGATCAAGCTGGCGAACGGCCTGCTGTCCACGAATATGGGAGAACTTCTGATCGACGGGATGCCGGTGGGGATCGAGACGAAGAAGATCGTATCTTATCTGCCGGAGAGGACATACCTGAATCTGAGTATGACAGTCATGGATACCATCCGCTATTTCGCTGATTTTTACGCGGATTTCAGAGAAGAGCGGGCCTATGAAATGCTGAAAACGCTTCAGATTGATCCGTCTGTCAAATTAAAAACATTGTCAAAGGGGACCAAGGAGAAGGTGCAGCTGATCCTGGTCATGAGCAGGGATGCCAGTCTCTATATTCTGGATGAACCGATCGGCGGCGTGGACCCGGCAGCCAGAGATTATATTCTCAACACGATTATCACAAATTATAACGAAAACGCCACCGTGCTCTTGTCCACACACCTGATTGCTGATGTGGAGTCGATCCTGGATGAAGTCATTTTCCTGAAGTATGGCGAGGTGGTACTCCATGCGCCGGTAGACGCGGTTCGTGAGGAAAACGGAAAATCAGTGGACGCGCTGTTTCGGGAGGTATTCAAATGCTGAGAAAATTACTGAAATATGATTTTAAGGCCAGCTATCTCTATCTGCTGGTATGCTATGGAATCTATATCGTGCTGACTCTGGGCTTCAGCCTGAGTATCAGGGGGGCTGATCGCCGAAGAGATGAGCGGCCATAACAGTTTTGCTGCTGCGGAAATCCCGGCGATGATTCAGATCTTTGCCACCATATCCGTGACAGCCTTATGGATGTGCTCCGTCATTGGTCTCATCATTTTAACGTGGGTACTGATCGTCCGTCGTTTTTACAGCAACATGACCTGTGATCAGGGATACCTGTCTCTGACGCTGCCGGTATCGGCCAGAAGCCATATGCTGTCCAAGGTAATCAGCGGCCTGGCGTTTCAGGTGCTGACTTATCTGGTGCTCATCGGCGGCATCGTCGTCATGCTGTTTCTGGTGGGGGAGAAGGAAGAGGTGGCGGAGTTCGGCAGGGTGCTCCACCGTATCGCCAGCGAGATCCTGTCTTACTACGGGATCGGTCAATGCCTGAATATGGTGCTGGGGATGTTGAAAGGGCTTTTGATGATCTATTTCTCGATTTGTGTGGGGCAGCTGTTCCAAAAGCATAAGATCTGGGGAGCCATCGGAACCTATCTCGGACTCCGGATTGTTTTAGAACTGTTTGTCTGGATCGGAGCCATAGTGGCAGGAATTTTTGGAGATATAAATATACTGCTGTGGGGCTTCTCCAGAGACAGCGTACTGCCCAGCGGGCTGTATGCCCTGGCACAGATTCTGGTATACTTCTTTGTGGGAAGCTGGATCCTGGAGAAGAAGGCGAACTTAGACTGACGGAGCGTGGCGAAATCGGGCTGGTACGGTCCGGCGGCTGCGGAATCTGAAGCGCAGATATTCTCCTGTATTGCAAAAAATGCCGTTATCGTTTATACTGTTTAGGACAGAGAGCGAGGCGGCATTTTTTTGGTGAATATCCTAAAGAAAAGAGCGGGGCAGGGCCCGGCGCTGCGCCTGCGCCGCCTGTAAAATAAACAGGAGAGAGGAAAAACCATGAGTTTACTGGAAGACTGGAGAGAACTGGCCTATCAGACCGAAAGGACGCCCAGGGACGAGCAGATGTTCTGGGCAAATTATTTTAATCAGGAGAAAGGGATCTATGAGCAGATTCTGGAGAAGGACGAGGCCGTAAAGGGCACGGTGAAGGAGCTGGCCGGGCAATACGGTGTGAGCGTCTCCATGATGACCGGCTATCTGGACGGAATCAACGACAGCCTGAAGGAGCGCAATCCCATCGAGACCATGGAGGAGGATACGGTGGTATCCCTGGATTATGACCCGGAGAAGCTCTACTATAATATGGTGGCAGCCAGAGCGGAGTGGCTTTATGAGCTGCCCCAGTGGAACAGGCTTCTGTCCGAAGAGCGCCGTAAGGAGCTGTACCGGGAGCAGAAGGCTTCGGGCACGGTGGTAAAGGGGAAGAAGATCGGGCGCAACGATCCCTGCCCCTGCGGCTCCGGTAAGAAGTATAAGAAATGCTGCGGCCGATAGAGACAGGTGCAGGCGATGTATCGGTATATTTTGTTTGACCTGGACGGTACGCTGACGGATCCGGGCGAAGGGATCACCAGAAGTCTTTGGTATGCGTTTCAACACTACGGCTATCCGGTAGAATCGTTAAAGGAGCTGGAAGTGTATATCGGTCCTCCCCTGAAAGAGGAATTTATGGCCAGGCTGGGGGTGGACGAAGGGAAGGCCAGGGAGCTGGCAGACAAGTTCCGGGAGCGCTATAATGATGTGGGCTGGAAGGAAAATCATCCGATCGACGGAATGGAGGAGGCTTTGATGGAACTGAAGGCAGCCGGGAGGAAGCTGGCCGTGGCTACTTCAAAGCCCCTGACGATCGCCGCACGGGTGCTGGAACACTTTGATCTGGCCCGGTATTTTGACGTAATCTGCGGGAGCGAGCCGGATGGGAGCAAGGGCGAGAAATGGATGATCGTGGATCGTGCCCTGGCCGGACTGGGCGTATCTAAAGAGCAGAAGCAGCAGGCCGTCATGGTGGGAGACCGCAGATACGACATCATCGGAGGCCAGAAAAACGGACTGGCCACGGTGGGGCTGACCATGGGGTACGGAAGCCGTGAGGAGCTTAAAAACGCCGGCGTCTCTTTCATCGCGTCTTCAGCGAAGGAGATGACCCGGTATCTTTTGGAACACAAATAAAATGACAGACGAAAAACGGCGGGGCTGCCTGCCGGCGCAGGCCGGTATGGCAGCCCGCTGTGAAAGAGGGCGGTATGGAGCGGGAGAAACTGAAAAAAAAGAAGAGGATTGTAGTCAAGATCGGGAGCTCGTCGCTGACGCATCCTGAGACCGGCGATGTGGATCTGATCAAGCTGGAAAAGCTGGTGAGACAGCTCTGCGACTACCGTAACCGGGGAATCCAGGTGATACTGGTCAGCTCCGGCGCCATTGCGGTGGGAGTCAGGACACTGGGACTTGCCGGCCGCCCGGAGGATATTTCCTTAAAGCAGGCCTGCGCATCGGTGGGGCAGGCGAAGCTGATGATGATCTATCAGAAACTGTTTGCCGAGTACAATTATGTGGCTTCCCAGATTCTGATGACAAAACACACGATGCTACATCCCATCAGCCGGCAGAATGCGCAGAATACCTTTGAGCGGCTTCTGGAGCTGGGAGCTGTGCCCATCGTCAATGAAAACGATACCATATCCACCTATGAGCTGGAACGGTTGCAGCAGTTCGGTGATAACGATACCCTGTCGGCTGTGGTGACAGCCATGACCGGAGCGGATCTTTTGATCTTGCTTTCCGATATCGACGGTCTGTATACGGATGATCCCCATAGAAATCCCAAAGCGCGTTTTATCGATACGGTGGAAGAGCTGACAGAGGAGCTGATGGCCCTGGGAAAGGGGGCAGCCAGCCGTGTGGGTACGGGGGGAATGGCCACGAAGCTGTCCTGCGCCCGGATCGCCACGGCGTCGGGAGCCGACATGATTATCGCCAACGGATCGGATGTGGGGATTCTGCATGAGCTCCTGGAGGGAGAGAAAAAGGGGACGCTTTTTGTGGCGAAGCGGGACGGGGAGTTTGACCTGGGGAGATTTCTGGAGGAATAAAGAGATGGAATATCTGGAGCAGATCGGAAGACGGGCAAAAGGGGCGGAGACAGTGCTTCGCACTCTGGATGGCGGGCGCAAAGACCAGGCGCTTTTAACGGCGGCAGAGTATCTGAGGGCAGAGTCTGCCCTGGTTTTACAGGCCAATGAAGAGGACATGGCACAGGCCAGAAAAAAGGGAATGGCCCCGGGGCTTTTGGACCGGCTGTCTCTGACGCAGGAGCGGATCGAAGCCATGGCGGAGGGGCTTACACAGGTGGCGGCTGCCGGGGATCCTGTGGGAGAGGTCACAGAGATGAAGAAGCGCCCCAACGGCCTTCTGATCGGAAAAAAGAGAGTCCCTCTGGGGGTGGTGGGCATCATCTATGAGTCCCGCCCCAATGTGACGGCAGACGCCTTCGGCCTGTGCTTCAAGGCGGGCAATGCCGTGATATTAAAGGGGGGAAGTGATGCGCTCTCCTCCAACCGGGCGATTGTGGCGGCCATTGGCCGGGCGCTTTCGGACTGCGGACTGCCAAAGGAGGCGGTACAGCTGATCGACAGCCCGGACCGTCTGGTGACAGCGGGCTTTATGAAGATGAACGGCTATGTGGATGTGCTGATCCCCCGGGGCGGGGCGGGTCTGATCCGCACAGTGGTACAGGAGAGCACCGTGCCGGTGATCGAGACGGGTACGGGCAACTGTCATATCTATGTGGACGATCCGGCGGATCTTTCCATGGCGGCAAAGATTCTGTACAATGCCAAAACGCAGCGCACCGGGGTCTGCAACGCCTGTGAGTCGCTGGTGGTGCATGAGGCGGTGGCCGGCCGCTTCCTTCCCATGGCAGCCGCCTGCCTGGCAGAGAAGAAGGTGGAGCTGCGGGGAGACGCTCGGGCCATGGCGGCGGAGAAGAGCATCGTGCCGGCGACAGAGGAGGACTGGGGGAAGGAATATCTGGATTATATTCTGTCGGTGAAGGTGGTGAAGGATATCGGGGAGGCGATTGCCCATATCAACCGTTATAATACGGGGCATTCCGAGACCATCGTGACAAAGGATTACGCCCATGCGCAGCGTTTCCTGGATGAGATCGACGCGGCGGCCGTATATGTCAATGCCTCCACGCGCTTCACGGACGGAGGGGAGTTCGGTTTCGGCGCGGAGATCGGAATCAGTACCCAGAAGCTTCATGCCAGAGGGCCTATGGGACTTAAGGAGCTGACTACTACCAAGTATATCATTTATGGGGAAGGACAGGTGAGGGAGTGAAGAAGAACATGAGGACGGTTCTGGTGACGGCCTTTGAGCCTTTCGGGAGAGATACGGAAAACGCGGCGGCGCTGGTGTGCGCCGGGCTGCCGGATCAGGGGAGGTTTCCGAAGAGACCGGCGGCCAAAGGGAATAGGGCGGATGAGGAGACCGGGTCCCGGGAGGGAGAGTATCGTGTGGTAAAGCGGGTCCTCCCGGTGGAGTTTCGGGCCGCTGTAGAGGAGCTTTTTTCGGCTATGGATGAAATTGCTCCTGAGCTGGTGCTCTGTCTGGGACAGGCCGGCGGCCGGAGACAGGTGACGCCGGAGCGGGTGGCCGTCAATCTGATGGATGCCCCCATACCGGACAACGGCGGCTTCCAGCCGGTGGAGGAGCCGGTGAGTGCGGCAGGGCCGACGGCTTATTTTACCAATGTACCGGTGAAGGCAGTGACGGAAGCGGCGAAGACGGCGGGATATCCGGCGGAGCTTTCCCACACGGCAGGGACCTATGTGTGCAACTGCGTGTTCTATATGCTGCTGAACCGGATTGCCTTTACGCCGGCCAACGAGGCGACGAAGCCTCTGTGGGGAGATTTCATCCATGTGCCCTACGTGCAGGAGCAGAAGAATGTGCCGCAGGATAAGCCGTCCCTGCCTCTGGGACAGGTGGTGGATACGGTCCGCTTTCTGATGGAGGAGACCCTTGGCAGGATGGAGGAAACAATGTGGGAGGAGAAGGAATATGAAGATTTTGGTATGTAATGTGGGGAGCACGTCGCTGAAATTTAAGCTCTATGATATGCCGGGGGAGAAGGTGTCCGCGCAGGCGTATGTGGAGCGGGTGGGAAGCAGGGATGATGGGATCTATACCTACACAAATCTGGCAGAGAAGAAGACCTTTCGGCAGACACAGGTGGCAGTACCCACCTATACGGAGGGGATACAGCTTTTTCTGACGGATCTCATCTCGGAGGAGAAGGGGTGTCTGACGGGGATTGGAGAGATCGAGGCCGTCGGCTTTAAGACCGTACTCTCCCGGGGGCATTACGGAGTTCACCGGCTGACGGAGGAGGTCCTTCAGGGGATGGAAGACTATATGGCTGTGGCACCGGCTCACAATGGACCTTATCTGGAGGCAATTCATGTCTTTCAGAAGCTTCTGCCCCAGGCAGCTCTGATCGGTTCCTTTGAGACCGCTTTTCATCAGACGATTCCGCTGGCGGAGAGCCTCTATGCCATTCCTTACGAGTGGTATGAGAAGTACGGAATCCGGAGGATGGGATACCACGGAGCCTCTCACGGTCATGTGGCGGCTATGCTTCTGGAGCGGGAGGGGGAGGCGGATCAGGTAGTCTCCTGCCACCTGGGAGGGTCCTGCTCCCTGTGCGCCATCGACGGCGGGAAAAGTCTCAATAACAGCTTCGGGTTTTCTTTGCAGGCCGGCGTGTTTCATAACAGCCGGGTGGGAGATATGGACGCCTATATCATTCCCTACCTTCTGAAACAGGGGCTGACCATAGACGAGATCACCTTTGGCCTGGAAAAGAACAGCGGGCTTCTGGGGATTTCAGGCGTCAGCAACGACCTGCGCCAGGTGGAGGAGGCGGCAGAGGCGGGAAACGAGCGGGCTGTCCTGGCGGTGGATATGTTTGTAAACAGCATAGTCAGCCATATCGGCGCCTATGCGGCTCAGATGGGAGGACTGAAGCAGCTGGTTTTCACAGGAGGGATCGGAGAAAACTCGGCAAGCGTGCGGCGCCGGGTCTGCCGACGCCTGGCCTTTCTGGGGGTAAAGTTGTCCGATGAGAAGAATGAGTCCTCCGGTAAGGATAAGGTAATCTCCGCAGAGGATTCGCAGGTAAAGGTTCATGTGATTCCGGCCAATGAGGAACTGGGAATCGCCAGAAATGTATACAGGGAGCTTACGCATGTACTTTAACACCGATAAGCGCACCACCAAGCTGTATCAGGATGATCTGAGCCGTTTTCTCTCTCTTCTCACCTTCCGGATCCGGAGCGTGGGCTTCTGGAAGAGCGAGAGGGACGCTCAGGCGAATTATACCTCCGACGATATTGAGTTTGTCTACTATACCATGGGCGGCAGCCACAGTATCATCAATAGTACGGAATATCAGTGTGTGGCCGGGGATCTGATGATCTTACCGCCCTCGTCCCTGGTGACTTCCGTGAACCGGAATCATGCCCGGTATGAGTATCTGTACATTCATTTCAATGTGGAGCCCTATCATCTGGAGCAGAGCTTTGTGGAACATCTGACACGAAAGACACATGTGCTGCCGGTGGATGGAGAGAAGAACCCGGAGCTGTTCCGGGTGTTATACGCGATTATGGATGAGATCCGCAGAAAGCGAAAGGGATATCAGAGCATCATCGACGGCTGTCTGCGCAATTTATGCGTATATCTTCTCCGGGAGCAGGATTTCAGGCAGGATGCGGAGCGAGGGATTCATGGCCACCAGCAGGCCCGGCGTAAATTCGTGTCGGATGTGGTGAAAATGATCTCCGTAAATCTGGATCAGCCATTGAGGGCCGAGGAGCTGGCCAGGGAATTCCATGTAAGCGAGAGCTATCTGTACAAAAGCTTTATGAGTCAGCTGCAGGTTTCCCCTCAGCAGTATATCAAGCAAAAGCGGCTGGATTTTGCCTTGCAGGCGCTGCGTTCCGGCGATTATACGGTCAGTGAGGTGGCATCCATGGTGGGATTCCATTCGACTCAGGCATTCAGCGGCGATATTCGCCGCCGGACAGGAAAGACGCCCCGCCAGATCATGAAAGAGACGGCGGAAAAGAAAAGAGCAGAGGAGGAAGAGGAGAAGAAAACGGAGAATGAATAAAAATCCGAAGGAAAAAGGAACCGGAGAGAAAACCCCGGTTCCCTTTTTATACGTCCGCCGCAGTCAGCGAGGCGGACGCCCTGTGTTGTAAATACGATCTGCTGATGGTGTGAATATGTTAAATATGTTCTGCTATGAAAGCCCCGGACGGCAGCCCAAAGGGCGGAGCGACCGGCTTTCATGCCTTGGTGGCGCGCCGCGCCGGCGGCGCATGTAGGTTTGGGTCTGTTTCAATATTATTTCTGAATATACTTTGCCGCGCTGGCGCCGGCGATCCGTCCCCAGGTGAAGCAGTTGGAAAGGGTAAAGCCCATGTAGGCGGAGTTGGCGCTGGCTTCGCCGGCCACATACAGGCCGGGAATGACGGTGTTGTCGGCCCGCAGGACTTCAGCGTTTACGTTGCGGGCAATGCCGCCGTATGTGATGATCTCACAGGGAACCACTGCCACGGCCACATAGGGGGCTTCCAGAGGCAGCATGGGCTCAGACTGCGCCGCATTTCCCGCACCACGCTTAAAATCGGGATCGCTTCCGTTTGCGGCATATTCGTTGTAGGTGTTAATGGTGCTCTCCAGGGTGGCGGCATCCACTTTCATGAGACCGGCCAGCTCTTCGATGGTATCGGCCTTTATGAATTCCATTTCATTGCCCCGGGCGATTTCCAGACCGGAGATGGTGGCGTCATCGGAGATGGCCCATACATAGTCGCTGTTTGTCTTCGTCATCTCATTGAAGATCGGGCGGTTTAACTCCTGAGTCATATAGCCGCCGGATTTTTCATTGACAAAACGGACCGCGTTTGTATTGACCAAAAGCAGGTTCGGCGCCGCGATAAAGCGGGAGACATTGGCGGAGCTGGAGGTTCCGTTGTGGAATTCCATAATCTCGTAATCCTTTAACACAGCCATCAGATGGTCTGTGTGAGTCAGGGCAGCGCCCACGTTGCTGGCCATGATGATGCCGTCGCCGGTGGAAGCCGGATGGCCGATGCCGTAGGTGCCGGCCATCTCAGGATCGAGAAGAGCCGTGAGTTCCGGATTGTAGGCGTAACCGCCGGAAGCGATGATTACGGCCTTTGCCTTGATGATGATCTCCTGGCCATTCTGCTCGGCAGCCACGGCTCCCACGCTGCCATCCTCATTCATGATGAGGCGGGTGGCGCGCGTCTCCAGCATCAGATCCACGCCGGCAGCGTCTAAGGCAGCTTCAAAGGGCTCTTTCAGAGCCATGCCGCCGGAGACTTCCTCGCTGCCCATCACATGCATCATCTGCAAAGGGCCATAGCCTACCCGGATATTTTCGGTGAAGGGCACGTTCAGGCGGTCGATGAGCCAATCGATGGTCTGGCCGGCGCTGCCCACGGTGATGGCGGTCAGCTCGGGGTCCAGACGATACAGAGCGTTGGTCATCAGATTGTCATACATCTGATCGTAGGTCAGTTCGATGCTTTGTGCCTTCTGCATCTTGGTGTCAAATCCGGCGATCATACCCTGGGATGTGAAAGTGGTGCCGCCGATGGAGAACATCTTCTCCAGCAGGACGATATTTTTTACGCCGTTGTCAGCAGCTTCCACAGCGGCGGCCAGGCCGGCGCCTCCGGCTCCGATGATGACCAGGTCGGCCTCCTTGTCGGCTGTCGACTGTCCTACCGTTTCCTCAGGGGCCGCCGTGGTCTCCTCCTGGGCTGCCTCTGTCGTGGTGGCCTGGGCCGCCGCGGTGGTCGTTACATTTGCCGTCGTGGCAGTATCCGGGGTGCCTGAAGAGCAGCCGGCCAGACAGCCGCAGATGAGAAACAGTGTGCATAAAAATGCGGTGATTCGTTTCATTCCTTCCTCCTTTTGTTTTTTGTATAGTAGTTACTACACCAGTGTAGCAGAAAAACAGAAAAAAGAGTTGTTGAAATCCATACAATACTATATGGAATCCGTCTGTATTGAAAGGTAAATCACAAACAAAGGCGGGAGCCGGTCTGAGACCGGTGGGAGGATTCTTTTATGCGGAGTTCTTTCGCAGGGACTTTTTTCATAGAATGAAACGAAATCCGAGTGGACAAAAACAGGTAAAGCAGAATGAAGCGAGACAGAGGATGGGAACAAAACCGGCCGGGAAGAGCATGGCGGCGGGCCATGGTATGGATGATGGTATTTTTGTGCTTGTGCTGCGGAGCAGAACCGGCGTCTCTCAGGAGAGAGGCAGCGGCAGCTGAGCGGCAGGCTGAGGAGGGGAGAGAAGAGAAGCAGCCGGCAGAAATGCCGGCGGATGTACCGGTTTTAGATCTGTATGCAAGGAGTGCCGTACTGATGGATGGCGATACCGGCCGTGTTCTCTATGAGAAGGATGGCTACAGCATCCTGCCCATGGCCAGCACCACAAAGATTATGACCTGCATCCTGGCGCTGGAAAACGGCAATCCGGATGATATGCTTACCGTATCCTCTTATGCGGCTTCCATGCCAAAGGTACATCTGGGGGTGCGAAGCGGAGAGCGCTATCGAATGGAGGATCTTTTGTATTCTCTGATGCTGGAGAGCCATAATGACAGCGCGGTGGTGATCGCCGAGGGAATCGGTGGTTCCGTGGAAGGATTTGCACAGATGATGAACCAGAAGGCCAGGGATATCGGAGCTTATGATACTTTCTTTGTGACACCTAACGGGTTAGACGCTACGGCCATGTGCGAGGGTCCGGACGGACGCGCCGCAGAGAGGGCTCATTCCACTACGGCGGCGGATCTGGCCAGGATTCTTCGCTATTGTATCGTGGAGTCGCCAAAAAGGGAGGAATTTCTTGCGATTACCGGGGCGGACTCCCATCAATTCTGCGACGGGGACGGAAAGAGGAGCTTTGGCTGTTATAATCACAATGCGTTTCTGAATATGATGGAAGGAGCTCTCACCGGCAAAACCGGATTTACCGGGAATGCCGGTTACTGCTATGTGGGAGCGGTGAAGCAGGGAGAGGAGCTCTATATCGTGGCGCTTTTAGCCTGCGGCTGGCCCAATAATAAGGGGTATAAGTGGTCGGACATGAAAACGCTGGTAAACTATGGTCTGGAGCATTATGAGGTACGCGACGTATGGCGGGAGCCGGAGCTTACGGAAATTCCGGTGACGGACGGTATTCCGTGGGACGGAAGCCCTGACGGGGAAGCCTGCGTGGCGCTCAGACCGGACTACAAAGACGGGGAGGCTGGCCTTATGCTTCTTCTGCGGGAGGATGAGGAGGTGGTCATGACCGTGGCGGCAAAGGACAGCCTGAAGGCTCCGGCTCCGGCCGGCACGGTGGCCGGTACGGTAACCTATACCCTGAATGGTGAAATCGTCAAAAGCTACAATCTGGTGACAGTGCGGGCGGTGGAGAAGAGGGATTTTCAGTGGTATGCCAGGTATGTGTGGCAACTGGCTTTTGGCGGGCACTGGTAACTTTAGCAGAAATTTAGCTTCAAAATTAAATGGATAAGTTGTTGCATTTCCGTTAAAAAAGAGATATGATAGATAGGAAAATCGGTTTTTTTAAGTATCAGTAATCCAGTTGTATATGGAGGAAAAGAACATGACAAAAGCAGCAACAAGTGTGGCAAGAAAACGGATTGCCGGACTGTTGGACGAGGGGAGCTTTCTGGAGATCGGCGGGTTTGTCACAGCCAGAAGCACTGACTTCAACATGGGTGCGGCGGCAGAGCCTACGGACGGTGTGGTCACCGGATACGGCACCATAGGCGGCAGCCTGGTCTATGTGTACAGCCAGGATGCGGCGGTATTGGGAGGTTCCATCGGTGAGATGCACGCAGCGAAGATCTGCAGGATTTATGAGTTGGCTATGAAGATGGGAGCGCCTGTGATCGGCCTGATCGACTGCGCCGGCCTGCGTCTGCAGGAGGCCACGGACGCGCTGCATGGCTTTGGAAATATTTACCGCTGTCAGTGTGACGCTTCGGGCGTGGTGCCTCAGATCGCAGCGGTGTTCGGCAGCTGCGGAGGCGGCATGGCGCTGGTTTCATCCCTGGCGGATTTTACATTTATGGAGGAGAAGGCCAGGCTTTTTGTAAACGCGCCGAATACGCTGGAAGGCAATACGGCGGAGAAATGCGATACGGCCGGCGCCGTGTACCAGAGCGGGCAGGCCGGTTCGGCGGATGTGGGAACGGAGGCGGAGATTTATGAGAAGATCCGTACTCTGGTTGCGATTCTCCCTGCCAATAACGAGGAGGACGGGCCGCTGGAGGAGTGTCAGGATGACTTAAATCGTCTCTGTCCGGAGATCGCCTCCTGCGGCGGAGACAGCCTGATGATGCTGAGATCGGTTTCTGACGGCGGATTTGTGTTTGAGGTGAAGGAGAAGTATCATCCGGAGATGGTGACAGCTTTCATCCGGCTGGATGGTATGACGGTGGGAGCGGTGGCGAACCGCAGCGCTGTCTATGACGGCGAGGGTAAGAAAGCCGTTTCCTATGAAAAGAAGCTGACCACAGGAGGCTGCGGGAAGGCGTCCCGCTTCATCCGCTTCTGCGATGCCTTTGAGATTCCTCTTCTGACCTTCACGGAGGTGACGGGTTTTCTGGCGGTGAAAGAGGAGGAGGCCGGTATCGCGACGGCGGCGGCATCTCTGACCAGCGCTTTTGCCGGGGCCACGGTGCCCAAAGTGAATGTGATCACCGGCGAGGCCGGCGGCAGCGCGTATCTGTGCATGAACAGTAAGGCTCTCGGCGCCGATCTGGTCTATGCATGGCCGGAGGCTTCCGTTACGGTGATGGAGCCCCAGGCAGCGGCCAGGATCATGTATGCCAGGGAGATCGACGGCGCTCAGGATAAGGCGGCGACGCTGAAAGAGGCAGCGGACCGGTACGCGAAGATGCAGGGAAGCGCACAGGCGGCGGCCAGGAGAGGCTATGTGGATCACATCATCGCGCCGGAATCTACAAGGAAATATCTGGCAGGCGCTTTTAACATGCTCTATACCAAGCGGGAGGATGATGCGCCCGTGAAGAAGCACAGCGCTGTCTGAGGAGGAAGAGAATGATAGTACTCACAAGTCTTAGTCTGGGAGAGATCCTTCAGAAGGCCGGACTGAATACCCTTCTCGGCATGGGAGTGGTATTTACCGTTCTGATTTTAATCAGTCTTCTGATTTACAGTATGCGTTTTATCCCGGCTCTTCTGGATATGCTGACCGGGAAAGGAAAAAAAGCGGACGAAACCGTGCCGGCTGTGGCCGGAGGCGATGGTCCGACAGCCGTAATCCGGGCCGGTGAGAAAGAAGAAAAAAGAGACGCGGTCCCGGTGGCTGCGGCAGAAGAGGCCGATCTGGCGCTGATCGCCGTCATCACGGCGGCCGTAGCGGCTGCGGCGAATGTACCGGAGGATGGGATCGTGATCCGCTCGATCCGCCGCTCGGCGAAGAATAACTGGAAACGCGCCTGACACAGGGGTGTACCATGATGCCCTGAAAACACGGGCAAACTAAGGAAAGGTGGAAAGCAGAGATGAAAAATTATACAATCACGGTAAACGGTATCGCATATGATGTGACGGTGGAGGAGAAGGCGGCCGGTTCTGCACCGGTACAGAGAGCGGCGGCTCCCGTAGCGCCCGTGGCCGCAGCGGCGGCGCCGGCAGCTTCTGCGCCTGCCGCCGGCGGCGCGGGCAGCATCAAGGTGGAGGCAGGCGCGGCCGGAAAGGTCTTTAAGATCGAAGCTAAGGTGGGCCAGGCAATGAAGGCCGGGGATACGGTCATCATCCTGGAGGCTATGAAGATGGAGATCCCCGTAGTGGCGCCGAAGGACGGCACGGTCGTCAGCATCGATGTGACCGAGGGACAGAACGTGGACGCGGGCCAGGTCATGGCTACCCTGGACTGACAGGAGGCGCCCTATGGACTATATCTTTTCGACGCTGTCCAATCTGCTGGGACAGACTGCCTTTGCCGGGCTGAACGTGGGAAACGTGGCCATGATCGGCGTGGCGTGCTTCTTCCTGTTTCTGGCAGTGAAGAAGGGGTATGAGCCGCTTCTGCTGGTTCCGATCTCCTTTGGCATGCTGTTAGTGAATATCTATCCTCCGATCATGGAGGAGGGGGGACTGCTCAACTACTTCTTCAAGCTGGATGAGTGGGCGATCCTTCCCTGTCTGATTTTTCTGGGTGTGGGCGCACAGACGGATTTCGGTCCGCTGATTGCCAACCCGATCAGCTTCCTTCTGGGAGCGGCGGCGCAGTTCGGTATCTTCGCCGCGTATCTGGGCGCCATGGGCTTGGGATTTAACGACATGGCGGCGGCGGCCATCGCCATCATCGGCGGCGCCGACGGCCCGACCTCGATCTATCTGGCCAACCGGCTGGGGCAGCAGGATATCCTGGGACCGATCGCTGTGGCGGCTTATTCCTATATGTCGCTGGTGCCGATCATTCAGCCGCCGATCATGAAGGCGCTGACCACAAAGGACGAGCGGAAAATCAAGATGGGGCAGCTGCGGCCGGTGTCCAAAACCGAGCGGATCCTGTTCCCCATCGTCGTGACGATCGTGGTCTGCATGATCCTGCCTTCGACGACGCCTCTGGTGGGTATGCTGATGCTGGGCAACCTCTTCAAGGAATCCGGCGTGGTGCGTCAGCTGACCGACACGGCCAGCAACGCGCTGATGTACATCGTAGTCATCCTGTTGGGCACCTCCGTGGGCGCGACGACCAGTGCGGAAGCCTTTTTAAACTGGACGACGATCAAGATCGTGGGCCTGGGCCTGGTTGCCTTTGCTTTTGGCACGGCGGCCGGTGTGCTCTTTGGTAAGCTTATGTGTAAGCTGACCCACGGAAAGATCAACCCGTTAATCGGTTCGGCCGGCGTCTCCGCCGTACCGATGGCAGCGCGCGTATCCCAGAAGGTAGGAGCCGACGAAGATCCGACCAATTTCCTGCTGATGCATGCCATGGGTCCCAATGTGGCCGGCGTCATCGGTACGGCGGTAGCGGCCGGCGTCTTTATGGCCATGTTCGGAGTGAAATAGGAGGAAGCTATGAGTGAGATAAAGAAAAAACCCGTAAAAATAACTGAGACGATCCTGCGCGACGCCCATCAGTCCCTGATCGCCACCCGTATGACCACGGAGCAGATGCTTCCCATCGTGGAGAAGATGGACAAGATCGGCTATTATTCCGTGGAGTGCTGGGGCGGCGCGACGTTTGACGCTTCCTTACGTTTCCTGAAGGAAGATCCCTGGGAGCGTCTGCGCAAGTTCCGCGACGGCTTTAAGAACACGAAGCTGCAAATGCTGTTCCGCGGCCAGAATATCCTCGGGTATCGTCCTTATGCCGACGACGTGGTGGAGTATTTCGTGCAGAAATCCATTGCCAACGGCATCGACATCATCCGTATTTTTGACTGCTTTAATGATCTGCGCAACTTAAAATGCGCGGTGAACGCTGCCATCAAGGAGAAAGGTCATGCCCAGGTGGCTCTGTCCTATACCATCGGCGATGCCTATACGCTTGCGTACTGGAAGGAGACGGCGAAGCGCATCGAAGATATGGGGGCGCATTCCATCTGTATCAAGGATATGGCCGGCCTGTTGTTACCGTACAAGGCAACCGAGCTGGTGGAGGCGCTGAAAGCCGGCACCGACCTGCCGATTCAGCTGCACACCCATTACACCTCCGGCGTGGCTTCCATGACTTATTTAAAGGCTGTGGAGGCCGGCGTGGACGTCATTGATACGGCCATGTCGCCCTTTGCCCTGGGTACGTCCCAGCCGGCGACCGAGGTCATGGTGGAGACCTTTAAGGATACGCCCTATGACACAGGCCTGGATCAGAACCAGCTGGCAGAGATCGCCGACTATTTCCGGCCGATCCGTGAGGAAGCAATCGCCTCCGGCCTCTTAAATCCGAAGAATCTGGGTGTCAATATCAAGACCCTTTTGTACCAGGTGCCGGGCGGAATGCTTTCCAACCTGACCAGTCAGCTGAAGGAGCAGCATGCCGAGGACCGTTACTACGATGTGCTGGAGGAGGTGCCGCGTGTGCGTAAAGACCTGGGCGAACCGCCTCTGGTTACGCCGTCTTCGCAGATCGTAGGTACGCAGGCTGTGTTCAACGTGCTGATGGGCGAGCGCTATAAGATGGTCACAAAGGAGACCCAGGCAGTGCTTTCCGGTGAGTACGGTGCGACGATCAAGCCCTTTAACAGGGAGTTGCAGAAGAAGGTAATCGGCGACAAGGAGCCGCTCACCTGCCGGCCGGCCGATCTGATCGAGCCAGAGCTTAAAAAGCTGGAGGCAGAGATCAGCCAGTGGAAGCAGCAGGATGAGGACGTCCTGTCCTATGCACTGTTCCCGAAGGTGGCGGTGGATTTCTTCAAGTACCGTGAGGCGCAGCAGAAAAAGGTCGATCTGACGGTGGCGGATACGGAGAATAAGGCGTATCCGGTATAAGAAAGATAAGATAAAGTAAAATGCGGGACAGCGGTCCCGGCCAGCGAATGGGCCGGGACCGCTGCTTTTTGATGCGCAGGTCCAGACCGGCGTGGAAAAGGACAGTGAAGACAAACTGCCGCGGTACGCCGGGGCGTAAGTCCGGGGGAAGAGGATCAGTCACGGGAGGGAAGGGGCGGAAGAAGATAACCGCGGCTTTGCAGCGTTTCTTCGATCTGTGTGAGAATGCCCTCGGAGGCGGCTTCTACGGTGTGGAGATGTATGCCCGCAGAGATGGGAAAAAGGGGACCGGATTTGCTCCGGGCCAGCAGATTACAGAAGTGCTGTATATCCTCTAAGGTGGAGAGGTTCAGATCGGCCCGCAGTTCGCCGTACACGTCGTGCTCAACAGTCACATCCAGCACCCTTCCTCCCAGAGTGACGATGGCGGACAGCTCGTCATATATTTCCTCGTAGCTGTGTTTCACGAGGAAAGCACGCCGGAAGCTGCGCGCAGGATGGGTATAGAGCAGGTAGCCCTGGGCGGTTGCCAGAATCGGGTGCTCTGTGCGAAGCAGCGCGATGTCCTGCACGATGACCTGACGGCTGACGCCAAAGGATGTGGCCAGAGTGCTGCCGGATATGGGTCCGGAAGCCTGTGTCAGTATGCGGATAATTTCCTGCCTGCGTGTTTTACCGTCCATGGTTGCCTCCCTTTAAGTATTTTACGGTTTACGTATATGGTGCCGGTATGTTTTCAATGGTAAGTATAGTATAGATTATCGGAGGGGGATTGTCAATTCTGTGGAGCAGGCTGGTTGCAGGGGAAGGGAGGGGAGAGGGGAGGGACGCCCGGTTCCTGAGGGGATTCCCGTCCGGACGCGCTCCCGCTCCGTGCAGGAGGCAGCGGCTCTAAGTTCGCGCTTCGCTGCCGCTTGCGCTCACTAAGTGCCGGCGTCCTGCAAGGGTCCGGCCGGGAATCCCCTCAGGAACCGGGCTGTTTCTTCACCTTCCCTCCCATACCCTGCAAGGGGCAACCTGCTGTGGGCCGGCGAGTTTTTGTCTGATGCTTTTGGGTGCTCTTTTGCGGTTTTTGTAGGGTCGATGAGATGATTTTATGATATCTGGCACGGTTGATATGCAGGAGAGTCGGTGGGAGATTTCTTTGACGAAAGAGGGATGGTTTGGTGGTTCTGGTGGTTATTGCGATTGAAGGCGGGAGATCCGGTCAGTCGTTTGATGCCGGACGGTGACGGCAGGATTTGAGGCTTGGGGGGGGGAGAGGAGACGTGGAAGCTCGCAGCCAGGAGGCACAGGGATACCCTGTCCGGGCCTTTGCAGGACGCCGGTTCTTAGTGAGCGGGAGCGGCAGCGAAGCGCGAACTTAGAACCGCTGCCTCCTGCACAGAGCGAGAGCGTGCCCGGTCAGGGTATCCCTGTGCCTCCTGGCGTCCCCTTCTCGTCTTCCCTTCTCACCTTCCCCCCAACTGTAAACCTCATTTCCCTTGCGTACGGTCCCAAAGTCTGCTATACTGGTAGAAGTTTTACCGGAAAGGAGGATGATGACAGAATGGATGCAAAGAGAGAGGGATGGCTGAAAATACTGTGGCGTTTATTTTATCCGCTGTTTCTGTATATGGGAATTATCATGGTGGTCCGCTTTATTATCAGCCTGATTCTTGGAATGAAGGTGCTGATCGATTCGGGGATGATGGCAGGAATGTCCTTTCAGCAGATAACGGTAAAGGTAATGGATCTGTATCTGGGAGTGGCTTACTATGAGACGATTGTATCGGCCATGATCGCGATTCCCTTTCTGTACTTCTTTTTCTGGAGAGATAAAAAGGGACGGATGGCCATGAATGAAGAGGTCCGCTACTGTCGGGCTACCTTTATGGAGTATGTGCTGCTGGGGATGGTGGCCTTCGGAGCCTGCATCGGTGTGAATAACCTGTTTTTGGGAAGCGGTCTGGTGGAGATCGACCCGGCCTATCAGCAGGTAAGGGAAATACTGTATTCCGCCCCTCTTGCCATACAGCTGGCGGGGACAGGCCTGATCGCGCCGCTATGCGAGGAGCTGATCTTCCGGGGACTTTTGCATAACCGCCTGAAGGAATATACTCCGGTGAAGACGGCCTGCATTCTCTCGGCTCTGGCCTTTGCTGTGTATCATGGCAATATGGTTCAGGGGATGTATGCGGCTGTGCTGGGCTTTCTAATGGCGTATGTCTATGAAAAATACCACAGTTTTCTGGCGCCCTTTCTCTTTCATGCGACGGCAAATACGGTGGCAGTGCTGATAACGGAGACAGAATGGTTTGATTTCTTGTATGTAAACAAAGCCATGGTTCTGCTTTCGGGATTGCTGGGGATCGTCGTGATGGTGCTGGGAGTGCGTATTATCCGGGACACGGTGAAGCTGGATCCGGAAAATCCGGCGAGTAAAGTGGAGTTGTAATGATGGAATGGCAGAGCCGGTATGGCTATACAATAGTAACTGGTTTTATGCAATGGGGACATTTGTTCCAATAGGGAGAAAAAATTGTAAGTGACAGGAGCAGGATATGAACACAGAAGTTGTGAGAAAAAATAATACGAAGATTGCCGTTGTGAACAGTGACGAGGTGCTGATTGCAGATGTTTCGTCCGCTTTGGATGTAATTATGACGGTTAAATACGAGACAGGATGTACCAATATTGCCATGAATAAGGAAGCGATTACAAAGGATTTCTTTGTATTGAGTACCTGTCTGGCTGGGGAGATCCTGCAAAAGTTTATTAATTATGGCATAAGATTTGCAATATATGGCGATTTCTCAGGATACACCAGCAAACCTCTGAGAGATTTTATGTATGAGAGCAACAGAGGAAAGGACATTTACTTTCAGCCGGATGTTTCTTCTGCTATTGATATACTCTCAGGGTGTGCTGCGGACTGAAAAGAGGCTGTAAAGGGACCGGCGACATTAAAAAGATACAGTTTTTGTATCAGACGATGACTCTCAGCTGCCTGGTGCGGCAGGACAGGGAGATATCGCTGTGGAGTCCCATAATCTCACCGTCAGTGTGAACCGTGCAGGGCGTATCCGTGTGGATGGAAAGCTCATGACATCGGTAGATGCGCACGATCTTGCAGCGGGTATGAAGTCCGAGAAACGACAAAAGCAGGGCAGGGATCATCCCCAGAGAACCGGTGTGGGAGATCACGCAGATATCAAACTGGCCGTCGCAGGGATCGGCCTTGGGGGCGAATTTAAAACCTCCCCCCTCATACTTTTGGATGTGGGTGGAGATAAAAGCGGTTTGCCTGAGCGGAATCTTTTTGATGCCGTCCAGAACCAGACTGCCGGAGACAGTCTTCATAAAAAACAGGCTCTGTATTCCCAGAATCACGTAGCTGAGTTTGCTCAGATGAATCCGGCACAGAAAACGTTTCAGGCGGCTGCCGTCAATGCGGCGGCATACGGCGGCGTCGAAACCGATGCCGCTGCTGACCACAAAGCGGCGGTGATTGATATTGGATACGTCGCAGGACAGGATTCCGTAATCGAGAAAACGGAAATATCTGGGATGGAGAATCCGCCGCAGGGCGCGGGCAGGTTTCCTGGGAAGCTTCAGGCTGCGGGCAAAATCATTGCCGGAACCGGTGGGGATATAGCCCAGGGTGACATGAGAGGAGACATTCAGTCCGTCCACTACTTCATTGAGGGTCCCGTCGCCGCCGACCGCCACGATGATCCTGTCCGGATCATTGGCTGCCGAGGTACCGGAAAGGCTGGCAGCCAGTTGTCTGGCATGTCCCGGAGCCTCGGTCAGGTATACCCGGTATTCAACGGTACTTTTTTCCAGCTCCGTTTTCAGCTGCTTCCAGATCTGCGCTCCCTTTCCGGAACGGGAATTGGGATTTACAATAAAGTAATACATATGTTACCTCTGCATCTGTGTGAACAATCCTTCGGCAATACTACCATTTAAGTATACCATATTGAAATCAGAATGAACATAGATCTGTAAATTGTTTATGAAAAATTTATGGAAAGGCTCAGAAAAGCTCTAAGAGCAGTCCGGCTGCCATACCGGTTCCGTAGAGGATGGCCGTAATTTTCAGATTTTCTTTCGGATGCCGGTTCATTCGAAACAGGATCAGAAGCCCGGTGCCGGCTCCGACCAGAAGGCCGGCCATGGCGGCGCCGAAGCTTAAGGCGCCCTGGAGATAGAGCTCAGTCATAATCACCGACGGGGCACAGTTGGGGATCAGGCCGGCCAGAGCGGTCAGCGCCACACTGAGCAGAGGGAGGCTTTGGAGAAAGGCGGCCAGAGTATCTTCTCCCGTGAGGGCGATGGTGATATTCAGAAGGAGAGTGGCGGCAAACACAAAAGCAGCGATACTGGTGGTGTGGCGAAGTGCCGGCATCCAGATTCCCGCCTGACAGTCGCAGTGCTCCTGCTCGCACAGTTCATGGATCTGCGGCCCGGAGCCGGTTACCGTGTGGAAATGGCGGCCGGCGGCATCCACCAGAAAACCGGCGGTCATTCCCATCAGGAATTTTATGGCCAGGATCCGGAGAATCAGAGAAGGGCTTACGGCCCGGGAGATCAGTATGGGCAGCATTTCATCAGAGGTAGACAGAAATACGGCAATCAGAGTTCCGCGGCTGATCAGTCTGGCGGTATAAAAATTAGCTGCGGCCGCAGAGAAACCGCATTGGGGGAAAAGCCCGGCAGCGGCGCCCCAGAGCGGTCCCAACCTTCCGGCTTGCGCGAGAAGCTGCCGGCTTTTTTTGGCAGCCCGGTGCTCGATATATTCCATTAACAGATATGCCGCAAAGAGAAAAGGAATCAGCTTTAAGGTGTCTCCCATGGCATCTGTCAGAGCGTCCCAGAGTAGTTCCATCAGATTATTCGGACCTCCTGTCTTTAAGGGTTTGGTGATGCGGACAAAAGAAAAAACCCTTGAATTTTCAAGGGTTTGAAAGTAGCGGAAGGGAGATTTGAACTCTCGACACTACGGGTATGAACCGTATGCTCTAGCCAACTGAGCTATTCCGCCACGATGGGGCCTATAGGGCTCGAACCTATGACCCTCTGCTTGTAAGGCAGATGCTCTCCCAGCTGAGCTAAGACCCCTCGTTGC
>JAAVZR010000033.1 GCA_022791755.1 Lachnospiraceae bacterium
GGTGGAAATCGGTGTAAGTAAGCACGGTAAGGTAGAAAACGGTGGTAAGGGGATCAATCCGGCTAGCCGCAGAGTTATCTGACAAAAGTCAGGAACCGGTGAAAAGGGATTGAATACGGGAATCTATTCGTTAAACAAGAGTTTTGCGAATAGATATATGCCGCATAGTTCACGCTTCTTCCTTCACATTTCCTCAACATTTATAAAAGAACGCCCTTTTTGGAAAAGAGTGTAAAAGAAACGCCGGAACAAAATTTTCTTGACCTACATACAATAGAGTGCTATAGTAAATGCATCGCGGAAAAACCAGACAGCTCTGCTTTTTGTGTTCCGCGGATCTACAATTTCATATGGAAAAGCGCCATGCACCTTTTCGGATCGGGAAACAATCCGGCATTCAGGTCGGGCTGGCGAAAAGGTTAACGAGGGAGAAAGGTTATCGAAAATTCGGCGGATGCCTTTCCGTGCCGTTCCGGGCATGTCACATATTGGCAAATATGCGGGTAACCGCAGAACAAATTCAATATGACCGGTTCCAGATAAAAACTGAATAAAGGAGAACTTTTGTATGTGTGGAATTATTGGTTATTCCGGTTCTTTTAGTGCGCAAAAAATCCTGCTGGACGGATTGGAGCAGCTGGAGTACAGAGGGTATGACAGCGCCGGTATTGCGCTGCTTGACGAGGATGGAAAACTGTATCTGCAAAAGAAAGCCGGCATGGTCTCCGTACTGCGCGAGGCCTGTGAAGCTGCACCTGTGGAGGCTCGCTGCGGAATCGGCCATACGCGCTGGGCTACCCATGGGGGCGTCAGCGATGTGAACGCCCATCCCCACTCCTGTGGACAGATTACCTTGATTCACAATGGAATTATTGAAAATTATCATGAGATTACGGCAGCCTTTGGTTTTGCGGATCGGCTGCGGTCAGAAACGGATACGGAAGTAGCGGCCTGTTTGCTGGATCATCTGTATCATGGAGATCCCTTTGAGACGCTGGTAAAGGCGGCGGATATTCTGGTGGGTTCCTATGCCTTCTGCATTCTGTTTCAGGATCATCCGGGTAAAATCTTCTGCATCCGCCGGGTAAGTCCCCTGGTGGCGGCTCACGGTGAGACGGGCTCTTTCGTGGCCTCCGATCTTACAGCTCTGATCGCCCGCAGCCGCTCCTATTTCGTGGTGCCGGAAGCGACGGTCATGGTTTTGTCCGCCGGTGAAATCAGCCTTTTCGACCAGAATGGCCATTCGGTGGCGCCAGAGCTTCTGACAGTGGACTGGGATGTGGAATCGGCTCAAAAGGGAGGATATCCTCACTTCATGCTCAAGGAAATTCATGAGCAGCCGGATGTCCTGGAGAATACGATTCGCCCCAGACTCTTTGGCGGTCTGCCGGATTTTCGGGAGGAAGGAATTCCGGATGAATTGTTTGAGAAATGTGAAAATATTACCATACTGGCCTGCGGTACGGCCATGTATGCCGGCATGGTGGGGAAAGCCATCATGGAACAGATCCTGCGGCTTCCGGTGACCGTTCATATCGCGTCAGAATTTCGCTATGATACCCCTTTGCTTGATGAGAAAACGCTTACGATCGTTATCTCTCAGTCCGGGGAAACCATTGATACGCTGGCGGCGCTGCGCCTGGCCAGGGAGTGCGGCTCGCGGACGCTGGCGATCGTCAATGTCAAGGGGTCCACGATTGCCCGGGAAAGTGATTACGTGCTGTATACCCATGCCGGTCCCGAAATCGCTGTGGCCAGTACCAAGGCCTATATGGTACAGCTGGCGGTTTTATATCTGCTGACCTGCCGTCTGGCTCTCTTGAAGGAAACATTTACGAGGCAGGAAGGACGTTGCTTCACTGAGGAATTGTTGGCTTCCTCCTCTTCGATCCGCCAGGTCCTTCAGGACGACAGAGCGGTGAAACGGGCTGTCAAAGCGGTGAAACGGGCAGAAAATGCATTTTTTATAGGACGTGGCCTGGATTATGCGTTTTCTCTGGAGGGGGCGCTGAAATTAAAGGAAATCTCCTATATCCATGCGGAAGCCTATGCGGCCGGCGAGCTGAAGCATGGCACGATTGCTCTCATAGAGGAAGGTACGCCGGTGATTGCCCTGGCCACGCAGGAGAAAATTTTTGCGAAGACGGTCTCCAATGTGCGAGAGGTGAAAGCCCGGGGAGCGGCGGTGATTCTGATTGCGAAGGCCGGAGCAAAGACAGATCCGGATGTGTATGATATTCGGATCGATCTGCCTGTGGAACAGGATATGTTTACCGTTTTTCCGGCGGCGGCGGTACTGCAGCTGCTGGCCTACTATACGTCGGATGCCAAGGGGCTCAACGTGGATAAGCCCAGAAACCTGGCCAAGTCGGTCACAGTGGAATAAGACAGATTACTGTATTACGATGCCTAAAAGCCGTGACAGCTCCAGCGCCTGGTCCGGACGCACCATGGCCCCCTTGAGCTCACTGAAATTTTCGGACAGAATCAGGCCGGCAAATTCGCAGCTGGTCAGATCCATGTCGCGCAGGGGGGTGCGGTGTATGCTGGTCCGGATCAGACGGCAGCCGTCCAGAGCCGCTTTTTTCAGACGGCAGTTGGTCAGGTAGGTGTTCTCCATATCGCAGTTTATGAGCTGTACATGATCCAGAAGGCTGTGATCCAGATTGGCATATTGCAGACCGCAGTCCTTTGCGTGTACATCCCGCAGCGTGCAGCCCTCCAGGGAAGCTCCGACCCATTTGCAGTCCACCCACTGGCAGCGGTTAAAGTAAGCCTCATCTAAGAGGCAGTTGGATAAATCGCAGTTTCTAAAACAGACGTCGACGAAGCTGGCTTTGCGCAGATTCGCTCCGGACAGACGGCAGTTTTCAAAGACAATGCCGTTAAACCGAAGGGCGGACAGACCGGCCCCCGGAAAACAGCCCCCTGAGATCAGAAGCCCTTCTATCTCCTCTTCGGCCTGGACGGCCTGCTCAAACAGAGTGGGAAGCTCCGCGCCGGCCGGCCGCAGCGTGACAGGCAGTCGTGGTTTTTGCAGTTTCACAGGATATCTCTACCTCCTTATTGATGAGAATCGGAATGGAGCCGGGCCAGCTGTTCGTAGAAGGGCCTTGCGGTCTTTCGGCGGGTACATTCCACGATTCCCAGCTTTGTCATATCTACCACAGTCACTCCTGCCGGATCCCCCTTTACCGCTGTCTTCAGACAGCTTATGAGCTGTTCCTGACTGGCCTTCTCTCTCATATCAATAAAATCGATCAGAATCATTCCGGACAGATTGCGCAGACGCATCTGTCTGGCCGTCTCCAGGGCAGCTTCCAGATTCAGGCGCAGGATACTCTCCTCTTTTTCCCGGCGACCCGATGCCTTCCCGGTGTTGACGTCGATTACGACCATGGCCTCGGTAGGCTCGATTACCAGATATCCCCCGCTTTTGAGCCAGACACGCCGGGCTGTGGCTTCTGCGATGACCGTATCCAGGCGGTAGAGAAGGGGCAGCGGATAGCTGTTATCCTCATAGAGACGCAGGACGAACAGATGTGCCATATTGTGGCTGGTCAGAAAGTCATGGCATTGCCGAAAAATCTCAGGCAGATCGGTAACGATCTCCGTCCCGGAGGTTCCATGGGCTCCGGAGATTTCGGCGGCCTTAGGGGATCGGACCTTTTCATGGCCTCCGGCAGCCTCTGCGGCTCTGACAGTTTCATCGGATCCCGCATTTATATTTGTCCCGGCAGTCAGGCCATAAAGACGCGACAGCCATGGCGGGTCGCTGCATCTGAGCCTGGAAAAGCAGGTCCTGGTGAGGGCGTCCCGGCGAAGCTTACGGTACTGCGCTGCCAGGGAAGCCGCTTCTTCATATAGCTCCTGGAAGGAAGCCGTGACGGCGCCGGTACGGATGATAAAGCCGAAGCGGTCTTCTTCGTTTTTATCGTCCCCGGAACCAGAGCCTTCTGACTTTTGGGTTCTGTCTTTTGGAAGCAGGGGCAGAAGGCATTCTCTGGCCTGTTCTCTCCAGGCCGGGACGTGGATTTTGGAAGAAACACAGACCTGGCTTTCTCCGGCAGTCAGCACGACCAGGCGGCCGGGAAGACTCAGACGGGCCGTGACCACAGGATCCTTGGTTTTCTGCGCTTCCTTAGTGATCTGTACCGCCAGCTCATCTCCGCTGTGAAGCGTGGCCGGCATCTGATCCAGCGGCAGAAAGCCGGTTTGGTCCGGGGTGAGCTGGACAAAGGCGGCCCGAAGTCCCGGAACGATATCCCTGACACGGGCCAGTACGATGTCTCCGAGCTTCAGATGGTCTTCCCGTTCATAGAGAGCCAGCTCCACCGGGCGATCCTTCTCCCAGATGCCGAAAAGAAGCTGTTTTCTGTATTCAGTGAGAAGGATGCGGTTCATGAAGGCTCGATCTCCTCTCCCAGCTCACATAGAGGGATCAGACGTTCCTCCCTCCTGGCATACATTTCCAGCCGGTGAAAGTGAAAACGGAAGGGTTCCGGTTCGTCTCCACAGAATCGTTCGTAGGCTTCCATCAGCGTATCCGGCTTACAGTTGGCGGCACTCCCGGTGGCCAGACGAACGAGAAGCCCTTTTTCGTGGGGCTGCCATCCGAGAATCATGGGAGCGATGTCAATCTCTGCCTCTCGGGTCTTCGTCTTTCGCAGCACCGGAATCGAAGGCTGTGACAGAAAGGCAGTCAGCTTTTCTTCTTCCAATGGCTTTGTGCGGGAAAGAATCAGGTAGTCGGCAGCCGCCACATTGCTCATGGCATTGCTGCGACGGGTCTCGTCGGCGATCCTTACGAAACGGCGTACCTTTATTTCCTGGCAGCTACAGCGGTTGATCCGGTCGATCATCTCCTGGCTGCTGCCGGTGGAGTACACTTCGATATCCACATACTCTCCCTCTGAGGTATCCCCCAGTCCCAGGGGCTGAGCGAAGGACATGATCTGATGGGGACTGAAGCCCTCGGAATAGCGGATATCCACTCCCGCCCGCCGCATCAGCTTCTGAAAATACCGCATGACGTCGAGATGCCCCAGAAAACGCATGTTGCCGGTCTTGGTAAACTTAATTCTTATCTTCAAAGCAGACACCTCCTCCGAATACGGCAGCCCCACAGCCGTTGCACCGGGCACGGCAGTTGGGCGTGACGATGCCTTCCTTCGCCTTCTCATACTCCTGCTTTAAAAAGGCCCTGGTGACACCGCAGTCGATGAAATCCCAGGGAAGGATCTCGTCAAAGCTTCTCTCTCTGGTGGTATAAAAGTCGATGCTCACACCCTCCTCCCTGAATGCCTCCATCCACTTTTCATTGTCAAAATGCTCGTCCCAGGAGTCAAACAGACAGCCCTTTTCATAGGCCCGTAGAATCACAGGAGCCACACGGCGGTCTCCGCGGGCCAGGACCCCTTCCAGGATGGTGACATCTGCCTCATGGTAATGGTAGCGCAGGCTCTTCTGATTCTTCTGGGCCCTCATGGCATCCTTGACCAGGTAGGCTTTTCGCAGGAACTCCTTTGCCGTATTCATGGGAGCCCACTGGAAAGGGGTAAAGGGCTTTGGCACAAAGAAGGAGGTGCTGCTGGAAATCTGGCACTTGCCATTCCTCTCCTCCCTGGGAATCTGATAATATGCCTCGGCGATCCGTTCCGCCAGGGAGGCGATACCGGCCACATCCTCGTCCGTTTCCGTGGGCTGCCCCAGCATGAAATACAGCTTGACCTTGTTCCACCCTCCCCGAAAGGCCAGGCCGGCCCCGCGGAGGATTTCCTCCTCCGTCAGCCCCTTGTTGATTACGTCGCGCATTCGCTGGGTTCCTGCCTCCGGCGCAAAGGTCAGACTGCTTTTTTTCACATCCTGGACCTTATTCATGACGTCCAGGGAGAAAGCGTCGATGCGCAGAGAAGGCAGGGAAATATTGACATGGCGCTTCCTGGTCTCGTCGATCAGAAAACAGACCAGTTCGTCCAACTGCGAGTAATCGCTGGAGCTCAGGGAGCTTAAGGAAATCTCTTCACAGCCGGTACTGTCCAGCATGTGGAGGGCTTTTTCTTTCAGAAATTCCAGACTGCGCTCTCTCACAGGGCGGTAAACCTGCCCCGCCTGGCAGAAGCGGCAGCCACGGATACAGCCGCGCTGGATCTCCAGCACCACCCGGTCCTGTGTAATCTGCATTAAAGGTGCCAGAGGCCTGTCCGGATAGCAGGTATCGCTTACATCCACCACGACTTCCTTTCGTATCCGTGTGGGAACTCCCTCCAGCGTGGGGGTAAAGGAGGCGATGGTACCGTCTTCCCGGTATGTGGTCCGGTACAGAGAGGGTACATAAATTCCCGGCAAAAAGGCGCAGGCGTGCAGGAAATCTTCCCTTGTTCCCCCGTTTCTCCTGTTTTGGCGGTAAAGCTCCATCATAGCTTCATACTGTGTCTCCCCTTCTCCGATATAAAACAGATCGAAAAACGGGGCCAGAGGCTCCGGATTATAGGTACAGGGACCGCCGCCGATGACAATAGGATGTTCCTTTGTGCGCTCCCCGGCATACAGGGGAATGCCGGAGAGATCCAGGATCTGTAAAACGTTGGTATAGCACATTTCGTACTGAAGAGTAATCCCCAGAAAATCAAAGTCTCTCACCGGCTCCTGGGATTCCAGGGCAAACAGCGGCACATGCTCCCGGCGCATCAGCGCATCCATATCCGGCCAGGGTGAATAGACCCGGTCACACCAGACTCCCTCCATGCGGTTAAACATATCATATAAAATCTGAATTCCCAGATGTGACATGCCGATCTCATAGACGTCCGGAAAGCACATACAGAAACGGATGTCGATATCTTTCTTTTCCTTATGGACGCAGTTGATCTCTCCTCCGGTGTAGCGGGCCGGTTTTTCCACGTGGAGCAAGAGAGTATCGTCCAGAGCCAGTTTTCTCACAGAGGTGTTTCCTGTGGACTGGACTTCGGGAAAAGGCGGCTCTTCTGTCACATAAAGCTCCGGATTTTCGGCAGCGGCGTCCAGCAGAACCCGGCGGATGGCAGCAGCCATAGACCCCAGATTTCTGTCCCAGCCGGGACAGAGCGTTATGGACAGGTCATGGGCCGCCGTCAGAATATCACAGAGCGCATCCAGATTGGCTCCATAGGCATTACCTGCTGCCAGATGGGCGGCAATCCACCGGTGAAAATCAGCCATACCGGCAAAGCTGCCGGATGTCCAGTAATAGGTCTTCATACAGATCTCCTCTTAACGCCGGCCGGTATCAGTCGTACAGGCAGGTAAATGTCTCATAGTGGTCGTTGGTATAGTAGATCAGGCCGTCGTTAGAATAGAGGACTCTCTCCGCTCCCCGGTATCCGCCTTCGTACCCCACGTCGCATTCCTTCCAGGTACGTCCGTCTTCCTCCGGTAAAAGTCCCTCATAGTTTCCGAACCGGTCTCCGCCGATACTCATGCCGGGAGCCACATCCCAGAGGTTGCCGGCGCTGCTGTCCCAGCCCAGCTTTCGGGCTTCCTCTTTAGTAATATAATTGTCCGGCAGATGTTCATAGAGATGAAGATACAGGGCGACCTCATCCCGTGTCGAATACTGGCCGTCCTCGGAAAGCGCTGTCTCTGCCTGGGCAGTATCACCGGCGCTCTCCGGACCGGTCCCATTTTGTCCAACCCTGCTCTCCGGGCTCTCTTCCGTTTGCCCGTCCCGGTTTTCCAGGTTCTCTTCTGTTTGCGCGGACCGGTTTTCTGGGCTCTCCACGCCTTTTATATCGGAAGAGGGCTGCCTGTCCCCGCATCCTGCGCACAAAAGTATGGAGATGAGCAGAAGAACCGGCAGAAGCCATGCTTTTCTCAGCCTGTTATCTTTCTTATTGTCTCTCACAGCTTTTCTCCCCTGGAATACAGCTCCACGATCTTTAACAGGATCTCCACCGATTTCTCCATGGACTGAACGCAGACAAACTCGTACCGGCCATGGAAGTTATGGCCGCCTACACCCAGGTTCGGGCAGGGAAGTCCCATGAAGGAAAGCCGGGCGCCGTCGGTGCCGCCCCGTACCGGCATGGTGACCGGCTCCAGTCCGCAGGCACGTATGGCGGCGCGGGCATTTTCGATCAGATGCCTGTGGGGCTCTACCTGTTCCTTCATATTATAATAGGAGTCGCGTATGGAGAGAGTCAGGCAGCCTTCCCCGTATTTGGCGTTGATGAAAGCAGCCGCAGTCTGAAAGAACGCTTTCTTCTGCTGGAATTTTTCCTTATCGTGGTCCCGGATGATATAGTCTACGGTGACCTGTTCCACATTTCCCTGTATGGTACAGGGATGATAGAAGCCCTCGTACCCTTCCGTGCATGCAGGGTCTTCGTGGACGGGCAGCAGACTCTGAAGCTCAGAGGCCACCAGGATCGCGTTAATCATCTTAGCCTTGGAGGAGCCGGGATGGACACTCTTACCGTGAATCACAGCCCTGACAGATGCAGCGTTGAAATTTTCGTATTCGATCTCTCCGGCAGCGCCGCCGTCCACGGTGTAGGCGAAATCGGCGCCGAATTTCTTTACATCGAAGAAATCCACTCCTCGGCCCACCTCCTCATCGGGGGTAAAAGCGATGGGAATGCGGCGGTGAGGAATCTCCGGATGGGCGAGCAGATATTCGGCCATAGCCATGATCTCCGCTACCCCGGCCTTATCATCGGCGCCCAGGAGGGTGGTGCCGTCGGCCACGATCAGGTCCTGGCCCTGATAGGAAAGCAGATCGGGAAATTCAGCAGGGCGCAGGGTTATGTTCAGGTCCTGGTTCAGGATGATCTCCTGTCCGTCATAGTTTTGAATGATCCGCGGCTGTACATTGTGACCAGTCACTGCTTCCGAGGTATCCATATGGGCGATAAAGCCGACGACAGGACCGTCCGGTGCGTCCTCCGGCATAGTGGAAGGGATCGCGGCATAGACGTAGCCATGGGGATCCATATGGGGGTTTTCAGCGCCCATGGCCGCCAGCTCCCCGGTGAGGATACGGGCCAGATCCTTCTGTTTTTCCGTGCTGGGAAAAGCCTCCTGATCGGACATGCTTTCCGTATCCACCTTGACATAGCGCAAAAATTTTTCTATCACAGACGACATATCAGTTCTCCTCTCAAAACAAAATAAGATACCGGTTCCTTTTTCATACAGAAATCATTATACACAAAACAGGTGGAGATAGCAACCAAAAAGCACACCTTTTCGGTGTGCTGTCTGTGTGATCCTGCCGGATGGCAGGAGATAAATCCGGGTATTCTAGCGCCCCTCACAGTATCTCTCCATATGGGACTCAATCTCCTCCAACTGCCTGGCGTACTGGGCGAATTCTTCCACCAGCATCTCCTGCGCGATGGGCTGACGGGGTTCCTTCTTATAGCAGATCCGGTGCTCCATGCTGGCCCAGAAATCCATGGACATGGTGCGAAGCTGCAGCTCCACGGGATAATACTCCATGCCATCGGTGTGGTATACCGGTACGCCGAACACGATATGATAGCTGCGGTAGCCGTTGGGCTTCGGATTGCGTATGTAATCCCTCTCCTTTAAAATAATCAGGTCCTTCTGTCGTTTGACGATATCCACGATCCAGTCGATATCCTTGATAAAATGACAGATTACCCGGATTCCGGCGATGTCGGTGAGGCTGTCCCGCGCGTTTTCCACGGTGGTCTCCAGTTGCAGGCGGCGAAGCTTTCCTTCGATACTGCCCTTGGTCTTAATACGGCTCTGGATGTGATGGATCGGGTCGTTTTGATACTTTCTTGAAAAATCCTTATTCAGGGCCTCCAGGCGGTACATCATGTTCTGCATGGCATCCACATAGGGGACAATCAGTTCCATATAGTTTCTTTCGTCCAGGCGGTTTGGCACCGCGATTGCAAGCGTTTTTACCATAAAATTCTCCATATTTTGGGTGAACCCATTGTTTCTTCGTATAAGGGGATAGAATCTCTCCTTTTACACCCTAAGTATAACGGCCAAATATGTCTAATCTATGAGCGAATAGTTACAAATATCTTTAACAATTATAAAATCTTTTGTAACTATTTGATAAAGATTTTTAATGGTTTGGGTAAGGCAGACCCACAGGAAAAACCGCTTGCCCGCCTTCGTGCTTTGTGTTATATTATTTTCTGGAAAAGTACAATGTAGCATGGAGGCATCACGATGGTAAGGATATGGAAAATCACAATTCCTCAGCTGACAGGCGACAAGAGACGCCGGGCTTATATCTATCTTCCCAGAGATTATGAGGAGGAACCCGGGCGGCGCTATCCGGTCCTGTATATGTTCGACGGTCACAATGTATTTTTTGATTCCCATGCCACCTACGGAAAGAGCTGGGGGATGAAGGAATATATGGACGAGAGCGGGATTCCTCTGATCATAGCGGCGGTGGAGTGCAACCACGATCCCGATAACGGCCGCCTCAGCGAATACTCTCCCTACAGCTTTGACGATTCCTGCTTTGGCTCAGTCACAGGCCGGGGAGAAATCACCATGGACTGGCTGGTACATACCTTTAAGAGACAGATTGACTGCTGCTTTCGTACGCTGCGGGATCGGGAGCATACTTTCATCGCAGGGAGCTCCATGGGTGGGCTGATGAGCCTGTATGCTTTGTTTACCTGTAACGATGTGTTTTCACGGGCGGCGGCCCTCTCTCCCTCCCTCTGGGTGGACCCGCCGCGCATTGAGGAACTGATTCGGGAGACCCGGCTGGATTCCCGTACAGTTCTGTATATGGATTATGGCTCCAGGGAGCTGGCGCGTCATGAGGGGATGGCCCGGCGTTTCGGCGATATCACAGCCCTTCTGACCGAGCGTCAGATTCTGCTGGAGAGCCGGATCGTTCCTGGCGGAGAGCACTGTGAGGCCAGCTGGGAGAGACAGATTCCTTTTTTCATGAACACTCTTTTGTATGACTATACTCTGGAGGAGGAGCAGGAAAGATGAAGAATATTATTTTTATTTCCCCTAATTTTCCCGCCAACTACTGGATTTTCTGTCGGGAGCTGAAAAATAACGGGATGAATGTGCTGGGAATCGGGGATCAGCCCTATGAGGAGCTGCCCGGCCAGTTAAAAGACAGTCTCAGCGAATATTTTTGGGTATCCAGCCTGGAAAATGACGAGGAGGTTTACCGGGCGGTGGCATTTCTGATTTATCGCCATGGCCGGATCGACTGGCTGGAATCCAACAACGAATACTGGCTGGAGCGGGATGCCAGGCTGCGCACAGCCTTTCACATCGCCAGCGGTTTTCAGGAGGAGGATATCCCCCGGGTCAAATATAAGTCCGAAATGAAAAAATATTACCGTCAGGCCGGGATCCCGGTGGCCCGCCATCATATGGTGGACACGCTGGAGGACTGCCTTTCCTTTGTGGCGCAGGTGGGCTATCCGGTGGTGGCCAAGCCGGATAACGGCGTGGGGGCCACACACACTTTCAAGATCGCCAGTGACAGTCAGATGCAGCGTTTCTTCCGGGATAAGGAGCAGGATGTTTCTTACATTATGGAAGAGTTTGTGGACGGCGAGGTGAACTCCTACGATGCCATCATCGACTCCAACGGGGAACCTCTGTTTGAGACGGGCAATGTGACGCCGGTATCCATCATGGATGTGGTCAATCAGAACGATAACTCCCTTTTCTATATCCGCAAAACCCTGCCGGAGGATATCCGAACCCTGGGCCGTGCCACGGCAAAAAGCTTTGGTGTGAAGAGCCGTTTCGTTCATTTTGAGTTTTTCCGTCTGGTGCGGGACCAGGAAGGATTGGGAAAAGCAGGGGATGTGGTGGCGTTGGAAGTCAATATGCGTCCCAGCGGCGGCGTTACGCCGGATATGATTAATTTCGCCCACAGCACCGATGTGTATAAGATCTGGGCGGATATGATCGCCTTTGATTTTTCCACCATGCCTGCCGGACATCACTCCTACTGTGCCTTCGTGGGACGGCGGGACGGCAAAAACTTCGTCATGAAGCATACGGATATTCTGGAGAAATACCATGAAAATCTGCGTATGGTGGAGCGGATTCCGGATGTGCTCTCCGGCGCCATGGGCAATCAGATGTATATCGCCACCTTTGATACCATGGAGGAGGTGGAGCGCTACTATAAAGATATGCTGGAATGCAAGCCTGAAAAAGAAGTACCGGCTGCCCAAAGCACAGGAAAGCTCATAAAGGCTGACAAAGCTGAAAATGCCGAAAAAGCAGAAGAAAGTAAAAAACCATAACACTCTTCCGGAAACCGGTAAGGGCGAAGGCAGTAAAACACCTGCCTTCGCCCTTTTACAATATCTATCCTTAAAAGAATCCGCGCGTTACAGCTCCATGGTCCATCCGTAGGGATCTTCGATCTTGCCCCACTGGATACCGGTCAGATAGTCATAGAGCTTCTGTGTCAGCGGACCGGTCTTAAAATCGCTGATGGTGGTGATCTCTCCCTTGTAATTCAGCTCGCCGATGGGAGAAATCACAGCGGCGGTGCCGGTGCCCCAGGCTTCCTCCAGCTTACCGTCCCGGGCGGCCTGCATCAGTTCATGGATCGACAGGCGGCGCTCCTCCACATCATATCCCCAGTCCTTCAGAATATGGATGATGGAATCACGGGTTACGCCGGGCAGGACAGAGCCCTCCAGGGGAGGGGTGACGATTTTGCCGTCGATCTTAAACATGACGTTCATGGTCCCCACCTCTTCCACATACTCTCTGTGTACGCCGTCCAGCCACAGCACCTGGGTATATCCCAGCTTCTCCGCCTTCTCCTGCGCCTTCACAGAGGCAGCATAGTTACCGCCGCATTTGCAGAAACCGGTGCCGCCGATGACAGCGCGGACATACTCGTCTTCCACAAAGATCTTCACCGGGTTCACTCCCTCAGGATAATAGCAGCCCACCGGGGACAGAATGATATAGAAGCGGAAGCTGCTGGAGGGATGTACGCCGATGGTGCACTCACTGGCGTAGGTCACCGGGCGGATATAGAGAGAGGTCTCCGGCAGATCGGGAATCCAGTCCTTCTCCACCTTCACTAACTCCCGCACCGCTTCGATGAACATGTCCACCGGAATCTGGGCCATGCAAAGGCGCTCATTGGACTTCTGCATTCTCTTTGCATTCATATCCGGACGGAAGAAGAGAATGCGGCCGTCTTCGGTCCGATAGGCCTTCAGCCCCTCGAAGGTCTCCAGACCATAGTGAAGCGTCACGCAGCGGGGATCCATGATAAAGTCGTCATAGGGAAGGATCTGCGGGTCATGCCAGCCCTGTCCTTCGTCATAGTCCATGACAAACATATAATCCGTCACATATTTGCCGAATCCCAGATGATGAAAATCCGGCTTTTCCTTTACCTGTGCAGCTTTTGTAAATTTGATTTCCATAAGAGAACTCCCCTTTCGCTCAAAACCTCTCGTGTGCCGCCAACGCTGCGTCAAAGCACCAGCCAGCTGTTTTTTTCTTTCTCCCTTTTCGGAAAAGTGTTCCCATTGCTTATTACTCCCTTTTCGGAAAAGTGTTCCCATTGCTTATTATCATGAAATTTTGATAAACAGTGTATTTCTCAACTTTTGTAATTTCATTACTAATAAAGGCATATTTGTTTTTTAGCCGGACTAAAAGGTAATTCTGTTATCTCA
>JAAVZR010000034.1 GCA_022791755.1 Lachnospiraceae bacterium
AAATAACATTATTGTATTAACCAATTTTTGTTATTGCTTCTTTTGCCCATAAAGAGTTTTTCATAATTGCTCGTCCTACGCCAATTAAATCAGCTTCACCATTTTTTAATAATAATTCTGCCATATCAGCTTCTGTAATTCCCCCGGTTAATATAACAGGTATATTTACAACTGCTTTTGCAGCTTGTGTAATTTCACTGAAATACCCCTGTTCTTTATAATCAGGTCTTACAAATCCGCAAAAACCGCCGGAAATATCCAACAGGTCAACTCCTGCATGTTCCAATAATTTTGCCGCCGCGATACTGTCTTGTAAAGTAGAGCCGCCGTCCATGTAATCACAAGCCCCCAATCTGATAGCAATAGGAAAATTATCACCAACTGCATTACGGACTGACTTTATAATCTCTTTGTGTAATTTTAGCCGTCCATTAAGCGTTTGTGCATTATATTCGTCTGTACGTTTGTTGGTTAATGGAGAATAAAATTGATTTAACAAATATCCATGTGCAGAATGAATTTCCACTCCGTCAAATCCAGCTTGTTTTGCCCGTATGGCTGCATTGGTAAAATCATGGATTACTTTGTGAATATCAGCCAAAGACATTTCCAATGGGATAAAGCCTGTTTTCGGCATTGGATATGCACTTGCTCCATAAACAGCCTTTCCAGTAGTTTCACTGTTGGCGGCGCCTCCGGCATGACTGATTTGTGCCATAACTTTTGTTCCGTTTTCATGTATCACCATAGTAAGTTCTTTTAATCCGGTGATGTTGGTGTCATCCGCTATGGAAATCTGCCCTTTTCCAGCCTTCCCTTCAAGATTAACATAGGAATGTTCTGTGATAATTAGTCCAATATATCCACCAAAGGATTTTTCATGGTAATAATCAAAAATTTGCTTTGTTATCTGCCCGTCATCGGTTGCCTTTGCAGTAGCCATAGGCGGCATGACAAGACGATTTTTTATCGTTAAGTCACCTATTTTGATTGAGTTGTTTAACATATTTATTTTTGTACCTCCTGTTTTTCTGGACTTTTATAAGTATAGCATGGTATACTTGACAAAGAAAGTACGCACATTTTTGATAGATACTATCCAAAAGGAGAGCATAGAATGAAAAAAGAAACTATCCCTTGCAAAGAGATTGATGTACGCCCATTTGCTTATGCAATATCTTTAGTAGATGGAAAATGGAAAATGCACATTTTGTTTTGGCTATGGAAAAAAAAGATTCTTCGCTACAGCGAAATAAAACGGGCGTTGGGAAAAGTAACACATAAAATGCTTAGCAGCCAGCTAAAAGAGTTAGAGAATGACGGTATTGTTATACGCAAAGAATATCCTCAAGTACCTCCCAAAGTGGAATATTGTTTGTCGGAAAAGGGGAAAAGTATTATGCCAATTTTAAGTGCTTTTTGCAAATGGGGACATGAACATATTCCTGACGGTTGGCAAATTCCATAATTGTATGGAAATTCCAATAATTTTCAAGTAGGGATGGGTGAGAAGGATTCCGCCGTAGTCGGCATTGTGGGTAACTCTGTTCGCAGGACGTGGGAAAGCTGCTCTTTAGCTTTTCCATGTGCTGTGAATAGAGTTATCCATGATTCCATAGCCTGTTATGCACCTTTCACAGCACACAAATCTCACTGCCCCCTTTCACACATCTTATCATACCAAATACCATAAAATCATTCCATCGAAACCACCCCATGAGAACAGCAAAAAAGTACCCAAACAGGCATCAAACAAAAACTCGCCGGCCCACAGAGGTTGTCCCTTGCAGGGTATGGGGAGGCAGGTGAAGAAACAGCCTGGTTCCTGGGGGTATTCCCGGCCGGACCCTTGCAGGACGCCGGCGCTTAGTGAGCGCAAGCGACAGCGAAGCGCGAACTTAGAGCCGCTGCCTCCTGCACGGAGCGAGAGCGCGTCCGGCCGGGAATACCCCCAGGAACCGGGCGTCCCCTTTCCTATCCCTCCCCTCCCCTGCAAACATCCTCCCACAGAATTGACAGCCTTCCTCCGATAATCTATAATGAAATCAGTCCTCAAAGACAGGAACAAGTCAATACGAAAGAGAAAACCCATGAAAGATGCGTTGAGAGAGGTAATAGCGGTACTGGAGCAGAAAACACGCCCCATATCATTTCAGGAGCTGGCCAATGAGACCGGCTTTTCGGTGCGCTATCTGCGCCAGCTTCTGGAGGAGAGCCGTGCGGATGGAGAGGCAAACGGGTTTTGTATTGAGGCGGAATTTCGCAGGGGCTGCCAGATCATCGTGACAGACAGAGCGCTGTATGATAAGATGGGCAGGATGGATGACGAAGCGGTGGAGCAGGCGAAAAAGGTACTGTGTTTTCTCCTGGATAGCGGAGACTATATGAGGATAGAGGATCTGGCAGACCGGTTTTATACCAGCCGGGCGACCATGGACCGGATCGTGCGCGTAGGACGCCGTATCGCGGAGAGGTTTGAGCTGGAAATCATGTCCCGGCAGCGCTATGGGATTCGTATCCAGGGAAATGAGAGGAATAAACGCGTCTGTTATGCCTACTGCTGCAATCACAGGGAAGCGGAGAAGGAGCAGGGACAGAGAGTACAGGAGATTCTCTATCAGGTATTGAGAGAGTACCGGTATGAGGTCTCCGACAGAAGCTTTCATAATCTGGTATATCATATCGTGATTCTCTTAAAGCGGCTGCAAAGCGGGGAAAAGATCGGGGATGAAATGAGGCTGAACCAGTATTATGCACAGCAGAGCGAGATAGCGACAGAGCTGGTGAAACGACTGGAGAGGGAGTTTGACGTACAGATTCCGGAGTACGAGACCGGCTATCTGATTCTGCATCTTCTGGGAAAACAGGCACTGAGCACGGCCGACGAGATCGAGCCCTATGTCTATGAGCTGGTGGGAGATATCCTGCAACGGATCTATGAGGTGCGGGGATTGGATATGAGAAGAAACTGGGATTTGTATGTGAGCCTCTGTCTCCATATTCAGCCCATGCTCTACCGGATCCGGTGCCACTTTGTCCAGGAAAACCCTCTGTTTTATAAAATCAAGAGGGAGATGATCGAGGCTTATAATCTGGCTGTCATTGCGGCGGAAGTAATCGCACAGAAAAGAGGTTCCGTCATAGGGGAGCAGGAGATCAGTTACCTGGCGCTTCACTTTGCTCTGGCGCTGACACAGGAGGAGACGGTGCAGCCGGATATGAGAATTCTGGTCGTCTGCGGAAGCGGACGGGGGACATCCAGACTGTTGCAGTATAAGCTGATGACGCAGTTTGGCCTGACGGAGGATAACATTACCTTGTCTTCGCTGATTCAGCTGTCAGCCATGGATGTGACCGGTTACAGCTGTGTGGTTTCCACTGTGGGTATTCCGTTTCCGGTGGGGATTCCGGTCATTATGATCAGTCCGGTGATGGATGAAGAGAGCGGGGCCAGGCTGGAGGTGTTTTTGCGAAAGAAGCAGGATGACCGGGGCAGAGCCTGGGACGGCATACTGCGGGAGGAGTGGCTCTACAGTGGCCTGGAATATAAGAACAGGAAAGAGATTCTGCACTTTTTGTCAGAGCAGGCCGGAGAGTTTTTTGAGAGTGAGGATACACTTTTTGACGCCTTAATGAAACGGGAGGCTCTCAGCGCCACAGAAGTGGGAAACCAGTGCTGTATGCCGCATCCCTTCGGAATATTTCCCTCTCGTTCGGTGGTCATGATTATGATTTTGAAAAAACCTGTCCGCTGGTACAGAGAGAAAGTGCGGGTTGTGATTTTTGGCTCTTTTACCAGGGAGGAAGAGAAAAGGGAGTTGCTGCTAGACAGTCTGGCCAGGCTGGTTTCTGCCAAGGCGTCGATTCAGAACCTGATAGAAGAGCCTACATTCAGCAGGCTGACGGCTTGTATGGAGAAGCAGAGATGAATGTTTTGATCGTTTGCCTGCAGGGAATGACATCCCGTGTCATGGCGCAGAAGATGACGGAACTGGCGAAAAAGAAGGCGGATAACTATGTGTTTAAGGCTGCGGGGTATCTGTATGTGCAGGATCAGGCCGGCTGGGCGGATATCATATTGGTCACACCCCAGGCCAGAGCTTATGCGAAGGGGATCAAAGCCGGACTTCAGGGGATGGGGCTGCAAATCTATCAGCTGAGCGCTTTTAATGAGGCTTTTAATAATATTCCGGAGACATATGAAATGATCTGCCGGCTCATCAGCGGGAGGCGGGATGACAGAATTTGTCTGACCGGAAAAGAACTGGCGCGACTGACCAAAGAGGCAGCGCTAGTATATTTGTTTGCCGCAGCTCTGGCCGGTGCGATATACTTTTTGTACCGGGCGACAGGCCTGAAGGATTATCATGTGGTGGGAAGGCAGCTGGAGCTTCTGGAGGCCATTTTTGCGGCGCTGTATCTGGGATATGGCTTTGCGGGCATGGCGGGAGGCTCCAGGCGCTATTATATGATGGTGGCGTTGTCTGCTCTTCTGGCCTTTTCGCCATATATGACCAGAGAGGCCTATGTGGAAATGAAAACGATACGGTTTGGGGTATTTGTGATACGGAACCAATTTGCCTTTCCTGTGGGATTGGGTTATATACCTTTGGTGCTGGCAATGCTGTCCCTGTATCATGTGACGGCTTTTGTGTATGAACGGCATCAGAGAAAAAAGGAAGGTTACGTGGAAACGCTGGGAATCTACCGGTTTGGTACGCTGGTGTCCACCGTCTCGGTGCTGACGGGGCAGATGCTGCTGCGTGCCCTGCTCGTCTGCCTGTTTGGATAGCAGGTCAAAAAGCATCCCTTCAGGAGGAACTTTTTTGATAAGGTAAGGGGAGAGGGAGGATTGTATAATTTTCATAACGCCGGTATCCGAAGGGGAAATACAGGATACATGGCGAATATATGAAAGAGGTGAAGAGATGAAAGAAAAGCTTCAAACAATCCTTCAAAAGGTAAGCGCTTTTACCAGTACCCGGTACATGAAGATTCTGATGAACGGCTTCATGGGCATGTCGGCGATTACCATCTGTGGTTCCCTTTTTACCCTGCTCAAATCGCTTCCGTTCGATCCCTGGCTGAATTTCCTGGCCAGCTCCGGAATCGGCGATCTCTTATCGATTCCGGTAAGTATCACGACGGATGCGGTGGCGCTTTATATCGTGCTTTCCATGGCTTATGAGACAGGGAAAACCTTCAAGGAAAACGCCTTTGCGTCCGCTTTGGTAGCATTGGGATCCTTTTTGCTTTTGACTCCGTTTAACACGATCGTCTACAGCGCGGATTATACGGTGGCGACGCCGGTGTCCAATGTGATCCCGGTGAGCGCGATTGGTTCCTCCGGTATGTTTCTGGCGATTCTGGTCGGTATCAGCGCTTCCAGACTGTATATCTTCTTCGTGAAAAAGGGCTGGAAAATCCGGATGCCCGATTCGGTTCCGCCTAATGTGACAGCAATGTTTGAATCCCTGATTCCCGGGGGGCTGGTATTTGTGGTATTTCTGGTGATTCGTTATGTCATGGGTCTGACCTCCTTTGGAACGGCCCAGAGCCTGATCTACGGTATGCTTCAGCAGCCTTTGACTGCCGTGGGCGGCGGCCTGGGCGGCCTGATCGTATTTGAACTGGTGAGTTCCTTTTTATGGCTGTTCGGTATCCATGGAGGTATGGTGGCCTATGTGGGAATGGCGCCGATCATTACCGTCATGAGCACGGAGAATCTGGCGGCCTTTGCAGCCGGTCTGCCGGCTCCTCATCCGGAGTGGGCGATGATGGCCTTTATCATTATGGGCGGCGGCGGAGCCACTCTGGGAATGAATATGCTGATGGTCTCCAAGCTGTGTAAGTCGGAGCAGTATAAGACGCTGGGAAAGATCGCTTTGCCTACGTCCCTGTTTAATATCAATGAACCTCTGATTTTTGGTACGCCTCTGATTATGAATCCGACGCTGGCGATTCCGTTTGTCGTGACTCCTCTGGCAAATCTGATGGTGTGTATGCTGGGATATCAGATCGGGTTCTTTGTCCCCACGGGCGCTTCCATCAATGGCTTCATGCCCTTTGGTGTTCTGGGCGCGCTTCTGACCGGTTCCTGGACCGGCGCAGTGATGTCAGTCCTCCTTCTGGTTATGGACATTATGATCTATCTGCCCTTCTTTAAGGTCAGCGACGCTATGGTGTATAAGCGGGAACAGGAAGCGAAATCCGCCGAGGCGTAAGTCGGAATTGACAAAATACATATTCCTGGGAAAGACAGGTGAAAACCTGTCTTTCTTTTGTCCACAGGTGTCCGGTGTAAAAAATATTGGAACTTTTGAATGGATTTTGCTTCCACAATCGTATTATATATAAAGGATATCAAACATAACGGAGGAGCATTATGAGAAGTGCATTCTTAAGTATCTTGGCAACGATCATAACATTATCGTTTGGCGCGACAAGCGCAGGCCCCTGGTCCGGGTGGAATTATGTGGATACAGATGGCGACGGGGTCTGTGACTATGCCGGCAGCATGTGCGCCTATGTGGACGAAGACGGAGACGGCCTCTGCGACGTCTGCGATACTTATCGTTGGTGCGGCGCTCACTGGCGCGGCGCCGGAAGAGGCTGCGGCCGGAATTATGTGGATGAGGACGGAGTCTGTGACTATGCCGGCAGTATGTGCGCCTATGTGGATGCAGATGGCGACGGTATCTGTGATTATGCCGGCGGCATGTGTGCCTATGTAGATGAGGACGGAGACGGTATCTGTGACTATTATGCATCCGGCCAGGGCAGAGGAGGCAGTCAGGGCAGTGGCTCCCAGACCGGACGCGGCGGGAATTATGTAGACGAAGACGGTATCTGTGATAACTACACATCCGGTCAGAGCCAGGGACGCGGATGTGGACGCGGACGGGGAAACTGTTCCCGGGGAAGACGCGGCAGATAAAATATATAAAGGGAACCATTATGCGGAGCGAGCAAGAGACGATCAGAGCCGTCGAACGATATTCCGACACCGTTCGGCGGCTCTGCATGATACATTTGAAAAATTATGCCGATACCGAGGACATATTTCAAACCGTGTTTTTGAAATATGTCCTTAGTTCCGTTTGTTTTGAAAACGAGGAACATGAAAAGGCATGGTTTATTCGGGTTACAATAAACGCCTGCAAAGATTTACTGAAAAGCTTTTTTCGCAGCCATACCATATCGTTGGAGGAGGCGATGGAACAGCCAGCGGCGTTATCCCCGGATTACAGAGACGTCTGGGAGGCTGTATTTTCGCTTCCTCAGAAATATCGGGATGTTGTGTATTTGCACTACTTTGAAGATTATACCGCTCCGCAGATCAGCCGTATTTTAGGCAAGAATGTGAATACGATTTATACGCTCCTGACACGTTCCAAACAGATGTTACGGGAAAAGCTGGGAGGTGGATATGAATATGAATAATAAATTCAAAGAAGTCTTTAATCAGATACGGGCGGAGGAAGAATTAAAGAGTAAGACCAGAGAATTTCTCGCAAAGAAAACGCGGGGATACACGGGAACGAAAACAAAAAAACACGGGTACCGCCTCTGTGCTGCGGTATGCGCCTGCTTTTTGTGTATGCTGTTTGGGGGATATTGGCTTTACTTTACTCCGATAGCAGAAATCAGTATTGACATAAATCCTTCCATAGAATTATCCGTTAACCGATTTGATCAGGTGATTTTTGTGACTGGTTATAATGAAGATGGCCAGGCGCTTTCAAATACGCTTAATGTAAAATACAAGACGTATACGGATGCCATAGAACAGATACTGAATAATGAGGCTATTGTGGCGCTGCTGTCCGATAATGAAATTATGACCATTACGGTCACAGGTCCGGAGGGACTGCAATCTGCCCACATGCTTTCGCAGGTTGAAGCATGTACGGCGGAGCAAAGAAACACCTACTGCTATTTTGCATCGTCAGAGGAGGTTGACGTCGCCCACGAAATGGGGTTTTCCTGCGGGAAATACAGGGCGTTTTTAGAATTGCAGCTTCTTGACCCGACGATTACCCCTGAAAAGGTGCAGGAGATGACGATGAGGGAAATCAGAGAGTTAATTAATGATTTTTCAGCTGATCGTGAGGATGACTCTTCCTCATACGATAACTGTGAACACGGACATCATGGACCTGGCTGCGGTCATGGGGGAGGACGCAGAAACAAAAGGACAAAGTAGCAGCAGCTTTAATCCTTCCGTTTGCGGGCAGAACCATTTTCAGTATATTAATACGAGTACCGTTTCCTGAAATGGATCAGGCATAACACAGAGACAAAAAACATCACTCCTTCTGCCGCCGGCACAGCCAGCCACACGCCGGCTGTCCCCCAGATCCGTGGCAGCAGGAGGAGTGCGCCGGCCAACAGGCCGAAGGTCCGCAGAAATGAAAGGACCGCGGACACCGTAGCGTTTGACAGAGCCGTGAACATAGCGGATGTGAAATTGTTCAGGCCGCAGAACAGAAAGCTGAAGGAGAAGATCGTAAAGCCATCTGACGCAATGTCATAGATTTCTGATTCATTCCCTGTGAATAACCGAACAATATGAGAGCCGCCGAACATGGATACGGAGAATATCAGCAAGGATGCCGCCGCGATAAATCCCATACTGATTCGGAACACCTTTTTCTGCCCAACGCCGTTTTTACTTCCATAGTTAAATCCCACCACCGGAGCAATGCCCATAGCGTAGCCGATATACAGAGTGTTCAGCAAAAATTGAGAGTAGATGACGATAGTGATTGCCGCAACGCCGTCCTCCCCCAGCAAATCCATCATTGTGCTGTTGAACAGGAATGTGGCGACAGCTGTTGCCAGTTGGCCTACCATCTCAGACGCTCCGTTGAAACAGCTTTCTCTGACGACGGCCCACCTGAACGCAGGCCTTGTAAAATACAGCGTCCCTTTGCTTTGGGCAAAACAGATAAGCCCTGCGATTGTGGGGATCAGATAGCCGAATCCTGTTCCCAGGGCAGCGCCCCGGACGCCCAGATCCCACAGTACAATAAAAACATAGTCTAAAATAATGTTTGATATGCCGGCCAGTATGGACAGGCCAAAACCAAGTCCCGGTTTTCCGGCCGTCACAAACAGATTTGAGAACAGTGTTTGCAGGACGTTTGCCGGAATGAACAGAAGCAGGGTCATAAGGTAGTCTTTGCAATAGGGAAAGAGCAGATCGCTGGCTCCCAGGGCGTATATGATCCGGTCGATCCGCATTATCCCGGCTAAGAGTATGAGAAAGCCAATCGCCGCGCCTGTGATAACGAGCAGGGTAAAATCCTCTTTTGCCTCCTGGTTTTTACCCTCTCCCATTTTTCGGGAAACGATAGCGTTTCCGCCGGTTGCCATCATCGCTCCTAAGCCCACCGCAACATTGATAACCGGGCATACGATGTTGATGGAGGAAAGCGCGTCCGTGTTGACAAACTGTGCCACAAAGATTGTATCCACAATGGTATACAGTCCCATGAATATCATCATAACAATGGTGGGAAATGCGAAGCGGAGAAGGGAAGCAGCGCTCCATTTCCGGTCTAAGACGTTGCCTTCAGTGGACAAAGAGGTATCATTCATTATGGTATTTCTCCTGTTTGGGCAGTAAGATCAATCGCTGGGTGGGATAGCCAAACTCGGTGAGAAGCTCGGCCTCGGCAAATCCCAGCTGCTGATAGGCTGCGCGTTGGCCTGTGTCGGCTTTGTCCCCCTTGCGAAAGGTTGTGATGCTGATTTCGCGGCCTGCAAACAGACGGCACATCATAAAATCAAGAAATGCCTTTGCCACCCTGTAATGGCGGTATTGGGGATGCACTGCCAGAAAGTCGATACTTCCTGCCCGGTGAGAAAATGCGGCGGCTCCCATGAGGGTCACACCGTCCCGCATAATCAGAAGCTGCTTTTTTTCGATATGATGTCTTACCTTTTCCAGGTGAGAGACTTTTTCCAGACGCGGAAAACCGTCAATCACAAGAGAGATGAAATTCATCCAGTCGGGAATATCATCAAAGACAGCATAAGAAATCTTCCGTAGGGCAGGATCAGAGGGAGCAGTGTTCAATGTAAATTCCAGCTGCAAAGGATAAAAAATCCTGCCTTGTCTGTATTCCAGCGGCGTTTGCTTATACATGGACTTAAAAACGCAAGTAAAGGCCTGCTGGCTTTCATAGCCTGCGATGAGAGCAATTTCCATAATGGGTTTTTCTGAAAAGACCAGCAGCTTCGCCGCTTCGGTCAGTCTCCTGCGCCGGATGTAGTGGTGAAGCGTGATCCCAAGGGTATGGGTGAACGTTCGGTGGAGATGATATTTGGAATATCCAGCCGCGCTTGCCACGGTATCCAGATCCAGCCGTCCGTGCAAGTGCGCTTCGATATAAGAGATTACTGCTGACAGGCTCTCAATTTTGCGGTCGTTCATGGCGTCCTCCTTTTGCTTATCATTGTAGCAAATCATCGGAAGTTAATTTTCATTATTTTTGCGGTTTTTAGAAATATATTTTATCTCTTTTTTTCGTTGTATCCAAATGACACTTGATCTTTAACGCTTCTTCTGATACGATTTCACAGTAGACATTATTCGGAATATAACATATCAGAGAGGAGCCATATGCCGCAGGAAATCACGAGAGAAACCCTGTCACAGATCAAGAACCCCGTATTCAGAGAATACGCTGCCATGTACCTGGATATCTACGACAGCTTCGCAGAGGAGGTGGAAGCCTTTGGCCTGCCCTTTCACAGAGATTCGGAGGAGGCGGCGGAGACCGCAGCCCTGCTTAAGGAGCTTAAGGAGCTGGGAATCCGGTCGCGCTCCTGCGACGCCAGCCTGGTGTACAACAGGATCTCTCCGGCCTGCGAGGCATGTAAACGGGGCGTGGGGACCATGACAGCCTACCTGTCCTTTCGCTGTCATCGCAACTGCTTCTTCTGCTTTAATCCCAATCAGGATAACTATGAGGCCCATCGGAAGGATATGAGGGACTGGAGGGCCGATCTGACGAGAATGAAGCAGGCGGGAGGCCAGCTGACCCACATTGCCCTGACTGGCGGGGAACCGCTTCTGCATCCGGAGGAAGCTGTGGCTTTTTTTGAGAAGGTCAGAGAGCTCTTCCCGGCAGCTCACCGGCGGCTCTATACGTCGGGAGACTTGTTGACGAAGGAGCTTCTGGAACAGCTTCGCCAGGCAGGGCTTCAGGAAATCCGTTTCAGCTGCAAGCTGGAGGACGGAGAGGCTCTTCGGGAAAAAGTTCTGGCGAACATGGAACTGGCGAAAGACTATATTCCGGCGGTCATGGTGGAGATGCCGGTGATGCCGGATCGGGAGAAGGAGATGCAGGACCTTCTGCGCCGTCTGGATGAGATGGGGATTTTTGGGATTAATCTGCTGGAGCTGTGCTTTCCCTACGGCAATGCGGAAGCCTTTGCTGCCCGGGGATATGAGCTCAGATATCCGCCCTACCGAACCCTGTATAATTTCTGGTATGCCGGAGGGCTTCCTGTGGCCGGCAGTGAGAAGACGGCTCTGCGGCTGCTTCGCTTTGCGGCGCAGGAGAAACTGACCCTGGGCATACACTACTGCTCTCTGGAAAATAAGAATTTTGGTCAGATGTATCAGCAGAACCATGTCCTGGCCCGGGGCGGGCGGACCATGTATTTCTCGGAGCAGGATTATTATCTGAAGACAGTTAAGGCGTTTGGAAAGGATGCCCTTACGGTGCGCCAGGTCTTTGAGCGGGCAGGGAACCGAAACTATATCTATGACAGGCAAAACCGATTCATCCAGTTTCATCCGGCGGATGTCGGACTCCTGCGGGGGCGCAGCCTGGAGCTGGCCATATCGGTGAATGTGATGGAGGAGAGGGACGGCGGGACGGCGGCCAGAGAATTGAAGCTGCTGCGTGCGTCGGTGGCGGACTGCGAGACAGATAAGCTGTAATGAGACAGAGAGGGAGGAATTGAGTATAATGAAACAGGAATATGAGGGATATTTATCTTCCGTACCCAGACAGGAGCTGGGCTTTTTTCCGACGCCGTTACAGCGGCTGGATCACCTGTCAGCGCTGCTGGGGGTGAATCTCTATATGAAGCGGGACGATATGACCGGCATCAGTCAGTTCGGCGGCAACAAGATCCGTAAGCTTCAGTATCTGCTGGGGCAGGCCGTGGCGAAGGAGTGCGATACCGTGTTTACCTATGGGGCCACACAGTCCAATCATGCCATGCAGACGGTGACGGCATGCCGCAGACTGGGGCTTACGCCGGTTTTGTATCTGGTGGCAGTGGTGGAGCCGGATGAAGCCGATGCCCGGGCTAATCTGCTGTTAGACCAGATTTTGGGGGCGGAGATTCATATTGTGAGAATCCGGGAAGGCGAAAGCGAGGAGGAGGCGGAAGAGCGCTCCTTTGTGATGGCCAGAGAGCACATACGCCGTCTGGAGGCGGAGGGACACCGCTGCTATGATGTTCCCATGGGAGGAGCTAACGGAGTGGGCTCCGCCGGCTTTATCGAGGGCTATCTGGAGCTGACGGATCAGCTGGCCGGGCTGGGAATTCATGCAGATTATCTGTTCCATGCCACGGGCACGGGAGGAACGCTGGCCGGGCTGGCCGCCGGAGAGAAGCTGCAGGGATCCGGCACGAAGATTGTCTCGATCAATGTGAGCTTTAAAGATGCATCTTATACGGGCAGAGTGGAGCGGATGGCGAATGAAGCTCTTTCCTATATCGGGGCAAAGGACTGCGGCGCAGTAGACGGCGGGAAGGATCTGCACTGGGATTTGAATTACTATCTTCCCGGTTATGAGATTCCCAACGAGGCGGCCTGTGAGGCGATCCGGCTGCTGGCCCGCAGGGAAGGGATCTTAGTGGACCCGGTGTATACCGGAAAAGCCTTTGCCGGTATGCTGGATTATATCCGAAGCGGCCGGGTTCCTGCCGGGAGCAATGTGGTATTCTGGCACACCGGCGGAGCGACAGCTCTTTTTGCGGAGAAGGAGATTCTGGGTGATATCTGCTGAAAAATCACTTACCCTGCAATAAACCCTTTTTCTGCTGCATTATATTAGTGAACAGGAGGAGAACTCATGCCGGGATTGCTTATGACCATGCCATCTGCGCAGCCCGATGCGGCGCAGGACGTCGTGGAGGACTGCATAGCGGCTGTGGCCCGGGGCGAGAAAGATGCTTTGGCAAAGCTGTATGAGGAGACATACGGCGCGGTCTATGGATATGCGCTGTCTATTGTAAAAAACGGGCAGGATGCGGAGGATGTGCTGCAGGATACGTACCTTAAGATCTGGGAGGGCGCCGGGACTTACCGCCCCATGGGTAAGCCGCTGGCCTGGATCTTTACGATCACAAGAAATCTGGCACGGATGCTTTTGCGGGAGCAGAAGCGCAGCGTGACTGTGGAGCCGCAGGACTGGGAGGCTGTCTTTGCCGGCCGCCCGGAGATGAATTATGAGGACCGGCTGGTACTTCTTGCGCTGCTTGAGATCCTCAACAGCGAGGAGAGACAGATTGTAATGCTGCATGCGCTGGCCGGCTGGAAGCATCGGGAGATTGCAAAATTCTGCAAAATATCGCTTACGGCCACGCTGTCTAAGTACAGCCGTGCCATGAAGAAGCTTCGGAATGCATGGAAGGAGGCAGACAGCCATGACAAATCGTGAGATGGAGAAACGGATTCAAACCGCAGCAACCCATGCCGCTCCGGATAAGCTTTCGGACATTCTCTCTTCCTGTGGGAAACAGATGAATCATACCAGCGGAAAAGAGCCGGCAGCGGATGCCGGCAGGCAGGAAAAAGGAAGGAAGGATTCTATGCGGGGAAAGAGAAACGGTTTTGTTCTGGCGGCTCTCGCGGCGGCGATGGTACTGGCGCTGGGGCTGGGGGGATATTTTTGGCTGAATAGGACACAGGCTCCCAGGGTGGATTCGGTGATAACGCTGGATGTAAATCCCAGCATTTCCGTATATGTGGACGCGGATGAGAACGTGATTTCGGTGGAAGCGCTCAATGACGATGCCAGGGAGATTCTGGGCAATATGGAACTGGAGGGGACCTCTCTGGAGGTGGCTCTGAATGCGTTGATCGGCTCCATGCTGCAAAAGGGATATCTGGGAGATCTGCAAAACGCCATACTGGTTTCCGTGGAAAACGATGACGCTCTGAGGGGGGAGGCCCTGAAGCAGAAGGTGTCGGAGGCGGTGGCGGCGGCGCTTAAGACGGATTCCATGGATGGTGCGGTGCTGAGCCAGACGGTCAGCGTAAATGACGCGCAGTTGGCACAGCTGGCCTCCCAGTATCACATTTCCATGGGAAAAGCAGCTCTGATTCAGGAAGTGACCGCAGGCGATCCGACGCTGGACTTCGGCACATTGGCTGCCATGTCGATCAACGAGATCGCTCTGATCTCGGCTTCCAGGGATCTGCTCCCCGGCACGCTGACACAGATCGGAACCGCCAGCGACGCGGCGTATATCGGTGCGGAGAAGGCGCTGGAGCTGGCCTGTACTCATGCACAGGTGGCGGTATCGGATGCTGTCCGGGTGAAAGCGGAATTTGACAGTGAAGATGGCGTCATGGTCTATGAGCTGGAATTTATGGTGGGCGCGGTTCAATATGAGTACGATATCGACGCCAGAACCGGGGCTGTGCTGAGCTATGAATATAAGGGCGGTTCTGCTTTTGAGAATAATACGGAGATACCGGACCAGACACAGCCCGGTATGGACGTGGAGACGCCCTCACAGCCGGAGCCGCCGCAGGCGCCGTCGGAATCACCGATGCGTCCGGAGCCGGTCACGCAGCCGGAGACATCGCCTGTCATGGCGGGAGACGGCTGCATCGGCGAGACGGCGGCCAGAGACGCGGCTCTGACCCACGCCGGATGCGCGCAGGAGGATACCGTCTATCTGTCATGCTATCTGGAGTATGAGGATGGCAGACCGGAGCACTATGACGTGGAGTTTGTGGTGGGAAATACGGAATACGAGTATGAGATCGATCCCTATACCGGCGCCGTTCTGGAATGCAGTTCAGAAGTCCTTGAGGGAATCTATGGAAACGGTGCGGGGCAGGGAAACGGCGCCGCAGGAAACGGAAATCCGGCGCCGGGAAATCACCATGGCAGTCATCACCACTATGGCGTGGCAGGATGTGAGAGCTGCTGGAATAACTGTATAGGCGCCGGCGCCGCCCTGACAGCGGCTCTCAATCATGCCGGTGTGGCAGAGGAAAGTCTGACCGGGCGTGACGTGGAACTGGAGGAAGATGACGGCAGGCTGCTCTATGAGATTGAGTTCAAGGCCAGGGGAATGGAGTACGAGTACGAAGTGGATGCCCTGACCGGCGAGATATTGAAAAGTGAGAGCGAGCGTGACGATTAGAAGCGTGACGGAATAAAAGAAGCAGCGAAAAATAAGCGATGACAAAGGCGGCAGGCCAGGATCCGGGTATCCTGGCCTGCTTTGTCCAGTTGGGCGGAGTACCGTTCCAGTCTTGCGGCAGAGATTTTCTTTTGGACAGAGATTCGCTATAATCAAAAATACCATTATGGCCATCAGGCCGGAGAGAGGAGAAGGATCATGCGAACCATATCCAGAAGAGATTTTTTAAAGAGTGCGGCCGCAGGCGCCATGGGCGTGGCGGTGGCCGGTGTCCTGGGAGCCTGCGGCGGCGAGGCGGCGGCTACCGCAGCAGAAGCCACGACGGCTGCGGAAACCACGGCAGCCAATACCACGGCGGAGGCCTCCGCGGCAGCTGCGCCTGAGGGTACGACGGCAGGAGGCGAGGCTCCCGGCGGTGAGGGAGGAGGCCCGGGCGGTCCCGGCGGCCCCGGAGGACAGGGCGGACAGACTACAAAGGAAGTGCTGATCGACGCGTCGGATCCGTTTCGTGTGACAGGAGAGGATGGTAAGACCGTGTATTATTCCATGCGCCGCACCTGGGTGGGTGAACCTCCGGTGATTGCGGACAGTGATATCGCGGGAGAGTATTCGGCGGATATCATCATCGTGGGAGCCAATTATTCCGGGGCAAACTGCTTCCGCATGGCCTGTGAAAAGGGGGCAGTCTGTATCGTCATGGATTCTCAGGCGGAGGACAGCTTTTCCTCCTTCGGTGGACAGCTGGGACATTTTAATTCCCAGTGGCAGGAGAAGGTGCTGGGAATTCCGAAGGACTACTTCGATCCGTTGGACTTCATTGACAGTTATCAGCTGCAAAGCGCAGGCCGGGCGCAGCCGGATCTGATCCGCCAGTTTGCCCACCGAAACGGGGAGATCGTGGACTGGATCACGGAATTATATGACGATGTGACAGCCATCACCAGCCAGGACGCGATTGATCCCGACAGCGATTATAATTACAAAAAAGGCTATTTTATGACCTACCCGGCCTGTCTGAATCTGGGATCAGGGAATTTTCAGAGTTCCGGCGAATTCTGTAAGGCCAGCGTGGCCAGGGGAATAGAGGCCAGTCAGGGTTCTCAGGCGTTTTACAGTATGAGCGCCAAGGTGCTAATCAGGGATGGCAGCCGTGTGACCGGCGTCATCGCCCAGAGTCTGGAGGATGAGAAATATTATCGCTTCCTGGCGAAGAAGGGCGTGGTATTAGCCACCGGTGATTTCAGCGCCAATTCCGATATGTACCGCTCCCTGTGTACGGAGGTTCAGGAGTGTAATCCCTATACCGATCTGACCGGCGCAGGCTGGGACGGCTATGGCCATCGCATGGGTGTCTGGGCCGGGGCCGTCATGGAGTTAGGCCCCCGTGCAGCCATGGGCGGCGCCACATCGTCGCTTCCCATGGGATTCTTCGGGGCGGCCGCAGGACTGTGGATCAATAAGTACGGAAAGCGCTATTGTAACGAAGCCTTCGGCGTGCCGTTTGTGGCGGGCTGTCAGAGTGCCCGTCAGCCCATAGACAGCGCGATCATCCAGGTGTGGGATGAGGGACACTGGAGAGAATTTGCCAAAAACCAGGCGCTGGGTCATTTCAATGCCAGCGACATCACCGAGGCGAAGATGGACCAGTACGCCGAGAGCCTGAAGGAGATCCGGGCTGCCGGGGCCGAGGGAGTAAAAGGAGTCTACTGTGCGGATACGTTGGAAGAGCTGGCCGGGTATCTGGGTCTGGAGGGCGAGTATGCGAAGAATTTCGTGGAGTCGGTGCAGACCTATGACGCGTATGCGGCAGCCGGCCGGGATGAAGATTATGCAAAGCCTGCGGATATGATGTTCCGGATCAGTGAAGGTCCTTTCTATGCGGAGAAACTGACGAGAAATGCCAATATCGTGCTGGTGACGCTGGCCGGGCTGTTTGTGGACGGAAACCAGCAGTGCCTGGATCAGAACTTTGAGCCCATTCCGGGACTCTATGCCACGGGCAATGCTTCCGGCGGACGTTTCCCGCTGCAATACACGGCGCCCATGAACGGCATCAGCATCGGCTTTGCCACGGTCTTTGGCGCGCTTTTAGGAGAACATTTGGCACAGAAGGAGTAATGGTCCTCATGGATAAGAAAAACCTGCTGTTATACCTGGAAATCCCTTTTTGTCCGGTTCGCTGCCGTCACTGTGTCCGGGCGGAGCGGGCCCCGGCGCTGGAATACCGCCAGGCTTACCTGGAAGCGCTGCGAAGGGAGGTGCAGGCCTCGGCAGGGAGTATGCCGGATTATGGAGTGCAGGCGGTCTGGGTGGGCGGAGGAATCGCCGGACATATGGCGGACGGCAGTCTGGGGGAGCTATTAAGACAGCTCCCCCGCTGGTTCTGCCTGTCTAAAGAGGCGGAGATCACACTGAAGGTACATCCCGGCATGGTGGGAGCGGAGACGCTTAAGGCCTGCCGCCTGGGCGGAGTGAACCGGCTCAGTGTGGAGTACGTGACTCACAATATTTTCGAGCATGAGTGTCTGGGACGTTTTTTAAATCCGCAGGCTATGGATGTGACGCAGATGGTTCTTTCCGACAGTAAGATAGCAAGAAGCTTTGATCTGATCGTGGGGCTGCCGGGTCAGACCAGGACTTCTCTCAGGGAGAGTCTGGAGGCTGCCCTGGATTACGGCGCCGTCCATATAGCACTGTATCCCATGGAACTATATGAGAATACAAAGCTGTGGAGAGAATGGCGGCAGGATCCGGAGATACTTCGCAGGAATCTCAGGAAACGTCTGCCGGACGGCCCGGAGAAAAAAGCGCTGTGGGAAGAGGCCGCCTCGTTTCTGGAGGAGCGGGGGTTGCAGGAATATCTGCCCGGTCAGTGGGCGTTTCCCGGCAGTAAATGCCGTTACCGTGAGCTGGAAGCGGTGAAGACGGAGTGTCTGGCCTTCGGCCTGGGAGCCGTCAGCACCGTGGAGGGAGTCCGCTCTGTGAATACACGGGACATGGAGCGATATCTGCGCTGCTCCTGTGAGCCGGAGCAGATCGTATGCAGCATCGAGCCTTTCATGGTTTAGGCTCTCTGAATCTGTGCAAAAAGAGGCTGTCGGGAATGCACAGCGCCACATAAGACAGCGCCTTTTTGCATAAATTTGCCTATCAGCGGTCCGGCGCCTGTTTGCCATTTAGCAGCTCTGCTGCTTCCGCCAGAGAGATCCCCTGCTCGGCGGCGATCCGTGCCAGATCATCGAATTCCGGTTTGGAGCGATGAACTCCCCACCCGCTGGCGTGCTTGATACGGACATCGCCGTATGGGGTGGAGACAGTCTCCATACTGCGGGCCAGCGTATAGCGGTTACAGAGATATTCCCGGATACCCAGGGTGGTGGTGTGGCGGAAAATCAGGCGCAGCATGTCCTCCTTCTGCTGCGGATGACACATACAGCAGAGCAGCGTACCGGGCCGGTTCTTCTTCATCTGGGCCGGTACGGTGTAGACGTCCAGGGCTCCGTTTTCCAGCAGAAGCCGGGTCATATAGCCCACGGCCTCCGGAGAGATATCATCCAGATTACAGCAGAGCTCCGCCACCTGTCCCTGAGCACCCTGGGTCTCACCCAGCATGGCCCTGACACAATTAGCCCGGGGGAAATCCTTCTTTCCCATTCCATATCCGATCCGGGACACGGACATCACCGGCATAGGACCGAATTGACGGCAGAAATACTTTAAAAGAGCGGCTCCGGTGGGAGTGCAGAGTTCGCCGCGGATTTCGGTAGAGTAGATGGGGATACCGCGCAGAATGTGAGCGGTGGCAGGCACCGGTACAGGCAGGACGCCGTGGGCGCAGCGCACCTGTCCGCTTCCCACATGGACAGGAGAGGCCAGGATGTATTCCGCATCCAGTTCATGCATCAGCAGGCATACGCCTACCACATCAGCCACGGCGTCCATCGTTCCCACTTCATGGAAATGAATCTGATCCACGGGCATCCCGTGGACATATCCCTCCGCCTCTGCGATGAGCCGGTAGACAGACAGGGCGTCCTGCCGGACCTTCTCTGGCAGCGCCAGGTCAGCCAGGACATGTTCGATGGCATGAAGACCGGTGTGATGATGGGAATGGGAGTGGCCTTCCCCGTGAGGATGGTGATGATCGTGCTCATGTTCATGAGGATGCGCCTCTTCGTGGTCATGGTCGTGATACTGGTGGGGATGCCCCTGGCCGTGGAGGTGATCCGGATGCGATCCTTCATGATGGCGATGATGTTCTTCGTCATGGAGGTGGTCATGGTGATGGGCCTCGTCATGGAGGTGCTCCTGCTCATGGTGATGTCCGGTTCCGTGGAGATGCTCATGCACATCCAGGCTGTCCTCCTCAACTCCGCCGACCAGCACGGACACATGCAGCCCGGTGATGCCGCATTTTACAGAAGGCTTCGCAGAGACGGATACCTCCGGAATGTGCAAATCGTTCATGCGGCATAGAAAGTCTTCGGGATCAGGGTGCAGCTGGAGCAGAGCGGCCATCAGCATATCACCGGCGGCGCCCATGCCGCAGTCCAGATAAATCGTCTTCATAATCTATCGCTCCTTTCAGTTCTTAGTTCATTCCGATATGGTTAATCATACTGGCATAGTATCCGGCTCCGAAACCGTTGTCGATATTTACTACGCTGACGCCGCTGGCACAGGAATTCAGCATGGACAGAAGCGCGGAGATGCCGTGGAAGGAGGCTCCGTATCCCACGCTGGTGGGGACGGCGACCACCGGACAGTCGGCCAGACCGCCGATGACGCTGGCGAGAGCGCCTTCCATGCCGGCGATGGCGATGATGACCTGAGCATCCATGATTTCGTCCATATGGGACAGAAGGCGGTGCAGTCCGGCGACGCCCACGTCGTACAGGCGCAGGACCCGGTTGCCCAGAACCTCCGCAGTCAGCGCCGCTTCCTCCGCCACAGGCATATCGCTGGTGCCTCCGGTGGCCACCACGATATTGCCCCGTCCGTCAGGGACAGGCATCTCTCCCAGAATACCGATGCGGGACAGGCTGTCGTACCGGAAGGGGATTTGGACCGGGGCGGAGGAGGAGACCTGCTGCATGAGTTCGGCTGCTTCCGGACTCATGCGGGTGGTGAGTACCCGTTTCTGCCCGCGGGCCATCATGGTCATGGCGATATCGCGGATCTGCTCAGGAGTCTTACCGGCGCCGTAGATGACTTCGGCGATTCCCTGCCGCAGGGCCCTGTGATGATCCAGCTTGGCAAATCCCAGATCCTCAAATCCGGGATTTTCGGAAGCCTCGGGATCGGAGAGACCGGAAAGAGCGCTGCCTTTAAAGGGAGCTTCCCGGAATTTTCGCATGGCGGCCTCCACGGACAGGTCGCCGGATGCCACCTGTCTCAACAGTGCGTTTAATTCTTTTTTTTCCATCATGGCCGTACCTCCATATCCAAGAGTATCGTGTCAAAGAAGGGTTTCAGTTCCTTAAGAACGGTATCCCGCAGGGCGACAGCCTGGGGCAGCTGCGCCTGGGGCAGCTGTATCCGGGCGGCATCGTGATAGACCCGGACCCGGAAATCGGAGAAGCCCAGCGCAGTAAGCCTGTTTTCGGCCTGCTCGATGCGTGACAGTACAGACGCAGCGATGGGAGTACCGGCGGGAATCCGGGTAGCCAGGCAGGCGTAGGCGGGTTTATCCCAGGTGAAGAGACCGGCTTCTTTGGACAGCTGTCGGATCTGTGCCTTGGTCAGACCGCATTCACGTAAGGGAGAGCGTACCTGCAACTCGCAGATGGCCCGCATGCCGGGGCGGTCATCCGCCTGATCAGAGGCGTTGGTTCCGTCTAAGAGGACCGTGTAACCGTCCGCGGCCGCACGGCGGGTCAGGAGACGAAAGAGAGCGCGTTTACAGTGATAGCAGCGGTCCGGCGGATTGGCGGTCACGGCAGGTTCCGAGAGAATATCGTACTCCAGGACTGTGAGAGGCACATGCAGCAGAGAGGCCAGCCGCCTGGCATCCTCCAGCTCGAATTCCGGCTGGAAGGGAGTCCGGATAAAATAGGGACGGATATCCGCGCCGCAGGTAAGCCCCGCAGAGAGCAGATAAGCGGAATCCACGCCGCCGGAGAAACCCAGGGCGATTTTGGGATATTGACGGAAAAAGTCCTGCAAAGAGGGCGGCATAGGAATGAGTCCTTTCTTTTTAGGGCCGGAAAGCGGCAAAACACCGGCTGGGCCCGTGGCATGATAAACCATAAAAGCCATGACGGCATACGGCTTCTCACCGGGAGCCGTCATGCCTTCATGGCAAGGGTACTAAAAAAGGAAAATTCGATTTTTCGCCGGATAGGGCGAGAGCAGCTCCTTCATGGAGCAGATCACACTGCCGAAACAGAAGAGGCAGTAAAGAAATTGTAGCAGATTTTTAAGGGTACGTCAATGGATGTTTTGAGTATTCCATATTTCTGTCATTCCTCCCAGAGAGACGCCCCTCCCGTGGCGATGACGCGGGTCATCCAGTCGTAGGATTTTTTCTTGCGCCGCGCCAGCGTACCGTTGCCCTGATTCCCCTGGTTCTGGGCAATTTTTCCGCCATCGGCTACGACAATACTCTGATGGCAGCCTTTGTGGGCTGGAATTTCTCGCTGTTTGCGGTGGCGCTGGCCGTGGCCTGCAAGACGAGGAAGGCATCCTTAAGAGGAACGGCGCTGTCCTGCGCTGTACTGAATGTCAAAGAATACTCCTTTGGGGCTCCCTGTTTCCTGACCCTGGTAAACTATATTGATCCCAACGGTTCCGCCAACTTTGTGTATACGCTGATTACGGTGGCTGTCGTATGCGTCGTGACCTTCGGGGCCACCTGGATTCTGGGATGGGATGAAAGTGATTTTGACTGAGCCGGTATCAGTCCAGTTTATTTATGATTCTGTCGTAGGTCAGAATCCCGTTGACCTCGTCCTCGATATCCGATACCTGGGTGTAGACCGCCGCCGACAGTCCCTGACCGGCCAGATGACAAATCTGTGAGAGCAGGGCGGAGAATCTTTCGCGGAAATCTTCCTGTGATGTAAGGCTGCGGTAGCCGAAGCTCTGCCCGGTGGCGGTATGGCCGGACATGGGCAGAGCCAGGCCGCCGTACTCGGAGATCACCGCCGCCCTCATGCCGCAGCGGTTGGGGGAGGGGGTATCTTCCGGGCGCGTCCCGGCGCGGTCCAGACAGGGCGTGTTGCGTTCGGGGCAGGTCAGCCGCCGGAAATAATTGTGCACGCTTCGCATATCGCCGCCTCTGTGATCAAACCAGCCGCTAGCCTGGTCCAGCGTGCGGGTGGGATCCAGCCCTCTGACGAAATCCGTGGCGCGGGCGGTGTCAAACTGTCCCCAGCCTTCATTGAAGAGAACCCAGCTGGCGATACAGGGACAGCTATACAGATGGGCGATGGTTTCGCGGGTCTGCCGATACCACTCCTGCCTGCCGGCGGGAGATGTGCGTCCGGTGGCAGCAGGAAGTTCGCGGTCCCTGATGCCCCGGGAGGGGATCAGGGTCGGCAGATAGCAGATGCGCAGCATGTCATAGGAGGAACCTCCGTTTGGCATATCCTGCCAGACCAGCATTCCCAGCCGGTCACAGTGATAGTACCAGCGCAGAGGCTCCAGCTTGCAGTGCTTGCGCAGCATGTTAAATCCGGCTTTTTTCATGGTCAGGATATCGTGGATAAAAGCCTCGTCACAGGGAGCCGTGTAAAGCCCGTCCGGCCAGTAGCCCTGATCCAGGACACCATTATGGAAGTACGGCACATGGTTCAGGCATAAGCGGGCGATCCCCTCGGCATCCCGCTCCACGCTGAAGCAGCGCATGGCAAAATAGGAGGCGACACAGTCAGTCACAGTCCTTTTTTGCGCCTTGTCAGGAAGGCAAAGCTCGATTTTCAGATCGTACAGATAGGGGGCTTCAGGGGTCCAGGGGAGAAAGTCGGGGATATCCAGGGAAAAATCAGAGGAGACGGTGGATAACTCAGCCACAGTCTCACCTTCTGCGGATGCCGTCACATGAAAAAGGGCATCCGGGGAGGGCTGATTGAGCGTAATCCGGCAGTGAAGCCGTCCCCGGTCATATTCCGGTGTGAGGCGGATGTTTTCCACATAGATATCGGGAACCCATTCCATCCAGACAGTCTGCCAGATCCCGCTCTGGGCGGTATAGAAGATGCCGCCTCTCTTTAACATCTGTTTGCCGCGGGTGTGACAGCCGGTATCGCTGTCGTCAAGGCAGGAGACGGTCAGCGTATTGTGTCCCGGATGAACCAGGACGGTGATGTCAAAGGTAAAGGGAAGATATCCGCCCTGATGGCGGCCGGCCTCGTGTCCGTTTACGCAGACGCGGCAGCGCTCGTCCACCGCGCCGAAGTGCAGCAGAAGACGCCTGGCTTTGGGTATCCGGGGCAGGGTGAAACGGCGGCCGTAGTGCAGCACCTGACCGGGCTTAAGCTGGCGCATCACGCCGGAGAGCATGGATTCCGGAGAGAAGGGCACCAGGATTTTACCGTCCCAGCTGCCGCGCGGACCGGGAGCGGATATCCCCCGGATGGCATAATGCCACAGGCCGTTGAGATTAATATAGCTGTCCCGCACCATCTGGGGACGGGGATACTCCTCCCATACGTGACCGGGATTGACCCGGTCGGTCCAGGGAGTTTTGAGGCTGTCGGGGGCGGCAGTCTCCTTGTTTACAGACAGGGCGTTTAGCGCATTCAGAAGCTTCATGGGGATCCTCCTGTGGATGGAATGGATTTTTCAGAAGAAGGCGGCGGGGCTGTTACGCTCCGTGAAAGGCCTGGGCTGCCTTCACGGCCTGCTTCCATCCTGCGTACAGCTGCTCTCTTTTCTCTTCGTCAATATCCGGTGTAAAAACACGGTCGATGCGGTAATGCTCTGTCACCTGTCTTCGGTCGTTCCAGAATCCCACAGCCAGGCCGGCCAGATAGGCGGCTCCCAGGGCTGTGGTTTCATTTATGACGGGCCGCTCTACCGGAACTCCCAGCATATCGCTCTGGAACTGCATCAGCAGATTGTTGCGGACAGCGCCTCCGTCCACCTTCAGCTTCTTCAGTTCGATATGGCTGTCAGCGGTCATGGCCAGGAGGATATCGCGGGTCTGATAGGCCAGGGAGTCCAGCGTGGCCCGGACCAGATGGGCTCTGGCAGTACCGCGGGTCAGGCCGAAGACGGCGCCTCTGGCCCGGTCGTCCCAGTAGGGAGCCCCCAGTCCCACGAAAGCCGGGACCACATAGACACCCTGGCTGTCCTCCACCTGGGCTGCCACCTCCTCACTGTCGGGAGCGGTGCGGATCATTTCCAGGCCGTCCCTCAGCCACTGGATGGCGCTGCCGGCCACGAAGATGCTGCCCTCCAGGGCGTATTCCACCTTGCCGCCATAGCCCCAGGCGATGGTGGTCACCAGGCCGAAGCGGGAGCGGACAGGAGCTTCGCCGGTGTTCATCAGCATGAAACAGCCGGTGCCATAGGTGTTTTTGGCCATGCCGGGTTCGAAGCATGCCTGACCGAACAGGGCGGCCTGCTGATCCCCGGCGATACCGGCGATGGGAATTTCCCTTCCGTAGAAATGATAGGGGGCGGTAGTGGCGTAGACGCAGGATGAGGGCTTTACCTCAGGCAGCATGGCAGCCGGTATTTGCAGCAGGTCTAAAAGCTCCTGGTCCCAGCACAGATCATAGATATTGTAGAGCATGGTCCGGGAGGCGTTGGAGTAGTCGGTCACATGGGCTTTTCCTCCGGACAGCTTCCACACCAGCCAGGTATCAATGGTGCCAAAGAGAAGATCGCCTTTTTCGGCCCGCTCCCTGGCTCCCTCCACATGGTCCAGAATCCAGCGGACTTTGGTGCCGGAGAAATAAGGGTCGATAAGCAGGCCGGTCTTTTCCCGGATCATATCTTCACAGCCGGCGGCCCGGAGTTCATCACAGATACCGGCAGTCTGGCGGGACTGCCAGACAATGGCATTGCAGACCGGGATGCCTGTGGCCTTATCCCAGACCACGGCGGTCTCTCTCTGGTTGGTGATACCGACGGCAGCCACCTGCTCCGGGCGGATACCGGCGTTTCGCACGGCATCCATCATGACGAAGAGCACGGAGAGCCAGATCTCATTGGCGTCGTGCTCCACCCAGCCTGGCTGCGGAAAGATCTGAGTAAACTCCTTCTGGGAGCTGCCTGCGATCTGGGTGTCATGATCGAAAAGAATGGCCCGGGTGCTGGTGGTCCCCTGGTCGATGGCGAGTATGTACTGCTCCATATGAATCCTCCTCTTAAAGAAGCTATGTGGCCCGGCTGGCTTTCACATGTCTGAAAGATGCGCTGCCGGGTGTATATGGGTTGTGGTTCAAAACAGTGTTAAAATCACGACGGAGGGTATGCGATACGGCTCTCGGCCAGCCGGAGGTCCGACAGCGTGACGGCGCATGCACCGGCGGCCAGACAGCGGTCGATCTGCTGCGGTGTGCGGATCAGTCCGCCGCACAGCAGCGGAATCTCACCGGTGCCGGAGGCAGCCAGCCGCGCTTTCAGCTCAGGGATGATCTCCCAGGCCAGTCCCGGCAGCAGTTCCACATAATCGGGACGCAGGCTCTCGATCAGGACGATCCCCTTTTCAAGGGATTTGCTGTCAATAAGAAACAGCCGGAGAATGCTGGCGGTCCGATTGCGGCGGGCAGTCTCCAGTATCCTGGCTTTTGTGGAGATTATGCCGTCCGTCCTGAGCCTCTGACAGATATATTCACAGCCGTATTCGTCGGCGGAGATTCCCCGCAGGAGATCGGCGTGGAGAAAGATCTTTTTGCCTGCGTCATGGGCCATGTGCATCATGGAAGGCAGCAGGTTCACATGGATATCCATCAAGATACAGATATCCAGCGGACTTCGGATAAATTTCTCAAAGTCCTTCACCTGGGAGACCGCTAAGAGAACAGGCTGGGAAAAGGTGGTCATGATTTTTCTCCTTGGGCCGGTATCATGCCGGCGTCATGAGTCATAGGGCTGCATACTGCGGGAGGCGATGACGCTGACGCCCAGGCCGCATACGTTCTCTATGATTATATCATGAATTTTCACCGGTGCACAGACCGAAACACGGCGGATTTCCCGGCACACGTCCATGACACGCTCTCTGGGGACCGGTTCGGAGGTGATGACGGGGAGACGTCGGTGGCGTGCTCCCGTGAGGGTTACAGTGCTGGTCACGGTGCGTGTCGGGTGTGTCAGTTCGGCTCTGGCGTAGCGCTCTCCCCGGGGGCAGGTATTGCCGGCGACTGACAGGACCGTAAGCATGCCGTCAGCGTCTGTCTCACATTCTGCCTCCAGCGCACAGCCCATGGGGCAGATGATACAGGTCAGTTCTTTTTTCATCTTTACAATGCTCCTTCTAATCAGGCCGGATGAATGCGACGTGCTTCCGGCTGTGATGGGTTTTTCAGGAATTCCCTGCGACTCGTATCGTAATGCTTTCCTTTACCTGGTTCAGCTCTTCTTTCTTCAGAAGGATCTTCTCCATCTCCGCGGGGATCATTACACGCTTGCGGATCTCTCTGGTGACAATGCCGTCTGTGAGAATTTGCAGCGTCGCGTTCCGAAAGACGCCGGTGACCCGGAATTTGAGCTCAAGGGAAGCCTCGATGGAGTCCGGATGGATGGTCTGAGGCAGAACATAGCCGACGGTTTCATCGGCCGGGGCGGCGCAGAGGGAGCGGCCCTGGCTGGAACCGTCGAAAAGGAAGCGGGCCGCGGCCTCCCCGGCAGCCATTCCCTCGGCGCTGACGAAATCCACCAGGTCATGGACATGGAGGACATTGCCGCAGGCAAAGACTCCCGGAAGGCTGGTCTGGAAGCTTTCATCCACGACAGGGCCTCTGGTGCGGGGGTGCAGCGCGATGCCGGCCTCCTCGCTGAGAGAGTTCTCCGGGATCAGTCCCACGGACAGGAGCAGAGTATCCGCCGGAAATACCTTCTGCGTACCGGGGATGGGGCGATGACTTTCATCCACGCGGGAGACGACTACTTCCCGCAGTCTGTCCTGCCCCCGGATCTCCGTGACCGTATGGGACAGATAGAGAGGGATACCAAAATCCTCCAGACACTGTTTTTGGTTGCGGGGCAGGCCGTTGGAGTAGGGCAGCAGTTCGGCGACGCCCAGGACCGCAGCACCTTCCAGAGTCATGCGGCGCGCCATAATCAGGCCGATATCGCCGCTGCCCAGAATGAAGACCCGCCGTCCCGGCAGGATGCCGTCCAGATTGAGATAGCGCTGGGCCGTGCCTGCGGTCCAGATACCGAAGGGCCGGGTGCCGGGGATCCCGATGGCGCCGCGGGGCCGTTCCCGGCAGCCCATGGCCAGGATGATGGCCCGGGCCTGTACCGAGACATAGCCGGATGCCGGGCTGATATAGGAGAGTGTCTTATCACTGTGCAGATGAAGCACTAAAGCGCCGGTCTCAATGCAGATCCCCAGTTCCTGCGTCTGTGTCAGAAACCGTTCCGCATAGGAGGGACCGGTGAGCTCCTCCCCGAAGGTGTGCAGCCCGAAGCCGTTGTGAATACACTGGAGCAGGATACCTCCGGGCTCCTCCTCCCTTTCCAGGATCAGGATATCGCGGACGCCCTTTTTCCAGGCGCCGATGGCGGCAGCCATGCCGGCGCCGCCGCCGCCGATGATGATGAGTTCACAGGTTTTCATCAGAAGTGCCTCCTTTGGGAATATGCAGAAGCTCCTGTGGTGTGAGGGAGAGCTCCCGGCACAGGATTTCGGTGATCAGAGGTTCGCAGAATCCGCCCTGGCAGCGCCCCATACCGGGGCGGCAGCGTTTTTTGACTCCTTTCAGAGTGCGGGCGCCGGCAGGCCGATGGATGGCGTCCAGTATCTCAGCTTCGGTGATCTGCTCGCAGCGGCAGACCATGCGGCCAAAGGCGGGATTTTCCCGGATCTTTTTATTATATTCCTCCGGAGAAAGTTCTGCCAGAGAGAGAAAGGGGCGCCGCCGCCGGTAATGGGCCCTGGGAGTCAGCGTAAGCTTCGGAGCCAGTATGGTATGGGTCACGTATTCCGCGATGGCCGGAGCTGCCGTGAGGCCGGGGGACTCGATGGCTGCGGTCAGAATAAAGCCGGGCACGTCCGGAGCTTCCTCTATGATAAAATCGTGGGTGGTGCCGGTGGGGCGCAGTCCTGCGAAATTGCGGATTACCTTATGGAAAGGGATATCCTTCACAATACGGGCGGCCTCACGGCGTACATAGGACAGGGCCTGTGCGGTATTCCCCAGATCGTCCCGGTCCGCGACGAAGTCGGAGCTGGGACCAATCAGCAGATTGTGATGGATGGTAGGGACAGCCAGGACGCCTTTGCCTCTGTCAGAGGGAACAGGATAGATGACCCGGCTCACCAGAGAAGGTTCCTCATGGTCCAGAACGAAATATTCGCCTTTGCGGGGAGTGATGGCAAAACGCTTTTCCTTCCCCTGTTCTATGGGGGACACCATGGCATAGATCCGGTCGGCATGGACTCCGGCGGCATTGATGACATACCGGGCCTTCAGAATCCTGCGTGTTCCGTTCTTCATACATGTGGCGACTTCAAAAAAACGGCCGGATACGGAGCGGTCCGTGGCGGTATCTGCGACCCGGATCGATTCCACCTGAGACTCCAGAAAAAGCTGGGTTCCGTTCATGACCGCTTCCTCGGTCAGGGCGATGGCGACCTCCCAGGGGGTGATGATACCGGTGCTGGGCAGCTCCAGGGCGGCAGTCACATGATCGCTCAGGCGAGGCTCTCTGGCGAGGGCCTGCGGACGGCTCAGGCGGCTGACCGGGATATGGCGCTCCTTCGCCTGCTGTTCCAGCGTATCCAGTATGGCCTCCTCCGGGGCGGTACAGGCGGCCACCAGCGCGCCGCAGCGGCGAAAGGCCACGCCCAGTTCCCGGCAGATATCCTCATACATCTCATTGCCTCTGACATTAAACCTGGCTTTCAGCGTGCCAGGCTTTGGATCATGGCCGGAATGGATGATAGCGCTGTTGGCCATGGTGGCTCCGCAGGCGATATCGTCCTCCTTATCGACGAGAGCCAGCTTCAGTTCATACCGGGCCAGCGTCCGGGCCAGGAAGGTCCCGGTAATGCCGGTGCCGATGATCAGAATATCGTACATGGGTTATTTCCTTTCTGTAAAGTGGGGGGTGAGGCGTTTCCTGGTTCCTTTGAGTTGTGAGGTGAGAGTGACCGGAGGATCCAGGATCCTCATTTATGAAAAAAGAGCAGGGGAAATGAAACGGGGTGTTTCATGCCACTGCTCTGAGTCTCTCTCGCCTTATTAACTTATTTACACTATAACACAGATATGGGATACGGTCAATCCTGATCCGGAGAAGAACAGCTGACAGGCTCCCGAAATCCTGCAAGCCCAAAGACCAACGCACGGCATGTTACTTTTAACAGATACAAAAGTTCATCTGTCACCCTGCCTAATGCTCCTAAATGTTAAGAGCTTCTCAAATTAATAAATTCTTTTCTTTTTCTGCGCCGATCCTTTCACCTTCTTCCCTATACTTAAGAGCAGAGGGCTGAAGAATGGTTCTGACCCTTTTCTGCCATGTGATTTGCCCCTTTGTTCCATACCGGACCCCTTAACTCATACCCCTGCGGGGTAGACGGACTTCGTCCGACAAGGTATCCCCTTGTGGGGATCCCTTAACTCATACTCCTGCGGGGTAGACGGACTTCGTCCGACAAGGTATCCCCTTGCGGGGATCCCTTAACTCATACCCCTGCGGGGTAGACGGACTTCGTCCGACAAGGTATAATATATACTGGGACAGGGTATGTTCACATAAGGAAGATCAGGAGGACGAAACTTTGTATAATATTTTGGTTTGTGATGATGACAGGGAGATAGTTGAGGCGATCGAGATCTATTTATCCCAGGAGGGCTATCATATTTTAAAGGCTTATGACGGCGTGGAGGCCCTGGAGATACTGAAGAAAAACGATGTGCATCTGCTGATAATCGACGTGATGATGCCGAAGCTGGACGGAATTCGCGCCACCATGAAGGTTCGCGAGTACAGCGGGATTCCGATTATCATTCTGTCGGCGAAATCCGAGGATGTGGATAAGATACTGGGACTCAATATCGGGGCGGACGACTATGTGACCAAGCCCTTTAACCCCCTGGAGCTGACGGCCCGTGTGAAGTCGCAGCTGCGCCGTTATACACAGATGGGCACGATGAATATGGAGAGCGAGACCGTATTCCGCACAGGAGATCTGTGCGTCAATGACGATGAAAAGACTGTCACGGTGGACGGAGAGGCGGTGAAGCTGACGCCCATGGAATATAACATCCTCCGTTTTCTGGTAATCAACGCCGGACGGGTATTTTCCATCGAACAGATCTACGAGAATATCTGGAACGAGGAAGCGATCGGAGTGGAGAACACGGTGGCGGTGCACATCCGCCATATTCGGGAAAAAATAGAAATTGATCCTAAAAATCCCCGCTATCTGAAGGTAGTATGGGGGCTGGGCTATAAGGTGGAGAAGCTTTAGATGAAAATTAACGGACTGAAACGAAAAAAAATCATTGCCAGCCTGTTTCTAAGTATCTCACTGGCGCTGATCGCCGGTTTGACAGGGCGGATTCTGGTGCTGGCCGTGACCACGGAGGCCATGGCGGTGGACTGGGACGACTGGATCCGAAACCGCAATTATGAGGACAGCTGGACGCTGACAGATCATGTGGGGTCGGATGTAAATCGGATTATGAATTATATTGGCCTGAAGCAGATGTTGGAAGAGGCTGACGGCACGCTGAATCTGGACCGGCCGGCCCTGGTGGTGGAGAATGAGGACGGCAGCAGAAAAGCCTTCAGTATGCGGGACCTGATCGCCCAGGGAGAAAATTACGGAATATATGTTTATCGCTCCGTGGGAAACGGCACCCAGGTACAATATTCTCATGGTCGCTATGAAGAGCCTGAGGTGCGCATCCTGTGGTCCCTGATGTCAAAGGAGGACAGCAGTTTCAGTCTGGATGAGGATCCCTGGGAGGTCAGGGAGGAGCGGGTGCGGATATTGCTGGAGGGAACTGGTTCGGAGGAAACGAATCTTCTTCTGCCGGAGAGGACAGAACTGGAAGAGATGACCACAGAGGACCTGCTGGCGCTGGCGGAATCGCTGCCGGAGGCATATGCCGGAGTAGCGCCGCTGCCGGAGGATGTGCTCAAAGAGCTCAGAGAGAGGCTGGAGATACTCCGGCAGGAATACAGGGACGAAGAATCTCCCGACGGGCTCTTTGACGACCAAACAGAAGCCGTAAACTCCGAGGAGGCGGCTGAGACAGAAGAGAGGACAGAGGAAGATACGCTGCTGTCTGTTTTGCCGGAGGAGACGGATATACGGAACCGAATCATATCCGAGCTGCTGACGCGAAGAGAATTGCAGCTGGCAACAGATGAGAAATCCACTATCCATGACGAGACATATTATTTTCTCAGGTATGGCTTGCAGACGTACTATGAATATGAGTACCTGATGAAGGATGAGAAGAGCAATCTGTCCTATCAGATCGTCATGGAAAAAAACGGATCCCGGTATGTCTACTGTGATCCGGATACGCCGAAGGATTCGATTCTGACGACGGAAGGCATGAATGCGTACTATGCCTATGACAGCTCCAGCCAGCAGGTGGACTGTACCCTGAGCAGATGGGACTGGGAGCTGCCGCCGTCGGCGCTGAAAAACTGGACCGTGGCGGAGTACAGTCATGTCAGTATCGTGGTGGGTATGGACACCAACAATATGAAATATGAAGATTCCTATCAGATCGAGGCAGCCAGCTATGCCGGATACCGGGGACAGGTGTTCGGAGCAGTAGGTCTTCTGGTGACCTGCTCCATCGCGGCGGTGGTGGCCATGATATGGCTGATGTTTCTGTCCGGACATAAGGAAGGGGTCGAAGGCATCTATCTGAATGGATTTGACCAGATCCCCACGGAACCGGCGGCGATAGGCATCATGGCCATGTGTAGCGGCACCGGGATGCTGATCTGGCTGTTGTTCAATGTACTGACAGCCTATAAGGCCTATCAGCAGGAAGGGCTGAGTGTGTTGCTTTTAGGCGGCTGTATCGCGCTGATCGTGCTTTCGGTTTATCTGGTATTGTGGCTGGGCTTTTACGGTCTGATTCGCCGCCTGAAAGCTCATACCGTCTGGAGCAACAGTCTCACAGGGCGTTTCCTCAGATGGTGTCTAAAGCCGATTCGCTGGTGCACGGGTCAGTTCAGACGGATGATGAATATGCTGTTAAATGCCGGCGATACTACCTGGAAGACTTTATCCGTATTCTGCATCTACTTTGTGATCAATTTCATTTGGACGTCGGGAATCCAGTATGCCAGCGGAATGTCGATGCTTCTGTATCTGACCTTTAACGCGGCCGTGGGAGTTTTCATGGTGTGGAAATCCTCTCAGCTGAAACAGGTTCATGCCGGTGTGAAAAAGATCGCCGACGGAAATCTGGGCTATCATCTGCCGTTAGAAAATCTGAATGGTGAAGCCAGGCGGCTGGCAGTCCAGATCAACCGGATCAATGTGGGTCTCAAAAATGCGATTGAGGCGTCGGTGAAGAATGAGCGGATGAAGACCGAGCTGATTACCAACGTATCCCATGATATCAAGACGCCCTTGACCTCCATCATCAATTATGTGGATTTGCTGAAGCGGGAGAACATCGAGGATCCGCGGATACAGAACTATATCGAGGTATTGGATAAAAAATCACAGAGGCTTAAAACGCTGACAGAGGATCTGGTGGAAGCCTCCAAGGCCAGCTCAGGCACACTGAAAATGAATCTGGAACGGATTGATTTCATTGAGCTGATCAATCAGAGCTACGGTGAGTTTACGGACCGTTTCGAGGCCCGAAATCTGACGATGATGCCTTCGATACCGGAAGAGCCGTCGTATATCCTGGCAGACGGGCGTTATGTCTGGAGGATACTGGAGAACCTGTACCGCAATACGGAAAAGTATGCCATGCCGGGCACCCGCGTGTACATTGATGTTTTTGAGAAGTTTGGCCGGATTTTCTTCGTCATGAAGAATGTGTCACAGGCTCCTCTGAATATCAAGGCAGAGGAGCTGACAGAGCGCTTTATCCGGGGAGACATATCCCGCAGCACCGAGGGAAGCGGGCTGGGCCTGTCTATCGCCAAGGATATGACGGAGCTGATGAACGGTACATTTAAGATCTATCTGGACGGGGATCTGTTTCGCGTGACCATTTCCTTTGCGGTGATCGTGTCTAAAAAGCCCGATTTGAAAGAGTTGGAGGAGAACATTCGCCAGCGTCTGGCTGCGGAGCAGGGAAAGGACAGCCGTCGGTCTCAAAAGGCGGACGAAGAAGAGGAGACATCGGACAGGGAGACCGCAGAGCCGGCGGGTAGGACCAGGGAAAAAGGGCTGATCGACTGGGAGAATCCGGGAGAGACCGTAGGGGCTCTCTGGAAGGGGATTTTGCCTCCTGCGGAACCTGATAGAAAGCACTCAGGCCGTCTTTCTTTCAAGTTGCCGGGACTGGGCCGGAGAAAGAAGGAAAAAGACAGGGAAGATCAGGACGAGGAATATTATGACGTATAGATAAAAGAGAAAGCAGAAAAAGAGCTGCCGCAATCGCGTACAATGCCGGAACATTGACGAAATTGCGGCAGCTTGTGCCTGTTTCCGGAAAAGGAAATTAATTATTCCAGCCAACTGCGAACTGCTCTTCTTCCAGGATTCGCTGGTAAGTCTGCTCGACGAGGATATTGACATTGGCCCGGATGCGGTCATAGGTGCTCTGATGCATTTTCCACAGGCAGCGGGGATTGGCTTTCTCTTCATCGACCTGAGCGTCACGGCAGACACAATTTACATAATAATAGACGCTGGATCTTTTCAGAGGAGTACCCTCCTGGGTGACGAAGACAGAGCCGCTTTCAAGCTGTTCTCTGCGTATATAATCCATGAGCTCTTCTCTCAGAATAGGAGGCAGATAGAGGATACGGCGTTGCGTATGGTTATGGCGTTCCAGCTTTACGGAGCCCTCGGCGACGGCCTCCACAGTCAGCTGCGGCAGCTCCTGAATGCGCATACCGGCCCCGCCCATGGTTTTGATCAGGAGATAAGACTTCTCTTTATCCAGCTGTCTGGCAGCAGATAAAAGGCGCAGATACTCGGCCCGCGTCAGCTCTGGCTGGACGTCGTGGTGAGTGTGGTTAAAATCGTCGGTCTGCCATTCGCGATGGCCCAGATATTGGAGAAAACTGTTCCAGGCCGACAGGCGTGCATTGACTGTTCTCTGGGAAAAACCCTGCTCCTCCAGCCAATCCTTCCACTCGGCGCCCGTATCGGCATTGAGCCGCTTGCCCTCAGGCAGATATTCATAGAGCGAAGTAAGAATACCACGATAGCTCTGCAGTGAGCCGGGGCTGCGCCCTTTTTCCATAAGAGCGTCTAGAAAATTGTCTATCTGTTCCAAAGTCATTTGCTCCGATCTTTTCTCTCGTGCGACCATAGAGGCTGGTACTCCTTTCATTTAGTATACCTGGCGCCAAAAGCTTTTTGAGAGCAGTATGGAACCAGGGAAATCTGTGCGGGTGATGACGAAAAAAGTGCATTGCGGGGATAACGGAAACGGGTGACACTTCACCTCAAAAGAGGGAAGGCGGGAAATGGAATACAATGTAAGGGACGTTTGCAAAAACGTGAGAAGAAACGGGAGAAAAGAGATTGCTTCATGAGGTGTCTGCTCTGCAATATGCGAACAAGTCTCTTATAACATAATACCCTCAGTGGACAAGGGGACGCACGGTTTTGCACCACAGATTTGGGATTCTGCCGCGTTACTGTCACTCAGCGTACATCCGGTACGCTTCGTTCCAGTGCCTTGCAGAATCACAAATCTGAGGCGCAAAACTCCTTCGGACCCCAAGTGCCGTATTCTGGTGGCTGGCAAGGCAACGAAATGAGGCGTACTGGACGTACGCCGATTGACGTTAACGCCGCCAGCTGCCAAAAGACGGCACTTGGGGCGTGTGTCCCCTTGTCCACTGAGGGTAGGGATTATGCATGTATAAATGAGCTTCTTTTGGAGAAATCCATCGTTACTCATCGTACTCCGCGGTTTATGGTTACTTGTCAAGGTTCGATTGTTTGTAGTTATTATATCATTTTATCTTTTCGTTTGCAAGTAAAATATTCAAAATACAAATTTTTACATACTGAAGACATAAATTGGAAACAGAAACAAAATAAAGAATGCAAAATTGTCATTTTTTCAAAATTTTACAACTATTTGACGAAAAACGGAGAAAGCGAAGACAGAAAAAGGATGAATTTCCTGCGTCATCAGGCATCTGATAAAAAAGAATTTCCTGTGAAATATCCCCTTGCCTGTCTGAGAAATTTGCGGTAATCTATTATAAAAGACAGGAACCAACAGATAAAAGAGACTGTTTTGCAGCGGTGCTGCGAAGAACAGTCAGGAGGAGCTTTCGATATGGCAAAGACATTTACCGACAGCGTCGCTTTTCTGACAGAGGCGAAAGAGGCGTGGATTCAGCTGGAGAATACCCGGGTGAGAAAGGCGGAGCTGGAACTGACCTCTAAAAAACAGGCGAAGACGCTGGCCGCGGAGAAGAAGGCCGTGGAGGATCTGGTCAACACCACCGTCAAAAAGCGGGGCGATGAGCTGGCAGCCAGCTACGACGGGGAGATATCTGCGCTTCAGGATGCGATGAAGAGGATTCGCTCCAGAAGAGAGAAGGCCAAGCAGCAGAGTATGAAGGAGCGAATCGACGCCCAGCTGGCTCCCTATAAGGCGGAGAACAGGGAGATGAACGATAAGATCAGAACTATATTCCGGCAGAACCATGTACCTCTCTTTTGCAACAGTACCTTTTTCTACGCCCTGTATTTTCCCAGAACGGTGAAAGAGGTCCTGACTATGGCGCTTACCTTCATCATCTGCTGTGCGGGCATTCCGGCAGGGATATTCTGGCTTTTGCCAAATCGCCGTACCTGGTGGCTGTTTCTGATCTATGTGGGAGTGATTATCGTCTTCGGCGGACTGTATATCGCTGTGGGCAATATCACAAAGGATGCCCACCGGCCGGTGCTTCTGGAGGCGGGACAGGTGCGCCGCGCCATGGCAAAGAACAGAAAGAAGATGAATTCCATCGCCCGCTCGATACGCAGGGAGAAGTCCGAGGAGCACTACGACCTGAGCAGCTTTGACAGCGAGCTGGCAGAAAAGGAGAAGGAGAAAGCCGCTCTGACAGCGAAGAAGGAAGAGGCCATGGCCTATTTTATCAGCACCACGAAACCTGCCATCACGGAGGAGATCGTCTCCGGCAGCCGGGACCGCATCGACAGGCTGGAAGAGGAACAGAAGACCATCCAGGCGCAGCTTCTGGAAGCTGAGAACTATATTAAGACATCCTCTCTGACTCTGAGCGAGGACTATGAATCGTATATCGGGAAGGAATTCATGCAGCCGGATAAGCTGGATGCGCTGATTAAGATCCTGCAGGATAAGCAGGCGGCCAATATCACGGAGGCGGAGGCGCTGTACCGTGAACAGAGCGCGGCGCGCAGATGACGGCGCAGAAGAGGATGCCGGGAGCAGGGCAGGGAATGACAGAGCAGCCCGAAGGAGAGACCCCGGCGGCGGGATCCGGGAGAGACCCGAAGACGGAGGAACGATTCATGAAAGAGGCGTTAAAGCAGGCCCGCAAGGCGTATGCGCTGGGAGAGTCCCCCATAGGCTGTGTCATCGTGCGGGGGGACAGAGTCGTGGCCAGAGGCTATAACCGCCGCACTACAGACCATAACACCCTGGCTCATGCCGAGGCCATAGCCATCCGCCGCGCCTGTAAAAAGGAGGGCGACTGGCGGCTGGAGGGCTGCCGCATGTATGTGACCCTGGAGCCCTGCCAGATGTGCGCCGGAGCCCTCTTACAGTGCCGGATGGATGAGGTCATCATCGGCTGCATGAGCCCGAAGTCAGGCTGTGCCGGCTCGGTGATTAATCTGTTAGAGATGGATGGCTTTAACCATAAGGTGAAAGTGGTACGCGGGGTATTGGAGGAGGAATGCGCCGGACTGATGAAGCGGTTTTTTAAAGAGCTGCGGGTGCGGCTTCGGGAGGAGAAAAGACAGATCAGATCGTGAGAGAACACGACGATGATAGAAAGGAAGAGAGAAGATGGCATTTATTACTATGAACCTGATGTCCCAGTCGCTGATGCGTACGGTGCCGGTGAATGTGGTCCTGCCGGTGGATAAGATCGCATTTCCCGGGATGAAGAAGAGGCCGGAGGCGCCCTTTAAGACGCTTTACCTCTTGCATGGGGTATTTGGCAGCTACATAGACTGGGTGAACGGGACCAGAGTGCAGCGCTATGCCGACGAGAATAATCTGTGTGTGGTGATGCCCTCCGGGGACAACGCCTCCTACATCGACCGCCCGGCATCGGGAAATAACTATGGGGAATTCGTGGGCAGGGAGCTGGTGGAGCTGACCAGAAAGATCTTTCCGCTGTCTCACCGGAGAGAGGATACCTTCATCGGCGGCCTGTCCATGGGAGGCTACGGCGCGATTAGAAACGGTCTGAAATATCATGAGACCTTCGGCGCCATCGCGGCTCTGTCCTCAGCGCTTAATATGGAAGATTTTAAGAATCTCACCAACGAAAGCCCGATGATGATCTTTCGCAGGGATTTTGTGGAGGCAGTTTTTGGCGATCTGGACGAAGCGCTGGAATCCGATAAGAATCCCCGCTATCTGGTGAAGCAGCTTCTAAAGAAGAAGGCGGAGTTTCCGGCGATCTACCTGGCCTGCGGCGAGGAGGACAGCCTGCTTCACTATAATCAGGACTTTGCCGCCTTCCTGGAAGAAAACGGGGTGAAGGCCACCTTTGAAGTGGGGCCGGGAAATCATGAATGGGATTTCTGGGACCGCTATATTAAGAAGGCCATAGACTGGCTGCCTCTGGAGCGTGCAGGACAGGGGATCAACAGCGGAAATGTGGGGATCTGAGAGAATTTTTTCATTGACAACCGAGAAGGCAGATAGTATACTCTAATGGTACTGTGGAGTTGCCGGGACGCAGCCGGATCTGGGTCCTGCGCAACGGGGGCCTGTGAATCGTGTCAGGTCAGGAATGGAGCAGCACTAAGCGGGAATTCCCGTGTGCCGCAGGGAAGCCGGGATTCGCTGTCCGGCAGTCTCCACAGTATATAAGAACAGCCGGAGAGCGTGGCGACGCTTCCGGCTGTTTTTATGTGGCTCCCGGCAGTCCCCATGCCGGAGGGGCGGAGAGATCCGTAAAGAGATCTATTTCCGGGCGGTATCTTTCAGACGATGAAACGGTGCCGGATCATGGCCAAAGATCACCGCCGCATTCCACTTCCTTTCCGGCCGGATGAGATCACTCTGATAACGGATGAGGAACCGCCCTTTGATACATACCCCCGCTGTGTGGTGGTGAGCTGAGGGCGGGAGATTCCGTACGGCAGGAGAGCTTCTTAGTGTTTTTCAAAGAAATATTCTCCGACTCCGCGTATCTTTTATTTCGTCTTCTCTGCCCCGTACCCTGTGATGACTGCCGTCACCAGAATCGCCAGCATACACAGAGAATAGTAGTTGACAAATGGCACCGATGCGGGGGCCACGGCAAAGGCCTCACCAAACTGGGCCGACTGCTGGGCAGGGATCACACAGTGTACGGTCCATGGCGCCAGAAAGCAGAATACACAGCCGGTGCAGTCTAAGAGGTTCGCGCGGCGGCAGGGATCGAGACCGGTCCGCTGCCCGGTCTCACGGACCAGGTCTCCCAATGCCACGATGGCCACGGAGATCACGCCGGTCAGCATACAGAGAAGTCCGGCAGATACCACGATGGCAGTTTCCGTGCTGCGCCGGCCTTTTGCAAAGCGGTTTATCAGCCGGCCCACATCCTCGAAAATGCCGCTGCGCTCCATGACGCCCAACAGGGCAAAGACGGCGATCAGCATAAATACCGTCCCTGCCGTGCCGGTGACGGAGGTGATGAGCAGGCCGTCTACGGAGAATCCGCCGGGGAAGGCGATCAGATCGGACAGGGAATAGATGCCGCCTAAAAGCCCGGCCGCGGTTCCGGACAGAATCCCCCATGACAGGGCTGTGATCAGGTGGCGGCGCAGCAGACACAATATAATGATGACTGCCGGAACCACCAGCATGATGAGGCTCTCAGGTCTTATGGCAGTTTCGGCGGCGCCATCCAGGACAACAGGGCCTTCTGTAGTCTTTGTGAAAATAAGAAACAGAAGCAGCGCTCCGAAAGCTGCCGGAATGCTGTAACGGGTACGGGTCTTTACCACACTTCCCAGATCGGCATGCTGGGTGGCGGAGGAAGCGATGGTGGTATCGGAGATCGGTCCCAGGTTATCGCCGAAGGCTGCGCCGGATACGATGGCGCCGATCATGAATTGCGGCGTCACCCCGGCCATGACACCCACCGGAAACAGAATAGGGATCACAACGAAATAGGTACCCACCGACGTACCTGTGGAAAAAGCCAGAAGGCAGGTAATGAGAAAGGTGGCTGCTGCAAAGAGTCTGCCCGTGAAACCGGCTTTGATTACCAGAGCGGCAAGGGTCTGGACCACTCCGCTGGATGAGATCAGTTTTCCTGATACCGCTGCCAGAACCACGGCCAGCACAATCACACCGAACATGGGCTTGCTCAAACCGTGAACGATGGCGTCTCCGTATGCCTTATCATCTTTTGCGAAGATAACGCCCACGATGAGCGCAATGAAGAAAGCCAGGACATAGCCGTTTACATTGGACTGGCTGAGGGCTGCCCACAGGATGACGGCGGCCGCGGCGAGAAGAGGCGCGATTCTGCCTGCTGTGCCCAGATGAAAGGAAATTCGTGTGGCCTGGATGTTTTCCGGGTTGCTGGTTTGATTTTTCATTTTGTATCCTCCTCGTTTGGTTTGGTTGCAGGTGCTATAACAAATGTGGTCTGTCTTATATTCCCGTAGCGCTGCCGGCTTTCGCCCGACAGGGGACGGAAAGCGCTTTTCTGGCGCACGCTTTTACACAGGCGGGCAGAAGCCCTTCCCGGATTCGTTCTAAGCATCCGTCGCATTTGGTGAAACGATTTTGCGAATCCCGGAAAATGGCGCCCCGGGGACAGGCTTTCTGGCAGCTGCCACAGCCCAGACACCGGCTCGCGGACAGAACCACCAGGCCGGTATCTGCGTCCTTTCGGATAGCTTTCGCAGGGCAGACGGTCATGCAGACCGGAGCTTCACAGTGCAGGCAGGCGGTTCGGAGCCAGCCGCCTGTTTTTTTGTCTTTCCGGATCCGGCACAGAGGAGGTTCTCCTTGCTGCGGCCGGATATCGTTCTGGTCCATGCAGGCGACTACACAGGCGCCGCAGCCGGTGCACAGCCGGGAATTCCACTGGGCGGCCCATATGGCTGCGGGGACCGCGCCGGACGTTTTAGCCTCGCCGACAGGCTTTTGACAGGGAGCGGCGCCGGCTTTGCGGACCTGCACCGGTATTCCGCGAAAGGCCGGAAAGCCCGAGCAGGGGTCCAGTTGCTCCTCACCGATTAACCGGTTAAAATCTGTCTGAGGAATGTCGTGATAGAGATATAAAAATCCAGGCATTCCCTCTTCGCTCAGGGTGGCCTTTCCGCAGATCGTCCCTTCTTTTGTGGAGAGATTCACCGGGTCCCCTTCCGCTATCCCCAGCCTGACTGCGTCGTCCGGATGTATTTCCACCGTGCCCTCCTCATGGAGCAGGAGGCTCCAGGGCAGATTCATCAGCCGGGAGTGAAGGAGACCGGGGCGGCGCGGCGCACTGCAAAGACAGAGCATACCGTTTTGTCTGGCATCCTCGGTTTGGGGTCTTTGATACCGGGGAAGGGGAGCCAGCCGCGGATCCGACAGCTCTTCCATGGTCAGGGAGCAGAGCTCGAACCGGCCGCTTTTTGTGGGCAGCCCCTGTGCCAGACAGCTGCCGGGAATATATTTTCTCACCGGCAGCTTTCTGGGAGCCGGAGCATTTTGGAGCTCAGTGAGAGTTATGGGCAGTTTTTCGATCAGCCGCTGGTAACAGGCATCCGGTCCGGCCCGCAAAAGAGGATCGGGAACGTCCAGAGCGTCGGCCAGCTGACAGATGATCTCTACATCCGACCGGGCCTGTCCCAGGGGAGAGATCACCGGTTTCGTGTACCAGATGTAACCGTCCGGCCAGATTTTCAGCTCGCCGCGCTCGAAGGAGGTGCAGGCCGGAAGTATGATATCGCAGAGCTTACAGGTGTCGGTGAGAAACAGGTCGGTGTTTACCAGAAAATCGGTGTTCAGGAGCTCTCTTCGCAATCGCTGATCGGCCGGACCGATACGATAGTTGTACCCGAATCCCAGGATTGCCCGGATCGGATACGGCTTTTTGCTTTTTAGCTGCCGCAGAAGATCATTGCTCTGGGCCTCGTCGATCAGGCGGCTCCACAGAGGAAAACGACGTTTGCCCAGGGGTTCCGCCATGGATTTTGGGCGATGCTCATGGATAAAGCCAGGTTCGTCGATATCCAGCCCTGATGCCTGATAATTGTAATCAAAGGACAGGGGAATCTGTCCTCCCGGCCGGTCAAAGGAGCCGGTGATAGCTGACAGAGCCATGACGGCCCGGTAATTCTGAAAGCCGTTTTCGTGATGGGTCACCGGGGAGGCGCTCTCGCAGATGGACAGAGGCAGGTGCCGTCCGATCATCCGGGCCGCCTCTTCTATGAGCGCCGCCGGCACTCCGGTCTCGGCTTCGGTCCTTTGAGGGGTAAAGGAGTCCGCATACCGGCGGTATTCTTCGTAGCCGTATACGTACCGACGGATATACTCTTCATCGGTCATGCCTTCCCGAATCAGTATATGAGCCAGTCCCAGAGCCAGAGCTCCGTCGGTTCCCGGACGAAGGCGCAGATGGATATCTGCCAGGCGTCTGGCGGCCGGGGTGACGCGGGGGTCCACCAGGATGACTTTCATCCCTTCGGCCTTTCGCTTTTCCACGATCTCTGCCGCCATATCCCGGGAATAGTACGGATGAAAGGCCCAGCCCAGGAATACGCCGGAATGGGAGACGTCGCTGTAGCACATGGTATGACCGGTCACCGTCAGCCAGTGGAGAAACGTGGCATACATACAGTTGCTGGATTCCGTGGCATAGTTGGGTGTGCCAAAGCTGTAGGCCAGACGGTGCAGAAAGGGCCGATACCATTTGCTGTAGCCGGATACCATCATCACGGCCTCCGGTCCCGATTCTTTTCGGATGGCGTTCAGCCGGAGGGCGATCTCCCGATATGCTTCTTCCCAGGTGATGGGTTCAAAGCGTCCCTCCCCCCGTCTTCCTGTCCGGCGAAGCGGAGTGAGAATCCGGTCCGGCCGGTACAGGTACTGGCGGTTCATCTGCCCTTTGGTACAGATATGTCCACGGCTTACGGGATGCGTCTCCATCCCCTCTATCCGGATTATGCGCCCGTTTTGTACATAAGCGTCGAGTCCGCAGTGAAAGGACGGACAGCAGATATCACACACGGTGTGGCGGATTTCGATGTTTGTGTCTGTTCCCGGTATTTTGGCCCGGATCCGGGCTTTTATATCCTTTGGGTCATGTCCGGTCATATGTGCCTCCCTGAAATATCCCTATTGGGGTGGAATTTGTCCGAAACGGTCCGGTTGATTTGCCGCCCGGACGCAAAAAAAGCTTTCATCCCTTCCGTAAGGGACAAAAGCTTACACTCCTGCGGTACCACCCTGATTGCCGCCTGGGGCGGCCTCTCTTCTGCATACTGACATATGCTCTCTCTGGTAACGGGTTGGAACCCCGTCGGTACCTACTCTCCGTCAGCTGTGGATTTCGGGCCGCCCTCGCAAGGCCATTCACCGGAATCTGTGCTGCCGCTTCCCACCTGCCGCGGCTCTCTGGATACACCCGTTTCCGTCTACTTCTCTTGCTCATCGGTTTGATTTTTCTTATTTTACTGCGGGAGAGGGGATTTGTCAATATATTTTTGTCGTGCGGCGGACAGCAGAAAACTTGCCGAACATCGTGTTTTATGATAAGATATCGTGAGGGCTGTGTGGAGCAGGCCCGGGAGCCTGCGAAAACACTTCGCGGGATGGAGCTGGAGGACAGTTCGATTGCGAAAGCCGCGGGAGTGACCGAGGAGGTGCTTCTGGAATGGTTTGCAGAGGAGACGGTCTGTTCCCGGTGAATGCTTTATCTGTTATGAAGAGCGGAGAGATTTGGATAGAGACGGTGACGACAAATGAGAAGGGGTCCCCTGGAAGCGGGGATCCCTCCTTCTGTTTCAGTAGCTTCTCAAGGTGTCGCTGCCGTCGTCGGTGGTCTTTTCAATCCGGCGGATGGTGACATAGTAACCGGTTTTTTCATTTACTGCCACATAGACACGGTCGCCGGTCTTATGTCCCAGGATAGCACGGCCCAGAGGCGACTCGATACTGATACGTCCCTGGAGAGAATTGCCGCGCACGGTGGTTACCAGTTTATAGGTCTCCTCCTCGTCGTCCTCCTCCATATACAGCGTCACCGTATTAAACAGGCCGATTTCGTCGGAACCGGAGGTGTCCTCGATGATATGGGCAGTCTTAATCATGCGTTCCAGGTAACGGATCCGGCTTTCGTTTTTATTTTTATCTTTCTTAGCGGCGTGGTATTCAAAATTTTCGCTCAGGTCGCCGTGTGCTCTGGCTTCCTTGACGGCTTCCAGGGCTTCCTTGCGGACCACTACCTTGCGGTATTGGATTTCCTCGCGCATTTTTTTTATATCGTTACGTGTCAGTTCATCGTACATGGGATCCTCCTGCTGTGTCTTGCGGCCAGGCCGAAGCGTAAACTTCTGCTGACAACATGCTTATGGTGAGGCTATTTTAGCGCAAAGGACATGGGATTGCAAGCAATACCTGAAAAAGGAATACCACTTTCCCTTGCGTCCGCCTCCGATTTATTATATACTGTACAAGGACAAGTCTGTCATGAAAGGGAAACGGTCATGAATAGGAAGGACATTTAAGGAAATGGGTTATACCGCATTGTATCGAAAATGGCGCCCGGCCACCTTTGAAGAGGTGAGGGGGCAGGACCATATTGTGACAACGCTGAAAAATCAGATTAATAACGGGCGAATCGGTCATGCTTATCTGTTCTGCGGGACCCGCGGTACCGGAAAGACGTCGATTGCAAAGATATTTGCCAGGGCAGTGAACTGCGAACATCCGGCGGACGGCAGCCCGTGCGGAGAATGCGCTTCCTGTAAAGCCATCGCCGCGGGGGCGTCGATGAATGTGGTGGAGATCGACGCGGCTTCCAATAACGGCGTGGATAATGTGCGGCAGATCCGCGACGAGGTGGAGTATTCACCGGCGGACGGCAGATATCGGGTATATATCATAGATGAGGTTCATATGCTTACACCGGCAGCCTTCAACGCACTGCTTAAGACGCTGGAGGAGCCCCCCTCCTATGTGATCTTTATTCTGGCCACCACGGACACGCACCGGATCCCGATCACGGTGTTATCACGGTGTCAGAAATACGATTTCCGTCGGATCGACGGGGATACGATCACAGCCCGGTTACGGGAGATGGCTCAGGCGGAGGGTATAGACGCTGAGGAGAAGGCAATCCGGTATGTGGCGAAGAAGGGCGACGGTTCCCTTCGGGATGCCATCAGCCTGTTTGACCAGTGCGCCGCTTTCTATTATGGAGAGAAGCTGACCTTTGAGCGGGTGCTGGATGTGCTGGGGGCAGTGGATAATGAGGTGTACAGCCATTTTCTGCGGCTGATCCACGCAAAGGATGCGGGAGCCTGTCTGCGGCAGGTAGAAGAACTGATTCTGGGCGGACGGGATTTAACCCAGTTTGCAGCCGATTTTGTATGGTACATGCGCGGCGTGCTGCTGGCGCAGACGGGCGAAGTATCCGGGGATGTTCTGGATATGGGCAGTGAGGACACGGAGCGCCTGATTAGAGATGCGTCCATAGTGCCGGAGGACACGGTCATGCGGTATATCCGCGTTCTGTCAGAGACCATGAGTCAGATGCGCTACAGCGGAAACAAACGCGTCCTGCTGGAGATCGCTTTGATTAAGCTGATGCGTCCGGCTATGGAGACAAATCTGGATTCGCTGCTTCAGCGTCTTGACGATCTGGAGGAGAGGCTGGCCGCCAGAACGGCTCCGGAGGTGACTCCGCAGATGTTAGCCGATGCGCTGGCGGCAAACGGGATGGCGATAGCCGCGGCGGCCGCACAGGGGACGGATACCGGCCTGACGGTAAAGACCGCAGAAAGCGGGCGCGGCGAAAGGGAGCCGGAGACGGTGGTCCTGCCTCAGGCGGAGATTGACCAGCTGAGACTCTTACAGGAGGACTGGAAGGATATCATAGCCGCGGTGGGACTCAGCGCCAGGACGACTCTGACCGGCGTACAGCTGGAGCCTCTGGGCGAGGGACGGCTGCTTTTAGTGTTCCACGATCAGAATGCATATGATATGGGAAGCCGGGAGAGCATACGACACAGTCTGGAAAATTACATCGCAACAGCGTATCAGATACAGGTACAAATCGAGACCAGACTGGTGAAGGAACAGGAGTATGTAAAGAAGCAGTTTGTGACCGAGGATGAGCTGAAACAGAGATTCAATGTAGATATCATAATGGAATAGGAGGAAACGGTATATGGCAAAGCGCGGAGGATTTCAGGGCGGGATGCCCGGCAATATGAACAATCTGATGAAACAGGCACAGAGGATGCAGAGGCAGCTGGAGGAGCAGACAAAGGCGCTGGAGGAAAAGGTGTATACGGCCCAGGCCGGCGGCGGCGCCGTGTCGGTGACCATGAACGGCAAGAAAGAGGTATCGGAAGTGGTTCTGAATCCTGAAGTGGTGGATCCGGACGATATCGAGATGCTGCAGGACCTGATTGTGGCCGCGGTCAATGAAGTCATCCGTCAGGTGGAAGAGGACGCCAATGCCGTGATGGGTAAGATGACCGGCGGCATGGGAGGCTTTCCGTTCTGATGGATTACTACAGTACGAAGATCACGGCTCTCATCGACGAGCTGTCCCGTCTGCCCGGTATCGGCGCCAAATCGGCCGGCCGGCTGGCCTTTCATCTGCTGAATATGCCGGAGGCGGAGGTAAACCGTCTGACCGGCGCCATTCTGGATGCCAAGCGCACGGTGCGCTACTGCCGGGAGTGCTGTACTCTCACAGACAGCGATCTGTGCCCGATCTGTGCGAGTACCGGCAGGGATCACAGCCAGATCATGGTGGTGGAGAATACCAGAGATCTGGCGGCCTATGAGAAGACCGGCAAGTATAACGGCGTTTATCATGTGCTTCATGGAGCCATCTCCCCGGCGCTGGGGATCGGCCCTGCCGATATCAAACTGAAAGAACTGATGACACGCCTTCAGGGGAATGTGGAAGAGGTCATAGTGGCCACCAACTCCAGCCTGGAGGGAGAAACTACGGCTATGTATTTGAGTAAACTGATCAAGCCTGCCGGTATCCGGGTGACGCGTATCGCCAGCGGCGTACCGGTAGGGGGAGATCTGGAGTATATTGACGAAGTGACGCTGCTACGGGCGCTGGAGGGCCGCACGCAGTTGTGACGAAGCGGACCAGGGGTGAATACATAATTGGATAAATACGAGTACACGATCAAATCGGATAAAATCAAAAAGCTGACAGAACGCAGGGATTATGAGACCGCAGCCAAAATCGCAGACACCATCGACTGGGAGCGGGTAAAGAATGTAAAGATGTTAAGCATTGTTTCCCAGGCCTATGAGAAGACGGGCCGTCTGGAGGAGGCAAAGGATCTTCTTCTGATGGCCTATGAATGCGCTCCGGTGGGCCGGCGCTTCTTATATAAGCTGACGGAACTCGCGGCCAGACAGGGTAAGTTCGACGAGGCAGAAGATTACCTGCAGGAGTATACCGAGGTTTCGCCCCATGATCCGGGCCGCCTGCTCCTGCGCTACGAAATCGCCAGAGCCAAGGAAGAGCCGCCGGAGCGGTTAATCATGATTCTGGAGGCATATCAGAAGCGTGAATTTGAGGAAAAGTGGGCCTATGAGCTGGCGGAGCTGTATTACGGCATCGGGAAGACAGAGGAGTGCATAAAGCTGTGCGACGAGATCGTGCTGTGGTTTGGCGTGGGCACTTATGTGGATAAGGCCATGGAGCTGAAACAGAAGATGGTCCCCTTAAGCCCGGAACAGATCGAAAAACGGGAAAACAAGGAGAAGTATCTGCGCCGTCTGAAGGATATCCAGAAAGAATTTGAGAAGGATCCGTCATCCGCACAGAAACGGCCGTCTGCCGGCGCTTCATCAGATAACGAGAAACCGTCCGCCGAGAGAAAGGTCCTGTCTTTGGAGGAGCAGATCAGCGAGGCGCTGAAAGAACCGGGGACGCCGAAGGTTGAGATGATCCCGGAAGACGTGCCGGCACAGGAGGCCGAAGAGCTGTCGGAGAAAGTGCCGAAAACCGGTTTGGCAAAGGAAAAACAGCTGCGCAGCACCCGGGAAGAACCGTTACAGACAGAACTACAGACCGAAGAAGAGGCCATAAAAGCCATGGAAGCCACTCTGGCCAGAGAGATCGAGACAGCAGCTATGGCAGCGACCATCGACGAGGCCATGCTGCGTAAAACGGCAGCGACCATGGAGACGGTGGGAGCCGTGGAAAATGACCACTCCGATGTCAGCGAGCGTACTAAGATCGCCCCGGAGAGATTTGGGGAGAAGACACAGACAAAGGAATTTGTGCTGCAGGCCCGGGCAATCAACAGCGCGATGGAGCAGGCCCAGGGCATACCTGTCACAGCCGAGGAAGTGGAAAGCAGGCTGACAGGAGAAATGCAGGAGAATATTTTCACAGACCATAAGACGGCAGAGAGGGAGGAGCCCGTTTCAGGGGAACCTGCCGATGAGGAGCCTGCCGTCGGGGAAAGCGTCCAGGAAGAGGCGCCGGAGCCTGCTTTAGCCGAAGAGACGGTCTGCCCGGAACCGGCGGTCGATGAGCTGTCCGGCCGGGAAGTGAGAGATCACTATGTGCTGATCGCCAGCGATAATGAGGAGCGGGGGCTGCGGGAGTGCGTGACATACATTCGCCGTATGCGGGAGCTCTTAGGCCGTCCGGCGAGCCAGGTGGCAAAGATCAGCGGTGAAAAGCTGGCCAATAAGGATATCGAAAAAACCCTCAGAAAGCTTCAGGGGCGTGATCTGATTGTCGTGGGTATCAGCGAGCTGCCGCCTGCGGTGCTGGTACAGACCATTGAGCAGATGGCAAAGGACAGGACCGAGAGCTTTGTTGCGCTGATCGATACACAGGAGGAGATCGGAAAGCTGCAAACTCGGATGGCCTTCTTCGGAGACTGTCGGGTACTGTCCTGCCAGAGACCCGAGCGCAAAGGCGGCGCTTCCGGAGTTTCCCGGACGTCGGATCTCTCTGAAAAACCCATGGAAACGCCGAAGCCCGCGCCTGCCCCTGCTCCCAGACAGCCTCTTTCTCTGGCAGAACTGGTACAGGAGACGCTGGAAGCCGGAGTTCTGGATGGAATGCTGGAGGAAGCGGGAGCGGAATCTACAGGAGAGCCGGCACAGGAAAACTCCCCGGCGGCAGCGGAGCTGTCCGACGGCAGAAAAGCAGCTTTGCGCCGAAAAGAGAGACGGGCACGGCAGAAGAGAGAAGAGGAGGCGCGCTGCCAGGCAGAGCAAGAAGAACAGGAGAAAGCGAGCCGCCAGGCAGAGCAAGAAGAACGAGAGAAAGAGAGCCGTCAGGCAGAACAAAGAGAGAGAGAAAAAGCACGCCGCCAGGCGGAGCAGGAAGAGAAAGAAGTAGCGCGCCGCCAGGCGGAACAAAGAGAAAAGGAAGTAGCGCGCCGCCAGGCGGAACAAAGAGAAAAGGAAGTAGCGCGCCGTCAGGCGGAACAAAAAGCGCAGGAGGAAGCATACCGCCAGGCAGAGCAGGAAAGACAGGAGAAAGCGCGCCGTCAGGCGGAGGCGGCCGGACAGCAGGAGACGGAGAAAGAGGAAAAGCCGCGCAAACAGCGGGAACGCCAGCAGAAGAAGCATGGGAAAGTCCGCCGGGAGGAAGCGGCAGCCTGTGCAGAGGAGCTGATTTTGGAGCCGGAGGCCGTACAGGAGCAGGATATCGAATCCTTTACGAAAGTCTCCGATCCGGATCATATGTCGCCTAAGGAGTTCTATAATTTTGCGGTGGGCTATGCCCGTATGCTGGACGCCGTAGTGGATGACATGGGAAGCCTGGCATTCTTTGCAGTCATAGAACAGTATCAGCAGGAGCGGATCGCGCTGTCGGAGGAGCTGGCAGAGGAGATGATAGAAAAAGCGATCCTCTGTGCGGAGCGCCGTTCTTTTAAGAGCCTGTTTTCCAACCGCTATGACAAAGAAGGATATCTGATATTAAAGGAAGAACATTTTAAGGAGTAAAAAATGGGCAATATGAACTGGCTGATGATGGTCACTGTCGCCATATTGATGGTGGGAGCATTGCTGGGCTATATAAACGGACTGATAAAGACCATTCTGAATCTGGTGATTGGTGCGGTTACGCTGATTCTGGTATTGATTCTGAGTCCCAGAGTGTGTACGTTTTTGCAGGAACAGACCGGTTTGCCGGACTATGTGGGGAGCAGGACAGAGGCTGTGGTCCGGGAGCAGGTGCAGGAGCTTCTGGCCGAACAGCCAGGCTTTGTGTTTGACGAGGCGGGGCAGGAGGCTCTCGTGGAGAAGCTGCCCTTTTTGCCGGCACTCAAGGAGGCGGTGTCAGGCAGTGAGCAGGTACAGGACTTTGCCAGTCAGGGGACAGAGTATGTGATTACATTCATAAGCGATGCGGTCGCCGGACAGATCATCGTGTTGTTAGCGTATTTTGTGACCTTTGTGGCAGTATTCTTAGCCTTGCGCGTGGTGGTTTTTCTGTTAAATATCCTGGAGCATCTGCCGGTCATTCACGGCGTGAATAAGCTGGCCGGTCTGGTGGTGGGCCTGGCGGAAGGGGTGATCGCCGTGTGGATTCTGGGGACTCTGCTGTCGGTGGCCGGTACGACGCAGCTGGGGCAGAGCGCGGCTCAGTGTATCCGGGAGAGCGGGTTTCTGACGGCGATCTATGGGCACAATCTTGTGCTCCGGATCATATTCTGGTCATTGAGGTAGAAGATGGAGCCGAACTGGATCACTTTTATCCGGATACTGAGCAGGACCGAGGGCTTTACCGCTTTGAAGGTCCTGTCAGACCAGCTGGATCTGAGCGAGAGAAATCTGAAAAAGCTGATAAAAAGAAACGAAGCCTCCGGCAGAGAAAACGGCTTTCATCTGGAACATACGTCTCTGGGCGTGAGGCTCTGCATAGATGATAACCGCCGCTTTCTTCTGTTTTGGCAGGAAGGCGAAGCACAGATGGATACGGTGCGGTCCCGAATGGATTATATTCTGAGCCGTCTGGTGCAGACAGACGGTTATGTGCGGATAGAGGAGCTGGCAGACGAGCTGTATGTGAGCCGGGCCACCATAGACCGGATGATGGCGGAGATAAAGGATGCAGCCGGAGAATATGAACTGAGAGTTGTCAGCCGGCCGAAGTACGGTATCCGTCTGGAGGGGCCGGAGGTCGGCAAGAGGCTGTGTTATGCCAGACATGCGGCAGGAGAACGGCGTTTGGGCCAGGAAATCACAACTCGGGTACAGGCCATACTGTCCGAAAAGCTGGAAGATTCGGGAATGACGCTGAACGACGCCGGGTTTTCCAATCTGGTCTATCACTGTGCCATCGCCGTCCGCCGGATACTGAAGGGAAACCAGTTAGACGGTGACGCGGATCTGCGTTTGGACGGAGAATATCAGAAGGAGTATGCCCTGGCCAGGGAGATCGCCAGAAGCTTCGAGACAGATTTTCATATCTCTGTGGCGGAGAACGAGGTATATTATATTACCATGCATCTGCTGGGAAAGAAGGTCATGGAAAATATGCGGGCTGTCTGCCCGGAGATCATTGACCTGACCGACCGTATTCTGGCGACGGTCCGGGAGCGGAGAGGAATTGACTTTTCCGGGGATGAGGAGTTAAAGACGATGCTGGCGCTCCACTTGCAGCCGATGCTGGCGAGACTTCGCTTCGGGATGAAACAGGAAAACCCGATGCTGGATCAGATCAGAACGCAGATGAACCGGGCTCACGAGCTGGCTCTCTACGCCTCGCGTACCATCGAGGACAGGACAGGCCTATTGATGAATGAAGACGAGGCCGGATATCTGGCGCTCTATTTTGCACTGGCCCTGGAAAAACGGGAAAACAGCAAAGGCCGGCGGAAGCTGGTTTTAGTGTGCGCTTCGGGCCGGGGAACGTCGAAGCTCTTGCAGTATAAGCTGAAGCGGCGGTACGGCTTTGCGGATGAGGATCTGATTCTGGCATCGGCATTTGAGCTGGGAAGGATGGATCTGTCCCGGTGCGCCTGTATCCTGACGACGATTCCGTTGGAGGGTAGTTTCGAGGTTCCGGCGATCCTGATCGATGTCTCCCTGAGCGAATCCAGCCTGGAGAAGGTAGATTCCTTTGTGTATAAAACACCGGCTGCAACAGGCAGATCCGATGAGAATACCATTCGGGACAGGCTTATCTTTCTCAATCAGGAATTTCGCCGGCCGGAGGAGGCAATACGTTTTCTGTGCGACGCCGCACAAAAGGAATATGGCCTTTCGCCGGCCTTTACGGAATCGGTTCTTAAGAGGGAAGAGCTCAGCTCGACCGATGTGGGCAATCTGGTGGCCATGCCCCATCCTTTTGATTACGATGTGGATGGGCCGGTCTTTGCGCTGATGACTTTGAAGAAGAATATTCGCTGGAAGAGAGGGCCGGTTCGCCTGATTCTGCTTCTGGCGCTGCCGAAACGGGAGACGGAAGAATCGGCCTGGCTGAACGATATGGCAGCGGAGCTGTGCTGTGATATGGAACGTATCAGCCGGATTCTGGAGGCGGTGGCTCCTAAAGAGGTGCATGTCTGTCTGTCGGGGGAAGAGGTATGAAGATTGTGCTGGTATGTGTGGGCGGGATTACGACCAATGTCCTGGCCAAGAAGATGAAAAAGTACGGAGAACAGAAAGGCTATGAGGATGAGACCCGGGCATTTTCCTACAGAAGCTGTGAGCAAAGCTTTCCGGAGGCAGATCTGATTCTGGTGGCTCCTCAGGCGCAGGTGTTTGCAAAGGGAATTCGGAAAATGGCTGAGGAGGAGCAGATACCCTGTCATGAGCTGGAGGAGGCCGATATCATTCTGGGGGATCCCGGCCGGATATACCGGATCATTGATCTGTACCGAAAAAGCGGAGAGCGGGAGAAAAAGCCCAGAAAGCCCCTGACGTTAAACGGGCTTGTGCAAATCCTGGGCCAGTATATTTTGACGCTGTCCCCCTTTCTGCTGGGGATCGCGGGGATTCGCCTGTTGTCCCTTATGATGGATAACCGTCTGCTGGACGGCCTGTACGCCTCTACCGGAGGGATCGCAGGGATTTACGCTGTTTTTGCTTTCGGATACTGTTTTGCGAAGCAGATGGAGAAGAGCCCGGTGATATACGGGATCCTCTGCCTGATCTGCTGTTTCATGCTGCTTCCGATGGGAGGCGCAGGGGCAGAGCATACGAGCCTTTTTGGTATTCGGGATTTTGGCATTGGCAACGGGTATATCCGGATTGAAACGCTGGGTTTTCTGTCCTGCCTGTATCTGCTTCCCATATCCTGTGCCGCCTCATCTCTCTACTATTATCTGGATGGAAAGCTGATCTTTGAATTTCCCTATTCGGCGAATATGCTGGAAGAGGTCCTGAAATCGGGTGTTACGATTCTCGGCTTCTTTTTTCTGAGAGTGTTTCTGGAAATCGTTTTGGGCGGATGACGCCAGGACTTATTCCGATCAATATGTAAAAAGAAAAACGCCGCGGTCCGGGACTTCCCGAAACCGGCGGCGTTTTGCGTGTGATGCGGCGACGGTTTATCTCTTATCTCTGCGTACCGGCACATAGTCGCCGGTCTCGATCATGAAGTCCAGCATCTTCAGCTGGCATTCTCTGGCGGTTTCGGCGTACTGAGGGTCATGGATTCGATTGGTCAGCTCCATGGGATCTTTTTCGAGATCATACAGCTCATCGTCCTCATACAGACGCTTGACATATTTGACCTTGTGTGTGCGGTACATGACTGCCTTGGTGTGTTCACCGTTTTCACTGGCCTGGGTACTCAGGCGGGGCCAGTAGGGCGATTCGGGACCATGCCCCTTCTCCATGCAGTGTTCTTCGCCATAGATCCGGCCGCCTTCACAGCAGACAGCTTCCCTGTGCTCGTCGCAGACGCCTTCGATCACAGGCAGGAGAGACTTCCCGAACTGGCGGTAACCGGGGTCGATGCCAGTCAGGTCCGCCACGGTGGCAGTCAGGTCCACCAGCTCCGCCAGGGCCGTGGTGACGCGGGGATTGCAGGGGATCCCTTTGGCCGGACGCACGATCAGAGGGACATTGCAGACCGGATCGTCAAAGCAGTTTTGAACCTTCTCGGCGATGCCGTAATCTCCGGTATAGTCTCCGTGGTCGCTGAAGACAAAGATAGTGGTCTGATCATCCACACCGGTCTCTGTGAGTTTTGCTTTCAGGCGGCCGAAGAGATCGTCGAATTTGGCTGTCATGTCCAGGTAGGTGGCTCGCAGTTCACTCCATCTCTCCTCGGGCCAGCCGGTCAGCTGCTGCTTATCATGTATGCCATGGAGCATACCGGGCTTGCCTGTGGTGGCAGAGAGATCAGGTCTTCTGGGAGGCAAAGCCTCACGGTCCGTCATGCCATAGAAGGGTTTGCTGCACCCGTATGGAGGATGGGGGAAGCCCAGAGTCACATAGAGGAAGAAGGGCTTATCGCTGCCGTTTTTTTGCCGGGCTTCCAGATACTCGATGGCGTGATTGACAATATTATCATCACCGTTTTCCATGGTCATGGCGCCGGTGGTATCTCCCAGGTAAAAGGAGTAGAGGTTATCCGGAGAGCCCGCGGCTGCCGGAGCGGCAGACCGTTTTTGCAGGGCGTCCAGATCAAAGCCAGAATAGTAGTCGTTACAGTAGGCTTCCTTGCTCTTATCTGCGGGAACCACGTCGTTTCTGCCGCACCAGACGACTTCATACCCGTTCTGCTTCATGGTCTTCAGAATATTGGGTTCGTCGTCATTCTGTAGAAAATGCATGGTCCGGTGTCCCATGGTGTGGGGATACAGGCCGGTCAGAAAGCTGCAACGGCTGGGAACACAGACAGGATTCTGGCAGAAGGCATTGCGAAAGGAAACGCCCTCCGCGGCCAGGGCATCCAGGTTGGGCGTGTGAGATGCTGTGTTCCCCAGATGGTGAAGAGTATCAGCGCGCATCTGATCCGCTGCAAAATAAACGATGTTTTGTCTTTCCATAATTCTCCTTTCCTGTTTTTGGGGGATGGCCGGAAGGCCCGGCTTCCGGCGGCTGCTTGCTGTCCGGAGGCTCCGGGGTCATGCTCTTTATGTAAATATAAGAAACATGACCTTTTGACCTCGGTATTATTATAATAGATGGTAAGCCGTCTGAAAAGAGTTTTATCAGCTCTGGGCGGAATCTACGGCGCTCTCCTCACTCACTGCCTTCTTATCCGCGACCATGAAGAAGGGATAGTAAAGCGCCATATTGGCGACGACCATCAGGCAGGCCCAGACGGCGCCGGTCCAGTGGGCATTGACCAGAGCCCCCAGTATGGGCAGAGGAATGAACATGTTCAGCCCGGCTCCTGTGGGTGCGGGCATCAGGCCGATGCCGGTCACAAACATGGTAAGGAAGAATGTGATGACCGGTGAGAGCACGAAAGGAACCAGCATGATCGGGTTCATGACGATGGGCGTACCAAACATCATGGGCTCGGTGATATTAAACAGGGATGTGGGCAGGGCAACCTTAGAGATCGACTTGTACCGGTGAGATTTACCGCGCAGGAACATCAAAAGGTTCAGGGCCAGCAGACCGATGCTGGGGCAGATCATGGTGGCGATCACCCATTCCGGATGGGGAGCGGCCGTTCCGGCGGCGAAAGCGGCCAGGTTAGCGGCGCTGGCTGTCATGATGATAGGCTGCATGGCGCCGTTGACGATGGAGCCGCCATGGATGCCAAGCCACCAGAAAAGTTTTACCATAATCATATAGATCAAGCATCCGGTCAGACCGCCGGCCACGTTCATCAGAGGGGCCTGGAGGACTTTGTAGATGATATTTTGGGCTGTGCCGTAGGGTGTCAGGGCCAGGAGATAGCGAAGCAACAGGAAGATTACGAAAACCAGACCGCCAGGGATCATGGCCTCAAACATACCGGCCACATTGGGAGGTACGGAATCAGGCATATGTAACTTCCAGCCTCTGTCGAGGAAAAACACATAGAGCCGTGTGGCGACCAGACCACAGATGAGGGACAGGAAGATACCCTGAGCGCCTACGGAGGCCACAGGAATGACGTTCTCCATGGTGGTGACGATGGTCTCTCCGGCATCATTCACGGCGGAGGTAGATGCGGTCAGGGGAGTCAGAATCATAAAGGCGCCGAAGGAAATGATCCCGGCGGAAAACCCGTCCCTATTAAAAGACTTGGCCAGCGTATAGGCCATGGAAAATACCACATAGACCGCCATCAGGTTGGAGGTAATATTGACCGGGATGGAAAGAAGATCCCCCAGCCCGCTGGTGGTGAGGAAAGTCTGCCAGGGACCGATCGGTATGGATTTGATCAGTGTGAACAGAGATCCTGCGATGGTGACAGCCGCTATGCTCATAAAGCCGTTGGTAATGGCCTTCATATAGCGGGTTTGTGTGAAATCGATGATTTTTTGTAAATACTTGTTCATATGCCCCTCCTTAAATAATTTGTACAGAAAGCATAACATGACCGGGCAGGTTTTACATTATCATGAGATAGCATGAAATATGCCGCCTGGTGACAAGGAAAAGATATACAAAAACAGAGAGACTTTCTGATAAAGAACTGTGCATATAGTATACTTTGAGACAGGATGCGAATTCAGTATAATAATCTTATCGGCAAAAGTCAACATATCGTTATGAGGGCTCCATACCAAACACAGGAATGCGTTTAGTATGATTGAAAAAACTTGACACATGGATTGTCATGTGGTAGACTGATTACAGTTAAAAATGGCATGAAGTAATAAGGGATTGTAACTCTTCGAGGCATTACCCATTAAAGGGGGGGATTATGCACGGAGAGTTTTTTGTATTATATAATGACGAGAAAGAAAGCAGAAAATGCCCGGCCGGGAGTGTCAGACAAACCGCGAGGATCCGGATAAAACGGGAGAAAACCCATGAAGATAATTAAGAAAATCAATAATAATGTGGCGCTGGGACAGGATGGTGACGGACGGGAGGTGATTCTGTTCGGAAAAGGGATTGGATTTGAGCGGATGCCCTATGAGCTTTCCGATCTGTCCCGAATCGATCGGACTTACTATGACATGGACCCCAGATATTACGGTTTGCTGACGGAGATTCCGGAAGAGATATTTCATCTGGTCACAAAGTTTTTGGATACGGTCCGTTCCCGGATCAGGAGGCCTATGAACCCCAATCTGCTGTTTGTGCTGGCGGATCACATCCACTTTGCGGCAGAGCGGGACCGAAAAGGAATGAATTTATCTCTTCCCTATTCCTATGAACTGGAGTATGAATATCCGGAGATCACAGATCTGGCCATGCGCTTTGTGGGCCATATCAATAGGGAGCTGCATGTGAGACTGGGGCGGGGAGAGGTGACCAGCATCACATCACATATCCTGAACGCCATGGAGGGGGAGAAAAAACCGGCCAAGAAAACTTTGGCGATGCTAGAAAAAGCGCAGGAGCGGACGGACCGTGTGATCGAGGCGGTGACGGACATCGTGGAGACGTATTTTGGCATGAAGATCCACAAAGACGGATTCCATTATTTTCGTTTTAAAAATCATATCAAATTTTTTGTGCAGAGGAAGGCGCGGCAGGAAGAGTTTGGAGACGGCAATGAGGAACTGTATCAGAATATGAAGAAGACATCTCCGAGGCTTTGGGAATGTGTGTCGCAGATCGACGCATATATGGAAAACGAATTTGGGGAGAACTGTCCTCATGAAGAGCTGCTTTATCTGATGATTCATGTGAATCAATTATGCCGGCAACAAAAAGGATAAGAGGATTGTAACCAATCGGGCATTACCTCGGGAAAGGGAAAACAAGGATGTTTTCTGCTTTTTCGAGGTTTTTTGCTGTCAGGGCCGGGGATGCCGGCGCGGTATCCGGGCAGGACAGCCGCTATAGAACACATATGAGCAGGAGAGGAAAGGAAGGAATCGAGATGAGTAAATACAATGAATTGGCGAAGGCGCTGCCGGATGCCGTAGGTGGAAGAGAGAATGTCGCCTATTTTCAGCACTGTACCACGAGGCTGCGCTTTAATGTGAAGGACAGGAGCCGGGTGGATTTGAAGAAGATCGAGGCAATGGATAAGGTTGTGGGGACTCAGTGGTCCAATGAGGAACTGCAGGTTATCATCGGACCGGCAGTGGCGGAAGCTTACAGGACGATCTGCAAAGAGATGGGAATGGAAGAACAGGGAGCCGTGGAAGAACCCTCGGGTCAGGGTCTGGGCGGAAAGAAACTGACGCCGCTGTCCCTTGTGACGGGGATAATGGACGGGATTTCCGGCAGTATCACGCCTCTGATTCCCATGATGATCGGCGGCGGAATGATCAAGGTGATCTATATGCTGGCGAATATGGCGGGGGTTCTGCCGGAGAGCAGCACGACATATCAGATTTTATACTGGCTGGGCGACGCGTTTATTTATTTCTTCCCGGTGTTTCTGGGAGCCACTTCCGCGAAAAAATTCGGAGCGAACCAGGGCGTGGGCATGCTTCTGGGGGCGCTGCTGATTTATCCGGCCTTTATCAATGCGGCAGCGGAGGGAACGGCGCTTACCATATTCGGTCTGCCGGTCTACGTGACGAATTATTCCACCACGGTGATTCCGATTATCCTGACCGTCTGGGTTCTTGGCAAGGTGGAAAAACTTGTATCCGCAGTATGCCCGGATATCCTGAAAGCCTGTCTGGTGCCCACTTTCTCTCTTTTGATTGTGGCGCCGGTGATGCTGGTACTGACAGCTCCCTTCGGATATTTTGTGGGAACCTATATTACGGCCGCCGTCATTTGGATCTATGAGACTATCGGTTTTCTGGGCGTGGCGGCACTGTGTGCGCTGCTTCCCTTGATGGTAATGACGGGAATGCATACTATGATGACGCCTTACTGGACTACGGCCTTTGCCTCTCTGGGCTACGATCCCTTTTTCCTGCCGGCTATGATTTTGTCCAACTTAAATCAGGCCACAGCCGCTTTCGCCGTAGGCCTGAAAGCCAGGAATCCGAAGCTGAAATCCACGGCACTGTCCTGTGCGGCTACGGCCTTTATCGCCGGAGTGACAGAGCCTGCCATGTTCGGTATCACGCTGAAATATAAAAAGCCGCTGTATGCGGCGCTCGTAGGAAATGCGGCGGCGGGCCTGACGGCAGGGCTTTTGAAGGCGGCCTGCTATGCCTTCCCGGGGTCAGGCGGCCTGTTTGCCATCGTGACCTTCGTAGGTCCCGGCAGCAATCTTATTCGGTTCCTTCTGGCGCTGGCGGCGGGTGTGGCAGTAACATTTGTGATGACAATGATACTGGGATTTGAAGAGGAGGGAATGTAAAATGGGATTTCCGAAGGATTTTCTCTGGGGCGGAGCCACAGCGGCCAACCAGTGTGAGGGAGCATGGAGGGAGCATGGGAAGCTGGACTCTACGGCGGATCATCTGACGCTGGGGTCAAGACAGATTCCGCGGGAATTTACTGCGCAGATCCGGGAGGACAGGGTGTATCCGTCCCATCAGGCGATTGATTTTTATCATCATTATAAAGAAGATATTGCTCTGTTCGCGGAAATGGGGTTTAAAATATTTCGTATGTCTCTCAACTGGACCAGGATTTTTCCCCATGGGGATGATGCGGTACCCAATGGCCGGGGGCTTGACTTTTACCGTGATGTGTTTCAGGAACTGAAGAAATATGGTATCGAGCCGCTGGTGACATTGTCCCATTATGAGCTTCCCTACCATCTGGCGGAGAAATATGACGGATGGGCCAGCCGAAAGTGTATTGAGTTTTATCTGAAATACTGCGAGACGGTTTTTCGGGAGTATAGGGGGCTGGTCAGATACTGGCTGACATTCAATGAGATCAACAGCGCGATCCTGGAGGGCAATGCCTACTTTTCGGCAGGGATTTTGTCTGCCGGGAAAAAGGGGATGTCAGCGGGAGTGTTGAGACAGGAAGAAGAGAGCGGGGAAGGAAAAGCGGACCGGAGAGGCGAGGCACCGGTGACGGATGGAAACTGCAAACAGGAAAAAGATGAAGAGAAAAACAGGCAGTACAATGCGCTCCATCACATGCTCTTAGCCAGCGCCAGGGCGGTACGGCTGGCCCATGAAACGGATCCAAACTATCAGGTGGGCTGCATGATCGCGGGAATCTGTCAATATCCGCGGACTTGTGATCCGAAGGACATGGTGCTGGCGCAGAAAACAAGACAGAACATTTTCTGGTACTGTTCAGACGTGCAGGTGAGAGGCGCTTATCCTTCCTATATAAAACGGCTCTTTGAGGAAGAGGGAATTCGGATTTCCATGGAAGCGGAAGACGAAGAGATATTAAAGACAGGCTGCGTGGATTTCTACACATTCAGCTACTATTCCACAGGCTGTGTGTCAGCAGATGAGAGCGTGGCGAAGACATCGGGCAATATGATTTTCGGAGCGGCAAATCCCTATCTGGAGACCAGCCGGTGGGGCTGGCAGATCGATCCCATGGGGCTCAGGTATTTTCTGAATGAAATCTATGACCGGTATGGGCTTCCGGTCATGGTGGTGGAGAATGGTCTGGGGCAGGATGACAGGCTGGAGGAAGATCTGACGATACATGATTCCTATCGTATCGCTTATATGCGGGAGCATATCCGGCAGATGGAAGAAGCGATTCACGACGGTGTAAATCTGATCGGCTATACGCCCTGGGGCTGTATTGATCTGGTGGCAGCCAGTACCGGTGAAATGAAAAAACGGTATGGAATGATCTATGTGGATGTGGACGATCATGGGAACGGGACGCTGAAGCGCTATCGAAAGGATTCGTTTTACTGGTATCAGAAGGTAATTGCTTCAAACGGGGAAGACTTGTAAGGAAATAGAAGTGACGCCAGGCTCTTCGTACCCTCCAAAAGGCAGGCCGGAAATGGTATTGTCGTTGCCCTGGCGTCTCTCTCCGTATTCCCAACAGTTGTGATAATAACTTTATTAAAAAAAGTCGAAAAAAGGTGTTGACAAGTCTGGACAGATGTGGTAATCTATCAAAGCTGTCAGCGAGACAGCAGCGAAAGACACAGAACCTTGATAACAGAACAGTATATTCCAACCCTGAAAATTTCTTTAAAAGATTTGGGTGCGCATAGCACATGCCGGCTTGCCGACAGGGGATATGCATAACCGAATCGCCGCAGAACAAGAAACGAAGTTTCGCGTGCGCGGAGAGATTTTTGGAACAAAACCTAGAAAAAGGTAAAACGGAAAAAGATAAGCTGGATGTTTATCTTAGACCAAGACAAACTTTAAGACGAGAGTTTGATCCTGGCTCAGGATGAACGCTGGCGGCGTGCTTAACACATGCAA
>JAAVZR010000049.1 GCA_022791755.1 Lachnospiraceae bacterium
ATCTTTTTCAGCTTTTTCCTGGCCCGTCCCACATAGGTGCGCACATTACCCGGCCGAATTCCCAATTTTTCGCCGATCTCCTTATCGCTCTTTTCCTTTCCATATTTTTCCACCAGAAGGGCAATATCCCTTGGCGCCAGCTGAGAGAGCGCCTCTTCCAGACGCTGGTTTCTGTCCTCATGATCGTTTTTCCGAAAGAACTGCTCCTCCGGAGTCAACTCTTTTGACCAGAGATCCAGACACTCCTCGCTGTCCAACATATCCAGAAATCCCTGAAGCTTCTGTTTCGTCCGCTTCCTGCCTTCATCGATGGCAAGATTGCGCATGGTGCTGCGCATATAGGAGAGCCTTCCTCCCATACTCCGCTTTTTTAGCTCCTCCACATGGATGATCAGTCTGACAAACCCTTCCTGTATCAGATCCTCCCTTTCCTCCTTACTGATCTGATTTCCCAGGATCTGTTCAATCACCTGATCTGCCAATCCATGACCGCGCACATACAGCTCCCCGATCATTTCTTTTACTTCCACATCGCTCAGTACTTCTCTTTCGTATGCCATCCTTCTTCTCCCAGCCCTGTCTGTCGCAAATCAGCCCGTATCCTCGGCTATGTACTGCCGTTTTCAGTATGGAAGACTAAACGATACATAACCCTCTCTACTATATTAAACGAAATCAGAGGAAGGATGCAACATCAGCCAGTTTACATCTTTCCTCTTTCTCGATTTTTTCCATACAGTTCATAATAAAAACCATACTGCTGTAAGATTCCTGCCACCCCCTCATATCTTTCAAAAGGAAATCCCTGGGGATAATGCTCCCGCAGCATATCTTCAATATGGGTATCCACCGGAAATGCGCCGATGTGATGAAGCGCAAACAGACAGACACAGTCTGCCACCTTTTTCCCCACGCCTCGAAAGCGCATCAGTTCCTTTCTGGCCTCCTCACAGGACAGCTTTTTCAATCGAACCAAGTCCACCTCCCCGCTCGACGCCATACCGGCAGATTTCCATATGTAACCGCTTCGATAACCCAGACGACAGGGAGACAGTTCCTCCGGGTCCAAAGCCGCCAGACGGCTGGCTGTGGGAAAACCATAGCATGTCTCACCCCGGAAATTTATAAACGGCTCTCCAAAGTGCTCACACAGTGACTCCACGCACTTTTTAATCCTGGGAATATTGTTCTGGCCTGACAAAATAAAAGATGCCAGCGTCTCCCACAGCTCCTGTCTGAGGATACGGATTCCGCCTCCCGCTCTACATGCTTCCCGCATATAAGTATCCTCCAAAGCCACCGCCGCCTTTACAGCCCCGTAGTCCGTATCCCAGTCAAAATAATTCTTCCAGACCTGCTCCCATTCCTCTGTCTCACAGGAAAGACAAAGCCGCTCTCCATCCTGCCACAGCTCCAGGTAACGCCCCAGGGCCACCAGGCCATAATGGCCGTCATCCCGCAGATTTAACCGAAAGCACTGACCGGAGCGGCTGATCTGCCCGATATCAAAATCCTGTACCCACAGCTCTGTCATACCGCTTTTCCTTCTCTCTGTCTGTCTCTCTTCTCCAGACCGGAAAATAAACGGTACAGCACCACCAGCGCCGCCAGCGCCAGCACCACCTCCGCTGTGGTCTGCGCATAAGCCAGACCGTACAGAGGCCATATCCCATTCAAAATATACAGGGCCGGAATCTCCAGCACAATTTTACGAAGCAGGGCAAATACCAATGCCTTCTTTCCCAGACCGCAGGCCTGGAATACACCCACCGCCAGAAAATCCGTACACATAAAAGGCAATGCCAGACACATGCCATGCAAAAATCTCGTTCCATAAGCCACGATAGTTTCATTCTTCATAAACAGACGGATCATCGTACCGGAACCTACAAAATATCCCAACGCCACAAGCGCCATGGAGGATATGGCCAGTCTGGCCGTAAAGAAAAAGGTCTTCTTCATCCGTTTGGTATTGCCGCTGGCATAGTTATAGCTGATAAGAGGCATAATGCCCTGCGAAAAGCCCAGCGCCACCTGTAACGGCACCATATTTATCTTCTGAGAAATCCCCATGGCTGCCACCGCATCCGAGCCAAAAGAGGATGTAAAATTATTCAGAACCGTCATCCCTGTTACATTGAGCAGATTCTGGATAGAAGCCGGGATCCCCACTCCGCATACTCCCACCACAATACTCCGGTCCGGCCGGAACATAGACGGACGGATACAGACACAGGTATTTTTCCGTTTGATATATAAGAGAATAAAGAAGTACACGCAGGCCACACAGTTAGACAAAAAAGTCGCCAGACCGGCGCCGCCGGCGCCCATCCCCAGTCCCCAGGGCATGATAAAAAACGGATCCAGCACTATATTCAGCAGACATCCGCTCATGGTGCCGATACTGGCATGAAGCGACGCTCCCTCTGCCCGCACCATATACGCCATCACCACATTCAAAATCGCCGGAGCCGCACCGCAGCTCACCGTCCATTTCAGATACTCTCCTGTGGCCTTTATCGTCTCCGCATTAGCACCCAGCACCTTCAACAGAGGCTGTTGAAATACCGTATAAGCCAGAGAAAATAAAATCCCACTGAAAAGAGCACAAAAAAAGCCGAACGCTGAGCTCCGTCGTACCGTATCATAATCCTTCCGGCCCAGAGCGCGGCTCATCATGCTGGAGCTTCCCACACCGAATAGATTATTCACTGCATTGAAAGCCAGAAGCACTGGCGCCGCCAGCGTAACCGCTGCATTTTCTATCGGATTATTGAGCATTCCCACGAAATAGGTATCGGCCAGATTGTAGATTACCATCACCAGAGAACTGATAATAGTAGGGATTGACATGGTCATCACGGCTTTTGGGATCGACGTGTTTTCAAATAACTGAATTTTCTGATTATTATCCATTTTCGTGCCTCTCTGTCTCAACTCACATGTGCATGGCAATACATTTCTTTTACGGGCGCCTCTTTTTCCAGATCCCTTATATGGGACGGAAAGAGATTCCATTTGATGATATTATATTATAGTATATAACGCCTGCTGTTTTGTTGTCAACCGGTATAGAGCCATGCGTTCCCACTTCATTTCTTCATTTTTCGAGTGAAGCTTTCTTACTGCGAAGATACATGAATTAAGTGGTGTGGTCCCGTTTTATTTCGTGCAAATTATCATCCATCTGCTTTTTCTGCATCCCGTTTTTTGAATCCCCTCCAGGTATAACGATACGCTCCGTTATTACACTCAAGATCCACAGGGCAGGGATTCTTTCGCATTGCCGAACCCTATATTTCAACAGACATGTACTATATCCTTTATTTTATTCTCCAGGCAGAACATGTAAATTCTAAATCAGCCTTCCATGCACAGATACCATGCCGACCAGGTGATCATTAATCGACATAAATACATGTTTTTTCGTCATCCATTTCCCTGAGCAGCAATATTTTGTTCCATCACTTTTATAAATCACACTGTCCGAAATGATATTTTACAAGTGCAAACGCTTTTAGATTATTTCTCAGTAAAACCATTAAAATTATCCTGCAAAAATAACATCTGTTTTGTTGATCTAAAGTAAGCGTCAAATAAGAACGTGTAGTGAAAAATTTGGCATTTTTCTGTAAACTTGGGGTTAGAGTTTTTAGAGTCCACTCTCAAAACTCTAAATCCAGGTAAAGGAGAATACCCATGGACATTTCCACTTTAACTCCG
>JAAVZR010000035.1 GCA_022791755.1 Lachnospiraceae bacterium
CACGAATTCACCCAGCTTGTGGCCGACCATGTCCTCGGTGATATATACCGGCACATGTCTCCTGCCGTCGTGAACTGCGATTGTATGACCAACCATCTGCGGGAAAATGGTGGAGCGGCGGGACCAGGTCTTGATGACCTGCTTCTGGCCGGATGCGTTCATAGCGTCCACCTTTTTCAGTAAATGCTCATCCGCAAAGGGTCCTTTTTTTAATGAACGTGCCATGAGTCTACCTCCTTCATTATTTACCGTTGCGTCTTCTTACGATCAACTTGTTCGACTGCTTGTTCTTCTTTCTGGTCTTAAGACCCAGAGCAGGCTTGCCCCAGGGCGTGCTGGGACCAGGACGGCCGATACCGGTCTTGCCTTCGCCGCCGCCGTGAGGATGGTCGTTCGGGTTCATGACGGAACCGCGCACGGTAGGACGGATACCCATGTGACGCTTACGGCCGGCCTTACCGATGTTGATCAGGGAATGCTCGCCGTTGCCCACTACGCCGATGGTGGCGCGGCATACGATCGGAACCATTCTCATCTCGCCGGAAGGAAGCCTCAGGGTGGCATATTTGCCTTCCTTGGCCATCAGCTGTGCGCTCACGCCGGCGGAACGGACCAGCTGGCCGCCGCGGCCGGGGTACATTTCGATATTGTGGACCTGGGCGCCGATCGGGATATTCTGGAGGGGCAGGCAGTTGCCGGTCTTGGCCTCTGCCGTCTCGCCGTTCATCACCTTCATGCCCGTTGTCAGGCCTTCGGGAGCCAGGATGTAGGCTTTCTCGCCGTCTGCGTAGCAGATCAGGGCGATATTGGCGCTGCGGTTCGGATCATACTCGATGCCGAGTACCGTCGCAGGCACACCGTCTTTATTTCTCTTAAAATCAATGATTCTGTATTTTCTTCTGGAACCGCCGCCTCTGTGACGTACGGTGATCTTACCCTGGTTATTACGGCCGGCGTTCTTCTTTAAGGAAGTCGTCAGGGATTTCTCCGGAGTCGTCTTCGTGATCTCAGAAAAATCCGATCCGGTCATATGCCGTCTGGACGGGGTATAGGAATTATATTTTTTGATTCCCATGATGTTCACTCCTTTACATTTTTGGTATCACGCATGTCTGCGTTTAGCTTGCTGATCCGGACTCGTGTTTCGCCTTCGGCTCGCTCTCGTCAAGCCTTATAGCCTATCGCTCCACTAAGCTCGCCCATCGCCTGACGGCTCCGGCTCGCTAAGGGTCGCGATGGGGGCCCGGCTAAGACTCGTGCTTCGCCTTCGGCTCGCTCTCGTCAAGCCTTATAGCCCCTCGAACAATTCGATATCGGCGCTGTCGGCAGTCAGCTGGACGATGGCTTTCTTAGTCTTGGCAGTGCGGCCGTAGACCATGCCGCGTCTCTTTTCCTTGCCGTCGCAGTTCATCGTGTTTACGCTGGCCACCTTGGCGCCGGCAAACATCTTCTCAACGGCTTCTTTAATCATGCTCTTATTGGCTTCGGGATGGACTAAGAAGGTGTATTTCTTCAGGGCCATCTCGTTCATGCTCTTCTCAGTGATAACAGGCTTCTTTATCACGTCATAATACTTAATGTCGGCCATTATGCGTATACCTCCTCGATCTTCTTCACAGCCGCCTCGGAAGCGATCACCGTGCCGTACTTCAGCACGTCGTAGGTGTTCAGCTCGTTTACCTGGGCGGTTTTGATGCCTTCGATGTTCCTGGCGGACAGAATCACATTCTGGTTCATGTCCTCGAGAACCACCAGAGCCTTCTGCGCCTTGAGCGCATCCAGAACAGCCTGGAATTTCTTCGTCTTAATCTCGTCCAGCGTAAGCTCGTTCAGTACGATGAGCTTCTCCTCCTTCACCCGGCTGGTCAGAGCCGACTTAAGAGCCGCTCTTTTTTCCTTCTTATTCAGGGTGATGGTGTAGTCCCGGGGAGTGGGGGCAAATACCACGCCGCCGCCGGTCCACTGAGGCGCTCTGGTCGAGCCCTGTCTGGCATGGCCGGTGCCCTTCTGCTTCCAGGGCTTCCTGCCGCCGCCGCTCACTTCGGAGCGGGTCTTTGCCTTCTGTGTGCCCTGGCGCTTATTGGCCAGCTGTGCGGTCACAGCCAGGTGCATCAGATGTTCGTTGACCTCCACGCCGAATACGCTGTCGTTCAGTTCCATGGAGCCAACATTATTGCCTTGCATATTGTAAACAGATACGTTTGCCATCTGTGTGTTCCTCCTTTCTCATAAAAGCATTATGCTTTTACTGTTTCTTTCAGCGTCACTAAGGATTTCCTGGGGCCAGGAACCGCACCCTTGACAAGGATTACGTTATTTTCCACGTCTACGCGCACCACTTCCAGATTCTGGATGGTCACCTGTACGCTGCCCATATGGCCAGGCATGGTCTTGCCCTTGAATACGCGGCCGGGCGTGGTGGCGGAACCGTTGGAACCCTGATGACGATGATACTTGGAACCGTGAGCCATGGGACCTCTGTGCTGACCAAAACGCTTGATGGCGCCCTGGAAGCCCTTGCCCTTGGAAACAGCCGTGGCATCCACCTTATCGCCAGCTGCAAAAATGTCTGCCTTGATTTCATCTGCCAGCTTGTAATCCGAGCTGTTTTCCAGACGGAACTCTCTTACGTATCTCTTATAAGACACGCCCGCCTTCTTAAAATGGCCCTGGAGGGGTTTGCTGACCAGCTTCTCCCTCTTGTCAACGAAGCCCACCTGCACTGCCTCATAACCGTCGTTCTCGGTGCTCTTTACCTGTGTCACGACACAGGGACCGGCCTGCAAAACGGTAACGGGGGTCAGAATCCCATCTTCGTTGAAGATCTGAGTCATACCAACTTTTGTTGCTAAGATCGCTTTCTTCATTAATTTTACCTCCTGTTAATCTACAGCGGATTGCTCTCGCAATCATCCTAGTTCAGCAAGACATATGTGGAACAAACGCTTTTGTTGCTTCTATATCTAAGCATCCAGGATTTCTAATGGTGTGTCCGGCTTATTTCATCTTGATATCGATGTACACGCCAGCCGGCATCTCCAGCCTCGACAGGGCATCGACCGTCTTCTGGGTCGGAGCAATGATGTCGATCAGACGCTTATGGGTGCGCTGCTCGAACTGCTCGCGGGAGTCCTTATATTTGTGGACTGCTCTCAGAATTGTGACTACTTCCTTCTTCGTCGGCAGCGGTACAGGGCCGCTCACCTTGGAACCTGTCTTCTTTACCGTGTCGATGATCTTCGCGGCGGACTGATCGACCAGCTTGTGATCATAAGCCTTCAGGGTGATTCTCATTACTTGCTTTGCCATAAAAAAAGTCGCCTCCTTTTCGCACTTTTACTTGAAGTACGACAAGCGGTGACTGTACACTCTCCCGTGCGTATCCCAGATGCACACGTCGTTTCTGCTCACGCTGGCAGACGGATTCTGAATTTGTACAGTGACTTGTCGTCAGTTTCCTAACTTGACATTCGCTCCACGGAAAACCTGCGGCGGTCTATGGCGCGACCGGGGCAGCAACCTCACGCTTCTTTGCTATCAATGTCACAGCATCAAACAGTATACAGCATGTGCACGGGATTTGCAAGGGGAATTTTGTTTTTTTCTTAAGAAAATTGTATTTTTTTCAGTACGACACGCACGACCGCGTTGACCATCATTCCATCCATGGCAAAACGGACTTTACAGCGCCTCATTCTCTTCCCGGGTGTCCGCAGCGCTGTCCATCAGCTTAAACAGCTCCAAAACGCTTCGGAATTCCTGTGTTTTCTCCTCCTCCTCCCAGGTAATCTGTCCCTGCCAGGTAGCATTCTGACGATACTGCACATGTACGATAAAGGTCGCCAGTCGGCCTCTGTATGTTCTCAGCGCCTCGCTGTCCACGACCTCCTCCGGCTTTTCTTTCTTTTTAGCCGGTTTCGCCGGTCCGGCCTGCCCTATCCGGCCCGCAGCCTTTTCAAAGGTCCGGCCCGCTGTTGATGCCTGGGGATATCCCAGCCAGTCGTAGAAGCGCTCCAGCATTCCCAGAAGCTCCATACTGTTTTCAAAATATCTCGGCTCCGTGCCATACTTCGTATACAGGCGCCCTTCGGCCCCCGAATCCCGAAAACAATCCACACAGATACTCACCACATTGGGCGCTGACATCATCATCTTTGCACTGTTCATGGGAACCTCTCCCCTTTCCTTTCTTATCTTATATAAAACGGATGCGCCGGATTTGCGGCGCCGTCCCGCGATAACGCACCGGCAGCGCCGTTTCCGCTGCGGGCTACAGCTCCTTTTGCAGATATACCATATCGGTGATCTGCCTGCCGTCTTCCATGACCGGATGATCGTAATTCTCCGTAAAGAACCCCTCCACCGTACGGCATACGCTGAAGCCGCATTTCTCATAGAACGCCACATTGGAGGAACCGGCCCCTGTACCCACCTGCATCATGCGCCCCCGGCCATGATAATACGTCAGCAGATATGAAACCATGTGACGCCCATATCCCTTGCCGCGAAAAGCAGGCTCCGTCGCCAGATTTTTAAGCTCATAGACCCTCTTAGGCTCCTTGCTCACCACGGCGATCGTGCGCAGCCCGCCGTCATACAGAGCAAACATCTCTCCCTCCTCCAGATAGCGGTCGATCATGCTCTCCTGCTCGTCCCCCATCAAAAGCAGGGGAAGAAAACGCTTTTTATCCGTGGTGATCTTCATAATCCGTATCATACTCTGTCATTACCTCTCCTCTGGTTTGCCGGACATGAGTCAAAACCGTCTCACAGTCCCGTATTATCTTATCATGTATTTACCAAAAACACAAGGAAACACTTGCTATTTCCTGTTAGATCGAATACACTGAAGAAAAAGGGAAGAGGAGGAATTTCATGAAAAAAGCAATCGCATCCGATCACTTCAAGAATTTTCGTATGCTGTCCCGCTTAAAAGAGCTGGACGGTTCCCTGTACTTTATCGTAAAGCAGGCGAATCTGGAGGATAACTGCTACGACAGCGATCTCTACCAGTGGAAGGACGGCCGGACCACCCGTCTGACCTGTACCAAAAACATCTCATCCTATGAAATCCTGGACGGGTCCATCCTGTTTCCCGCCCTCAGAGAGAAGAAGGATCAGGAAGCGGTTCAGGACGGCCGCCCTCTCACCGTCTGGTATCGCCTTCGACCCGGTATGGGCGAAGCCCTGGAATGGAAGCGCCTGCCCTACACGGTACAGGAGACGGCTTTCGTGGATGAAGAGCACTTTTTCTTTACCGCCGTCTGGGACAGGCAATGGGAAGAGCTTCTCTCCCGGTGCGACGGTCAGGCGGATCAGGCTCTGAAGCAAAAGAAAGAAAACGGTGATTTCCGCGTCTTTGAAGAAATCCCCTTTTGGAGTAACGGCGCAGGAGATATCAGCGGCGTCCGTTCCCGTCTCTACTACTATCACGAGGGACAGGTTTTTGCGCTGTCCAGTCAAAATGCCCAGATCGAAGGTCTCGTATTGAGCCCCGAAAAGAAGACTCTGGCTTTTTGCAGGCAGGAATATGAGGGGAAGGCCCCTGAAACCAACGAGCTCATGACGCTCTGTCCGGAGGAAGCCCGGCGCCTGGCGGAGGAATGTATGACAGCCGGTACGGCGGACGGCACTGCCGAAGATGCCGGCGACGCCCTCTCTCCGAAAAAGGACGCCTCCGGGGATACGCAGAAACGGTGGTATTCCCTGTGCCGGTCCCATATCCTGTGGGAAGGAGCCGTCTATCACAGCATAGATTTCCATACGGATACCCGGGCAGTCGTGACACTGAACCGCCGCATCTCTCATGGTCTCAACGAAAACGCCGGTTTCCTCCTTTGGAACCCCGAAACCGATGAGACCCGTCTGATCCATGACGGCAATCCCTGGACCTGTTCTCCCAGCGAAGGAAGCGATGTAAAGATGGGAAACATCCGCAGCGACTTCATCTTTGATGAGAGCGGCTTTGTCATGCTCTCCACGGTCACCGATCACACACCCCTCATCCATGTGGGCTATGACGGCAGCATGACCGAGATCACAGGCCGTCATATGGTACAGGAGGTCATCCCCGCAGAGGACGGCTATACGGTGATCGCCATGACTGGTATGGACGGAAACGAGATCTATCATGTGGCAAGGGACGGCAGTTTCACCCCGCTTTCCAGCTTTAACAGCCATCTGAGCCGGGAATATGAGGTGATCGCGCCCAGGGAATTTACCTTTATCAACGAAAACGGTCTGGAAATCACCGGCTTCGTCATCCCCCCTGCCGGCATGGAAGAGGGAAAGAAATACCCGGCGATTCTGGATATCCACGGCGGCCCCAAGACCGTGTACGGCCCCCACTTTTTCCATGAAATGCAGTATTGGGCTAACGAGGGATTCGCCGTCCTCTTTACCAATCCCACCGGCGGCGACGGAAGGGGCAATGACTTCATGGATATCCGGGGAAAATACGGCACGGCAGACTACCGGGATCTGATGCTTTTCGTGGACGAGGCCGTGGCCCGCTTCGATTTTCTGGACGACAGCCGTCTGGGTGTCACCGGCGGCTCCTACGGCGGCTTTATGACCAACTGGATCATCGGCCATACGGACCGTTTCCGGGCGGCAGCCTCCCAGAGAAGCATCTCCTCCTGGCTCTCCTTCTCCAACACCACCGATATCGGCTACTTCTTTAACGCCGATCAGAGCGGCGTCACTGCCTGGGAGGACCACGAGAAACTGTGGGAGCTCTCCCCGCTCAAATACGCCTCTCAGGTCACCACACCCACCCTGTTTCTGCACAGCGATGAGGATACACGCTGCTGGATGGCCGAGGGAATCCAGATGTTCTACGCCCTGAAAAATTTCGGCGTGCCGTCCAGGCTCGTTCTCTTCCATAAGGAAAACCATGATCTGTCCCGCTCCGGCCGTCCCAAAAGCCGGATTCGCAGAAACGAAGAGATCCTCCGATGGATGAAGAAATACCTGTGACAACCGGATAAATAAAAGGGGCCCCTCAGGCCCCTTCTGTTTCTTCTTCTTCCGTTTTTTCTTCCTTTGGCTCGGGAATCCACAGCCGGACCCATTTGATCCGGTTCTTATCGAGAGATTCCACATGGAATTTAAACTCTCCTTCGCTGACAGACTGCCCTACCTTGGGCAGGTTATCCAGAAGTCCTATGATGTAGCCGCCGATGGAATCGTAATCCTCCGATTCCAGATGGATATCCAGCATATCATTCAGATCATCCAGCCGCACCGAGCCCTCCACCAGGTACTCCGTATCGGAAATCTTCTGTACGCTGTCCAGTTCATCCGCATCATACTCGTCGCGGATTTCGCCGACGATCTCTTCCAGAAGATCCTCCAGAGCCACTAAGCCTGCCGTAGCGCCGTATTCGTCCAGCACAATGGCCATGCTGACATAATGCTGGCGCATATCAATGAACAGCTCCGAGGTCTTCTTGTATTCATAAGTATAATAGGCTTCCCGCAGATAATCCCGCAGGTGGAATTTCTCCCCTGGCCGGTACAAAAGCAGGTCCTTCATATTAATCATACCGATGACATTATCCGTGGTATTCTCATATACCGGCAGTCGGGTAAACATATTGGTGCGGTAAATATCGATCAGCTCCTCATAGGTGGCATTGATATCCGCAAAGATCATATCAATGCGGGGCACCATCACATCCTTCGCCAGGGAATCGCCGAAGTCCACCACATTATTAATCATCTTCAGCTCTTCCTTTTCAATGACGCCCTCCTCATGGCTCACATCCACGAAAGTGCGCAGCTCATCCTCCGTGATCGCTTCCTGCTTCTGGTCGGGATTGATCCCCATCAGCCGCAGAAACACGCCGGCGATGGTATTGATGATAAAAATCACCGGGGTGAGCACCACCATCAGGATATGGATCATCGGCGCCACAAAAAGCGCCAGCTTCTCCGCATGGATCGTCGCTGCTGTCTTAGGGGAAATCTCGCCGAACACCAGAATCAGAAATGTCAGGATTCCTGTGGCCAGGCTCACGGTATAGCTGCCGCCCAGTTTGAGCGCCAGAGTAGTAGTCAGGGAAGAGGCATACAGATTCACAATGTTATTGCCGATCAGAATGGCTGCCAGCATCTTGCTCTGATTGTCCAAAACCAGATTCAGATATTTCAGACGCCGGTCGTTTTCATCCACCATGGAACGAATCCGAATCCGGTTGCAGCTGACTAACGCCGTCTCCGAAGATGAGAAAAAGGCAGAGAGCGCTATTAACGCAATAATACACACTATGTTTATCGTAAGGGTACTTGGGTCTAGGGGGGGCAAAAAAAATCACTCCTGTTCTAATATGGGAATACACAATCTGCAACAAAATTCCCCATGCATTATGCACATGGGATATTAATGAGAATTGTACAATAACCGCAGAGGAATGTCAAGAAGATGAGCGAATATCCCGGGGGAAAGTTACCAGGAGAAGAGCGGATTGGAGGGGAAGCAGAGGGGGGACGCCAGGAGCCATAGAAATACCCTGGCCGGACCCTTTACAACCGCCGGCCCTTAGTGAGCAGGCACGAGAGTGCCTGCGAACTTAGTGCCGCTGCGTTTGTAACGGAGCGAAAGCGCGTCCGGCCAGGAGTACTCACAGGAACCGGGCGTCCCTTTCCTTCCCCTTCCCCTTCCCCATCCCGGCAAACAGCCCCATCTCATTCCAGCAGCGTCCTAACGATCCGGTTCACCACCGCGGGATCTGCCTTACCGCCCATGGCCCGCATGGTCTGCCCCACTAAAAAACCCATGGCCTTCTGCTTTCCGCTGCGGTAATCTGCCACCGACCGGGGGTTTTCCGCCATGACCCGGCGCACTGTCTCAGAGATGGCCGCCTCGTCTCCCACCGTAGCCAGGCCATGCTCTTCCACATACCGCTCCGGATCGATATCATCGGCGAATATTTCCTCAAAGATCCTCTTGGCCACCGTACCGTTGATGACTCCCGCATCCTGCAAATCGATCAGCCGGGCCAGGTTCTTTGGTGAAAATTTCAGCTTATCCGCCGCCATCCCATGATCCTTTAAAAGACGCATGGTCTCCACCATGAGCCAGTTGGACACCTTTTTGGGCTTATGGCAGAGGGCCGTGGCCGCCTCAAACAGATCTGCCAGCTTCTTATCCGAGGTCAGGATATCCGCGTCGTAGGCCGGCAGGCCGAATTCCGACTGATAGCGGGCCATCTTCTCATCATGCATCTCCGGCTGTCTGGCCGCCGCCTGGCGGATCCACTCTTCCTCGATAGCCACCGGCGGCAGGTCCGGATCCGGAAAATACCGGTAATCCTTCGCATCTTCCTTGGAGCGCATGGCGTAGGAATACTCCTTATTATCGTCCCAGCGGCGGGTTTCCTGAATCACCGGCTTTCCCTCCTCCAACAGCTCGATCTGGCGCTTCCTCTCTCCGGCGATGGCCCGGGTAATGGCCTTAAAGGAGTTCAGATTCTTCATCTCCGTGCGGGTGCCGAAGGTCTCGCTCCCCGCCTCCCGCACGGACAGGTTCACATCGGCCCGCATGGAGCCCTCCTGCAGCTTGCAGTCCGAGGCTCCCAGATACTGGGCGATGAGCCGCAGTTTCTCCAGATACGCGATGACCTCCTGCGCCGAGCGCATATCCGGCTCGGACACCACCTCGATCAGCGGCACTCCGCTGCGGTTGAAATCCACCAGTGTACAGTCCTCCCACTCGTCATGGACCAGCTTGCCGGCGTCTTCCTCCATGTGGATCTCATGGATGCCGATGCTCTTTTTTCCCTCCGGCGTCTCGATCTCCACCCGGCCGTTTCGACAGATGGGCAGATACAGCTGGGAAATCTGATAGTTCTGAGGGTTATCCGGATAAAAATAATTTTTCCGATCAAATTTACAGTACCGGGTGATTTCACAGTTCGTGGCCAGTCCCACTGCCACGGCATATTCCACCACCCGGCGGTTTAGCACCGGAAGAGCCCCCGGCATTCCTGTACATACGGGACAGGTGTGGGCATTGGGCGCGCCGCCGAAAGCCGTGCTGCATCCGCAGAAAATCTTCGTCTTCGTGGCCAGCTCGATATGAACCTCCAGCCCGATGACTGTCTCATATTGTCTTTCCATGGTATCCCTCCTCTCTGGCCGCCTCCACGGCCGCAGCCGCCGTAAACAGCCGCTTCTCCCGGAAGCAGTCCCCGATCAGCTGTACGCCCGTGGGCAGCCCGCTGCCATCCGTGCAAAAGGGTACGCTGATCCCCGGCAGTCCGGCCAGATTCACCGCAACAGTATAGATATCTGAAAGGTACATCTTAAGCGGATCCGACAGCGACTGCCCTAACCGCGGAGCCACCGACGGAGCCACCGGACCCAGAATCAGGTCATAGCGGGCAAAGGCTTCATCAAAGGCTCTTTTGATCAGTGCTCTGGTCCGGAGCGCTTTCAGATAGTAGGCGTCGTAATAACCGGAGCTCAGAACAAAAGAACCCAGCATGATCCGCCGCTTCACCTCCGAACCAAATCCTGTGGAACGCGTCCTCTTGTACATATCGTGAAGGCCCTCCCCTGCTGCCCGGTATCCGTATTTGACCCCGTCAAAACGGGCCAGATTGGAGCTGGCCTCCGCACAGGCGATGGTATAATAAGCCGGAATCGCATATTTCACCAGCCCCAGATCAAAATCCTCCACCACGGCGCCTCTGCGGGCCAGTACCTCGGCCGCTCCCCGCACTGCCGCCGCCACTTCCCTGTCCAGGCCATCGCCGAAGTAATCTTTCGGAATGCCGATACGCAGCCCTCTCACATCTTCCTTAAGGGCCGCTGTAAAATCCGTATCCGCCCGCATCACGGAGGTGCTGTCCTTCTCATCGTGGGAAGCGATCACCTCCAAAAGAGCGGCGCAGTCCTCCACACTGCGGGCAATGGGGCCGATCTGATCCAGGGAGGACGCATAGGCGATGAGCCCATAGCGGGACACCGTGCCGTAGGTAGGCTTCATCCCCACCACTCCGCAGAAGGAACTGGGCTGTCGGATCGAGCCTCCGGTATCGGATCCCAGCGCACAGAAGGCTTCTCCCGCCGCCACAGCGGCACAGGAGCCGCCGGAAGAACCTCCGGACACATGCTCTGTGTTCCGGGGATTTTTCACCGGCCCGAAGGCAGAGGTCTCCGAGGTGCTCCCCATGGCAAATTCATCCATATTCGTCTTACCCAGGATCACGGCCCCGGCCAGACGCAGGCGGGTCACTGCCTCCGCATCATAGGCCGGCACAAAATCCTCCAGAATCCTGGAAGCGCAGGTGGTCCTAAGCCCTTTCGTACAGATATTATCCTTCACCGCCACCGGCACTCCGGCCAGCGGCCCCGTACAGATTCCCTGCTCGATCCTCTGCTGTACCTCTTTCGCCTGTCTGAGCGCGCCTTCCCTGTCCAGGGTAATAAAGCTGTTGAGCTCTGCCTCCCGGCTCTCAATCTCTGTAAAAGCCGCCTCCACCGCCTCCACGACCGTGACCTGGCCGTCCTGTATCCTTTCATTCAGCTTCCGGGCTGTCAAAGTCAGTAATCCCATGTCACCCTCCTATTCCACTGTCCTGGGGACCTTTAGTCCTCCGTCCTTCACACCGCCGGGAGCACCGGCCCAGATCGCTTCGCGTCCGTCATCTCCGGTGACCACATCTTCCCGAAATACGTTCGTCACCGGAAAGATATGGGACATGGGCTCCACCCCTGTCGTATCCAGCTCGTTCAGCAGATCAATGTAATTTAACATCCGGGCCATGTCCTCCTTTACCCTCTCCTTCTCCTCACCGGACAGCCGCAGCTTTGCCAGGATACCGACATACTCAATCGTCTCGTCCGTAATCGTATGCGCCATTTCTCTTCCTCCTTATACATATCGCCCTTCGCATCTCGTCATAACCGGTCTCCCTATACTTTCTACTTTCCCTCAGGGCTCCAGCCTGTTTAAATCTCTGGGAAACATCGCCGTCTCCCGCACATTGTCCTCTCCCAGAAGCTGCATGGTCAGACGCTCCAGACCGATCCCCAGCCCTCCGTGAGGAGGCATCCCATGACGAAATATCATCAGATAGGATTCCATATCCGTCGGGTCCATCCCCCTCCTCTCCATCTTATCCAAAAGCATCCGGTAGTCATGGATGCGCTGCCCGCCGGTGGTGATCTCCAGCCCGCGAAACAAAAGATCAAAGCTGAGCGTCACCCTGGGGTCCTCCGGATCATCCATGGCATAGAAGGGACGCTTCTTAGACGGATAATGCGTTACAAATACGAAATCGCTCCCTTTCTCTTCCTTAAAATACCGGCCGATCAGCTGTTCCTCCTCCGGCTCCAGATCGCCGGGATTTCTCATGGAACGTCCGTATTTCGCTGACACCAGGCGTTTGGCCTCGTGAAAGCTCACCTGAGGAATTTCCTTTACCCCTGGGACTTCCACCTGCAAAAGCGTCAGCTCCGGTCCGTAGTCCTTCTCCAGAAGCTCCATCGTGTACCGGAGCATGGCCGCCTCCATCTCCATGATCTCCTCGAAGCTGTCGATATAGCCCATCTCAAAATCCAGGCCCGTATATTCGTTCAGATGGCGGGCCGTACTGTGCTTCTCCGCCCGAAATACCGGCCCCACTTCAAAGACCCGGTCATAGACGCCCACCATGGTCTGCTTATAGAGCTGAGGGCTCTGAGCCAGCTCCGCCTTCTTTCCGAAATAATCCAGCCGAAAGATATTCGCTCCACCCTCGGCTCCCCTGGCCACGATCTTTGGCGTGTGTATCTCCGTAAATCCCTGGCCGTGAAGAAAATCCCGAAAGCCCCGGACCAGTCCCTCCTGAATCCGGAATTTGGCTCTCTCCTTCACATGGCGCAGCATAATCCCGCGGAGATTCAGCTGCGTCTCCAGGGATGCGGCCAGCCTTCCCTTACTGATGCACACCGGCATTGCCTCTGCCGGCTCCGACAGGATGCGTATCGTCTCCATACCGATTTCCAGGCCCTGGGGAGCTCTCTGTTCTGCACGAAGCACGCCGCAGATCTCCACGGCAGATTCCTCTCTCAGGCGGCGGGGGTCAAAGACAGCGTCTTTTTTCTCTGGCATATGTCCCGGTTGTGTCTCAGGAGATACCCTCCAGACCATACCCTTCTCGCAGACGCACTGCACCATCCCATCTGCCTTTCGCAGAATGATAAAGGCCACCTCGCCCATCTGCCGGACCGTGCTTACCATACCGCGCACCAATACCCTTTTTTCTTCTTCGGAATCTGTCAGAAGCTGTAATTCTGTTTTCAGCTGTGCCAGTGTCAGATCCTGCTTTTCTGTGATGCCTGCAACCATTTTCATAATCATTCTCCTCTCATTTGACCGAATCGTCGCAGCAGCGTCCCTGACGCTGCCCTTTGTCACGCCTGCAGGCTTTTCCCATGAGAAATACTACGATAAAAAGAGCCCCGATATACACATATATACATGTATACCGGGGCGAATCAATCTTCGCGGTACCACCCGTTTCAAGGCCGTCGCCGGCCTCCTCACCTGCACGCCGGCGTCCGCTGACTCCGGGATGCGTGATCCTGTAACGTGAATCTCACGGATATCCCTACTCCTGCCGTCCCGGCTGTCCGCATGTTCTGCGGTATTTAACCACGCGGCCGTTTCAGGAATATCTGCTCCCCAGTGTTCCCTGTCGGTTCGTTCCACCATGGCGGCGCTCTCAGTCGGTGACGCTGCCTCCCTGTCGGCTTCCTGTAACCAGAGTCTGGTTCGTAGCATTTCTGGGCTTTTATTAGCGATAAATAAATTAGATGTATGATAGCACAGTTTGAGCGGAAGCGCAAGAGGGAAATTTTATTTTTTATCCGTATGCGGTTTTCGCACAAACTTTCTGTGTTATCGCCCGATCGGGCACTACAGGTTCCCGGCCAGTCCCCGGATTCTTTCCAGGGCCCTGACCGTATTCTCATAACTGCCGAAACCGGTCAGACGAAAATATCCCTCTCCGCTGGGGCCAAACCCCGACCCGGGGGTCCCCACCACGCCGGCCCTTTCAAGCAGACAGTCAAAGAACTCCCAGGACGTCATGCCCTCCGGGACCTTCAGCCACACGTAGGGAGCGTTGACCCCGCCGAACACGGTATAACCGGCTTCCTGAAGGCCGTCCCGGATGGTTCGGGCATTCTTCATGTAATAGGCCACCTGTTCCTTAAGCTCCGCACGGCCCGCCTCACTGTAAACCGCCTCCCCGGCCCTCTGGATGATGTAGGGAGCGCCGTTATATTTGGTGCCGTGACGTCTGGCCCACATATCGTGGAGGGAGGCGCCGTCCCTCACCAGCTCCTTCGGTATCACCGTGTATCCCAGACGCATCCCGGTGAAGCCCGCATTTTTGGAAAAGCTCTTAAACTCGATGGCACAGGTTCTGGCCCCCCGGCACTCAAAGATGGTGTGGGGGACGTCTTCCTCGCTGATATACGCCTCATAGGCCGCATCGTAGAGGATCACCGCTCCGTTTTCATTGGCATAGTCCACCCATTTTTGCAGCTCATCCTTTGTGATCGTCGTGCCGGTGGGATTATTGGGATAGCACAGATAAATCAGATCCGGCGTCTTCTGCGGAAGAGCCGGACAAAAACCATTGTCCTCCGTACAGGGCATATAGACCACATCGCTCCACATGCCGCTCCTCTCATCATAAGCGCCGGTGCGTCCCGCCATGACATTGCTGTCCACATAGACCGGATAGACCGGATCGCAGACGGCCACCACATTATCCCGGCTGAAAAGCTCCTGGATATTGGAGCAGTCGCATTTGGCCCCGTCCGACACAAAGATCTCGTCCGCCGCGATATCGCAGCCCCGGGCTCTGTAATCCCCCTCCACGATGGCGTTTCGCAGAAATTCATAGCCCATGTCAGGGGCATAGCCATGAAACGTCTCGGCATGGCCCATCTCATCCACCGCCCGGTGAAGCGCCTCGATGATGGACGGAGCCAGAGGCTGCGTCACATCGCCGATCCCCAAACGGATGATATCCTTCTCCGGGTGAGCCTCCGTATAGGCGCGGACCTTTTTTCCGATAGTGGAAAACAGATAGCTGCCCGGTAATTTCTGATAGTTGTCATTGACTTTGTACATATTTCTCTCCTCGTGTTCTTCTTTATAATTCAATCTCCCCGGTAAATACCTCCGCGGCCGGCCCGCTCATCTCCACCTGGCCGGTCTCAGGATTCCAGTGAATCTTCAGGCTGCCGCCAAGCAGGCGGACATTCACCGTGCGGTCGCAGTAACCGGCCAATACGGCGGCCACCACACTGGCGCAGGCGCCGGTCCCGCAGGCCAGCGTCTCTCCGGACCCTCTCTCCCATACCCGCATCTCCAGCTGAGAGCGGCTGTGGACTCTGACAAACTCCACGTTGGTGCGGTCCGGGAAACAGGGATGGCTTTCCACCATCGGTCCCAGCGTCTCTACCGGAGCCTTCGCCGTATCATCTACAAAGAGGATCGTGTGAGGATTCCCCATGGAGATACCGATTGTCTCATACTCTCCCGCCGGCGTGGCAAGCGTTTCCCACACCGGCGTGGTCTCCGCCAGCGTGTGATTCAGAGGAATGTTCTGAGATGCGCTGGTCAGCATGGGAATTCCCATTGCCACTTTCACCATGGTCACTTTATTATTCTGGACAGTCAGCTCCACCGTCTTGATTCCGGCCAATGTCTCGATGGACAGCGTGGTCATATTCGTCAGTCCGCGGTCATAGACATATTTGGCCACACAGCGGATCCCATTGCCGCACATGGCCCCCCTGGAACCATCCGCATTGTACATCTCCATACAAAAGTCGGCGCACTCTGACGGACGGATCAAAATCAGCCCATCGGAGCCCACTCCGAAATGACGGTCGCTCAAAAGCTCCGCCAGGCGGGCCGGCGGCAGGGAAACCGTCGCCTCCAGCGGCTGCGTCACGCAGTCCACATAAATGTAATCGTTGCCGATTCCATGCATCTTTGTAAACTTCATAAATCCCTGTTTCCTTTCCGTGGACAGGCCGGCCCGCGCTGTCTCTCCGCTGCCGGCCGTCTAAAACAGCAGTGATATGATCATCTGCGCCGTCTCCACCATATTCGTACCGCTGTCCATGCTGCATTTCTGAATATATCGGTGGGCCTCTGATTCTGTCATATTGTTGCGTTCCATCAGAATGCGCTTGGCATTGGCGATCAGGTTGCGCTCCTGCTCACTGCGGACCTTCGCAATCTCACGAAGCTTCTTACGGCGGCGCTCCTGAGCCTGACAAACCATACTCAGAGAATTGACCAGGTCATGGATTTTAAGAGGCATCGCCACAAATACGATATCCTCCTGCCCCGCGTCCCGGTAGGAAGGCGAAGCCACCATCAGCATATCAAAGTTCTTTGAAAGCCGCTGCCTCAATCCCGCCGCCAGCATATCGGAAAAACGGCCCCCGCAGACTACCACTCCATGATCCAGGCTTTCCGCGTAATGGATCGTCTGGGCTCCTGTGACGCAGACAGCCGGCACACAGAAACCGTTGCGGACCAGTATGTTTTTTATATTCTTCGCGTCCTCTGCTTTAGAGAATGCCACTATGATATTGACCATCTCATCACCTCCGCGGTCTCGGTGACTAGCCGGATCAATATTTGTTCAGGTACTGGTCCAGTTCCCATTGGGTCACCTGGGCATTATAGACATTCCACTCTCTTCGTTTTGTCTTAATATATGTTTCCGCAATCTGTTTTCCCAGTATTTTTTTTATAAAGGCATCCTCATTCATCGCCTCCACCGCATCGCCCAGACTCATGGGAAGCTGCCTGAGTCCCAGCTCCGCCAGCTCCACCCGGTCCATCTTCGCCAGACTGCGGTCCACGGGCTCCTCAGCCCTTAGTCCCCGCTTCACACCGTCCAGACCGGCAGCTAACACCAGGGCAAAGGCCAGATACGGGTTCGTGGTACTGTCAGGAGATCGCAGCTCGATCAGCGTATTCTCTGTCCTGCGGTTCGGGATGCCGATCAGAGAGTCCCGGAACTTCGCGGACCAGGTGATCGTCACCGGTGCCTCGTAGCCGGGCACAAAGCGCTTATAGGAATTCACCAGAGGATTTAAGATCGCCGTCATCCCCGGCATATGCCTTAAGATCCCCGTGATAAAAGAGCAGGCGGCAGCGCTTAAGCCTCCGGGTACCTCCGGGTCGCCAAAGACGTCCTTTCCGTCAGGACCGGTCAGCGACATGAACAGGTGCATACCGGATCCGTAATCATCGCCCTTGGGCTTGGGCATAAAAGTGGCGTGAAGACCATGGCGTCTGGCAATGGATTTCGTCGCCATCTTAAATGTCATCAGATTATCGGCCGCTGTCAGCGCATCGGAGGGAGCGAAGTCGATCTCATGCTGAGCCGCCCCGATCTCATGGTGGGAGGATTCGATCTCAAAGCCCATCTCTTCCAGATTCAGCACGATATCCCGCCTCACATTCTCCGCAAAATCATTGGGGGCCACATCGAAATAGCTGGCTTTCTCATGAGTAATCGTGGTGGGCAGGCCCCGGTCATCCATCTGAAACAGGAAAAACTCGCATTCCGGCTTCAGCCGGAAATGGTATCCGATCTCTTCGGCCTCCTCACATACCCGGCGCAGCACACTGCGGCTGTCCCCTCCGGCCGGGCGGCCGTCTTCATCGTAGATATCGCAGATAAACCGTGCCACCTTTCCCTGCTGCGGCCTCCACGGAAAGATCTCAAAGGTATCCAGATCCGGATGCAGGCACATATCGTACCTCGTGGAGCCGCTTAAGCCCTCTATCGCCGCCGCGTCAAAGGTATACTGGTTATTCAGCGCTTTCGTCAGCTGGCTGGATGTGATCGCCACATTCTTAATCATGCCAAATATATCCGTAAACTGAAGCCGGATAAATTCCACATCCTCCTCCTCCACGATACGGATTACATCCTCTTTCGTATATCTGGCCATATGACAGCTTCTCCTTTCCTCTGTTAAGATCCAAAACGCCGTATATCAAACAACGGCGCTCCCAAAACAGAACGCCGTTGTTCTGCCACTCATCATAGCATGAGAGGCCTCGTTTGTAAAGAGGGACATAGGCTTCCCCTGATATCGTTACGACTGATAACCAGTTTATAACAAAAGGCAAGGGATGCCGGAATTTACTGCTGTTTTAATCTAAGCCGAATCATTAGCTTTATCATAATGACAGCTGCCAAAACAACCATCGTAAACAAACCATATGTTAAAATGCTTGTATACCACGGAGCAGACTGCATGGCATATATACCGGGATGTACCTTATAATCCCAGTATACGTATATTCCATGTCCGATAAAAACGCCAACAGATGACCCCATTATGATATTCAAAATACCATTTATTTTTTTCAACATACCCAATCACCTACAACAATCCCGAAAAGGAAGCTGCCCGTTTTGTTTCACTGCCGGCTTTTGGAAGAGCGCCGGTAACAGCCAAAGCCCCTGTAGTTTCCCGGTCCGGGCCCTTTGAGACGCCGGTACTTAGCGAACGCGAGCGTCAGCGAAGTGTGAGCTTAGCACCGCTGCGTCGAAACGGAGCGAAAGCGCGTCCGGACCGGGAAGCTACAGGGGCTTTGGCGTCCCCCCGCTCCTTCCCACCGGCCATGAATCAAAACAAAGCGATTTTAATCCAGATCCTCACCGCCCGAGGCAATCGCCTTCTTATACCAGTAGAAGCTGTCCTTGCGGATTCTCTTCATATCCTTTAAGTCGAACTCGTCGCGGTTTACATAGATCATGCCGTATCTCTTTGTGATCCCCTGGTGTGTCGATACCAGGTCGAAGGCGGACCAGGGGGAGTATCCCATCAGGTTCACGCCGTCGGTGATCGCCTCCTGGCAGGCACGGATGTGTACCCGCAGATAGTCGATGCGGTAATCGTCATGGATCGTGCCGTCCTCATTCAGCGTATCCGGTACGCCGCAGCCGTTCTCCGTGATCAGTAACGGCAGATGATATCTCTCCCACAGCTGACGCAGCGTGATGCGCAGGCCCACGGGGTCAATGCCCATGCCATAGCTGGTCTTCTGCTGCAGGGGATTCTCCACGCCCACGGCCAGTCCCGGCTCGGTCATCATGCCGGTCATGAACTCCTTCATATTGGCCCTGGCATCGGGATCTTTCAGTTTTTCTTTTGCCTTCTTTCCCTCTTCCTCGGACACATACTTCACCGTGCTGGCGCCGTAGTAGTTAAAGGCGATGAAATCAGGATGAGCGTTCTTAAGCGCTTCCTCGTCGCCGTCGGCGAACTCAGGGGCGCAGCCTCTCTGCTCCAAATATACCCAGAAGGCTTCCGGATATTTGCCGAATACGATGGTATCCAGATACAGACGGTTTCTCAGCTGGTCATAGTCCATGGCAGCCAGATTATCAAGAGGAGCGCTGGTCAGCGGATATACGCAGGTGATATTGGGCGCCGGGGCGATCCAGGCGTCACACATCTCATGGCAGCGGATCGTAGCCTTGGCCTGAGCCACCAGCATATGGTGATTGGCCTGATAACGTTCCCTGTCTGTGGCATAGCCGCCCATATTAAACATGGTCATCATGTTCTGTTCATTGATCGTCAGGAAATATTTTACTTTGCTGCCGTACTCTTTAAAGCAGACTTCGCAGTAACGCACAAAGTCGTCGATGCACTGACGGTTGATCCAGCCGCCGTATTTCTCCTGCAGCGCATAGGGCAGATCAAAATGGTAAAGGGTGATCACCGGCTGAATCCCGTTCTTTAAGCATTCGTCAATGACCTCGTGATAGTGAGCCACGCCTTTTTCATTGACAGCTCCGTCACCGTCCGGAATAATACGGGGCCATGCGATCGAGAAGCGGTATTCGGTGAAGCCCATCTCTGCCATCAGTGCGATGTCTTCTTTAAAACGGTGATAATGATCGCTGGTTACCTTGAAATCAGTCGTCCCCGGAATCACCGGAGCCTTGTCCTGGACCGAGGGGCCCTTACCGTCCTCATCCCAGGCCCCCTCGCACTGGTAGGCCGATGAACTGGCGCCCCACAGAAAATCCTTCGGAAAACGTTTCAGCTTCAAATGTTCCATAGTGAAATCTCTCCTTCTTCTTTGATAATATAGCCAGCCAGATTTTACCAGGCTGTAGCTGATTTTATTATAGCATGGGCCAAAGAAAAATGGCAAGAACAGAATTTGTAGCAGAAGAGGCATACCGTAACAACCCGATTTTATTATTCTTGCGCTGTACGCTCTAAGCCCGCGTCCCCATCACTGCCCGGACGGTCTGCTCCAGCACCGCCATATCTATGGGCTTAGCCACATGGGCGTTCATCCCTGCCTCCAGCGCGTCCCGGATATCCTCAGCAAAGGCGTTTGCCGTCATGGCGATGATAGGGATAGTCAGAGCCAGCGGATGCCCCAGATCCCGGATCGCTCTGGTGGCTTCATATCCGCTCATCACCGGCATCTGTACGTCCATCAAAATCAGCTGATACTGTCCGGGCGCAGACTTTTCAAAGGCTTCTATTACCATCCTGCCATTCTCGAATATATCGCAGGTAGCCCCGGCCATGTCTAAAAGCTCGCCCAGAATCTCTGCGTTGATTTCATTATCCTCTGCCACCAGGATATGCATTCCTCTGAGTATGCTCTGTGTATCGGTATTTTCGGGTTCCGATTCCGGTTCATGCCCCATCACAGAGTCTACTTTCTGACGAAAATTGGTGAGAAAAAACGGTTTGGGCAAAAGCCCGCTTACCCCTGCGGCTCTGGCTGCCTCCTCCTCATCCTCCGACCAGTCGTAGCTGGTCAGAATAAGGATCGGAATATCTTCCGAAATCTGCCGCCGGATCCGTCTGGCGGTTTCAATTCCGTCCATTTCCGGCATCTTCCAGTCCAGCAGAATAATATCGTACCGGTTTCCCTCCCGCCAGGCCTGTGCAACCCGCTCTATCGCGCTCTGTCCGCTCATGGTATATTCTACGGATACGCCGGTGCCCTCCATAGCCACCTGGATATTCTGACATATGACTTCCTCGTCATCCGCGGCCAGAAGCCTGGTAATGCCGTTCTTTTTCCAGAAATCCTGATCTATGACCTGCTCACTGATGTGCAGCTCCAGCTCCACCATAAATGTGGAGCCCTTTCCCTTCTCGCTATCCAGGGAGATACTTCCCCCCATGAGATCCAGAAGATTCTTAGTGATAGCCATTCCCAGGCCGGTGCCCTGGATTTTATTTGTGACGCTGTCCTCCTCCCTGGTAAAGGCATGAAAAATCTTATTCTGGTATTCTTTACTCATACCATAGCCATTGTCCTCCACGATGAAGCAAAAGTGAGCCAGCTGTCTGGTATGCTGAGGCAGCTCCTGCACTGTCAGAGAGATGCGGCCCCCCGGAGGCGTATATTTGACCGCATTCGACAGCAGGTTTAAGAGAATCTGATTCAGGCGAAGCTTATCCATCACCACCCTCTCATGCTTTAAACCTCTGGTGTGTACTTCAAATAAATGACCCTTCGCCTTCATCTGGGGACGAATGATGGTATCAATATTTTCGATGAGCTCCACTATGTTTTCATCCGACAGATTCAGAGTCGTCTTACCGGCTTCGATTTTGCTGATATCCAGAATATCGTTAATAAGCCCCAGAAGGTGCTGGCTGGACGCCGTGATCTTTTTGGTATATTCTCTCACCTTCTCCGGATTTTCCGCGTCCCTGGTCAGAAGAGCGGAAAACCCGACGATGGCGTTCATGGGTGTCCGGATATCATGGCTCATATTCGAGAGGAAGGAGCTCTTGGCCCGGTTGGCTTCCTCCGCAATCTGGAACGCCTGCTCCGCTGTCTCCTTGGAACGGGCCAGCATGGCGTTCGTTGCTTCCAGCTGAGCATTCATCTCTTCCTGACGGCGCAGATTTTCCTGTTCCTGTCTGAACTGACGGATGCTGCTCTGCTGTTTCATGAGAAATACCACTACCAGAGTCAGCATGATAATCAGGACTATGGTAAACAACACCAGCATACGGATTACGGCCTCGACCATATCCACCGTGCCGGAGGCTACGGAATCCGCAGGGATCAAAAAGAGAAGGAGAGTATCATATTTTGCCAGAGATGTGAGGCAGTAATAGTACTCCTTGTTCTCATACATAAAATTGGTGCTGATCGTATGCTCCTGTTCAAGGGCGGCGCGGATATCGGGGATTTTCTGGCCCTCCATCTCCTCCAGCACCTTCAGCACATTATAAGCCAGAACACTGTTATCGCCGGAGAGGTCGTCATACATCCGTGTTCCGTTTGTTTTCAGAATATATGTCTCGCTCCGATTTCCGAAGGCATCGCTGTCGTAATATTTCGTCACCGTATATACGTCCTTCAGAAGAACGGCGTGAGTAAAATATGTATCCGTATCCTGTGTGTACAATGGCGCCGGCAGCTTTTGAACAAAAGCCCAGCAGCTATCCTCATACATCAAACTGTCGGATATAAACGTATACTGTTCCTCCCCTCCGATAATCCGGTCCATATCCGGCCAGACTCCCTGTTTTCCGGCAGAGTCATAACAGTTCCCCTGAGCGTCCAGCAGCATCAGCACGGAATCCATATTGTCTGTTTCCATCATCTGCTCCAGTATCCCGACACGTTCGATCACATCCTCCCGGGAGTCATATTCCTGACTCTCCAGCAAATTGACCATGGCAGTCAGATAGTTCCAATGGGAGTCCAGCGCAGTGCTCAGATTGACCTGCACCTGAGACGTGATTTCAATCAGCTGCGTACTGCGCTCCACAAATATCTGATGCTGTAAATACTTTGCAAAATACCTGCCGCCTGCCAGCAGAAACAGGAGCAGGCATGTCGCTGTCACTGCCAGAAATATAATATTACGTTTCTTCCCGTCCGGTTTCATACCTGTGTTCCTTCTTTTCCTTTTTGATGATCTTCCATAATTCTCTTATTCCCATGGATTCCCGTCCGGCGAAACAGTTTTCTGTTCTTCGAGCCAGGTGCGCAGAAAAAGCCGGAGAGAACCTGTGCATATCCGGGCAGAATAAGCGTCCGCTGTTTCTTGCGTGTATCCATTCATGAAAAAAGCCACCAGATATTCCGTATTGTCATTGAGCTCCTGATCGCCTCGTGTCACCAGAAGATAAGGGAACGAATTGCCGTCGCCTTCCGCATCAAAGCCGGCCGCCGCCAGTTCTCTGACCTGTGATCCTGTCATCGTCATCAGTGCGTACTCTCCGTCATAGGCCGGACAGACGGCACTCAGCACGTCGGTATTGATCTCTCCCGCATAGAGCTTTCCCGTAACGCCGGCTCTGAGTTCCGTACCGTCTTCGTGGAACTCTCCGAGAGGAACCATCACCGCGTCAGCGCCCACGAAACTCCCCAACGCCTTTCCTATCAGCCTTCCGGTTTCTTCAAGGGTAAAGTCGGCTGTGCTTTCACAGAAATCAAATTCATCCGAGCAATTCAGATATTCTTGCTGCAGCCGGTCCATCCAGGCGATACATTCTGGTCCGTCCATCGCGTTTTTACCCCGGAACCACTCTTTATACGCCTGCCCCATATCAGCCAGGACATTTTCCCACCCTGTGTAAGTCATCGGAAAAGCTCTGCCCTGGCGCAGGGCCTGACTGGCATCATAAATAAGAGAAGTTTCAGGAGCAGTCATGCTGCCAAGCACGCTTATGACACAGGGGGTCTCCTCATTGATAAACGCAGCCTGCCCCTCTGGAGAAAAAAGTAACGTGAGAAGTGTAATGGCATTTTCCAGTTTCTGTTCATTGCCCGGCTCCATCAGGCGTCTGCTGATCCCAAAATAGTAAGAAGGGCTGTACATATAGACATTTTTACTGCCGTCCTCACTGATAAAAGGCATCATTCCCAATTCATCGCCCGTATCGGGAAGCCTGGTAATATTCACTGTCTGCACCGCCGTGCAGAATACAGCTTTTCTGTTGCCCAGATAGTCCAGGATCAGCTGCGGGTCGCCACGGTCTTCGGGATCCGTATGGAACATACCGGCGTCAATATATCGCTGTACATACTCCATCGTATCTTCCCACATACCGGCTGCCGTGGCTTCTCCTGCCAGAAAGCTTCTTTCCCACATGACCCCCTCCGGAGTGGTAAGCCAGTCGGTTTTGGCCAGATTAAATATGGCAGAAAAAGGTCCGCCCGTAAGTTGCGTGCCCAGGACACCGGGGATCAGCCCCGCCGCCCGTATTTCTTCACACAGAGCCTCCAGTTCTGCAAAGGTGGAGGGAACCTCCCACCCATTTTCCTGCATCAGAGTTTTATTGTAAAAGATCCCATACATGGAATAACTGATCGGCAGGAGATAGACTCCTGCGTCGATCGATACCTGGTCCAGTATGGATGTGGAAAAGTCGTTGATAAAAGGATATCCGGACAGGTCCACCAGGCGCTCTTTGGCCAGTTCTTCATCCAAAATCTGAGTCGTGATAAAGATATCCGGAATGTCATCGGCCCGCATCTGCGCCCAGCTGTATCCAGTGTTATTGCCTCCGGTATAGGAAATAAATTCCAGTTTGATATCCGGGCAGGTTTCCGAAACCAATTCTATAAATGCCCGGTATCTGTTAAAATTACCCCCGGTACTCCAGGTGAGAACATCGTCTCCGGTATCGGAAACACTACCGGATGAAGCACAGGCAGACAGCAGAAAAACTGCCGTAATGGCAATGGCCAGCAGGCAGCGCATCGGTCTTATGCTCATGGAGAGTAGTCTCCTTTCTTTTTTGCCATGCCCAAACCAACCTGTTAACGATCAGACAGGCAATGTACTCAAAGTAAGTCTCTGCTATTATACATTACAAAATGAAGTCCGTCTACCCCGAATAAGGGTTAAATTAATGGATATATTCAAATTCATACCTCTTCAGGGTAGACAGACTTCGTCTGATACGGTACAATCATACCGCGAACCATATCATAACTGTGTCTGAAATCATGTAAGGATTCAACCAATGAGTATTTTAACCGTAGAACATCTGACTCACGGCTTTGGAGACCGTGCCATATTCACTGATGTGTCCTTCCGCCTCTTAAAGGGAGAACACATCGGACTGGTGGGCGCCAACGGAGAGGGAAAGTCCACCTTCATGAATATCATCACCAATCAGCTTGCGCCTGATGAAGGTATTATTTCCTGGGCTAAAAATATCCGGGTAGGCTACCTGGATCAACACACTGCCCTCAAAAAGGGCATGACCGTCCGCGACGTACTGAAATCGGCCTTTGGCTATCTGTTTGCCATGGAAGAGCGCATGAATGAGATTTGCAGCCGTCTGGGTGAAGCCTCCGAAGAGGAGATGACTCCTCTGCTTGATGAGCTGGCTGTCATTCAGGATACCCTGACGCTCCATGACTTCTATATCATAGATGCCAAAGTGGATGAGGTGGCCCGGGCTCTGGGTCTCATGGACACGGGGCTGGACAGAGACGTATCCGAACTGTCCGGAGGCCAGCGCACCCGGATACTGATGGCGAAGCTTCTGTTGGAGAAGCCGGACATCCTTCTCCTGGACGAGCCTACCAACTATCTGGATACCGAACATATCGAGTGGCTGAAACGCTATCTGACCGGCTACGAGAATGCCTTTATCCTGATCAGCCATGATACCCCCTTTTTAAACAGCGTGATCAATCTGGTCTATCACATGCACAATGCAAAGCTGGACCGGTATGTGGGCGACTACAATCACTTTGAAGAGGTTTTTGCCGCCAGGCAGACGCAGCTGGAGGCTGCCTATAATCGCCAGCAGCAGGAGATCGCCGACCTCAAAGATTTTGTAGCACGCAATAAAGCCCGTGTGAGCACCCGCAATATGGCCATGTCCCGCCAGAAAAAGCTGGATAAGATGGAACGCATCGAGCTGGACGCAGAGAAGCCAAAGCCTCAGTTTTCGTTCCTCCCGGCCCGCACCTCCGGACGTTTTATCTTCGAGACAAAAGATCTGGTCATCGGTTATGAGGAACCGCTGTCCTCTCCCCTGAATCTGATCATGGAGCGCGGACAGAAGGTCATACTCACCGGCGCCAACGGTATCGGCAAGACCACTCTTCTAAAGAGCATCCTGGGACTGATCCCCGCTTTGTCCGGCAGTGTGATACTGGGGGACTACCTGGAGACCGGCTATTTCGAGCAGGAAACGCCACAGAATATCGACACCACATGCCTGGAAGAAATCTGGCAGGAGTTTCCTTCCTATACCCAGTATCAGGTTCGTTCTGCTCTGGCCAAATGCGGCCTCACCACCGCCCATATCGAAAGCAAGGTGCGCGTCTTAAGCGGCGGCGAGCAGGCTAAGGTCCGGCTGTGCAAGCTGATGAACCGGGAGACCAATGTACTCATACTGGACGAGCCCACCAATCACCTGGACACAGATGCCAAGGCCGAGCTTCTGCGGGCATTGAAAGAATATAAGGGCAGTATACTCATGACCTGTCATGAACCGGAGTTCTATAAGTCTCTGGCAAACCAGGTGTGGGATTGCAGCCGCTGGACGACGAAGATCTGAGGCCCTCCGGGATCTTCAGGAAAGCTATCTATCCACCAGAACCATGGTAATCGGAAAGCGAACATGTTTTCTGTAAAACTCTTCCGGGGTAAGACGGTGATTTTCCATGCCATAGACCGCATTCAGGAAACGGAGCTTCCCGGCCTCCTCCCCCGGTCTGTCCCCTTCCGCCTCCCGGATAAAGGCCGCGTAATGGGCTCCCCTCCCATGCCAGTAGGCGATGATGCCCGCTGTGCGCTCCGGCGCCTTTCCGAGAATCCGGTCCATCCCCCGCCTGGTACAGGCCAGCCGGAAACGATACCCCCTGCGATGCAGATACCACCATACGGCCAGGGGGTGACTGCCGATCCGCCCTCCCCACAGGAGCATGCGTTCCATCTGTCCGGCCACCTCCCGGGCCGGCTCCTCCGCCCCCATGAACCGAAGGAAATTATAGCAGGCGATCCAGCCGCAGCCGGTCTCCCTGCTGGTCTTCGATCCATAGCTGATCCCGCCAAGACGCCCCTGGTGAATCAGGTAGCCGTCCTGAGAAAATGCAGCCGGATCAATCTCTGTTTTTCTCTCCTGACGGTGAAAACGCCAGTCCCAAAAGCTTCTCATCCGCCTTTCCTTCCTGTCTCTCTGCCCGGCCTGCCATATTGCACAGCAAACCGGTTCTTTTTAATATTTATTCATCATTTCCCACAAAATTTCCGCATAATGTAAATTTTTATTCATATTCCCCTTGATTTTTCCTGGGAACAGGTGTATATTTATGAGCAGCGATTCAAGCAAAACAAACCGGCATATGCCGTTATTCATTTCGGGAGGACACGATCATGAAAGAAAAAGTTGTATTAGCCTACTCCGGCGGCCTGGACACCACTGCTATCATTCCCTGGTTAAAGGAGCACTTCGACTACGAAGTCATCTGCTGCTGCATCGACTGCGGCCAGGGCAGCGAACTGGACGGCCTGGAAGAGAGAGCCAGACTCTCCGGGGCCTCCAAGCTCTACATTGAAAATATCATCGACGACTTCTGCGATCATTATATCATACCCTGCGTCCAGGCGGGAGCCGTTTATGAAAATAAATATCTGTTAGGCACCTCCATGGCCCGCCCGGCCATCGCCAAAAAGCTGGTGGAAATCGCCCGCAAGGAGGGCGCCACCGCCATCTGCCACGGAGCCACCGGCAAAGGCAACGATCAGATCCGCTTTGAGCTGGGCATCAAGGCCCTGGCCCCCGATCTGAAGATCATCGCTCCCTGGCGTATGACCGATATATGGACCATGCAGTCCCGGGAAGATGAGATCGCCTACTGTGAGGCCCACGGAATCCATCTGCCCTTCTCCTCCGATTCCAGCTACAGCCGCGACCGCAATCTGTGGCATATCAGCCATGAAGGACTGGAGCTGGAGGATCCCTCCAGCGAACCCAATTACGAGCATCTCTTAGTCCTGGGGGTCTCGCCGGAGAAGGCCCCCGATGCACCGGAATATGTCACCATGACCTTTGAGGCCGGCGTTCCCAAGACCTTAAACGGCAAGGCCATGAAGGTATCCGAGATCATCGCCGCTCTGAATGTTCTCGGCGGCAGGCATGGAATCGGCATCGTCGATATCGTGGAAAACCGCGTAGTGGGCATGAAGTCCCGAGGCGTCTATGAGACTCCCGGCGGCACGATCCTGATGGAGGCCCACGCTCAGTTGGAGGAGCTGGTACTGGATCGGGCCACCATGGAGACCAAAAAAGACCTGGGCAATAAGTTCGCTCAGATCGTATACGAGGGCAAATGGTTTACCCCCCTTCGCGAGGCCGTGCAGGCCTTCGTCACCAGCACCCAAAAGTATGTGACCGGCGAAGTGAAGTTTAAGCTCTATAAGGGCAATATCATCAAGGCCGGCACCACCTCGCCCTACAGTCTGTACAGCGAGTCCCTGGCTTCCTTCACCACCGGAGATCTGTATGACCACCACGATGCAGACGGCTTTATCACCCTCTTCGGCCTGCCCTTAAAGGTACGCGCCATGAAGCTGGCAGAAAGCGGGCTGTCCTGCGAGGACTGACCGGCGAAGCGAAATCTGCCCGGCGCTTTCTCCCATACCCCATAAATGCAGGAGGCTGCCTCCCCGGCCGACAGAACCGCCGGGTGGCAGCTTCTTTTCTTTTACTGTACCGGCCCTCTCTGCACCGGCATTTTCTCTTCTCTGTCTACTCTGCCTTCATCCGCCTCAGGCAGCCGTCCGCCCCCATCAGTTCGTCATAAGTCCCCGCTGCTGTGAATCTTCCGTCTTCCAATACCAGAATCATGTCATACGACCGCAGAATCTCCGGATTCAGGCGATGCGTCACAGTAATCAGCAGACATTCTCTCAATGACAACAGATTCAGCTCGATCTCCTTTGCCGTCCGTTCATCCAGGCTGGAGGTGAACTCGTCAAAAAGCAGAATCCGTTTTCCCCGAAGCAGGACTCTGGCCAGCCCGAGTCTCTGCCTTTCCCCTCCGGAGAGGTTCTTTCCGTTCTCCTCCACCCAGGTGTCCAGTCCATTGGGAAGAGCCTCCAGAAACGGGCCCAGGCCGGCCTGGCATATGGCCTCACGGATCTGTTCTTCGCCGTATTCCTCACAGTACAGCCCAATATTATTGCGAAGCGTATCGGTAAAGAGAAACGTATCCTGCCACACCATGCCGATCTGGCCGGCCAGACTGTCCCCTCTGATCCGGCGAAGCTCTGTGCCGTCGAAGCGGATCTGCCCGCCGTACTTTGGATGAAACCCGGATAAAAGCGCCATGACCGTACTTTTCCCGCTGCCGCTCTTTCCCACTATGGCATAACGTTTACCCGTTTCAAAGACAAAGGAAAGTCCCCGGAGGATTTTCTTCTGCGTTCCATAGTCAAAAGTGACTTTCTCCAGATGAATCCTCTCTGCGGGCATTGAAAGGACCTTTGTTCCCCCTTCCTTCTCCACGGTCATCAGCTGCCGGAAACGCTCCTCCAGGGGCCCGGCCCCATGAAAATCCGATATGACCGACGGAAGGCTGACTAAAGGGGATACGATCAGAGAAATCAGATTTCCAAAGCCCAGTATCATACCTGCGGAGATAGTCCCGCGGATCGCGAACCAGGCGGCGGCAGCCATGACAATGATGGTAGACAAAAGCGCGGTCAGCTCACCGGCATACATACATATGGCCCGGGATATCTCGCCCTTTTTCTTAGCCTCCTCCATTTCCCGGTTCTTCGCCTCACATTTTTTCAGAATGGCCGGAAGAATCCCAAAGGAGCGAATCAGGAGAAATCCGCCAAAATCATCCTGGATCTCCGTCATATATTTACCGGTGCAGGCCGTATATTCCTTCATACTTCTTTGGATGGGACCGGTGGTCAGCCGGGTCGCCGCCAGGGTCGCCAGTGCCAGCATTAACATCAGAATCAGCATGAGAGGCTCCACCGCCAGGGATATCATGACAGCCGTCACAAAGGACAGCGCGCACTCCAGACTCCGGATGATATTGGAAAAGTACAGGTTTTCATAGGTATTTATCGTATTGCTCAGGTCGTTGACATACTCCGCACGGTTCACAGCGTCAAATTCCGCCGGCGTCTTTCCCATAATCCCGGCAAAGATATCCTGCTTCAGCTGATATCTGGCATCTGCAATCATCGCGGACTTCGCACTGTGGTACAGAATCTCCAGAATCATGTACGCCGCCGCAAACAGGCAGTTCCCCGCCAGAGTAAAGAGCACTCCCCGCTCCCCACCCTTCACATAGTCCACCAGCGAGGGCATTACCACGCTAAACCAGATGCCGGAGGCTGCGGTGGTGGCTGTCAACAGCAGAACAAACAAATAAAAGCGCGTTTTTCTTCTGAACATATAGCGATACATGGCTCTCCCCCCTCTGCCGGTTTTTATCCGGGCCTTTCGGTCTTCACTGGATATCACATTACGGATATCTTTATGATACAGGGAGATTTGCCTGTTTTCAAACAAGCAGCCATTGTACCTGCCGCTATGAAAAATTGTGCGGTGTTCTCACCATGCCTCCATATCTTTTTTTATCTTTTCTGCAAAATAGGTAGAAAACTCTATCTGCGGCAGCAGGCAGAGCAAATCCTCTTTGGCCTGTGACGCCCTCTCTGTCCAGCCCCTTCTCCTACAGAGCCGGAACCATCCGGTCAGACAATCAAACCTTTCCCACAGGCTGCCGTATTTCATAACCGCCTTTGCGTACTTCTCTGTCAGGTCCTCATCTCCGGCCCCGGCCGCCGCCAGAGCGCATTGCAGCCACAGCGCTGCGTTTCGTTCGTCCGGCGGCAGCAAAATCTTCTCCACCGCCTCGTTCTGCATAAAAGCCAGCAATTCCTCATATCGCCCCGTCTGATGCAGCGCCTCGAAGTACAGCTGAAGCGTCTCTCGTCCCGGGTTTTGAGAAAAATCCTCCTTACATTCTTCTAAGATGCGGCGGCATTCTCCCTGGTTCACACGCAGCTGAATCCGCTGCAAACGATAAATCAGCCCGCCTGTCCTCTCGATCATCTCTTCGGTGACAGCCAGCGAACGGGCCGCCGCCTCCCTGCTCTGCTGCAAAAGAAGATGAATTTCCTCCGTTTTCAGCTCTATCCTCTCCTGCTCCAGTTTCGCCGCATCCCCGATCCCGGATTTCAGAGCGCTGTCCACTGTCCTTAGTTCCATGCGAAGGCACTCCATGGCCTCCTCAAAGATATGGTCCTCTCTCAGTACCGAATATTTGCACACCAGCTCCCGCACCCGCTCCAATGCAGAGATCCCAAAAAGCTCATCAATACTCACCCCGAAAAACAGGGCGATCTTTGGCAGCAGGGAAATCTCCGGCGTACCGTTTCCCACCTCCCAGCGGGAGACGGTCTGGGGCACCAGATAGAGATATTCCGCCAGCTGCGATTGTGTGATATTGCGTTCTTTTCTAAGCAGCGCTATTTTCTCTCCGATCGTCATATATGCCTCCCCGGTATCCCTTCCGCGCCTGCCTGCTCCAATGGATAGGATACGCCCCGGACGCCGCCTTTATTGCGCTTCGCACAGGTTCATCATGGCGCAGGCCGCTTCCATGGCTCCGCTGAAGGCAAAACGGGCCTGTTCTCTGAACTCATCATACTCGTAGCTCATCTCCAGGCGCTTCGGTCCGTCCTGATATACCTTTGCCAGACTCTTCAGACGTTCGTAGAGATACCTGGCCTCCTGTTCTGTTACACCGGGAATATCTATGGCCGCACAGGCGCAAAATCGCGGAGCTTTCCTGCGCCGCAGAAAATTCTCCACCAGCGCCGCCGGTGAAGCCGGTTCCGGCGATTTCTCCCGTGTCATTTCAACCTGCGTTTTCTTTTCCTGTACCGCCACTGTTTCAGCCTGTGCGGTTCTGCGGGGCATCTCCTGAAAAGGCTGCCCGGCTGCTGCCTTTTGGGGCTCCTCATCCCGGTGCGGCCTGACATCGGGAACCCCTTCGCTGTCCTTTCCGGGTACGTCAAATAACGCCTCGATATCCTCCTGTGTAAAGCGCCACTGCACGCCGATCCGGCGTCCCTTTAACTTACCGTCCCGGATATAATTCCGGATCGTCCGCAGAGTAAGTCCTGTGATCTGCGCCGCATCCTCCGCCGTATACAATTTTTCAAATCCCATCCTGATCCCTCTTTTCCTTTGTTTTCACTTATATTCTATATTCTTCTCCATAAACTGTCAATATCTTACGGTCTTCGACATGGAAACGCTCCAACATACCGCTGCCCTTTGTGTGCTCCCTTGTTCACGGAGGGTATTATCCACACAAAAAATGGCAGCAGGATTCCGGCCTGCCGCCATTTTATGAAAATCTTACGTTTATGATCCGGCTCTAAACCGGCCTGCCGCACGGCGTGAACGCGGACTACTGTTTATTAAATCCACTCCTCTTACGCAGCTTGGAATCCAGGATTCTCTTGCGAATTCTCAGATGCTTCGGCGTCACCTCCAGAAGCTCATCGGTGTCGATGAATTCCAGGCTCTGCTCCAGGCTCATCTCCCGCGGCGTGGTCAGCTTCAGCGCATCGTCCGAACCGGATGCCCGGGTATTGCTCAGATGCTTCGTCTTGCAGACATTCACTTCCACATCATCTGTCTTGCAGTTTTCCCCGATGACCATACCTGCATAGACCTTCTGTCCCGGCCCGATGAACAGCGTCCCCCGCTCCTGGGCGTTAAAAAGGCCGTAGGTCACGCTCTCTCCCGTCTCGAAAGCGATCAGAGAGCCGTTCTTGCGATAGGAAATATCGCCCTTGTACACGCCATATCCGTCGAATACCTGGTTCATGATCCCGTTGCCCTTCGTATCCGTCATGAATTCACCGCGATAGCCGATCAGGCCCCGGGAAGGAATCGCAAACTCCAGGCGGGTATAACCGCCATTGGCCGTACCCATGCCCTGCAACTCGCCCTTTCGCAGGCTCAGCTTCTGGATCACGCTGCCGGAAAATTCCTCCGGCACGTCCACATAGACTAACTCCATGGGCTCCAGCTTACGCCCCTTATCATCGGTCTTGTACAGTACCTCCGCCTTGCTGACAGCAAACTCATAGCCTTCACGACGCATATTTTCTATCAGGACAGACAGATGCAGTTCACCTCTTCCGGATACCTTGAAGCAGTCCGCGCTGTCCGTCTCTTCCACCCGCAGGCTCACATCCGTATTCAGCTCCTTAAACAGCCGGTCTCTGATATGACGGGACGTGACATATTTGCCGTCCTGTCCGGCAAAGGGACTGTCATTGACCAAAAAATGCATGGCAATCGTAGGCTCGGAAATCTTCTGGAACGGAATCGGCACGGGATGCTCCGGCGCACACAGCGTATCGCCGATATGAAGATCCGCGATACCCGACACCGCCACGATGGAACCGATCCCCGCCTCCGTGACCTCCACCTTATTCAGCCCGTCAAACTCATAGAGCTTGCTGACTTTGACCTTTTTCTGCTTGTCCGGGTCATGGTGATTCACCAGAACCACCTCCTGATTGACCCGCAGCGAACCGTTATCTATCTTGCCTACGCCGATCCGCCCCACATATTCATTGTAATCAATGGTGCTGACCAGCATCTGAGCCGGGGCATCGGGATCGCCCTCAGGGGCCGGGATATAGTCGAGAATCGTCTCAAACAGCGGAATCATATCCTTTGACTCATCCTCCAGACTCAGCCTGGCAAATCCTGCCTTCGCCGATGCGTAGACAAAAGGACAGTCTAATTGCTCATCGTTCGCCTCCAGCTCCAAAAAGAGCTCCAGTACCTCATCCACCACCTCTGACGGCCTGGCCTCAGGACGGTCGATCTTATTGATGCAGACGATAACAGGCAGCGAAAGCTCCAGTGCTTTGCGCAGCACGAACTTGGTCTGAGGCATGGCTCCCTCGAAGGCATCCACCAACAGGACTACGCCGTTCACCATCTTAAGGACCCGCTCCACCTCGCCGCCGAAATCCGCATGGCCGGGAGTATCCACGATATTAATCTTCGTATTCTTATAAGTGACTGCCGTATTCTTTGACAGAATCGTGATGCCGCGCTCCCGCTCGATATCACCCGAGTCCATGACCCGCTCGGCCACCTCCTGGCCCGCGCGGAACACACCGCTTTGCTTTAACAGTTCATCCACCAGCGTCGTCTTGCCGTGATCGACATGGGCGATGATGGCTACATTTCTCACATCTTCTCTTTTCGTTCTCATAGATACCTCTTCTCATTTTATCGCAGCTTCAAATCTAACTGTTTTATTTTATCACGTTTTTTGGCGATTTCAAGAGATTTCGCAGGATTCCGCTCCATTTGTCTTCATATGCACATCCACCTGCCGGAACGGGATCTCCACACCGGCCTCGTCAAAAGCCATCTTAAGCTCCTCTGTGAGGCGCCATTTGGCCGTCCAATAGTCATCGGTAGCCACCCACAGACGCAGCCCCAGATTCACGGCGCTGTCTGCCAGCTCCGATACGAACACCTGTACCTCCTGCTCCCTGATCCGCGCCGGGTCCTGTTCCCCCAGACGGCGCAAAATCTCCTTGGCCAGACGAAGATCGGAGTCATAGCCGATTCCCACCGTGATATCCAGACGGCGCGTGGGATTGGCCGTCACATTAATCAGACTGCTGTCGGCAAGTTTTCCGTTGGGAATCATGACCCGGCGGTTATCCGGCGTCTGCAAGCGGGTATATACCAGACCGATCTCCCGCACCGTCCCTTCGCATTCTCCCTGAATAATATAATCGCCGATGACAAAAGGCTTCATCAGCAAAATCAGGAGCCCGCCGGCAAAATTCGCCAAGCTGCCCTGCAACGCCAGACCGATCGCCACGCCGGCCGAGGCAAAGGCAGCCGCCAGCGATGTGACCGCGATCCCCACCAGCTGTAAGAGGATCATCAGAAGAATGATATATCCCACAGCCGTCAGTACATTGCGCAGAAAACGGCGCACCGTGACCTCCGCACCGTGGCGCTCCATGGCCTTGTCGCACAGACGGACCGCCCACACAATGATCCGGCGCCCGATCCAGAATAGTATGAAGGCCAGGACCAGCCGCAATATCCCGTCCACCAGAATCGGGGTATACCCCTCCAGCATCTCCCCCAGAGAGATTCCCTGCCATTTCTTAGCGCCCTCTGCCAGCTCCTCCATCAGAAGCCCCATGGTCTCTCCCTCTGTGGTTTCCGATTCCACAGCCGCCTGCAAACACAGGTTTCTCAATATCTCCATCCGTCTTTTTACCGTCTCTTTCCTTCTTTATTAAACCGGCCCGAAGCCGGCAGCGCATCACAGGGGTGTGAAGTCTCATTTTACCCTTTTATATCTGTATTATACCTTACCGGGCGAGGGACGTCTACCCTGTGTGTGGGGAGGGAGAAGGGGACGCCCGGTTCCTGAGGGGATTCCCGGCCGGACACGCTCCCGCTCCGTGCAGGAGGCAGCGGCTCTAAGTTCGCGCTTCGCTGTCGCTCGCGTTCACTAAGTGCCGGCGTCCTGCAAGGGTCCGGCCGGGAATCCCCTCAGGAACCGGGCTGTTTCTTCGCCTTTCCTCATATCCCGCAAGGAGCGGTCTGCCGTGAGCCTGCAAGTTTTGTTTGATGCCTTTCGGTACTCGTCTGCGGTTTGGGTAAAATGACTTCATGGGAAGCCGCCCGCATCCTGCGTCTCTGTCTCTCCATATTTCGCCGCCTGCAACATCCACATCCTTCTGTAGAGCCCATCCTGCTTTAACAGCTCGCTGTGCGTACCGCTTTCCACGATCCGCCCTGCCTCCATCACACAGATGCGCTCCGCCATGGATACGGTCTGGAGGCGGTGAGAAATGAACAGAACCGTTCTGTTCTTCATCTCCCGAAATATATCCGCATTCAGCTGTCTCTGTGCCACCGGATCCAGAGCCGCAGACGGCTCATCCAGAACCGTCACCTGGTCGCTGTCATAAAGACAGTGAGCCAACATCAGCCGTGCCTCCTCCCCACCTGAGAGAATCAGACCGTCTTCATAGAGCTCTCTGTCCACCATGGCCGACAGAGAAAGATCTTTTTGCGGCAGAATCCCCATTCTCTTCAGCGCAGCAGATGCCCTCCTCTCATCCACTGTCACATCCAGAGCAATATTTTCACCTATGGACGCAGGCAGCAGCCTCTGTCCCTGAAAAAAAGCACAGAAGGAGCGAGCGTAAGCGTCTCTGTCCTCATCCCTCAGAAGCTTCCCGTCCACCAGGATTTCTCCCGCATCCGGCCTGTACAGTCCCATCAGCAGATGTACCAGAGTCGTCTTTCCACTGCCGTTGGGGCCCACCACCGCTATCTTCTCTCCTCTTCGGATATCCAGGGAAATATCATGTAAAACTTCCCGGTCTGTGCCCGGATAGGTAAAGGACACATTTTTAAGAGAGATGATATCCGGCGGGCTCTGCCGTCCGCAAGACTCCTTCTGATCCTCCGAAGGATGTCCCTGCCCGGCCTTACTAAATGTCTCCCATCTTCCGATAAAAAAGCGATCTTCCCGCACCCTATCCAGACAGGACAGAAACGTCATAACGCTTCCGGTTATGGTACTGACGCCATTATACCCTGCCGCAAAGCCTCCCAGGGACAGGCTTTTCGCCACTTTTACCTCATAGGCCAGCCACAGGATCAGCAAGAAATTCATGCAAAGTGTGGAGGATACAAAATTTCTTATAAAGCGAAGGCATGTTGTTTTTCTCCCAAAACGTTTCAGCGTGTCCCCCGCCTCCCGGCAGGCTCTCTCATGCTCCCGCCGTATCACTGTCTCCGCCCGGGAAGTCTTTCGCTCTTTAAAGGGACCCGGCGCGAAGAAGATACCTGTCAGATACTTCCTTCTTCGTTCCCAACGGACCAGCTCCCTATTCTTACGGTTCTGACAATCCGCTGCCTGCCGGTCCGCCGTCACCGCCGCCGCCACCGCGCAGAGCGCGATAAGCAGAAGCAGCGGTCCCGTATCCCGAAGCAGATGGAGCGTTAAAAGGATCGTAATTCCTCCGGCACAGATCTGCGCCACGCTTATCAGCACCGACTCCAGAACGCTTCCCATCCGGGAGTTGAGATATTCCGCTTCATCGTGAAACTCCGGTATATCGTACAGATACAGCTCCTTTCTGGAGTATGCGTCCCACAGTTTTTTCCGGAAACAGCGGTCCAGCCCGTCCCGTGCCGTGGGCTGGAATATATTCCCAAACCAGGCCAGATAACCGTCGGAGAGAAGCAGATAGACCGTTATCATGCCAAAAAGCGGAAACAGCTCTCCCATACCGCATCCCGCCGTGATCCGATCTATGATTTCTTTCAAAAACCAGACCGTGCAGATATAGGACGGAAGGACTTCCAGGACAGACGCCGCAAAAAAACCGATTACATACAACGGCGCTGCCAGAAAGACCTCTCTCAAAAATATAAGATACCTCTTCACCTCTTTTCCCTCCCATATGCAGCCGCCTGACACCGAAAAAACTTCGCGTAGATCCCGTTCATCCGCATCAGCTCTTCATGGGTTCCCTGCTCTGCCAGCCTGCCCTCCGCAAGCATCAGCACCCGGTCCGCTTCCCTGGCCGACGACATCTGATGAGAGATAAAGAGTATCGTCTTTTCTTTCCACTCTCTGCGGATTCCGGAAAGGATCCGGTCTGCGCTGACAGGATCCAGAGCCGCATCCGGTTCATCCATAATCAGGATATCCGCTCCCCCATACAGTGCCCGGGCAATGGCAAGCTTCTGCCTCTGGCCTCCTGAAAGCTCCGTTCCCTGCCCACAGAACTCTCTTCCCAGTTGACACCCCAGCCGACCGGTTAATTCTCCGCCATCTGCCAGCTCCAGAGCCTTCTCCATTCTCTCTCTGTCCCCTGTCTCGGACAGAGAGATATTCTGTCCCAATGTCAGCCCAAACAGATAAAAGTCCTGGAATACAGCGCAAAGGCGTGCCCTGTACGCCTGCCGGTTATACTCCCGGATATCCACTCCATTATACAGGATCCTCCCGCTATCCGGTGTGTAGAAACCAAAGAGCAGTTTCACAAGCGTTGATTTTCCAGCGCCGTTATACCCAGCCAGGCAGACTGTCTCCCCTGCTCTGATCCGAAAGCTGATTTCCTGCATACTCCAGGCGTCAGGGCCATCATAAGAAAAAGAGACCCTGTCAAATTCCAGCGTCCGAAAGGGTGCAATTTCTTTTTCTCCTGTGTCCTCCGTCTCCAGCTCCTTGAATCTTTGCAGGGCTGACAGCTCCGCAGAAAGCCGGCCGATCTTCTCATACTGGCGGAGGATCTTATTCATCCGGCTCAGCATATTGGCAACTGCCAGAAATACCACCGACAGCTGCGCCACCGTAAAACCTTCCCGGTGCCAGACACCATACAGACCATATCCATAACAGGCCAGCTGCACAAAGGTCAGCGAAAAAAAGCTGACGCCAAAGCTCCCCTTCATGAGCCGGCTGCCATATGCTCTGTGTATGCCGATTCCCTTTTGGTATGCTTCATCATAATGCTTTTCCTGCACCTGGGCCGCCTGAGTCGTCTTATACTCTCTCACAAAGCTCTTATTAAGCCAGGACTTCGCCACAGAATCCCGAATCCGCTCTGTCTGCGCCAGGGCCTTCGCCTTCTCCCCGCGCAGAGAGCCGGTTCTTCGCAGCAGAAAAAAGGTGGGAATCACGCACAGCATAAACAGCAAAAGTACCCGATCTATCCCCGCCATGATCCAGACCGTATTCGCCAGAGCCGCCAGCTGCCCCAGCGACTGCATCATCCCTCCATAGGCCATGAAGAGCGTCTGATTCAGACAGTTTTCCGTCATTCGCACCGTATCGTAAAAGGCTGTGTCCTCGTAACATCTGAGAGAAAGCCGTCTGGCCCGCTCCATCAGCTCCCTCTCTATCCTCTCCTTGGCCCGAAACACAAGAAGCGGCTGCCAGTATTCTATGTATAGACTCTCAAATAGATCAAAAACTCCGTTGATTCCCAGAAAGAGGACTAAGAGCTTCAAAATATCCCCCAAGCCCATCTCCGGCTCCAGCAGCCTTTCCAGCACAGCCTTCAGCAGCCACACCGAGTTTAAAACCACCAGAGAATATTTGGACGAATAGTAAAACAGATCCGCTGCCAGCATGAGAGGGGCACGCTTTGCAAGAAAAGTAAAAATAAAGAGGAAGGTATTTTTATTTCCTCTCATTGGAAGTCTTCCCGATTCACGATTTTCAGACGCCACCAATGCCGTTCCACCTTCACGCTGTACTTTAACTCATAGCGGGAGACCCCCTTGGCTATCGCATCCCGGATCTCTTCGATCTCTTTTGTAATCTGTCCTTCATCCGCATACCATCCCAGAAAAACAGCCGGTCCTCCCGTCAGAGAATTCCCCTGAGCGGTGGCGCCGGACAGAGCATATTTCGGCGCATCCTCTCCGCCTTTCATCTTCTGTGAGGACATCACCCCGGTGCAATTTACAGTCACATCTTCATGAGGCGACGTGATGATGATCGTTCCCGTTATATCCATGATTATCTCCTCCGTCTGTCTTCCTTAATAATGAAGCTTCGCAAGAATCAAATTTATATTAGAAACTCGTAATTTTACAGGTGTTTATCACACTTCATAGGGTTTTAATAAAATCCTCCGAAAACCTTGAAAACAAAGGATTTATCGCAATCAGTACACTTTATCTCTTTATATGTTTTCACACAATGTTACCCTTGCTTTGAACAATCATAAGGGCAAAATCAAGGGCAAGAAAATCTCATAACAAGATATAACGGAGTGTGGTAATCGGAAAACTGTGACATATGTGCGAATATATTATAACGGAGGATTTTTTAATGGACAAGTATATTTATGATGAAAGCAACGGTTTTTGGTATGAATTGCAGAGGGATTATTATATTCCTTGCCTTACTTTACCAACCGAAAAAGAACACAAGCCTATCGGCTTGTGAGGGCAGGGAGATTTTCTCTCTGCCATATATTTATTTTACGAAAGTTGTTGACTTTTATATCGTACTGCGATATATTAAATATATCGAAGTGCAATGTATCGCACTGGGATTAATGGGAGGTGTATAAAATGGATCAACATATAAAAAAAGTGTATGTTCCCATGACTGAAACTGCTTTTTTCATTTTACTGTGTTTGCGAAAGCCTAATCATGGATATGGTGTTGTTCAAATGGTTGAAAAAATGACTGATGGCGCGATTAGACTTACACCCGGCACGATGTACGGAAGTTTATCAAAAATGGAAAAAGACAATATAATCCGTTTTATTCGTGAAGAAGATAAACGAAAGATATATCAAATCACGGATTTAGGATTAGAAGTTTTACAGCTTGAA
>JAAVZR010000052.1 GCA_022791755.1 Lachnospiraceae bacterium
ACATTCCTTGAAAATCCGGAATATCTGGATGACTATCTGCCATGGGATCCCATGGTACAGGAACGGTGCCGATGACCACTGCCCTTTTATTATAGAGGGTTGGTGGTTATTTTTCTATCCACTATCTTATTTGACGCTTACCTTTCACCACAGAACACGGGCATGCCCGTCATACTTAAAAAGGTGATGAATTTCTTCACCACCTTAAAATCTTATTTCAAATCATCGGGATTTGCGTCATAAATAATCTGTTTCACTTCAACTTCCGCTCTTTCAACAGTGCATAACTGATTCCACTGTTCTTCTGAACCTCCATAATATATTTTTTCTACATCATGGAAATAACCCCAAAAAGAATCCCTTCCAATGTCTTCTAATGTTGACGGAAGATACAAAAACTTTACTTTGCAACCGTTAAATTCGTTTGCCGCAACGCTCCGTACACCCTCTGGAATTATTACGCTTGTTACCTTATCCAAGGTAAATACTCCGTCCAAAGAGACAACATTATAAGTATTGCCGTCAATCTCATATGACGAATTTATCCTAACTTTCTTTTGATTGGAATTATAATCTGTCAGAAAAATTTCATTTCCATCAATATAATACTCAAAATCATCAATATCTGTGTAATACTCTGACCATACGGATTTGTTTTCGTTTTGATTTCCGCTCTCTTCTTCGTTGATACTTGCAAAAACTCCTTTTAAGTAAAAAACAAGAACTATTGTAATTATAATTCTTGCAAATATATTCAACGGTTTTTTTGCCGCCCATAAAAGGAAAACGCCTATATACGGCATAAAAACACATATTAGAACCACAAACCAAGTTTTCTTCCAAAACGGAATTTTAGGTTTAGGTTTAGGTTGAAGTTGTGGTTGCGTATAAGAATTTACTGTATTGTTCACCCTAACTGTTTCATTAAATTGTTTTTCACTTCCACTATTTTCAAATGATTTCCCGCAATATGTACACTTCCCATTTTCAACCGGTGCCCCGCATGAATCACATTTCATTATTAAACCCTTTCTAAATCCCTAAAATCTGTTTTTTAACTTCTTTAAATTCTTCTTCTGTAATTATTCCCTCGTCAAACAATTTTTTATATTCACGGAGTTTATCAGTATTTTTATTGTCGCTATTATTCATATTATTTCCGACTATTTGTGATATATGACTGCCAAAAGCAAAGCCAGCCCCGAGTCCAGCAAGCCCCCCCTTTTGTTTCGAAGCATCCCTCATCGCTCTTGCAGTTTGGTATTTCATAAAGTTATCCATATTTTTAGAAGCCATTCCGATCCCAGATTGTTCATCAATTAACTTTTCTACTTCTTCTGGAAGAGATATATTCTCTATAACAGTTTCGGAAATAAAAAGACCAAGCTTACTTGCTTTACTGTTTACATATTCACAGACCAAATCAGCAAGAATTCTATAATATATAGCCAAATCTAATATTGCAACTCCGCTCTGCGCAATAGCTTCTGCCACGGATTCAGAAATAAATGATTTTAGAAATTCCAATATGTCATATGTCATATTCAATTTTCTCGCACCAAACACTTCATTCATGAACACTTCTATATTATCGACTCTAAATGAATACGTTCCAAAAGCCCTAATCCGTGCCATACCAAAATCATCATCTCTCATCAATATCGGATTCTTAGTCCCCCACTTGTTCCCTATAAATTGCGTGGTATTGATAAAGTATAAGTCTGATTTTATTGGAGAATTAAACAAACTTGTTACTGCCCTTAAACTTGACAACACAGGAAGATTGCCTGTATCCAGCTTATAATCCCCAGGAAGAAATATATCTGCAATTTCCCCCCTATGGACAAATACAGCCGCTTGTCCATTCCTTACTATCAGATTCGCTCCTTGCTTTATTTCATCTCCTTGTCTCGTAAATTTGAAAACTAGCAATTTGTTTAATTCATCAACGTGTTCTATCACGTCTATAAATTGATCTTTTATGAAATCAGTTATTCCCATATCCCCCTACCTCCTAAAATCCTATAATTTTTCACATTATACCAAATAGCAGCGCAAAATGGAATATAAAATCAAACATTTAGTTGTATTTTGTGCTTTCCAATTTCCGGATATCTCACATGGTAAGGGATAAATCCATCCTCTCCATACTTTTCTAATTCTGGATATTTCCGATATGCGCCCATCATATGACACCCATATTCAAAATCAGATTTTTTCTCAATCACAAATAGAATATCTCTGCTACATTATACAAGATATCCCGCATAATTAGCACTGTCCCGACAGCCGCTGCCAAAATGTAGTGCAGAGTTTTTGGGTTCATGCCGGAAGCGCCTTTGATCTTGACCGTTGACTGCCTTGTCTGGCTATGTTATCTCTCCGGTAAACAGGCAAAGTATATTGCGGCCACATTCATTTTTTATGCTTAAATTTTGCATTATATGCCCTTACCGCTATATCTTTCATAAGCCAGCCAAATTTCCTGAGAAATTCTAATCTGTTAGTTTCTGTTTCCATCTTCATTGCGGGTTTGAGTTCTTTAGTTTTTATTCTTATTCACTTAAAGCCGGAGACTTCTTCTAAATCCTGCCTCATTTTCTCTATCACGGATTTCTTTTGTTTGCTGCTTTGGTGGGCCTGCCGCTTATCCTCCACATAAATCTGTATGTCAGTCAACAGCTTGACAAAATCCATCTGTTTTGACATGATACGTATTGTTTTCTATTTTAGACATAGACTTCGATTTCCTTTTTCATATTTCGATTCGCCGGCAGAGTACAATGCACTCTTTCCAGCATTGCCCCTCTGGTACAGAGCCGATAAATGCTGTCGCCTGTGTTTTGTCTATGCTATGACATTTTAGTAGATTCTTTGCTAGCGGAAATTCTACAAACATAAATTTATCAGTCTATAACTAAGTTCTCCATTGATTTTTGACCTGTCACTTGTTCGCCCAAAAAATTCGCCCATTTTTCTGTAAAAAAAGAAAAATAGGATATACTTTTTTCCTTTCGTTTTATATTGCAACAAGGCAAAAACCCCCACAATGTTGATGGTATTCCTATTATGATTAGATATAATGGACCTAAAATAAGTGACTGTATAGTGTGACCGTATTCATGCACAAGAAGTCGTTGAGAAAGTTCCTCTATTGTATAATCATTTTTCAGCTTATCATAAAAAAATGGTTCTTTTGTTACAAACACAAACATTCCCAAAGAAACGCTTGACTTAGCGTTCCACTCGGTTACGACTGCACCGTGATAAAAATAATGTCTGTCTGAGAAATAAAATATAAAATAAATCACACCTAATGTGGATTGTACGACACCCCAAGTGCATTGTATTAAATAATATAAAGCAATTCGCATAATGTCACTCTCCAACAAATTTATGTTTATTGTTTTCTGCTATATATCCGCTTCATCAAACTGGAACTTAAAAATTCCTTTTATACTTCTTGTGTTTTCGTAAATAGCAGCTTCATCATATCTAAAGCTTTATCCGTCGGCATTCCTCTGTTTCCAAGATTATAACTTACTTCCCTAATAATCTCTGGACTATTTAACATATTTAACGTTTCAATTTCTTTTTTGAAGGCGTTTACATTTGTAACATTTTCCCTCATCAAAAAATCCTCAATACAATTTTCTAAGTCAGAATAATCCATAGACCAATTAAAATAGTGTTTAATAAAATAACCAATCGTACCAAACTCAGATATGTTTATTTTTCCAAACTCTCCTTATAAAAGTAATAAATAAAAATTAAAACTATGTCATTCCACTATGCCCTTAATTCTATTATATCAAAATATCTTTCAAAATTCTATGATAATCTAAAAACTCTTTTTATTGTTGCTCCTCCTTTACTTGCATTCCTGTTTCATAGCGAAATATCCGATAAGAACCGTCCACACATAGGCGCAGGTCTTGGGAATCATCAGCATCCCAATCAGGGGAATGGTGTCCGCCCACAGCACCACCGGGATGTAAAAGCCGAAGCTCAGCACGATGGTCAGCCACATCCGGCGAAATGCCTTATCCCCGTGATCCTTTGCGCTGCGATAGAACAGCACAACCACCAGAAGCCCTAACAGGGCAAAGGGAATGTTGCGGTAGATACCCCAGGAGAGGGGCGCCTCAGCGCTGAGCCACTGGTTCTGGGGCATCATGCACAGCACAATCCTCACGCCGGCCAGAACATACACTGCTGCGGTAAGGCTCCCTTGACCATTCATCTTATACCGCTGCCGCCAGACATAATAGAGCAGCACATAGAAAATCGTCATCGTGACCGAAGTGATCCACTTTCCAATGCCCAGCGGTACGGTGTAATTCTCCAGACCGGTGGTGCACAGGGCAAGAGCGCGGGGAACCAGATGGAATGAGTCTCCCGCCCCCAGCACTACAGCCATCCATCCGAACAGACGAAACTGGCGCTCTCCTTTGCTGCCCCGGATCATCAAAATCCCGATGGTAATGACAGAAACCAGATAGACAGTATCAAACAGGGTTTCTACGATTGCTTGCATAATTTAATCTCCTTTATGTTTTATTTTATTTTGAACTGTGACGCGCGGCAGAAACCGCTCTGCCATAGTTACAACCAAACAATAATCTGACCCTGTAAAATGAACATTGTTCATTTTACAGGATAAAAAAATACCACAATTCAATGGTATTTTAATAAAGAGTTCTGCGGACAATCTCCAGCACAGCGGCAGGATCATAGTCCTGACGCAGTAGAGCGGACAGCATCAGAGAAAATAAGACATCCACAAATCTTTCCACTGTAAACTGCTGCGTAAACGCATCAGCCCTAATTCTGGCATCCTGCTTTAAGATAGAACACAGCTTATCCAGAATATGCTGCCATGTCTGCTGCATTCTTTGTTTTCCATCGGCTTTATCCTCCTGCATAAACCCCAGAGAATGCAGTGTAAAAAATCCGGGATACTGCTTACAGCCGTATTCCATCCGTCCGTACATCCATGCAATACAGGCTTCCGTGTCCTGAAACACACTATCCTCCGGACCATGAAAAATCTCACACCAGACACTTTCTACTGTGGCACACACCAGCATGGCTTTGGAATCAAAATAATTGTAAATGGACCCCACCGATACTCCGCAGGCTGCCGCAACAGAACGGATATTAATCGCAGACCATCCCTGCTGCTGAATCAGTTTCCGGCTGGCTTTTAAAATGTCCTCTTTTGATGTTACAACTGTATTCATCTCATCACCTCAATATGAACAATGTTCATTATATCGGATTGCATTCCGATTGTCAAGACCTTTAGAAAAAATAATACCGTTGCTCAGGTTTTGTCCATGCAACGGCTTTTTATAGGTTTGATTCTGTTTTCAGGCACACAAACCGGAAATTTTACATTTCCATTCTCTCATGCGGGACTTTTGCGAGAAAGTCCGTTTCCTCAAGATTGGAAAAATACTCATACACGGCTGTTTTAAGCTGTTCCAGCGAAATAATATCCAGCTCCCTCGGAGTATATTCGCCGAACGGCGTAACAAGGTCTACGCGCTCGGTGTTCGTGCAGTCGGGATTGATCAGCGCGTAGGCCCTGCGTCCACCCAGATTGAACCAGGCCTCGCAGACGAATTGATTTCCAATTCCGTAAAACTGAAAAAAACCATCGTGAGATTTGAAAATCACAAAATCTTCTTTTCCCTCCGCGACAAGGGATATGTAGTAATCCGATTCTTTTAAGACAATTCTCTCGATTTTTTTACCGCTCGCCGTTTCAACATCGGGAACGCGCAATACTCCTGTTTTTGGCCACTCTCCATTCACGGCAGAGAACACCACGTCAACAAAACTTTTCATGCTGTCTTCTTCGCCGTTAAGAATACGCTTGTGAGCTTTGGTAATGGGTGAAACGGCAGTTTGACTGCCGGGAATACTGAGTATAGGAAGTCCATCATCCTCGACCCAGGTAAACCCTTTTTCAGCCAGTCCACAGCGCAGCAACATCTCCCCGGTATATGTTCCGAACAGAACAGCAACATTCCACAAGGTTTTTGCGCCCTCATCGCCATCATACTTGTCAAGGCTATCATGACAGGCTCCGAGAAAAGCATCAACGTTTTGAGCGCTTTCTCCTGTATAATCAAGCCTTATTCCGCTCTGCATAGCATATCGCACTGCATCCTCCGCAATACTTTTGGCGGTATCATTGAAATTTTCCATCCGGAACCTCCTCCTGCCTATCCACACGACCATACAATTTCTGATTTGCCAATGATTTCATTATATCGCAAGGGCTTCCCGGATGGAATAGGTTTTATAAAAAATTTCTTTTGTAACAATAATTTTCTGCATTTGTCTTCCAAAGCCAATTCCCGTAAAGCCCCAGAAACCTTTCAATGGTCTAACGGCGGTTTTGATATCAGCCTACTCCTCCCAATGTTCAAGCTCGTCAGCAGGGTAGGCTTTCGTCCAGTGATACGGTTGTAATTCTTTTAATTCCACAAATCGAAGTTCATCCTCTCCGGTCGTAACGGCAACTTGTACATCTTCGCCCCAGTACCGCAGTCTCTCCTGGCAAATGCCGCAAGGTGACAACACCTTATATGGGGAATTTTCATCATTACGGATCAGGCACATACAGTGCGTCACTTTTTCATTGTATTTGTGAGCTTCAAGCATAGCTCCCAGCTCAATACACACGACGGCAGATGCATTGGCTGTATCAATAGAAACACTTGTATAATAATTCCCTTTAGACGTGTGAACAACGCCGGCGCCTCCCCAGCCAACAGGATACCTTTTTTCTATCAGTTCCACTGCTCGCCGATACATCTCGTTTTCTATTTCGTAATACCTCATAAAGCCCTCCGCAAATCCGAATTTGGCACTAACCGTATTATATCGTTTCGACTTGTTAAAAGAAATAGGTTTTTTACATTTTTTAAATCCTGGCTGATTGATATGGTTATGGATTATCCCTTTGGGACTGGCGTGCTTCCATCCGTCTGAAAAAACCAGCCCCAGCCAGTCCGGTCATGCATACCGCCAGACCTGTAGGAATCAGCACAAGAGAAATCGTCTCACGGAATCCGTCAAACCAAAAACCATAAGCCAGCTGTCCGGCCGGCTGGGCACACAGGGTAATGGCCGATGTATAAGCCATCACCTTTCCAATCAGATGATCCGGCGTATTTTGCTGAATCATCGACACTGCAAAAACAGAAAAAATACTGATCGCCACCTGCATTCCACAGAAAGCGGCAAGATTTACCCCATATCTGACTGCCACACCGGACGGCAGAAGAAATATCGCCCCGGCGGGAAGGAGGCAGACGCCCATGGCCGCCAGCACAATCCAGAGCCGGCCCGTCTTCAGTCTCCCTGTGAGAAGTCCGGCAGCGACACTGCCCAAAATAGCGGCAACCGCCATGGCACTCTCCGCCCCGCCGTAGTATTTTGCGTCCAATCCCAGGACTGTCCGTACAAGAAAAGGAAGCCCCACCAATGTAACTCCCATTACAAAGAAACGTGACAGCGCCACTAAAAACAGCAGCTTTATGATCTCTGGCTGTTCCTTTACAAGAAACCGGAAGCTGTCCTTAAAGTCATTTTTTACCATGGACAGAATACTCCCCGGGTATACCCGGGGCTGATCCCCTAATTTTATGAAGCATTCCAATAACGCCGTGAGAAAAAAGCATGCGGCGCTGGCATACATAACTGGTTTCAGACCAACGGCCGCGTACAGAATGCCGCCCAAAAAGGGGGCCGTCAGATATGAGACCGATGCCACCTGATTCACCACGGCATTTCCCCGGATCATATTATCACCGGCCAGCATTCCCGGGATACACGCCTGTACCACAGGCGTCTCAAAGGCCCCCAGGACAGAAAGAGATATGAGCAGGACAGCGATCGCGGTCAGGGCATTGGCGCCGGACAGAAAGAACGCCGCACAGAAAACGGAGGTCCCCGCCAGGGTATCCAGCGCCACCATGATATTTCTTCTGTCTGCCCGGTCGGCAAGGATACCGCCAAAAGGCGATAACAGGATCGCAGGAACCATCGCCATGGATAAAATACCTGCAAACACAGCGGCCCGGCCGGTCATTTCCAACACATACATGGACAGGGCCAGCCGCAATATGTAATTACCGAACAAAGAGCTTGCCTGCCCCAGCACAAGAAGCGTAAAGTTTTTTGTAAACAGCCTCTGTCTCACCGGCTATTCCCTCCCCTCTCCACAGCTTCCCAGTATCTGCTGCGCCCTTTCGCACATCTCGCCGTCTATGACCGGAAGCCCCATCATGGAGAGAACCTCCGCAATAAAACTATACTTGTGACGGATTTCCTCCGCGTCAGCCGGAAATACGGAGGGAAGCAGCCAGAAGTTGATAAGGGGCAGCAGTTCGGAAAGCTCTTTCGCATATCCCGTCCGGATCGAACCGTCCAGACGGCCCTCTTCGATCAGCTCAAACCACAGGGGAGTCAGCACGCGCCGGTTTGCCTCCACCGCAGCAGCCAAAATGCGCGGATCCTTCAGTATGGAGATTGCCTGTGTATTGATCTTCTCCCGCTCCTCATCGGCCCGATGGGAAGCAAGCACCTCCCTGATCTTCTCCAGACCATTCAGATCCGAGCGCTCTCTGACCGCTTCAAAGGGATTATTGAGGAAAAACATCTGATCGCCCAGGGCATGTATGACCTCCTCCTTGCTCCGAAAAAAGCGGTAAAACATCCCCTTCGCCCCGCCTGCCAGCTCCATGATATCAGCGATGGCAGTCTCCTCATATCCCTTTGTCAAAAATAATTCCTTAGCCGCGTCTAAAATCTCCTTTTGCCACTGCTCCGGTGTTTTTTTCACTGGTCTTGCCAAGCCCGAGTACTCCTTCAACAATTATTGACTTGTGGTCAATAACCATTATACAGGATCCTCCCTGCCATGTCAACTGCTTTCAAAACCTATATTTCTCAGGAGCCATCCCCCGCTCTGCTCATGCTTTACATGTCATACCGGAAAGCATTCGATTATTTCCAGAAGGTCCGCAAAATTCGTCTCCAGCCATTGTCTGGTCAGATAAGTCAGCCCTGCGCCTGAACCGCTTATTACCACCGCCTTCATCTTGTCTCTCTTTCAGATAGCAGGAAAACAGTAAAAAAGCGAAGAGGTTCCAAATATCTCCTCTTCGCTCTCTGTCTCTGCTTAAGTGGTCATGTAATCGTCGAAGGCCGCATTTCGGACACGAATTTCCACTATGCTCTCCCTGCCGTTATATGAAAAAATATGTAAAGTAAATCCAGCAGAAAACCACGCTCCACACCATACAAATCACACTTATGATCAAATGTTTATTGCTCTTAGCCCCTTTGCACTTGCCAATCACGGACAACGCCAGTCCGATCAGACACAAAAACACTCCCATAGGCGGAAAGCATATCCCCCCGAGAGCCCCGCCCAGGGAGAGTCCAAATCCCAGGACGCCATATACTTCCTTGGCTTTTTCTGTCAGCATGGCTTCCACATCAGGATTCTCCTCGGCCACCTGGCGGGACAGGCCGGTGATAAAGCGCCCGAAAGCGTCACATTCCTCCTGTTGCAGAATATTGACCGGAAACCAACGGCTCTTTCTCAGATTCTCGGCATCCACATACAGCTTGATGATGGATTTGCCCTGTTTGTCCAGCAGCCAGGTCTCCACCCGTCTCAGCACGCCCTCCTTTTCTTTCGTCTGGACCGTCACCTTGCCCAGATTCGCCGCCGTCAGCTTTAATGGGCTGTGCGCCTCCACCTGATGCGTCTTCTTGTCGATGCGCAGAGGAAAGATCTGCATCCCCTGGTCTGCGAACGTCACCGCAAAGCGGAAATAGGTCGTCTTCACGGTGCGGCCATAGGATTCCTGCTCGATCCAGTGGGCATAGGCCAGCCGAAAGTCGCCCATTCCTCCCGTCAGCTGCTCCACAGCCCGACGGACATTGTCCATATCCTCGCCGCTTTGCGCAGCCCGAAGATTTCGGTTCTTCTTTATAAATACCACATAAACAATCCATCCTGTGACGATTGCCATCCAAAAAAACGGTACTATGTACTCCATTTGTATTCTCCTTTTCCTTCTATCTGTAACAGCCTTACCGCTAACGGCCGCACGGTTCCGCCACTGCCACTATCACTATCCTCTTTTCCTCCGCCTCTAATGACGAAGAATCTTGTCCATGGCTTTTCCTTTTGCCAGCTCATCAATCAGCTTATCCAGACAGCGGATTTCCCGCATTAACGGTTCCTCGATCTCCTCCACCCGCACGCCGCAGACCACTCCTTTGATCTGCTTCCGGTTTTCATTTAACGCAGGCGCATTTTGAAAAAATTCCCCGTAGGAAACGGTTCCTCCCGCCAGTTCTTCCAGTTCTTCCCGGCGGTAGCCCGTAAGCCAGCAGATGACGGTATCTGCTTCCTCTTTCGTCCTCCCCTTTTTCACAGCCTTATTTACAAGGAGAGGATAGACCCTGGCGAATTCCATGCGGTACACTTTTTCATAGTCCATAAAACGCTTCCTTTCTTTTCCGGTATTTATCATGGCGGCCGGGTCTGCCATTGCTTTCCGGGCACAGAAGATCACGCCGGAATATTCGCTGCCGGCGTGGACGTTTTTCCTGCATATTCGGCCTGTGCCATGTCTTGTTCCATTTATTCCCGTTCTGTGACCGTCACGGACACCGAATCGCCCGGCTGCTTGCCGATCCTGGCCCGGATGTCTTTGCGCAGGCCGATGATATAGCAGATGCTGCCATCCGCGTTTTTGACTCCCATATTGACAATACTGCCGTCATAGGGCTCTTTGTCAAAGGTGACATGTACCTTTACCCGCCCCTTGCCGAACTCTGTGCGAATGTCGTAGGGAAAAGCGACATAGGCGCCGCCCGGACGATCCGCCTCACAGATCCTGGTTTCGTATTGATAGATTTTACCTGTCATATTTTCTGCCTTTCCCGATCCCGGGTTTTTACAAATACTGGCTTAAAACAAATTGTATCCGGTACAAAAGGGGTTGTCAAGCGGTTTTCTCACAACAAATATTTTGTCATCATCGGCCTCTGCGGCCCCGAACCAGACGCCGCTACCCCAGCGCCACATCCAGCGCCATCATCACCGTAAACCCCGCGGCAAAAAGCACGCTGCCCACATTGGAATGGCTCCCTTCCGACATCTCCGGGATCAGTTCCTCCACCACCACATAGACCATGGCTCCCGCCGCAAAACTCAAAAGATACGGTAAAAACGGCGCCACGTAACCGGCGGCCAGAATGGTAAGCGCCGCCCCCACCGGCTCCACCGCGCCGGAAAGCATCCCATACCAGAAAGCCTTCCCCCGGCCGGCGCCCTCCGCCCGCAGCGGCATGGAGATAATCGCTCCCTCCGGGAAATTCTGGATCGCAATCCCCAGAGAAAGCGCCAGCGCCCCCGTGGCTGAAATCCCTGCCTCCCCGGACAGCCAGCCCGCATACACCACTCCCACAGCCATACCCTCCGGCAGATTATGCAGCGCCACCGCCAGCACTAACATCGTGGTCCGCGCCAGGCTGCCCCCGGCGCCCTCCCGGCCTCCGTTCATGTGCAGATGCGGAACGGTCCGGTCCAGGCAAAGCAAAAACAGGATACCGGCCCAGAATCCCGCCGCCGCCGGTACAAAAGCCCAGCGCCCCATGGCTGAAGATCGCTCCATCGCCGGAACCAGCAGACTCCATATGGAAGCTGCCACCATGACTCCTGCCGCAAACCCGGTCAGTGCCCTCCGCAGAAAAATCTTTTTCCCTTTCCCCATGAAGAACACGCTGGCCGCGCCAAAGACGGTTCCCAGAAAAGGCAGCAAAATCCCGCGTATCACCTCACCCTGCATTTTCGTCCCTCCTTGTTCGTTTCATGAACGTGCTAATTGCGGTAGTCCACATCCTGCCCTTCTCCCAGGTCAAAGCAGCGCATCTCACTGCCTTCCCGCAGCAGACGCACCGCTGAGATGCGCCGGTTCCAGGCCGGTGCAAAATAGTAGACGCCGCTCTCCGCACACATGACCGACGTACAGAGCGTCTGCTCATAGGCCCCGGGCTCCGTCTCGTCCCTCACAAGACCTTCCGGAATATCTACCAGGGCAAAGGCGCGAAACATCCGCGATACGCCCTCCAGTTCCTTCCGGCCCCGCACGGCGAACTCTTTCATAAAAGCCAGACGGACAAAACGGGACGGGGAAGAATAGTCCCCCGGCAGGCCAAATCCTCCGCCCAGCCTCTCGCCAAACTCCCGAATCTCATGGCCTGCCACAATCTGCGGCTTCTTCGGCCGGTTCGTCACACCTACAAAAGAGCGCAGATGCGTCCGGTGCCAGCCATAGTCCGGGCTGTTGGCCAGCACCCCGAGGCTCTGGCGGTGAATGCTCAGTCCGCCTTCATCCGGCTCCACGATTACGGCCTCCCCGCTGCGATCGCTGAGAATATAATGGGCAGGCAAAGGATTGCCTGCCACTGTGTCTTTCGTCAGAGCGATGGACGACAGCGCCCTCACCGCTTCGTCCACGCCGCCGCACTGACTGAGCAGCCAGCCCAGCAGACGTCCCGGATGCACCGGTATCTTCCCTGTTTCTCTCTCATCCTGGTACACCGCATATCCGGGATAGTGCAGCAAAGCCCCCATCAGCCCCGCTCCGTTGACTCCGTCTACCACGACCGGCTCACCGAATCCCAGCACTGCCATCCCCGTATACTCATATCGCCCCGGCCTCTTCTCGCTGTCAGCCCCCAGCTCCGCCGCACACAAGACTCCTGCCGGGACTGCGATCACCCGGTTTGCCCGCAGATCGCCGAACTGATCGTATGTCCGCCCCAGAAGATGGGTTCCATCCATCGTCTCCCATGAAAAGCTGCTGCATCCCATATCCATAATGCTTCTCTCCTTCTTTCACCGGCTGCCGGAATCGTTCCCGCATTATTTTAATGAATTCTCTGCCTATTGTTCCCGTCTCTGCCTGAAAAAATTCTCTCTTTTGCAACATGCTTTTCTCTGCCCCGGACAAATCATTTGTCTTATAATATCATACCCCCAGCGGACAAAGGGATACGCTCCTTTGTCCACTGAGGGTAGAGAGTTCCTACTCTTCCCGGCTCAGAAAAATTCAGGATTCATAAAGGGCACCGTCAGACAAACCGCCTCTCCTTCCTCATCCAGGCCCCAGTAACCGCTGTATACGCCGTCCCCCATACCGCTGGCAAAGAAAACCACCCTCGGCCCATTCTTTGGAAGACGCCACTCCAAAAAGCTCCCTCCCGGATTCTGGCACTGCGGATTTGCTTCAAAGCTTTTCTTAAACAGAGCTTCAAAATAGTCCGTATATTTGTTCTTTCCCGGATTTTCCTGCGCCCACTGTGCCCAGAATGCCCCGTACCTTCCGGAAGTCTCACTGTCCGCAAAGCAGGCCAGCCCGGTGTCCACGCCGAAAAAGGTAAAGACTCCCGGTTTACCCAAATCCTCACCCCGGCGCCCCTTTGGCATGGCGATCTCATAACGGACAGGCGGTCTGTCCGCGAAAAGAAGCCGGGCCGCGGCGATCCGCAGTCCTACGATCCGTGACCGGCAGAGCGACAGTTCCACCGGATAGCTCCCCGCCGGAACCTTTCTTTCGAGAACCGTCTCATAGCGGCTGCCCAGATACGCCAGAGGATCGGCAAGCACCACCTCGCCGGTGGGAAAATCTGCTTCTCCGGCCCGGACCACATCCACCGGCCCGCCTTTGGTAAAAAGCTGCCGGAAGAACTCTGCCGGATATGTTTCCTGGTTCAGGAATTTACGGTTCTTTTCAAAGGCGATCTGCCCCGGATGCTTCACCGCCTGGCGGATCTCCTCCCCGGTCCTTGTATCGACGAAATACTTCCCGCTCTCATCGCAGCGAAACTCCAGATCGCTCCCCGGCGGCATATAAAACACGTTGACCACCGTCGGTTCGATATTGGCCAGAGTATTAAAATCCACCACTGCCATATTGTTGGCATCGTTTACGTATTCCTGGGTATCCGTATCCCCGAAAGCGACCCAGCCGTTTCCCGGACTGCCTTCCTGACGGAACAGCCATTTCAGCCGTGACGTACCGTTTAAAACAGACTTACTGACAATGCTCCCGCCGGCGCCGCGGATGTATTCCTTTCTCTCCGGCGGATTCTTCTCCTGCTTGTCTGCCGTGATCTTCTCTGCCTGTTTTTCTTCTCTCTTTTTTCCAAAAAGTCCCATGTCGTTTCCTCCTGTCGGGTCGCCGCACGGCATCGCATCTCCGGCTTCCTCCCCTGTCTCATTCTGAAAATGCGGCTTGTAACCGTACTTCCACCGCCCCCGTGTACCCACGGGAAGTTTTCGATACTCCAGACCCAAACACACATAATCTGCTTTGAGATCGACCGTAAACCTTATTCATAACGGGTTAATAACGGGTAAAACCATTACCGCAACCATATACTTCTCATCGCTGAAATTTTTCCATCGTCTGTCTGGAGCCCCGGAATATTTGTCAGATCACAATCTCCATGGTTTCCGTATTATTCAACACGTCTAACGCCGTCTGGGCTCTGGCCAGCTCGTCGGCCACAGCCTCATACGCGGCCTCCGCCGCTTTGATGTCATAGTTGGCATAGCTGTAATCAATGATATTACCGGTGCGTCCATAGGACTGCCCCATCTCCCGCTGCTTGGGCAGGCGGTTTTTCATCATAGCCAGCTTCTGCTTCCTTCCTGTCAGCTGCGGGATATAGATCAGCATCTGATCGATGGTCATCTCAAAGCCCGCCACCTGGTGTTCCAGATTAAACCGGTTGACGGCATGCTTCACAATACGGATTTTTCGGTCCAGCTCCTCCAGCGTTTTCCGGACCTTTTCAAAATCATACTCAGGACGTACCGATTCCGGATCTTCCCCCATGGCTGCCAGAAAAACGCTGCTTTTCTGCTCCATCATCAGCAGCGTATCCCTCTCCTCGTTCAGCCTCCGCAGAAGCTTGTTGGCTTCCGATGACGTATATTTCATAGATTCTTCCCTTCCTTTCGTCGCTTCCTGTAAGCCCTGTCCGATACACACAGCATATCACACATTTCCATATCTGTACAGATATTTTCCGCAGCCCCAAAAGGCCCGCCGCGCATCCCCGCCGATTTGTCCACCGGCAACCGGAAAAAGGCATTTCTGATCGTCGGCTTTGCCCTGAACTGAAGCCGAAGCTGCTCTTTCTGGATGAGCCGGTCAACGGACTGGATTTTCAAAACACGGAATATTTGTACCGGCAGATCGCCGGTTATCGGGAATACGGGACCGCCCTTCCTGGTTTGTGCCTCTGCTGATTGGAGGAGGCGTCTTTGCATTGGTGCTTCTGTGTGGGGGGGGACGACCATTCCTTCCTGCGTCAGGAAAAGGAAAACCGCCGCATGGTAAAGAGATATCCCCATTACTCCATGTGGCGGTACTTTTCCGATATCTGCAATGTCACAGGAATTACCGGATCAACACGGCTATCCTGTGGTGTATGGCCTGTGTTCCCTGCTGCCTGTTCCTCTTTCTGTGCAACCTGATCGCCTACGGAATCTTCCTGTGCAGCTGGTACATCCGCAACGGCAGCGTCCCGCTCTCCATGACCGCCGCCGCCCTTTTCTTCGCTCTGCAAAGCGCTGTGCAGATCTGCGTTAGCCTGCCGGATAATTCGGGCAGGCGACCAGGCACGGCTCACCTAACATCCGCACCCGTTTCCCGCGCAGCCGTGCCTGTCCTTTCCGCAGGGATGCCCGCTTTCATGGTGATGGCCTTCCCCATGATGGTTGCAATGGACATTCGGATCAAAGGAAAGGGTTCCTGATAACAGCGCCTCCACCGCATCATCCGCGCTGCCGGACACTCCGCCGTACAGCCGGATCCCCGCCTGTGCCAGTGCAGCCTGCGCACCTGCTCCGATCCCTCCGCAGATCAGCGTATCCACCTTCAAATCAAACAGCCATCCTGCCAGAGCTCCATGGCCGCTTCCCTTTGTATCCGTCACCTGTGTACCTGTAACTCTGCCATCCTCAATCTCATAGATCTTAAACTGCTCCGTATGCCCAAAATGGGGGAATACATTCCCGTTTTCATAAGTAACCGCAACCTTCATACTTTCATCTTCCTTTCTTTTGGCCGTCTCGGCCGCATATTCTGCTCTGTCGCATTTTTTGCCGCAGCATCTCCATGCAGAGCCGTCACAGAGCGCATAATTTCCGCCGGAAATATACAGGGTTTTCCCATTGACGATGCAGTCTGCGATCTTTGTACGGGCTCTTTCGTACATCTCCGTGACCGTAGTCCGGGAAATACCCATCTGCCTGGCGCACTGCTCATGGGTCTTTCTTTCATGGTCGATCAGCCGCACCGCTTCAAATTCATCCACGGTCAGAAGCACCTGCTCTCTTCCTGCCTCCCCGCAGGGAGCAAAGCTGTCATATCTGGGTTCAAAACAGATTCTCCTGCACCGGACCGGTCTTGCCATACTCACGCCTCCATTTCCGACATATAACGATAATAGGATACATCAAAAGCATACAAAAGTCAAGACAGAACGCTTTCGGCAGAGCATAGTACAAAAAAGTTTGCAGCAGAAACGATGCTTTTTTGTAATCGGGATCAGATAACTTCCTCATAAGCCTTCCGGATCGCGCGTTCCGGCGTTTCTATACATCTGCGATCTGCTTTGTTCTGACAGCTTTACTCCCGTTCATCTTCCATCTTTTCCGCTACCGCATACTGATAGCCTGTACTCATGCCGCAGGTCCCGTTGGAATATATCTTATAGTCTCTGCGAAATTCATCCTCAGGCAGCGCATCCAGTTCTTCCTGCGAAGAAATATATGTTCTGACTTCCACCTTTCCCGTCTCGTTGTCACGGCTGAGTATATACAATGATCCCTTATAGCGATCTGTTAATTCTGTCGGCACATGCATCACTGTTGCATAGTAACTGTCAGGACTTTTCTCTGTCACCTCGTACACATCGGAAACCAGTCGGTATCTCTGGATACTGCTGCTTCCCCGGTCGACAATCCACTCTTTTTCTGTTTCGCTGATGCGCAGGATATCCGTCGTTTCAAAAGGGAGCCTTGAAATGACTGTGATCTCATCCGCCTGTACAGAATGAAATCTCCAGGCTTCTCCTGACAGCTCCGGTCCCTGCATTCCCCTGTCTTTAAGGCAGGCCTGTCTCCACTCTCTGAAATATGGAAACCCTGCTATATCAGGATATTGCACCGACTGATCTACATATTTAGCCTCCGGTGACGCATACACGCGCAGATTCCAGGCAACGCTCCCACCTTCACAGACCGGCCAGTCCTCAGCATCGAATGCAAGAGACGCAAGCGGCTGCTCCACAGACAGCCAGGAATCATAAAATATCAGGCGGCTCATTCGTGTAAGCAGCTCTTCAGCAGACTGGTCCTGGAAACAGAAATCCACCATGTTCCCATGATCATATCCCCTCTTCCGCCATTCTGCGGGCGTAGACGCAAGATGGCTCGGGGCATTCTCCAGCCGAAATTCGGTATATGCCGTATAAGGCTGCGGCAGATTATACAGCTCTGTGAAATATTCCTGAAGGACAGCCTCTATTTCTTTCCTCTGATAATTATCCCAGAGGACTGTCTCATCATCCACATCCATGCCCACACAGAATTTCCGTCCTTCATATTCCATAAATACCACCACATTGGAATTGACATAAGGCGCGAAAAAATCATGATACCCCTGAACCCAGTATCCTTCTGCCAAAACTTCTATCCCGTATTTCTCTGCAATATATGCTGCTGCCCTGTCCTCTGCCGTCTTTTCTGCCGCTTTATAAATGCGGTCAATTTCCCTCCGGGTGTCCATCTGCTCCCGGCTGCACCCGGTAAACAGAAGCACAGACCAAAACATGATCACTGCCATACCAATGACCCTGCCAGATATTTTCCTTGTGCTGTCTGATCTCTTCTTTTTATTCATACTTCGCCTGGTTTCAGATCTCCACTATACTGCTTCTCCAAGGTCTTCCATGACCTCCATCCGTCTCTCATATCCTTCCTCGCCGGCTGCTCTGCAAAGCCCTGTTTTCTCTACAGCTGAGTCGCTTCTTTTTTGCCGTTTTGACATTTGATCTCGGGCAGATCATAAAATGCCTAATACCGATCTCTTTGCAGCTTCTAATATTTTACCATATCCATATCCATTTTTCTATTCTCCGACACGTTTTTTATCCCTACCGTTCCTATAAATTTTTAACTGTCATATGCCTGTCGGGGAACTTCGTTTTAAAAATCCAGCCGAAAGACTTTCTGTTTCCACGCTCTCGGCTTTGTGATATAATGGAAAACATAAAAATAAACGGTTGGATGGGTCTGCTGCTATGAAGATGACAATTTCAAGGACATCCGCCGCTATGCGCTTATCAAACCGGCCAAGTGTTACGAAGTCAGAGGGGAAATATGGAGGAATTACTGGTTTATGCAATCTTGCTTTATGAGGGATTAGTGACAGAAGGCGAGTATAGCAAGCGGCTTGATATATTGTTTCTGGACAATCCCAAAAACGATGATTTGCTCTATTGGGAAAGCCTTCCCGGAAATATTCAAAATATAGAACCATTTTGGATTTTAAGCTATGCGGATGATCCTTTATCATGGGGGGATGAAGAACAGACCAGAAATATTTATAAGCAGATGCTGCATTATTATGAGGGGTGAACGAGTTCTCTAAGGTATAGATAAAAGAAACAGCGATACCCTAATTTGTTCACTGGTGCGACTTTATGTTAATTAAATTGCTGATAGTATCAAGATATGTGAGCAGGATGCGGATATTTTCCCGGACTCCCCTGGCCCCAATTTACCTCTTAGTCCGCTGCTTGTTGCGCTTGTGCGTTTTGACAAACAATTCGGGTGTAGCCACGTTCCAAAATTTTTGCTGAGCTGAGGGGCAGCGAAAATGCTTGTTGGGAGTCTCCCTACCCCCGCTCCTTGGGACAAAATATCCCAAAGAGATTGGCTGCGTCACTGCCGCTGTTGTGTCTGTTTCTTATTGTCCTGCCTGTCGTCAATCCAAACAAATGTCGGAATGACGCTCAGTCCCATCGCTTGCTTGATGTGTTTCACGGCTCCAGGTGAGTCTGTTCCCAAAGATAAATCTCCATATCCACCGCTCCCAAGTCACGCTCCATGCAATAACAGCGATACAACAATGAAGCATCCTCCCATGCAAGGGAAGAGTCCTCCTGCAAAAGAGCCATCAAGCGGGTACCCTCCAGTTTTTCCCATGCTTCCTCCCGGGTACAATGTTCTGTTCCGACAAGAAGAAATTCCACAAATTTTCTGACCGGAGAATTCATAGCAAATTCCAGGTGCGGAATTGGCTTTGGCGGATGCTGTTTCAGCCGTTTTGCTGCTTTTTGCCGTAATGTCTCACGCTGGGGATACAGCACATAATTAAAGAGATACTTATCATCGTCCAGCAGGTGCTCATCCCATACATCCTCATCGTTCCAGGAACCCATGTAGACCACATGACCATTTTTTATCAGGCAGTGCAGCCCCTCGTCCTCCTGCCAGTCGCAGCCGCCGCTCAGGTTCAGCACAGGAATCTCCGAATCTATTGGCACCTTGATGTTCAAGCTGACAAACTCCATATATCGCAGAATCTCCATAGGATCCTGGATGCGCTGAATACCCTCATCCAGCAGTTCTCCCTTGCTTGTGGACTCTAGCTCATCCTGCAGATAGTACAGAGCATATTGGCAGATTTCCCTGACCTGAAGCTCATCTATCTCCCCCAGCCACCGAATGGACCGGGCAGCGTACTCTGCCGTAACACCCTCGTCGCAAATCACCTCAATCTGTTTGTGAAAGTACGGAAATTCTGCATAGCCAGTCATCCTATCAAACTCATCTATCCCGGCATTTACCAAAATGTCCTCAAACCGCAGTCCTGACATATGTAATTTCCTCCTTTGGGAAAATCCCGATTTATCCTGTTATCTAAACTGAAATCATTGCCTGGGAAAAACAAGCATACAATTCTCCAAATCATCGGTATCATTTTCAGAAATATATATCTGAGCTGACAGCGATAAATCATTTCCTATAAATTTTTCACGTTGAAGCAGCTCTCTCACCATATGCCAATTTTCGCCTGCATTTTCCGTTTCCAACCAAATACCCATTAATGGGCCAGGTTCTCCATCTTCTGTGTCTATATAGTCATATCCATTACTTTTTATCAGAGAACCGGTTACTTCCTCTATACGGTCCGGGACGCAATAGCGCAAGTCTAAATCAGGGTTTTCAAGTTTTCCTGGATTTAATAGTACAATGATTGTCTGCATATTTTTATCCTCCATATTCCGATTTCTCTCTGTTCAGAATTTATAACTCCTGCCACTGAATGCACGAAGACCTTTCAAATGTATCTAAAAATGCCCTGATACACAATGATGCACAAAAATGCATCGCTTAGAGAAATAACCGCATCTGCCGCAGGACACCATTCCATATTACCCGCAATAAATATAACTTCGTTCTGGTTTTTATCGTTATAAGAAAGCCACATATCGCCGGTATCATTTTGATAAAAATTAACTGTGGCATACTGCCCATTGGTACAGACCGCCAGGCAAGGGTATTCATCATCCTCACTAACCCACAGATCACTTTTTTCCTGTACCGCAGTTTGCACAAATTTTATTGCTACTGATCGAAAAATAAAATCTCCTTTATTTGTGCTGGCGATTCCCATATATTTCTTCGTGTACCCCGATTTTTGCTTTACGTCCTTAACCAAAATAAACAGAAGATCATAGTTGCTTAAAATAAGCCTTTAACTCTTCTTTACAACTATTTTCAAGCTGTTTCATCTCAATGCCGCGAATTGCAGCTTCTAGGTGATAGAGGATAACTACACAAGTGTTCGGATAGTGTTCTTTGAGCCGAAAAGCAGCTTGTTTACTGCCAATTTCAGTTAATTCCTCAGCTGAATGGATACCGACTGAATGCAGTTTTTTCTCCATTATTTTTCCTAATCCTAGAGTTGTAACCGCCGCCATATTATTTCCTCCATTTATCTTTGCAACTTGACACATCCTGGCTTATGCCTACCATTATACAGGATATCCCGCAAAAAAGCATCCCCTATTTGACTTGACCTCAACTTTTCCGCAAATCTTCCCGATTTCCATCATCCCAAAATGACACCCCTGAATCGAGCAGGAGGCGGTGACTAACCGCCGTCCTCTCACAGCACCGGACATACGGTTCTCGTATCCGGCGCTTTCAATAGTTGACGTGCACAGACTGATAGACTGTGGCTAAATCATAAAAGCCGCTGTTTATCAGTCTTTCCTTTGTCTTTTCCATATTTACGGCAACTGTATGTGTTGTGAACCAGTATCCCCTGCGGCTGTTTCCAGTCTGCCACACCAAGTCCTTTGGTACTCCAATCTTGATTAGATTTCGCACTTTGGTTTTGGGTTTCTTCCATTGCTTCCATATACACATACGTATTCTGTGTTAGAGCCATCCTTTGATGTTATCTATATTGTTCTTCATGCTCGCGATTCCATAATAGTTCAGCCACCCTCTCGCATATACCTTCATTTTCCCAAGACTTGGCTTGATGGACTGTACTGCTCTTTGCCAGTAGTACAATATCATCTGCATACCGAATGCACGGGCCTCCTCTCTTTAGAAACTCCTGGTCGAACTCGTTGAGGTAGATATTCGCTAGTAATGGTGATATAATCCCTCCCTGTGGCGATCCTTCCTCTGTGGCGATGACCACTCTGTTTTCCATGACTCCACTTCTCAGGTATCGCTTAATCAACTGCACTACCCGCTCATCCTTTACATTCTTCCGAAGGAGGTTGATAAGTAGTGAGTGAGTGTGTCAAAGTATTTCGATAAGTCCAAGACTACCGCATATGTAAGGCCTTGCTCTGCATACTTTTTCACTTTCAGTATCGCTTCTTTTGCGCTTCTGTTCGGGCGGTAGCCGAAACTGCCGTCCGCAAACAATGGCTCATAGATTGGCACTAACTGTTGCATTATTGCCTGTTGGAGTATTCGGTCTATCACGGTTGGTATGCCAAGCTTTCGCACACCACCATCTTGTTTGGGAATCTCAACGCGTCTCACCGGAGACGGAGTGTACTTCCCTCTGAATCTGTTTTGCAAACTTTTTGATGGAATGCTGGATTTATGCAAGATTGAGGGGGATTCCATTTTATATTTACCATATTTTGTATTGGTAAAGTTTTTCTGCCCTTTATTTTTCCACTGAACCCAAGTAATTTTTAAAGTTGGTAAAACCATTTTCAAGGTTGGTAAATTTCTGTTTCTACTATATTCAGAAGTATCAAGCGAATTTTTCAAACTTTACACATCATACTTCTCCCCCACAAAGCCTTTATCACAGCCTTTCGGCAGCTGCCCTTCTCCAATTCAACATTAAAAGTTATTTATTACAAAATCAATTCATCTTCGCTATAACAAGGAATTATCATATCAGGCAAATGCTCTTCTGAAACAATATCTTTTAACACATCAAAATATATTTTTTGCAATTCATATTCTGATAATTTCACCATTTGGTCGCTTGCTTCTTCATCATCAAAACTCTGTTCTATTGCTTTATTTAATGTATGGATAGCTTCTAACAGTTCTTTAGTCGGCTCTATATTATTCTCCTTAAAATCATCCGTTTTCCCATACTCGTCATCATACAAACACTGATAATCTAAACATTGAAATGCTAAATCCAAAATATCTTTATTGATTCCTTTCTGTGCCATAGCAACGTGATCATATGGATGCTTTTGAGAATAGATGTTTTCTGCATATTCTCTGATTCCCTTGACAAGTGCTGGGAAACTACCTGCCGTAAATAGATATTTTATCACAGCACTACATTCTTTTGATTCGTATTTCCCAAAAGGCCTAATACTTTCACCAGAAACTATTCCCTTTATAGCTTTACCAGTATCCTCGTCTATCCCTATAAACTGACATGCTTTCTCCATCTCAAATGTTTCAAAGTCTGTTTCTCCAGTAAGATATCCAATTGTTACTCCAAAAAAATCTGCAATATTTAACATATTCTCATAAGACGGAAATCCTATCGTTTTAGCTTTTCCATCCTTTTGTATTCTGCTTCCTACACGAAGCCAACGACTAACATTAGCCTGCGTTCCTCCTCCGTATTTTCTTTTATATTCTTTTAGAAATGTTTCCTGTGTATACCCATTCTCTTTCATCAAATTATTAAGTCGACTACACCAAATATTAGCCTTCTTCTCTAATATATTATTCATAATATATTTTAACTCCATTTTATTTGTATTAACGTTATCTATATATTATTTATTATATTTACAATTCATAAACTATCAGATAAAATAAGAACTATCAAAAGAATATTATAGATCATAGTCAAAGAAAAAACAACCCGAAAAACACCAAATGTAACAGGAGGATTCCCATGAATGAAAATAGCTCAACACCTATTTTAACAAGACAAAACAATTTGCAAAAAGCTTTACTTGATGATATCTGCCAGATAGTTTCAGATGCTACCTGTGACTCTGAAAAGGTATCTAAAGAAAAATACGAGATAAAATTAAAACTGATTGAATCAGCCATGGATATGTCCACACAAGAGAAACTTGACGCTATGGACAAAAACTACGATTGTTGGAATCAGGAACACTGGCAAAATATACTTACATCTGCCGTAGTGTCATTTAGTGTATTAGGATTTATAGTTGTAAGCCCAATAGCTATAAATGCAATGCGAAAAATAAATGCTTGAAACAATCCAAAAGTCCTCTCTTATACTCCTTTGACACAAAGCAGAGAATCGATCAATAAATCCAGAGTGGGGGGTGCGGACAAAAAACTGGACTTCCACGGACTCCGAAAGGAGCTGGATCACTATGTATTCTCAGGACAAAATCAACATCGCATTACAGGTTTATCACCAGTGCGGTTCTGTAACTAACACCATACGCGTGCTGGGAT
>JAAVZR010000036.1 GCA_022791755.1 Lachnospiraceae bacterium
AAATAAGCAATTTAACGAACCCCACTCCCACTCCTTCCTGCCTTCTGTCCTATAAAATCCATCCCACCATCATAATCACTAAAAATCCCAAACAAAAATTATATAAAACGCCACTTTACAAATTCCTCTGTCCGGTATATGATTTGCCTGTGAGTGAAATCGATATCACATTGCTCTCATTTCGTTTTTCATTGCGGATCGCAGGATTAAAACAGAAAGGCAGGATATGGGTAATGAATATGGAAAAGATTTTTAAAGAAAGAATGGGACGCCATCACGATGAGCTGCGCCAGCTCTACATGGAACTGTATCACAACGATTCCATGTTTGCTAAGCTGTGCGACCAGCTGCGGCAGTTCTGTCTGGAGCGCGGAGAGGCTTTAAAAGAGCTGGATCTAAAGAGGGAAAAGGATCCCGGCTGGTATCGCCAGAATGATATGCTGGGTATGATGTTTTATATTGACAATTTTGCCGGCGATATGAAGGGAACCGAAAGCCGTCTCGATTACATCGAACAGTGCCATGTGAACTACATTCATCTGATGCCCTTTCTCGATACGCCCCAGGGCCGCTCCGACGGCGGCTACGCTGTGTCCGATTTCCGGAAAGTGCAGGAAAAGCTGGGCTCCATGGAGGATCTGGAGAGCCTGACAGCCGCCTGCCATGAGAAGGGAATCAATGTGTGCATGGACTTTGTCATGAACCATACCTCCGAGGACCATGAATGGGCCAGAAAGGCCCGCCAGGGAGACGGCGAGTATATGAGCCGTTATTTCTTTTTTGATAATGCCTATCTCCCCTCTCTGTATGAAAAAACCGTGCCCCAGGTATTCCCCACCACAGCGCCCGGTAACTTCACCTGGCAGGAGGACTGCGGCCATTTTGTCATGACCACCTTCTATCCGTACCAGTGGGACCTGAATTATAAAAATCCCCAGGTTTTCAATGAAATGATGTACAACTTCCTGTATCTGGCCAACCGCGGTATTGATATCATCCGCATCGACGCTGTGCCTTATATCTGGAAAGAGCTGAACACTTCCTGCCGCAACCTGCCCCAGGTACATACCATCGTCCGCATGATGCGCATCATCAGCGAAATCGTCTGCCCCGGTATCCTGCTGCTGGGAGAAGTGGTCATGGAACCGGCAAAGGTGGTCCCCTATTTCGGAACCGTGGAAAAACCGGAATGTCACATGCTCTACAACGTCACCACCATGGCCACCACATGGCACACTGTTGCCACCCGGGATGTCAGCCTCTTAAAAAGACAGCTGGACATCGTAAACTCCCTGCCCAAAGACTATATTTTCCTGAATTACCTCCGCTGCCATGACGATATCGGCTGGGGGCTCGACTACGATGTCCTGAGGACGCAGGGCATGGAAGAGAGGGCCCACAAACAGTATCTGAACGATTACTTTCAGGGCTTTACAGAAGGCAGCCACAGCCGCGGCGAGCTCTATAATTCCGACCCTGTCACCGGCGATGCCCGCTTCTGCGGAACCACCGCTTCCATGTGCGGTGTGGAAAAGGCCGGCTTTGAACAGGACGATGAGGCCATGGAGTCCGCCATCCGTCTGGACCTGACGCTTCACGCCTGTATGTTTATGCAGTCCGGAATCCCGGTACTCTACAGCGGCGACGAGATCGGCCAGGTCAACGATTACACCTATAAGGAAGATCCCTTAAAGGCTCCGGACTCCCGCTACATTCACCGCGGCGCCATGCGCTGGGAGCTGGCCGGGCAGATCACCGCACCGGATTCCGTGGAGAGCAGGATCTTCCACGGTCTGTCCCGGTTAGAAAAAATCCGCATGACAGAGCGCGTATTCATATCCGAGGCAGACACCCGGACCATCGAGACCTGGGATCCGTCGGTCCTGTGCATCAGCCGCTGTCTGGACGGCGAGAAGATCATCGGCCTGTTTAATTTCAGCGAGTTTGACAAGACTGCCTGGATCAACGAAACCGACGGCGACTATGTGGATCTGCTCACAGGCCATAAGAGAAAGGCATGCGGCGTCGATATCCCCGCCTACGGATACTTTTATCTGAAGAGAATCCCCGGCAGCGCCCGCGAAGATACGGTTTGAGCCGGACTATTCGGACAGGAAAACAGACAGGAAAACAGACCAATGAATATCACAGAAATCGCAACAATGGCAGGCGTCTCCCGCGCCGCCGTCTCCCGCTACTTTAACGACGGATATATCTCCGAGGAAAAGCGGGAGGCGATCCGCAGAGTCGTGGAGGAAACCGGGTATCGTCCCTCTCTCCAGGCACAGACCCTGCGGACCAGAAAAACAAAAATGATCGGTGTGATCGTCCCGAAAATCGCCTCTGCATCCATCGGCAGAATCGTGGAGGGGATCCTCTCGGTGCTGAATCCGGCGGGCTACCAGATGCTTCTGGCTGTCACCCAGAACGATCCCGAAAAGGAGCTGGAATATCTGGCCGCCTTCGACGGCAGGCAGGTGGACGGCATCCTTCTGGCTGCCACCGTGTTTGAGGCACGCCACAGGCAGCTTCTGAAAAATCTCTCCGTACCCGTGGTCATCGCCGGACAGCAGCTTCCCGGATGCTGCTGCGTGTTTCACGATGACTATCATGCCACCTACGATCTGACACGGCTGTTCCTCGAAAAGGGACGGACCCGGCTGGGCTATATCAGCGCCATCCGCCAGGACAGGGCCGTCGGCGCCGAGCGTTGCCGTGGCTTTCAGGACGCCGTGGAAGACGCGGGATACGGCAGCCTGGCAGAGCGCACGGTCACCGCCTCCTTCTCCATGGCATCCGGATATGACAAGACCGGGGAGCTTCTCGCCAGATGGCCGGATCTGGACGGTATCCTCTGCGCCACCGATTCCATGGCCGCCGGCGCCCTGCAATATCTGCGCGACCACAAGATCAGCGTGCCCGAACAGATTCTGGTGGCCGGACAGGGCGATTCCGAGATCGCCGGCGTGGCCTCCCCGCCTCTCATCACCGTCCGCTATTTCTACGAAAAAACCGGCCAGCTGGCTGTCCGCATGCTGATGGACATGCTGGAGGAGGGCGAGGCCGGCATAAAGGAGATCAAGCTGGGATACCGCATCATAAATCCCGATGCTGCCGCAGAAGCTGCCGAGCCCTGACCGCCCATCCTCCCATCGGATGACGGATCCTGCACCGCTTCCCTTCTTTGCGTCTTCCCTTCTCTGAGTCTCTTCTTTGCAGGCCGGCCTGTCAGCTTATCTGCTCATACAGGCCGGCTGTTTTTCTGTCCCGATCTTCGTGCTTCTCACAGTATCCGATCAGCTCACCGTCCTTCCCGCGAAGTCTGTCTGCCCGGAAAAGAATCCGCATCCTGCCCCATCTCCCTGAAGATCCTCCCGGCTCTCAGGGAAATCATCAGAGAGATCAGACCGGCCAGAAGAACCACCGCATATTCCAGGCCCTCGCACCATTCAAATAAAATACCGTACATGGCGTTCCCCAGAGGCTGCGCGCACATGGATACGGTGAGAATGACAGAAATCACCTTTCCGGTCATCCGTCCCGGTGTCTGCTCCTGCACAAAAGCCATCATCTGTATTGTAAACATGGTGGAAAACACCATCAAAAGGGCACAGCACACTGTCGTCACACCATAGCTTATGGCCCCTTCGGGAAACAAAAACAGCGATATTCCCATGGGAAACACGCACAGCGTGGCGGCGCTGAGCAATTCTCCGGCCCGGGAGACCGTCAGTCTGCCGCCCCATATCCCGGCTCCGATCCCTCCGGCCAGCCCTCCCATGGCCAACGCCCCCTCCGCAAAGCCGTAGAGCCGGTTCGCCGCCGAAGATTCAAACGACAGCACCTCCGTAATCACATAGGGAAGCCCCACGATAATCATGGCTGACAAAAAGAAATTGACCGCGCAGACCACTAAAAGAACCTTTCCCACCACCGGTTTTTCTCTCCGTATAAAGAAAAGGCTTTCCTTAAAATCTCTCCCGACTGTCTTCCATATATTTCCGCCCTTTTCCTGTCTGACATGCGGAATATGAATGAAGAGCTCCATCACCGCCGAAAGAAAGAAACAGATTCCGCTGACTGCCAGCACCGGCGTCAGCCCCCAGATGCTGTATACCACCCCGCCCAGAACCGGGCCAAAGAGAGAGGCTGCCTGACTGACCATATTGATAACGGCATTTGCCGCCATGAGCCCTTCCTTCTCGACCAATACAGGCACGCTGGCCTGCACCGACGGCTGGTAAGCCCCTGCGATCCCGTACAGAATCATCAGCGTCACGGTCAGGAGAACCGTCAGGTCCACATGGCTCATCAGAAGTAAAAAAGCGCCCATCAGCGCCGCCGTAAAAAAATCCAGCGCTACCATGATATTTCTTTTATTCACCCTGTCTGCCACGATCCCTCCCAGAGGGGAGAGCAGGATGGCCGGGATGAACGCACAGGCGGTGACAGTCCCATACAGCGCCGGTGAGCCGGTCATGTTCAACAGATAAAGCGGTAATGCAAAGCGCACCACAGCATTGCCGAACAGAGATATTACCTGTCCCACCGCCATCCACAGAAAATCCTTTGAAAATGTATTGTGTCCCATAGAATCCTCCCTTTCTGATTACATACCGTCTGACGGTATGTATTAGTCTATATAAAATGCCTGTTGCTGGCAGGCATTTTACATACTCTTCTGTCCAATCCAAATATACTACATCTGACAGACCTATCACGACACGCCGTGCGATACTTTATCTGTGTTTCTGATAGATCGCCGTCAGCTCCTGCAATCTCTCCAGTATTTCATCGTCCACCACATCTAAGCCCAGCCCCCGCATCATCTGGCCAAACACCATGAATTTCCGAAAGGACTTCTCCCCGCTGTCCTCAAAGATCATGGGATTCATCCAGAAATTGGCTGTCAGCATAATGAGCTCCGCCAGCTCCAGAGGGTATTCTGTCTTCACCGAGCCATCTGCAATTCCCTGCTCAAGAATCGGAAAGATATAATCCGGCGCGGCCTCCCGCATGGTCTCCATGAGGATATCCGCCATCAGCCGGGGGCTGCCGCCCATATCAGGCGCCACGGCAAAATACTTCTCCTGGACCGGTCTGCGGACGGACTCCTTAAAGATCATTTTTAATTTATCTCTGCCGCACAGATCGGTGCGGTCACGGATCTGCGCCAGAATCTGATTGGTCCCTTCCGACATCCGGTTCGTCACCGCCAGCAGGATCTCCTCCTTAGAGCGAAAATGATGATAAATCGCTCCCTTGCTCAGTCCTCCCAGATGGTCGATGATATCCTGAATCGAGGTGTGCTCATAGCCTTTCTCCATAAACAGGCGAAAGGATACCTCCAGAATCCGGTTTACTGTCTCCTCAGGATGCTTATTCCTGGCCATGATTTCATCTCCTCATATGCGTAATATGTCCGGAATCATGATCGCATGGCTGTACATACCGTTAGTATGTATGATATTAACATACCGGCAGTATGTTTGTCAAGCCATATTTAACATCAATTTCCGTGTCCCGGTCTCCCGACCTGCGCTCTTTAGTTTCCCTTTGGCATCAGCCCGGATAGCGCCGCCGCCACACTGGAGATCGGCATGGTCTGGAGCATCACGCGCCCCGGCCCGGTAAGGTAGGTATTAAACAGGCCCTCGCCGCCCACCAGCTTATTCTTAAGCCCCGGCACCTGACGGATATCCATCGTCACCGTGCTCTCAAATCCGGCCACGTTACCCGTATCCACCACGATCTGCTGCCCCGGCGCCAGCTCATACTCGATCAGATCCCCGTCGATCTCCATGAAAGCGATACCTGTACCGGACAGCCTCTGCATGATGAAGCCCTCGCCGCCGAAGAAACCCACACCCAGCTTTTTATTGAAAGCCACAGACAGCTCCACCCCCGGCTCCGATGCCAGAAACGCGCTTTTTTGCATAATCATCTCCCGGCCCGGCCTGACCTCCATGGCCAGAATCTTTCCCGGAAAGCTGGAACCAAAGGCAATCATTCCATCCCCCTTAGCCGTATAGATGTTCTGAAACATGCTCTCGCCGGACAGCGCCTTGGAAAACATCTTTCCCAGACCGCCGCCCCTCGTCTCCATCTCCATATTAGGGGACATCCATACCATGGAGCCCTTCTCCGTGATCATTTTTTCCCCGCTCTTCAGTTCGCAGACCACCACCGGGTAGGAACCTCCCTTGATCTCGTACCGCATACCCGTACCTCCTCTTCTCAGGAAATTATCTTACTTTATTCTACAGTAAAAAACGCCTGTATGTCAATCGCCCTGCCAAACTTCTTCTTCGGACCTTCCTCCCCTCCTCTGATCTTTGAAATACAAAAAATGTACTTGAAATTCCGCCCCTGAAAAGGTATAGTGTAATTGTAATATTTTATCATCTATTGCATGGTTTTTGAAACAAATAATCACACAAGGAGGATTTCTGTTATGGAGAAAAAACCCGTAAAAATCGTCACGATCGGCGGCGGAAGCAGCTACACTCCTGAGCTGATGGAGGGCTTTATCAAGCGCTACGACCAGCTCCCTGTCCGCGAGATCTGGCTGGTCGATGTGGAAGCGGGGCGCGAGAAGCTGGAGATCGTGGGAAAGCTGGCCCAGCGCATGTGGGATGCCAGTCCTTATGATGTGAAGGTGCATCTGACTCTTGACCGGAGAGAGGCCCTGCCCGGCGCCGATTTCGTCACCACCCAGTTCCGCGTGGGACTCTTAAACGCCCGGATCAAAGATGAACGCATCCCTCTGTCCTACGGTATGCTGGGCCAGGAAACCAACGGAGCCGGAGGCATGTTCAAGGCCTTCCGTACCATTCCTGTGATCCTCGGTGTGGTTGAAGATATGAAGGAGCTCTGCCCCGACGCCTGGCTGGTGAATTTCACCAACCCCAGCGGCATGGTTACAGAGGCCGTCATGCGCTACGGCAAATGGGATAAGGTCATCGGCCTGTGCAATGTACCTGTGGGCGCCATGCTCTCTGAGCCGAAGCTCTTAGGTAAAGAAGAGAATGAACTGATCTTTAAATTCGCCGGCCTGAATCATTTCCACTGGCATAAGGTCTATGATCTCAGCGGCCGCGATGTGACCCCCGATATCATCGAGAAGATGTTCGACCCCACCGCCGACGACGGAACGCCTGCCAATATTCATCAGACCAAATTCTTCCGGGAGCAGTTAGATCAGATGAACATGATTCCCTGCGGCTATCATCGCTACTACTACCGCCAGGAAGAGATGCTGAAACATATGCTGGAAGAATACGCTGATCCGGAGAAAGGTACCAGAGCGCAGCAGGTCAAGAAGACCGAGGCCGAACTCTTTGAGCTGTATAAGGACGCCGAACTCCATGAGAAGCCGGAGCAGCTCTCCAAGCGCGGCGGAGCCCACTACTCCGATGCCGCCTGCGAGACCATCGCCTCGATCTATGCCAACAAGAATACCCATATAGTAGTCTCCACCAGAAATAACGGCGCCGTACCGGATCTGCCCTCCGACTGCGTCGTGGAGGTCTCCGCCCATGTGGGAGCTGCCGGAGCTCTTCCCATCGCCTTCGGCCCCCTTAAGGCCGCCGAAAGAGGATGGCTGCAGCTGATGAAGAATATGGAGCTGTGCGTGTGCGAAGCTGCCGTGACCGGCGACTACGGCACGGCTTTGCAGGCTTTCATCCTGAATCCCCATGTTCCCTCCGGCGAGACGGCAAAGCAGGTATTAAACGAGCTCTTAATCGCCCATAAGAAGTATCTGCCCCAGTTCGCCGATACCATCGCCAGACTGGAAGAGGAAGGCGTCACCATCAAGGATGACGTCGCCAGAAAGCTGACGGAGGAGGGTCTGTAAGCTCTCCGGTTCCTTTCAGCGCGCCCTGCCCAGCGCGCCTTCCAAGACGCCTGTCACAGATTATGGCAGGCGTCTTTTGCGTATTTTGGATATTCTTCTTTTCCACCCGCGGCTGGTCCCCTTTTGTCTGTTGACCCCCTTGAAAATCCGCAGTATAATAAAATGCGTCGACGGTAATATATTATTCGTAAAAGGAGGCATATCCATGACTAAGATTGATATAATCTCCGGCTTTCTGGGCGCCGGAAAAACTACATTAATCAAAAAGCTGATCGCCGAGGCTTTTCAGGGTGAAAAGCTGGTGTTAATCGAGAACGAATTCGGCGAGATCGGTATCGACGGCGGATTTTTAAAGGATGCGGGAATCCAGATCACCGAGATGAATTCCGGCTGCATCTGCTGCTCCCTGGTGGGCGACTTTGGCACGGCTCTGAAGGAAGTACTGACTAAGTTCCGGCCTGACCGCATCTTAATCGAGCCCTCCGGCGTGGGCAAGCTCTCCGACGTCATCCGCGCCGTGCAGGGTGTACAGGCCCAGGTACCGGTGGAATTAAACAGCTTTGTCGCCGTGGTGGATGCGGGCAAGTGTAAGCTCTATATGAAAAATTTCGGCGAATTCTTCAATAATCAGGTAGAAAGCGCCAATGCCATCATCCTGAGCCGCACGCAGAATGTCTCCCAGGATAAACTGGAGACTGCCGTATCCATGCTGCGGGAGCACAACGAAAAGGCCGCCATCATCACTACTCCCTGGGACTCGCTCACCGGCACGCAGTTAAAGGATGCCATGGAAAAGGGACATGGGCTGGCGGACGAGATGGCAAAGGAACTGTTGGAAGAGCAGCATAAGCATGACCATCACAATCACCACGAACACGGTGAGGAGTGCTCCTGCGATTGTCATGACCATCACGAACACCAGGAGGAGTGCTCCTGCCACGACCACCATGACCACGATCACCAGCACCAGGAGGAATGCTCCTGCCACGGTCACGACCATCATGACCATGAACACCACCACGATCACGCCGAAGAATGCTCCTGCGGCTGTCATGACCACGACCATCACCACCATCATGCGGACGAGGTCTTCACCAGCTGGGGTGTGGAGACGGCTCATAAGTATGAGAGGAGCGAACTGGAGGCTATTTTGGAAGATCTGGCCGACACGACCTTCTACGGCACTGTCCTGCGGGCTAAGGGAATGCTGCCCACGCCCGACGGCGCCTGGCTCTATTTCGACCTGACCCCCGGCGAGTATGAGATCCGGGAGGGAAGCCCTGAGTACACCGGCCGCCTCTGCGTCATCGGCTCGGATCTGAAAGAAGAGGATCTGAAGAAGGCATTTCATATCGCCTGAAAAAGAAAGGAAACGCTGCCATGCTGAATACAGGCATTCCCATCTATCTGATCACCGGCTTTCTGGAAGGCGGTAAGACAGAGTTTATCAACTTTACCATGCAGCAGGAATATTTTAACGACGGAGAGAAGACGCTGCTCATCGTCTGCGAGGAGGGTGAGGAGGAGTACGATCCGGCCCTCTTGGCAAAGCTTCACACTGTCATGGTCACGCTGGACAAGGAATCCGGGCTTACGCCGGACTACCTGCGGGAAATGAAGAAAAAATACCGTCCCCAGCGTGTCATCATCGAATACAACGGCATGTGGCGCATGGACACGCTGACCGGGATGAAACTGCCCGCCGGATACGAGCTGTACCAGATTATCACCATTATCGACGCCTCCACCTTCCAGCTCTACCTGGACAATATGAAGTCCCTGGTGGTGGATATGGTATCCCTGGCCGACATGATCGTATTTAACCGCTGCCGGATCGACATGCCCCTGTCCATGTTCAAGCGCAGCATCCGGGCCGTGAACCGTCAGGGCCAGGTTATCTTTGAGGATGAAAACGGAGAGCTGGAGGAATTCGAGGAAGAGCTGCCCTACGACGTGGACGCTCCCGTCATCGAGGTCGGAGAGGATGATTTCGGTATCTGGTATGTGGATGCCCTGGACCATCCGGACCGCTATGATAATAAAGTGGTACGCTTTACAGCCCGTGTCCTGCGCACTCCGGGATTTCCCAAGGGCAGCTTTCTGCCCGGACGCAATGCCATGACCTGCTGTGCCGACGATGTGGCCTTTATTGGCTTTCTCTGCTACTACGATCATGCGAACGATCTGAAGAGCCGCCAGTGGGTGAAGGTCACCGCCAGACTACGCTGGCAGTACTGTGAGGCCTATAAGGACGAAGGGCCCGTGCTGTATGCCGCCGGTGTGGAAGATGCACAGCCCCCCAGGGAGGATCTGGTATATTTTAACTGAAATCCATCCTCCCTTTTTCTACGAGAAATCCAAAAAGCTGCGGGAAGTAGCGTTTCCACTTTCCGCAGCTTTTTTATCAGAAGCAAAATATCACCCCAACAGCCCATACTTCTCAAACATCCGATATATCCCATTCTCCGCAGCAGGAGGGCAGATATCGTCCGCGATCTCCTTAAGCTGCGGGTTCCCATCTTCCATACACAGACTGATCCCTGCCGCCGCGATCATCTCCCGGTCATTGGCGCTGTCGCCAAATGCCATGGAATCCTCCACCAGTATGCCCAGATGAGCACAGACAAGCTCCAGAGCCATGCCCTTATTGAATTTCCGGTTAATCAGATCTCCATCCACAAAGCCGGCCCGCCAGTCCTGAACACAGAGCTCAAAGTCTTCCTTAAGCTGCTCACAGGCCGCTGTCATCTCCTCTTTGTCTTCACATATAACGGTAAGCTTATAGACTGGTTCGCCCTGATAATCCTCCATAGGGCGCATATTCATATCCCTCTCTATTTCTTCCTTCCAGCGCTGGAACTCGCTGCTGTTATCCTTCTCCATCATATGTCGTTCCATTATCTGCTGCATCTGTTCATCATTGTAGGCCTTATCCATACATTCCAGGGAACAGTATATCGAATGCTTTCTCAGAATCTCCAGAGCGCGGTCACGCAGTTCAGGCTCCATAGGACAATCGTATATCGTTTCATCCCCACAGCGGATATATCCCCCTGCGCTGGCTACAATGCCATCAAAGCCATATTTAAGTACCGGCGCGGCCATCCCCATATTCCGTCCTGTGCACAGATATACCAGATGTCCGTTTTCCCTGGCTTTTTGTACTGCCCGTATGGCAGATTCTTCCGGCTCTATATTTCCCATGGTAGTCAGTGTCCCGTCGATATCGAGAAAAATGATTTTCCGCTTCATCTGTCCTCCTCATTGCTTCTGTCGCCGCAGAATTTTACACCCAGGACCTGGCAAAGCCTTTTTCTCAGCCTCTCCAAATCGCCGTCAAACACCGTCCCGGCCATTCCGGTACGATAAGCTCCCTCCACATTCACCGGCTGATCGTCGATGAAAAAGCACTCCTCCGGTTTCAGCCCGTACACCTCGTACAGCTTCTCATAGATCTCCTTCTGCGGCTTCAGCAGCTGCCAGTCCGCCGACACGATCCTGCCGTCAAAATACTGGGAACCCGGAATTCTGTCAAAGTACCGATGCAGCTGACGGCTGGCATTGGACAGCAGATAGATGCCATAGCCTGCGCCCTTCAGCTGTGCCACCAGCTCCTCCATCCCCTCCACCGGGACTAAAGGACGCTTCCACCAGCCGCAGACCAGTTCTTCCACCGCCCCGTGCAGACGCTTTGGCAGTCTTCCACACAGGATTCGTACCGCCTCCTCTTCCGGGAGCGATCCTCTGTCCAGCTGAATCCACTCCACATCCCGAAAAACCTCGCGAAGCAACAGCTCCTTATCCCCGCCCGTGATTCCCAGACGCTCGATGAGAACCTGGGGCTGGAAATATATCAGCACATGGCCCATATCAAACACAATGTTTTGAATCATTCTGTCTCCTCTGCTATTATATGATATTGTTCCGTCTGAAAAGTAACCTGCTATTCCCGATAAGCATTCTGTACAAATCGTTTATGGATTCTGATATCCGTATCAGTCCAAAGCCTCTTTTATATAGGCCATCACTCTCATAAGCGGACGATAAAGTATCAGCGTCGTGACAAAGTTCCCCGCGCAGTGCAGGATATCAAAAAAGAGGCCCGCCGTCCACCAGGCCAAGGCAGCGCCGGTTCCTCCGGCGAACAGGTAGGGGATTGCACACAGAGCGCCGAAGCTCAGACCATAAAACCCGGCAGCCGCGGCCCACATGAGCACCGATTCGTTGCGGCGCATCAGACGCACCGCCAGATACCACACATACCAGATGTACAGATAGGTAAACCACCACAGACCAAACCCAAAGGTGGTTCCCTCCAGCAGAATAAACGCGGAGACAGGAAAAAGGGCTTTTCGCCCCAGCGTCAGCGTATACACCAGAATCAGGACCGATACCACTTCTATGTTGGGCAGAAAGGCCATACCCACCTGCCCCACATAGAGTACCGCTCCCAGAAGAGCCATCACCGTCAGATCTCTTACCTTCATGGGATCATCCGACGCCGTTCTACCAGCCCACGGTGAGCGTAATCTCAAAATGGTCTCCGTCTGTCACCGGGGTGGTATCCACACCGGTATTCAGCTCCTCTCCTCCCTTTGTGATGTACCACCACTCCTGGTTGGCTTCATCCGCCGTATAGCCGGCCACGGTCTTCACGTACATGCCATACTCCGATTCATCTCCGGAGATGAGTCCAGCCGGCTCTAAAACTCCCCGCAGATATTCTTCATCGGTATCGTAGGTAAACTCTTCCGACGCGCCTTCGGGGCCGATGACCTCCACGATGATATGTTTCTCTCCTGCGCTGACTGCGGGACGGGACATCATGTAAATCCCCCCTGCGATGATGACGGCCGCCGCCAGCGCCAGAACTGCGATCAGTCCCTTCCTGTTCATTTTGCCTTCTTTGTTTTCCATGCTTTTCCTCTTTCCTGCCCTGCGGGCTTTTGATTACCACTTTTTCGGAAAAAGAAAGGACCTTTTCTGGCTAAGAAAGCGCAAAAGGGCCCTTAGATACAAATCCCAAATCCACGTGGTATTGTATTATGAACATCAGGCAGGTCTTCTGGCTCAAAGATCGTCGCCAGCCGCCGTCTTCCCGGTCTCCCAGTGACATCATGGCGGCCCGCTCCCTTCTCACAGCGACGGGTTCGCACAGGATTTTCACCTGTTTCCCTTTTAATCCCGGGCCGTTTGCATATCTCCCGGGAACCTGCTGCCCTTTTCTGTTTTCAAATTGTAAAGCTCTGCCTGCCCCGGCCTACTGGGCCGCTGTGGTCTCCTCGCTCCCGCCGGCAGTCTCGCCGTCTGTCGCCGCGGGCTCTCCTGATGATGTTTCCGTCCCGGCAGCTGCCGTGGTCTCCTCCGATGCTCCGGTCGTCTCTTCTGCGGCCGTAGTCTCTTCCGGTATCACAAACACAGCATCCAGAGGCACGGTCTTCCAGATCTTTTCCTCTACTTTAAATTCCGGCGCCGCCTCCTGCCACTGCGTATACTGAGCCTCGAAAGCCTCTGCCCGGCGCTCGGTGACGATGCTTTCCTTCTTCGCATCGGTGGCCTCCCGGTCCAGCTTCGTGGTCAGAACCATGACATACCAGCCGTCGTTCTCGATCTCGAACAGCTGCGCGGCTCCCTCTTCCATGGCCAGCGCGTGGGCGCCCAGCGTGCCTTCCGCGAAGGTATCACCGGTGAAATATGTGGCAACCGAAGGCGTCAGCCCCTGGGCGGATGCCGCTGTCAGCAGAGAATCCCCGCCTCTCACCGCATCGTAGACCTCCTGGGCAATCATTTTAGCCGTTCTGGTCTCTTCGGGCTGGCTTTCGCCCTGCGTCTCCCCCTCTGCTGCCGTCTGGCTCTCCCCGGCGGCCGGCACAGGCTCCGTCACCCGCACATAGGATGCCCCCACACAGCGAGCCTCCTCGTCCGATACGTTGGTATCCACAGATGCCACCATGGCCTCCCAGACCCGGTTCGCCAGGGCATTCTTGGCGAAAATCTCCACCAGGCGGTCATGCTCCAGATTGATCGCCGCCAGCAGATTGGCGTCGGACTGCTCCAGGCTGTTCGTCACGGACTGCTCCACCTTCGCCATATCCTCCTCGCTCAGAGACACGCCCAGCTCCTCGGCATGACTGCACAGAATGCGGGTCTGGCGCAGCACGGACATCACGCTCTCCCTGAGGTTGTCCGCCATAGTGGAGGTATTTGTGACCTGCATACCCCAGATATCGTTCGTACCGTACATATACGTGTACATCATCTCATAATAATACTGATCGGATCTCAGGTACATATTGGCCTCATCCAGGTAGATCTTCTCGTCTCCCATGGTAGCGATCACCGTAGAACCGTAATCCGCCGGATTCACCGTACTGCTGCCGCAGCCAGCCAGCACCGACGCCATCAGTACGGCTGACAGTATGGCTGCCGCCGCTCTCTTCACTGTTTTCTTCATGATCTGTTCCTCCTCAGGCAGCCTGTCCCGCCCTTTCTGACGCACAGTCTTACGACTGTCCGAATCTTTTCTATTATAGTACGTTTTCCCTAATCTAGCAACATCTTTATATCGATTAACAGTTTTTTCACCGCTGCCAGAAGCTCCTCCTGCCGGAACACCGCACCTCTGCGGGGCTTCAACGTAAAGAAGGGCTCCGCCGCATTGGTCAGCTTCAGGTTTCCGCCATATGCCCGGATCAGCTCCGGTATCCTGGCCACGTCGATCCCCGCTCTCGCGTACATGACGGCCTTTATCTCCAGGGCATTGCCTGTCACTGCGGTGACGCCGGCCTGATGCGCCATGGCCCGGATCTCTGCGATCTTTAAGAGATTCGACACCGCCCCGGGCAGATCGCCGAAGCGGTCCGTCAGCTCATCCTGCATATCCTCCAGCTCCTCATCGTTTTCAATGGCTGCGATTCTCTTATAGACATCCAGCTTTTGACTCTCGCTGCGGATATAAAAGGGCGGAATATAGGCGTCCATGTCAAAGTCCACCGTCGTCTCAAATTCGGGAGACTCCAGCGCCTCGCCTTTGAGCACCTGGACCGCCTCGCCCAAAAGCTTACAGTACAGATCATATCCCACCGCATCCATATGGCCATGCTGTTCGGCTCCCAGCAGGTTCCCTGCCCCCCGCAGCTCCAGATCCCGCATGGCGATGCGGATTCCGCTGCCCAGCTCCGTGAATTCCCGGATCGCTGCCAGCCGTTTCTCTGCCTCCTCCTTCAGCATACGCCCCCGGGGATACATAAGAAACGCATATGCCGTGCGGTTGGAACGCCCCACGCGTCCCCTGAGCTGATACAGCTGTGACAGGCCGTAGCGGTCTGCGTCATGGATAATGATCGTGTTCACATTGGAGATATCCAGGCCCGTCTCTATGATCGTGGTGGACACCAGCACATCAATCTCTCCCCCCACGAAGTCCGTCATAATCCGTTCCATCTCCCGGGGGACCATCTGCCCATGGGCAAAAGCCACATTGGCCTCCGGCGCCAGAGCCGCAATGCGGTTTGCCAGCTCGTCGATTCCCCGGACACGGTTATACACATAGTAGATCTGGCCGCCCCGCACCAGCTCCCTGGTGATGGCCTCCCGCACCAGCTCCTCATTGTATTCCATCACATAGGTCTGAATGGGGATGCGATCCATGGGCGGCTCCTCCAGCACACTCATATCCCGGATTCCGATCAGGCTCATATGCAGGGTCCGCGGGATCGGTGTGGCGGTCAGGGTCAGCACATCCACGCTTTCCTTTAACTGCTTGATCTTCTCCTTATGGGTTACGCCGAAGCGCTGCTCCTCGTCGATGATCAGAAGACCCAGATCCTTATAGACCATATCCTTAGAGAGAACGCGATGGGTGCCGATGACCACATCCACCAGCCCTTTCCTCAGATCCGCCAGCACCTTCTTCTGCTCCGAAGCGCTGCGAAAACGGCTCATCAGCTCCACCCTCACCGGATAATTGCCCATGCGCTGGCAAAACGTATTGTAGTGCTGCTGGGCCAGAATCGTAGTGGGCACCAGATAAACCACCTGCTTACCATCCTGTATGGCCTTAAAAGCCGCCCGCAGAGCCACCTCTGTCTTGCCATACCCCACGTCGCCGCAGATCAGACGATCCATGATCCTGCCGCTCTCCATATCCTTCTTGACCGCCTCGATGGCCGCCAGCTGATCCTCCGTCTCCTCATAGGGAAACAGCTCTTCAAACTCCCTCTGCCAGACCGTATCCTCACTGTAATGAAAGCCTTCCGCCTGCTGCCTGGCCGCATAAAGCTTCACCAGATCCGCCGCGATCTCTTTCACCGCGCTTTTTACCCGGCTCTTGGTCTTATTCCACTGTTCGCCGCCCAGACGGTTCAGCTTCGGTCTCCTGCCCTCGGAACCGGCATACTTCTGCACCAGAGACAGCTGTGTCACCGGCAGATACAGATTGCCTCCGTCGCGATACTCGATCTTGATATAATCCTTGACAATATGATCCACCTCTACCTTTTCAATCCCGCGGTAGATGCCCAGACCATGATTTTCATGCACCACATAATCGCCGGGAGACAGCTCCGTAAAGCTCTGGATACGTTTTCCCTCATACCGCGTCTTCCTGCGCTTCTTCGTCTTCTCCCTGCCGAATATCTCGCCCTCGGTGATCACCACATATTTAATCAGCGGATATTCAAATCCCCTGTGCAGGCTCCCGTATGCCACGCAGATCTCGCCGGGCAGCACCGGCCGGTCCTCCTCCGTGTCCTCCCTGTAATAGGCCCGCAGATCATACTCTCTTAAATCTCCCGCCAGCCGGGCCGCCCGGGTACGGGAGGCGCACAGCAGCACCACCTTACAGCCGTTTCGCTTCCAGGCTTTCAGATCCTGGATCAGCGTATCCACACTGTTCTGATAGGAATTCACGTTTCTCACGGAGAAGGAAAAACGCCGTGTCACCGTCAGCTCCCGAACCGCCTGATCCAGAGCCGACAGGCATAACGTCCGCCCCCGTTCCAGCGCTGCAAAGATGACCTCGCCGGAAAACAGGTCCATGACCGGCTCATCCATGCCATCCCCCGGCAGAGCTTGCGGGTTCTGGCCCATTCCCTGCACCAGCCCCTTTTCCAGGCGGTTTATCATACTTTCCCGAAATTCTTCCTCCGTAACCCTGGCCTTCTCTGCCAGACGGGCCGGCTCATCCAGATAGATGTCCGTATCCTCCGCCGGAAAATAGTCGAGAAACGACACGGCGCCATCCAGAGAGGTGATGCTGTCCGAAGCCGGATAAATTGTCACCTGATTCAAATTTTCTATGGAACGCTGGCTTTCGGCGTCAAAGGAACGAATTGAGTCCACCTCGTCGCCGAAGAGCTCCATACGCACCGGCTGCTCCTCGGTCAGGGGAAAAATATCCACGATACCGCCTCGCACGGAAAACTGGCCGGCGCTCTCCACCTGTCCCACCCGCTCGTATCCCATCTTCACCAGCCGCGTCGTTAAGACGGCAGTCTCCACCTCCTGCCCGACCTCTATGGTCAGACTGCGAAGCACCAGATCCTCCATGGGCTGAAGATGATCCATGAGGCCGTCGATGGTAGTGACCACCGTCACCTGCCTTACGGACGTGCCCTGTCCCGGTCCACGGCCGGGCGCATCCGGTTTGCCTGCCGTCTCTGCCACGCGCCGCCTCTTCTCCTCCCGGTATTCCGCCAGCTGGCGCACCGCCGACAGCCTTGCCTTGGCCGTCACGCTGCCCTGAACATCGGCCGCATAAAACAGCATATCCTTAGCCGGATACAGCCAGACATTCTTTGCAAAAAGAGCCAGATCCTCCGACAGCTCCTTGGCCCGCTTCTCACTGTAGGTCACCACCAGATGACAGCCGCATCCCACCTGGTCCATGAGCGCTCCCAGAAGATGCGCCTTCTGGGATTCCAGACAGCCCCCGGCCTGCAATGGTCCGCGGTTTTTGACCATATCCGTCCTCAGTTCCTCATACTCATACAGCTCCTGCAAAGGTTCCCGGAATATATGCTTCATGACCGTCCCCGTTCTGCCGGCTGTGTCTCCGGCTCTTTTGCCGGCGGCTCCGCGGACTCTTTCGCCGCCTTCTTCACTTTATTATAGCGATTCATGGCAGCCTGCACCCCGCTGCCGATCAAGAGCTCCGCCGCATCCGCCGCCTGATCCGTGACTTCCCGCAATATCTCCTGCTCCGCTTTCGTAAAATGGCTCAGCACATAGTCCGCCAGATCCATGGGGGACGGCTTCTCCCCGATTCCGATGCGCACCCTGGGGTACGCATTGGTCCCCAGATGCGAGATGATGCTTTTCATCCCGTTGTGGCCACCGGCACTGCCCTGGGCCCGCACCCGCACACTTCCCATATCCAGACTGATGTCGTCATAAATCACAATGATATGGTCCGGCTCCAGCTTATAAAAATCAGCCGCCGCCCGGATACTTTCCCCGCTTACGTTCATGTAGGTCTGCGGTTTCAGCAGCACGACCTTCTCTCCGGCCAGAAGCCCCGTACCGGTAAAGCCGAGAAATTTTCTCGTTTCCACACGGACATTCAGGCGGTCCGCCAGACGGTCCACGACCATAAAGCCTGCGTTGTGACGGGTATTTTCATATTCTCTGCCCGGATTGCCCAGACCTGCGATCAGATACATAGATGACCTGCCTTTCTTCACTGTTCCCTGCTTCTCTTTTTTCCACGACGAAGCGGCAGATGAACGAATTCACCTGCCCTTGTCCTTCCTGGTATATAAAAAGATAGCACAAAACCCCGGATAATTCAACCGCTTTTTGGCTCACTCCCCTTCCCTTAGGGCCTGTTTGGCTCCGCTTTAGCGCATTCCGTGCGCAAAACGCCCGCAGGGCTCTGTGATTCCCTGCGGGCGGCATCTTGGACGATTCTCATGCTCTGCTGTCTCTTCTCTATGGCAGGATGGCTGGCCGGTTACTGTGCCTGCGCCAGATCCATTTCCTGTGATTCCTGCTTCTCCTCCTCCAGCAAAGCTGCCTCATACTTAGCCAGGATTACACCCTGAATCCTGTCACGGGTCTCAGAATTGATCGGGTGCGCGATATCTCTGTACTCTCCGTCGGTGGCCTTGCGGCTGGGCATCGCTATGAATACTCCCTTCTCACCTTCGATTACCTTGATATCATGGACGACGAACTCATTGTCCAGTGTGATGGAAACAATCGCTTTCATCTTGCCTTCCTTGGCTACTTTTCTCACTCTTACATCTGTAATTTGCATGGTGTTACCCCCGTTACTCTCTGCGGCGGCTGCGTCGCCGGCTGCTTCCGGCGACGCAGCCTGCCGTTACAATACGTTAAAACTCATATCTGATATTTTTTTCCACAACCACCCTGATCTTATCCGGACTTCCGGTATAAGTCATATTTGCCTTGATCGTATCATGGCTCTCCACGATACAGTTTTCGATGACGGTATTGTCGCCAATGTATACATCATTGAGAATAATGGAGTTTTTGATCACACAGTTGTTGCCGACATACGCCTGCTTAAACAGGACGGAATTCTCGATGGTGCCGTTAATAATACAGCCGCTGGAAATCAGGCTGTTGCGCACATGGCTGCCCGGATTGTATTTCGCGGGAGGATTATCGTCCACCTTTGAATATACATCGGGGTACTGATGGAAAAAGTAGTCTCTCACCGCCGGATTCAGGAAATCCATATTGGTCCTGTAGTAGGACTCGATACTGTTGATGCCTCCCCAGTACGTCTCCAGAAGAAAAGAGTAGATTTTCTTCATATTCTTATAACGCATCAGCACATCACGGACGAAGTCAAAGCGCTCCTCCTCCGCGCACTGCTCCAACAGCTCGATCAGCAGACGGCGGCGCAGCACATAGATACCCAGATTAGCGATATCCGAAGTGGCCACCATGGGCTTCTCATCAATATCCACCACCCGGTTATCCTCATCTAACTTCACGAGACCGAAACGGCACAGGTTTTCATCCGACGGCATCTTCTTACATACCATCGTGATATCCGCTTTCTTCGCAATATGATACTCCAGCACATCGCCGTAATCCATTTTATAGACACCGTCGCCGCTGGCGATCACCACATAGGGCTCATGGCTGTCACGAAGGAATTTGATATTCTGATATATGGAATCCGCCGTACCTCTGTACCAGTTGGTATTGCTGGGAGTGATGCTGGGGGTGAAGACGCTCAGTCCTCCCTGCTTACGTCCGAAATTCCACCACTTGGAGGATATCAGGTGTTCGTTCAGAGACAGGGAATTATACTGCGTGATCACCGCTACCTTCTTCACCTGGGAATTGGTCATATTACTCAGAGCGAAATCAATACCCCGGTAGCTGCCGGCCACGGGCAGTGCCGAAATCGCTCTCTTCTGGGAAAGCTCCCCCATTTTCTTATTATTGCCGCCTGCTAAAATGATGCCTATCGCTCTCACAGTATGCCACCTGCCTTTATCACGTATTCGCCGCTGGCCAGTGCGCCGTTCGGATAATCGTCCTTCTCCGTGATGCCGGAGACAGCCGTATTCTTACCGATCGCCACGCCGTCCGGGATGTAAGTCTTCTCGCCCACTACCACAAGATCTGCATTGTACACCTTCGGGTCCAGCTTACTGGCGGCAAACTCACCCACACCCAGTCTGACACCCCCGCCGATCTGAGACTGATCCGCGATAATCGCCTTGTCGATCACCGCATTCTCCCCGATCACCACGCCCTGCATAATGATGGAATTGCGCACTACGGCTCCCTTGCCGATGGTCACGCCGGAGCCGATGACAGAATTATGAACGCTTCCGTAGATGCTCGTGCCTTCACCAATGATGCTGCGCTCAATGGTGGAATCCGCTGAAATGTACTGCGGCGGCAGGATATCGCTCTTCGTGTATATCTTCCAGTACTCCTCATAGAGGTTAAAGACCGGAATGATATCGATCAGCTCCATATTGGCCTCCCAGTAGGATGTCAATGTCCCCACATCCTTCCAGTAACCATTATACTCGTAAGCAAAGATACGCTTGCCGCCGCCGTGGCAGTAGGGAATCACATGCTTGCCGAAATCACAGCCAGGCTCCTCTGACAGTGTGATTAACGCCTCCTTAAGTACCTTCCAGTTAAAAATGTAAATACCCATCGAAGCCAGATTACTGCTGGGATTCGCCGGCTTCTCCTCAAACTCTCTGATCTGGTTCTTCTCATCCGTGACCAGAATACCAAAACGATGAGCTTCCTCCATGGGAACCGGCATCGCGGCGATGGTAACGTCGGCATTGTTGGCCTTATGGTAGTCAAGCATTACCTCGTAATCCATCTTATAGATGTGGTCGCCGGATAAGATCAGGACATACTCCGGATTGTACATCTCCATATAATCCAGATTCTGATAGATCGCGTTGGCCGTTCCGGTGTACCACTCGCTGTTGCGGCTCTTCTCATAGGGAGGAAGCACCGTAACGCCGCCTATGTTCCTGTCCAGATCCCACGGAATGCCGATACCGATATGGGTATTCAGCTTCAGCGGCTGATACTGCGTCAGTACGCCTACCGTATCGATCCCTGAATTGATGCAGTTGCTTAAGGGGAAGTCGATAATCCTGTACTTACCTCCAAAAGCCACCGCTGGCTTCGCCACCTTTGCTGTCAGCACTCCCAGGCGGCTTCCCTGTCCGCCTGCCAACAGCATGGCAATCATTTCTTTCTTAATCACACAATTCACCCCTTGCTGTAAGATTAGTCTCCGTCCGGCCGCAGCGAACCGGTCCCGGAATAAGCCTGTACGGCTTCGTTTTTAGTATAGCATACTTTTTAGAATAAGTGAATAAAAATTTGCTTGATTTTATTTTTTTTTTATGCATATTTATCCCCGTAGCAACTTGTCCCCGCGCCAAAAATCGTTTATAATCTTATGGTATGCATGTTGTCCTCAGACCATGCACAAAATATGAAAAAATACAGCTGTATTTCCATAAATTTTATGGAAACAAGAAGGAGCTACTATGAATTTAATTGATATCCGAGACATTTACCGTGACAAGGAAACCTGGCTGAACCGGACAGTGGAGGTGGGAGGCTGGGTCCGCTCCAACCGCGCATCCAAGAATTTTGGATTCCTGGTGGTCAGCGACGGCACTTTTTTTGAAACGCTGCAGGTCGTCTACCATGACACCATGAATAATTTTTCCATTTTAAGCAAACTGAACGTGGGAACCGCCGTCCTCATAAAGGGAACCCTGATCCCCACTCCCGAAGCCAGACAGCCCTTCGAGATCCAGGCTGAGAGCATCGAAGTGGAGGGAACATCCTCCCCGGAATATCCCCTCCAGAAGAAGCGTCACAGCTTTGAATATCTGCGTACCATCTCTCATCTGCGCCCCCGGACCAATACCTTCCAGGCCGTGTTCCGTGTGCGCTCCTTAGCCGCGGCTGCCATCCATCAGTTCTTTCAGGAGAGGGGCTTTGTCTATGTGCATACTCCTCTGATCACCGGAAGCGACTGTGAGGGCGCCGGCGAAATGTTCCAGGTCACCACCCTGGATCTGAATGATATCCCCCGCACCCCGCAGGGCGCCGTGGATTTCTCCCAGGATTTCTTCGGCAAGCCCACGAACCTGACCGTCAGCGGCCAGCTAAACGGCGAGACCTACGCCATGGCCTTTAAAAAGATCTATACTTTCGGCCCCACCTTCCGCGCCGAAAATTCCAACACCACCCGCCATGCGGCGGAATTCTGGATGATCGAGCCGGAGATCGCTTTCGCCGACCTGACCGACGACATGATCCTGGCAGAGAGCATGTTAAAATACATTATCCGTTATGTGCTGGAGAACGCGCCGGAGGAGATGGCTTTCTTTAACAGCTTCGTGGACAAAGGACTCCTGGAGCGGCTGAATCATGTGCTGAACTCCGATTTCGGCCATGTGACCTACACCGAGGCCATCGACCTCCTGGAGAAGCACAACGATGAATTCGACTATAAGGTGTCCTGGGGCTGCGACCTACAGACGGAGCATGAGCGCTATCTCACCGAGCAGATCTTCAAGCGCCCCGTGTTCGTCACCGACTACCCGAAGGAGATCAAAGCCTTCTATATGAAGCAGAATGACGACGGCAGGACCGTGGCCGCCATGGACTGCCTGGTTCCGGGTATCGGCGAGATCATCGGCGGCAGCCAGCGCGAGGACGATTATGATAAGCTGGTCAGCCGCATGCGCGAGCTGAATCTCCGGGAGGAGGATTACGGTTTCTATCTGGACCTGCGCCGCTTCGGTTCCGCCAGACATGCCGGCTTCGGCTTAGGCTTTGAGCGGTGCGTGATGTATCTGACCGGAATGGGGAATATCCGTGATGTGGTGCCTTTTCCCAGGACCGTCAATAACTGTGAGCTGTAAAAGCGTATGCTGGTATACGATAAAAGAGCCGGGGATCGGCTCTTTTTAAATGTGTTATTTGGGGTGCGCCTTTATTCATGTCTATGGCGGGAGGGGTATATCGGAAGCTGAGTAGATAAGGGAGGCGTGGAGGGGACGCCAGGGGCCATAGGTATATCCTGTCCGGGCACGCTCCCGCTCTGTGCAGGAGGCAGCGGTTCTAAGTTCGTGCTGCGCGTGCCGCTTGCACTCACTAAGAACCGGCGTCCTGCAAAGGCCCGGACAGGATATACCTATGGCCCCTGGCTGAGACCTCCTGCGTCTCTGGTATCAACGGCCCCCCTCAGATCCTGACATCACTGTTTGAAATTATAATGTTTGGTTATTTCTGTCTTCGTCCGCAATAAACAAGGCCACCTGACATACCGATCAGAGACGAATAAGGAAAAGGAGGGAATGCTTCATGTATAATCCACAATTAGATACATTTATCCGTGTGGCGGATGCCGGGAGTTTTAATAAGGCAGCGGAAGAAGCCTATATTACTCCAACAGCAGTGATTAAGCAGATTAATCTCTTAGAGGATTCATTGGGTATAAAATTATTTGAACGGACGCATAGGGGACTGACTCTAACGAAAGCCGGAAAATCATTATATCAGGATGCAAAATATATTATCCAATATTGCCGCGATTCCATTACAAGGGCAAAAAACGCCATGCAGGATAAGGGAAGCGTCATTCGGATTGGAAGCTCGCCTATGACACCTGCTCAGCTCTTAATGCAGCTATGGCCAAAGATACAGGAACATTGCCCGGATTTGAAATTCCAGATTATTCCCTTTCAGAACACGCCGGAAAATGCCAGAGAAATTCTGGCTAACCTCGGTAAGAATATAGACGTGGTTGCCGGGATTTTTGATGAGACCATGCTGGAGCTGCGGCATTGTGCAGGGCTTCCATTATCCCGTGAGCCGTTCTGTTGTGCGGTCTCTATCCATCACCGGCTTGCGGTAAAGAATAAGCTCAAAATAAAAGACCTTTATGGAGAGAACCTGATGTTAATGCGCCGGGATTGGAGTAACTATGTAGATCGGCTTCGGGATGACATCTGGCAGAACCATAGTCAAATACATATTGTGGATTTTGATTTTTACAGCATGGAGGCCTTCAATCGGTGTGAGAACAGCAATGATGTTTTGCTCGCCATTGCGGGATGGGCTAACGTACATCCACTTTTAAAGGTGATTCCGGTTGA
>JAAVZR010000037.1 GCA_022791755.1 Lachnospiraceae bacterium
GAATAGCGAGCAAAAGGAAGAAATGCGGTTATGATCCAAAATATCTGTATAAAGTTCTTAGAGGACTGAATACAGGCATCAAACAATAGTGTCCGAATTGGATCATATATTTTGCATTGTAAAAGCTTGCGTTTGCCGTGACGTTGTATCCCTTCGGGGTAGACGGACCTTGTCCTTTCAGGTATAATAGAAAAAACGAAAGGGAGAAATCATGGGGTGGCACAGGTCCTTTATCATCCGTCTGTTTATGATCCTTCTGATAGTATTTCTGGTCCTGCTGGGCGCGGCAGGGACAGGGATTTATTCCTATGCCCGGCAGACTGTGGGCGAGGAGTTCCGGCATCTGAATCAGGCATCCCTGGCGCAGCTGGCGGAGGCGGCCGGTGAGTCTTTGGAGAATGTGCTGGATTTCGGGGAGAAGGTGTCGGTGAACAGCCGGCTCTTACAGTATGTGGATCACACCGACGAGGCTTCGGCGAAGGAGGTTCATACGATCGTGGAATCCCTGCTGACAGGGTTTGGCGGACGCTCACGGCTGGAGGTGTACATTCTGGGGAAGAATGGCCTGGTGGCAGGCAGCTATAACACGAATCTGGTTTCCTGGGAGCAGCTGCAGGCCGACGAACGTCTGAGGCCGCTTCTGGAGGGCGAGACGGATCGAATGCTGCTGCCCACGCAGCGAAACGAGGGGGGAGCGCCGATCATGACCTATTCGTTTCATGTGATCTATGCCATGCATGACCTGCTCACCGGCGAAGAGCTGGGATATGTGATACTGGAGGTATCGGAGCTTCTGCTCTATGAGCAGTACAGAGACTTCGCTGAAAATGATACCCGGATCAGCATGGTGACTTCGGACGGAGTGATCCTCTCTAATAAGAATAAACAGCTGATCGGTTCGGATTACTGGCAGGACCAGGAGGAGAACTGGAGGCGGCCCGAAGCGCAGGGTGAGAGCGGCCAGCTGTTTCTGTATGAGCGGATTCCCGGCAGCGACTGGTATCTGGCGGAGCAGATTCCCCAGGAGACGGCGTTCGGCGCCCTGACAAAGCTGAAGAACGCAGTGGTACTTTCTGTTTTGGCGGCTACGCTTCTGTTTGCCGGTGCGATCATGGCGCTGTCCAGGCAGATTCTGTCCCGGGTGATGGAGATCCGCGGCAAGATGGAGAAGGTGGTGGAGGGAGATCTGAGCGTGCGGATCGCCGAAGGGCGTGAGGACGAGTTTGGCAGTATGGAAAGAGCCTTTAACGCCATGGTGGAGGAGATTGACCGTCTGATCTGGCAGGCCAGACAGAGCGAGCATCAGAAGCGTGTGGCGGAGATGGATTTTCTCCATGCCCAGATCAATTCGCATTTTATCCATAACACGCTCACCTCGATCCGTTTCATGCTGGAGATGGGGCAGGATAAGCGTGCGGGAGAGATGGTATTCTACTTTTCCAAGCTGCTGCGAAAAACTCTGTCGCGTTCCGACGAGTTCATTTCTCTGGAAGAAGAGATCGATACGCTGCAAAGCTATGTGGCGATACAGCAATACCGGTATCCCTACAGCTTTGAGGTGACTTACGAGATCGCGCCGGAGACAAAAAGGGCGATGGTTCCCACCCTGATCTTACAGCCGGTGGTGGAAAATGCGATTTTTCATACCGTAGGCCACAGCTTTACTCATATTTGTATCAGAAGCAGGAGGGCAGGGACAGATCTGGAACTGACGGTGGAAGATGACGGAGTGGGCATGGACAGCAGGCAGCAGGCTCTGGCGCTGGAAAAGGGAAGTTCTCTGAACCGTGTGGGACTGCAAAATGTCCATGAGCGCATTCAGCTGAATTATGGCAGAAAATACGGGCTGCGTATCGACAGCACGGTGGGAGCGGGAACGAAAATCACGTTTTTGCTGCCCTGCGGCTGCGCGGAGAAAGGAGAGAGCGGATGGAGCTGAATATCGTTGTGGTGGATGATGAGACGCCGATCTGTGAATGGCTGCTCTACTGCATTCGCCGGGCCTCGAAGGAGCATCAGGTGGTCTGCGCTTCCAACGGAGATGAGGCGCTTGGCCTGATTCTTACGGAGAAACCGGATCTGGTTTTTACCGATATTCGTATGCCGGGTATAGACGGGCTGGAGCTGATGCGGCGTGTCCGCGAGATACTTCCCTTTACCGTGTTTGCCATTTTGTCCAATTATGCAGAATTTACCTACGCCAAGCAGGCGCTGTCCATAGGGGCGCGGGAATACTTTTTAAAATCGGAGCTCAGGGCCGCGAACATTGAAACGCTGCTTTCACAGGTGGCGGAGGAGAAAGAGAGAAAGCGCAGAAATAAGACCGAGGATACTTTTCGCAGCGGCTGTATCGACCTGTACAATTATTACCGGACGCAGAACGAACCGGATTTTGCAGATCGTTTCTGGGAGCGGCAGGGGATGGCAGAGGATCTGCCCTATACGGTTTTGTGTTTTCCGGCCGGAAAGAGTCAGGATGACTGGACCAAGATTGCCCGCCTGGCCGAATCCTGGCAGAGTCAGATGGGGGAGGGGAGTTATGCCGCTGTGGCCTGTGAGAGAGGATTTGACTATCTGATCCTCCAGACAGGCGATGGACTGGAGCGGTGGGAGCAAAAGGCGGCGGAGCAGCTCCGCTATCGGGGAGGCATAGGCTTATCTCAGAGAATGGAGAAGCGGGGAGCGTTTCCCAGTGCGTTAAAACAGGCGGGATGCGCGCAGGCCGCGACCTTTTTTTCGGAGGAAGGCAGCCCCGATGCGGTATATTATTCCAGTCTGGAGAGCAGGCCTGCGCTGGAACGGGAGTATTTTCAGAATCAGAAAAAGGAAGTGCTGGACCGGATCGCGGCGCGGCGCTTCGGGCAGGCTCAGGAGGCGGTTGCTCAGTGTTTTGCCGCCATTGCCAGTCCTGCGGCCGGTGATGTGATATGGGCGGCGGATTACTGCCGGAGGATGGTGCTGTCGGTGGAGGAGCGGTATTTTGAGCAGTCAGAGTCTTCTCCGCAGGCGATGGAAGCGCAGAATACGCTTTGGGAGTGTGCCAGGCGCTGCGACGCGCTGCTGGAGGCTATGAAAAGCCGTTACACCGGGCGCTGCTCTCCTCCTGTGTGCGCGGCCCTGGAATATGTGCATGGCCATTATGCGGAGCAGATCTCCATGGCTGAGGTGGCGCAGTATGTATTCTGGTCGCCGGAATACTTTTCCCGTCAGTTTAAGGAGGAGGTGGGAGAGAATTTCAATGCCTACCTGACGATTTACCGGCTTGACCGGGCCCAGGAACTTTTGCGGCAGACCGATCTGCGGATCTCCGAGGTGGCGGACCGGGTGGGATACGCTTCTCCCGGATACTTCTCCCGCATGTACAAGCGCTATAAAGGAGTGACGCCGGAAAAAGAACGAGAGCGGGAAAAGTGACACAGAAAGTCAGATTTGTGACAGTGCTTTTTGTGAAGAATGTCGATTAAGTCAAAAAAATGTCCGAATCAGTCAAAGCATTCCATTGGCTGGCCGGACATTTTTATTTACAATAATAATAAGAAAATCGCGGGAATGTCCGTCCGGTTTTCAAATACAAAAAGGAAAAAGGAGAATCCATATGAAGAAACTGCTTGCAATGCTGCTGGCTGCCGGTATGATTCTGTCGCTGGCCGCCTGTTCCCAGAATGAAAAACCCTCTGACTCCTCTCAGGATCCGGGGAAGACGCTGAAGATCGGTCTGGTGTTAGGCACCGGCGGCCTGGGCGATAAGAACTTTAACGACATGGCATATGAGGGCATCACCCAGGCTCAGGCCGATCTGGGAATCGTGTTTGACTACGTGGAGCCTTCCTCCATCAGCGATTACACGCCGAACCTGCGCAGCATGTGCGAGGCGGAGGAGTATGACCTGATTATCGGTCTGGGTACGGATATGTCGGACAGCCTTACCGAAGTATCCGAGGATTTTCCGGATCAGAAGTTTTCCCATATTGATTCCTTCCTGGAGCTTCCCAATGTGAGTTCCGTGAGCACCAAGTGGCAGGAGCAGACCTTCATGGCCGGCGTCGTGGCCGGTCTTGGCACGAAGAGCGATATGGAGTTTGCCAACGAGGAGAATGTCATCGGCGTTATTCTGGGCCAGGAGAATCCCTCTCTGCGCCGGGGTATCGTGGGTTATATCGCAGGAGCAAAGTTCGTGAATCCGGATGTCACCGTGCTGGAGGGCAATGTGGATAACTTCAACGATCCCGGCACCGGCAAGGAGATGGCGCTGAGCATGTACAACCAGGGAGCGGATTTTATTCAGGCGATCGCCGGAGCTTCCGGAATGGGAATTTATAATGCTTCCAACGAAGCAGGCGCCTACAGCTTCGGCGTGGGAGCCAATGTCAATTACATTCAGCCCGATAACATCGTGGGCACCTCGGCCCGTACCGTGGATAAGATGGTCTATAATGAGATCAAGGCTATGGTGGAGGGCACCTGGTCCGCCGGTATGCACGTCTCCGGTATGAAAGAGGGCGCCGTGGGGTATGACGCCACGGATTCCAATGTGAAGCTGCCGGATGATATCCAGAAGGCCGTGGACGAGATCACACAGATGATGATTGACGGCGAGCTGGTGCCGCCGGAGAGCATGGACGAGATCGATGCATGGGTGGCTGAAAATCAATATGCCAAATAACTTATTTTCTTCATCTTTTGTTTCCGCCTCCGAATTTTCGGGGGCGGAAACGGTAAAAGGGGAAGGTATCATGATGGCCGTACGGCCAGACAGAGGAAAGGGGAATCGCGTGGATGAACGCAGTGGAAATGCGGGGTATCACAAAACGCTTTGGCAGCTTTGAAGCCCTCTCACAGGTGAATTTTACGGTAGAAGAGGGAGAAATCCACTCTTTGCTTGGCGAGAACGGAGCCGGCAAGTCTACCCTGATGAATGTGCTCTACGGCATTTTAAAGCCGGAAGAGGGAGAGATCCGCATTCATGGAAAAGCAGTGCAGATAAAGAAGCCTTCCCAGGCGATTTCTCTGGGAATCGGCATGGTTCATCAGCATTTTATGCTGACTCCTGTGATGACTGTCACGGAGAATGTAATCGTGGGCAGCGAGCCGAGGAAAGGGCCCTTTGTGGATTACGGCGCGGCCAACCGGAGCGTTCAGGAGATGATCGACCGCTACGGCTTTGGCCTGCGGGCAGATACCAGAGTGCAGAACCTCTCGGTGGGCGAACAGCAGCGGGTGGAGATTCTGAAAGCTCTGTATAAGGGCGCCAGCGTTCTGATTCTGGATGAGCCCACGGCAGTGCTGACGCCCCAGGAGGTGGAGGAGCTGTTTGTGATTTTGCGTGAGTTAAAAGCTTCCGGCAAGAGCATTATTATCATCACGCATAAGCTCAAGGAAACGGCTGCCGTGGCGGATCGGGTCTCGGTGCTTCGCTCCGGTAAGATGATTGATACCGGACTGGAAGCAAAGGGATGCAGCATCAACGATCTGGCGCTGATGATGGTGGGACGCCGTGTGGATCTGACCTTTACCCGCCGGGCAGAAGAGGCCGGGGAGGTGGCGTATGACATCCGTCATCTGAATCTGACCAAAAAGAATATACCGGTTTTGAAGGATATCAATCTTGAGCTTCGTCGGGGACAGATCCTGGGAATCGCCGGAATCGAGGGCAATGGCCAGACGGAACTGATCGAAGTGCTTACGGGCCTGTGCCAGCCGGATTCCATGGAATTGTATAAGGATGGGGCGCTTCTGTCCGGAGCTCCGGCCGATTTCCTGCGTGCCGGGGTAGGGCATATTCCGGAGGACCGTCTTTCCCGGGGCCTGGTGGTTCCGATGACCATCGAAGAAAACATTATCCTGGGATACCACCGCACGGATGCTTTTTCCAGAAAGGGGATACAGAAGACCGAAGCGATTCACAGCTTTGCCGTCGGGAAGCAGACGGAATATCTGATTAAGGCAGAGAGCGTTCAGTCGCCCTGTTCCTCTCTGTCCGGCGGTAATCAGCAGAAAGTGATTATCGCCAGAGTGTTCAGCGAAAATCCGGATGTGCTCATCGTGGCCCAGCCCACCCGGGGAGTGGACGTGGGGGCGCAGGAATTTATACATAATAAGCTTTTGGATCTGCGGGACGAGGGAAAGGCGATCCTTCTGATCTCCGCGGACCTGGACGAGGTGCGAAGACTCAGCGACCGTATCGCCGTGATCTATGACGGTCGTATTGTGTCGCAGACCGACCACGATGTGCTGGATGAGATGGAGCTGGGACTTCTGATGACCGGCGGTAAGGAAGGGGAGGAGAAGGCTTTATGAAAATAAAAGAGAAGCTTACCGTGGGAAGAGCCGGTCTGGACAGCCTTTTTCGCTCGGCAGTGGCGCTGCTTTTATCGCTTTTGGTCAGCGCAGTCATCATGGCGGCCTGCGGCTATAATCCGATTCAGGCATACGGCGCGATCTTCACCGGTTCCTTTGGAAGCCTCAGAGGGATTACCCAGACGCTGACCCAGGCTACGCCTCTGATCTTTACAGGTCTGGCGTTTACCTTTGCCAAGAAAGCCTCGCTGATTAATCTGGGCGTGGAAGGGCAGATGTACATGGGAGCGCTGGGCGCCGTGCTGATCGCTCTGCCGGCCATGGGTCTGCCGGGGCCTGTACATCTTATGCTGGCGATACTGGGAGGGATGGCCTTCGGAGGCGCTTATGCGGCCATTATCGGCTTTTTGAAGGTGAAATTCGGTTCCAATGAGGTGGTGGCAGGATTTATGCTCAATTCCATCGCCACCTATATCGTAGGCTATCTGTTAAACGGTCCTCTTTTAGCGGAGGGAAGCAATATCGCGCAGACAGCCCGGGTGGCTGAGAGCGCATGGATGCCGCGTATCTTCAGCAAATATCAGGTGACATATGCCGTCTTTCTGGCAGTGGCGGCCTGCATCTTTGTGGCGTGGTTTATGAAGAAAACGGTGACCGGTTATGAGATCCGCTGTGTGGGTATGAATAAAGACGCGTCGGAGACGGCAGGTATTCGTGTGGGCCGGTCTTTAGTCATCGCCATGTGCGTATCCGGCGCCATCGCAGGTCTGGCCGGCGTCAACCAGGTGCTGGGAGTGGACCGGCGTCTGATCAACGAATTTTCGCCGGGGTATGGGTTTAACGGCATTGCCGTCTCAGCGCTGGCGGCGGAAAATCCCGTCGGAACGATTCTGGCCGGCGTCATCTTCGGCGTGCTGCGGGCCGGTGTGATGGAGCTCAACCGGACGACGAATATTCCGATTGAGTTTGTGGATGTGATTCAGGCCATGGTGGTGGTCTTTGTGTCGGCTCCGTTGCTGATCCGCAATCTGGGCGGTCATCTTTCGCGGCTTAAGCCGGCCCGCGGTGCAAAGGGAGGTGCGGTACAATGAGTGTGGTGTTTACGTATCTGATTCCGATCCTCAGCTCTACCATATATATGGCCACACCCCTGATTTTTGCGGCGGTGGGTGGCGCTTTCTCCGTGCGGGGCGGTGTGATGGCTCTGGGACTGGAGAGCATGTTAATGAGCGGAGCTTTCTGCGGCGTGGTGGGATCCTACTATTCAAACAGTGCGTTTGTGGGCCTGATATGCGCCATATTGGGTGGAATGCTCATTGCCCTGTTTCACGGAATCCTCTGTATCCGCTACCGGGTAAACCAGGTGATCAGCGGCGTGGGCCTGAATCTGCTGGCTACAGCCGTGACGACGCTTTTGATGCAGGTGATCTGGGGCAATAAGGGCACCTCGGAGATGGTGGCTTCCATTGATACGCAGCTGGGAGGGCCGATTCCCATCGTGAACGTACAGTCCGTCAATTTTATTGTGATGATCCTGATGGTGGCTGTGGGCTGGGTCGTGCTTTTTAAGACTTGCTATGGTCTGCGTCTGCGGATGGTGGGAGAGAATCCCAAGGCAGCCAATGCCAAAGGGCTGCGGGTACATGGGTTAAAGTATTCCGGCGTGCTGATCTGCGGCGCACTGGCCGGTTATGGCGGAGCGTTTCTGTCTTTGGATCAGTTAAATATGTTTGTGCGCGGTATGACGGCGGGCCGCGGCTATATCGCGGTGGCCATCGCCATTCTGGGCCGTTATAATCCGGTGTACATCGTACCCTGCGCTCTGCTCTTCGGCTTCTGTGACGCCGTGCAGATCTATCTGCAAGGGCAGGGGATACCGCCTCAGCTCATACAGATGCTGCCTTATGTCGCCACATTGTTTGTACTTGCCTTTGGCGTGCGTCATATCAAGCCGCCGGAAGGCGTTGGAAAACATGAAACAGATTAAAGGAGGTCAATATGAAATTCAATGCATTACCGCTTGCCCCTGAGGGGCGCGCCGTGACGGATATCGGGGCTTGCAGCGCTCAGTTTCCCGGAGCTGCCTTAGAGGGCGGCGACCTGTGGGTTCACTACCAGAAATTTGCCGGACGCCATGATACGCTGGAGGCAGGCGTCATGGAAGAAGAAGGGCTTACTCGGGTGGAAACCATATCGGGAAGCGGCGAAGTGCTCTATCCCGTGAGCATCGCGTATCAGGGGGCTGTCTGGTATGCCTGGAGCGAGACGGAAAACGGCGGCTGGAAGATATGCGTTCGCTATGTAAAAAAGGGCGTGTGGAGCGAAACCATGGAAGCGGACCGGGGCGAGAGCGTCCTGTATCCGAATTTCTGCATCTGGAACCATGAGCTGTATCTGATCTGGACGAGACAGGGCCATAATGCGGCGGCAGCCATGCTGTGCCGTCTCACAGAGGAAGGCGTCACGGAGGCCGGACAGATATCGGTATCGCCTGAGGTTTACCGGGCCAATGGCTGTGAGGGCGGCGACGGAAACCTGTATGTCGCCTATGACGCCTATAAGGACGGCGCCTACCACACGCTGGCCCGGGTCCGCACCGAAAAGGGCTGGAGCGATGAGGTACAGCTGGATCACACGGCGGAGTGGACATGCAGCAGCCGCATCATCCCCTCCAAAGAGGGAGCGACCGTGTGCTGGTACAGCTTCGGTTATCAGGCCACCTTTGCCGTCTTAAGCGATGATATCTGTGAGAAGGACGGGCAGATTGCGGCGGCAGCTCCTGTCACCATTCTCTCCAATGAAGGCTGGTATATGGATCTCCATGCCGCCGGCCGTCCGGACGGTTTCCAGGTGCTGACCTATACCTGGAGCAAAGACGCGGTGCTGGTCCGCTACCGCAGAGCAGGGGAAGCCTGGAGCGAGCCGGCGCAGGTGTCCTATGAGGATATCCATTGTGCCGTCCATCCCTCCATTCTCCTGGGAGAGGGGGAGGATATACTGCTGGCATGGCAGTTTGCCAACCGCAACGGCCACTATGACCGCAATGCCTGCATCGTTCTGACCCATTTCACTCCGGAGGATATCGACAGGCGTGCCGACGGCAGCCGGGAGACCCAGATCGTGGTTTTCACGAGACCGATTCCCGCCGAAAAGCATCTGGACCGTCGCTCTGGCGCAGAGGTGAAGGAGTGGCTGGAGCAGAACGGATATTCCTGCAAGCTGCTCTTTGGCGATATCCACGGACAGAGCGGCATCTCCGACGGTATGGGCATGATCGATCAGTATTACCGCCGCAGCCGCGATAAGGCAGATTTGCAGTTCTCCTGCCTGACGGACCATGACTGTTATCCCGACTGGATCTCCCAGTCCGAGTGGGAGCTGATGCGCACCACAGCCAGGCTGATGAATACGGACGGCGAGCTGACATGCCTTCTGTCCTTCGAGTGGACGCCCAATGAGTATCAGTATGATTTTGGACATAAAAACATTTATTACCGGGACGACAGGGGAGATATCTTCCGCTCCGGCGATGCCAGCGGCATCACTCCTACGGATCTGTATGCCAGCCTGAAAGACAATAAGAGCTACCGGGGCATATGCATTCCTCATCACCCGGCGGCAGACTGGGGGATGGTCAGCGCAGCGACGGACTGGTCCTTCCACGACGATCAGGTGGAACGTCTGGCCGAGATCATGTCCCGCCATGCCCCCTATGAGGATGACGACAGCGTCAGCAAGTACACGAAAAACATCAAGAAGATGAAAGGGCACAGCGTTCAGGCTGCCCTGGCCAGAGGCTATCGCATGGGCTTTACCGCAGGCAGCGACTCCCATCAGATGGAGCACGGTGTGGAGGGCGGCATCGTGGCCGTCTATACGCCGACCCATGACCGGGAAGGAATCTGGGACAGCATGTATGACCGCCATACCTACGGGACCACCGGGGCCAGAATCCTGGTATCCTTTAAGGTCAACGGTCATATGATGGGCAGCGAGCTGACCGTGGCTAAGGATGCGGCCGTAACCATGGAGATCAGTGTCTTTGGAACGAAAGATGTGAAGGTCGACCTCCTGCGCAATAATGAGGTCATAAAGACCTGGGAGCCCGCAAGCCCCCGTCTGGATGTGAAGCTGGAGGAGACAGGATGCGGTGAGAGCGATTATTACTATGTCCGCGTCACTCAGCCGGATGAGCATATGGCATGGTGCAGTCCTGTGTGGATTGACCGGGTGTAAACAGGATACTAAAAAGAGATAAAAGACGGGTGAAGGGCCTGGGGCCTTTCACCCGTCTTTTATCCTGTGCCTCCCTCTGAGAGAATTGCGCCGGTAAAAAAGCGCAGAAAGCGAACCGCAAAATAATGCCGCAGGTATCTGTTAAAAGCCGGCCGCTTATGATAGAATGAAAACAACAGGATGGAAAGATCACCGTTTCCCTGCCGTGCAATGTGTCATGGGCGGCGGAAGAATTCAGAGAACCGGAGGATAGAGAATGAACAGAAACGAAAATGAAAACGACTGGATCACATGGCTGTCGTTGCCGTTACCCGAGGATGTGATGAAGCACAAGTGGCACGGAGATTTTGCGGCCATGGAGCAGGCGATGGACCGCCGCTTAAGCGGCGGGCTTTCGGACGGGATGCGAAAGCGGCTTTTGCTGGAGAAAAAAATCATAAAAAGACTGCCGGGAAATTATCCGCTTGACCGGGAGGATGCCTGCAAAAAGCTGGAGGAGGCGGTGGAGGGCTTTCGACCGGAGGAGCTGAAGAAGCTGATGGATGAAGACTGTGCCGACTGGATCTACATCGGCGGCGAACCGCACTTTCGAGATAACCTTCTGGAGAATCTCTTTAAGACCAGACCGGATTACGCTGCCAGAAGAAGAAAAGAGCAGGAGGAGAGCCGGGAGAAGGGCTTCCTCAGTGAGGCGATAGAGAACATGCGTACGGAGGGTGGCATGGATCTGACCATCCGTCTGCGGGCCAGGCTGTGGTTTGCGAGGGAAGCGGCGTGCCGGCCGGGGGAGACGGTGCGTGTCTGGCTGCCGATACCGGCCGTGGGGGCTCAGGTGAAAGCGGTGCGTATCCTGGATGACGGGACGGGGACGCTGCCCCGGGAATGCCTGTATTTCGTACATACGGCGCCGGAGAGCGCTCCCCAGCGCACGATCTGCTGGGAGGTCTCATGGCAGCCGGGGCTGGAGTTTTTGGTGGAGTATGAGTATGATATCGAAGCCGGATATGTGGATCTGTGGGGAGAGGATGGGAAACCTGCCTTTCGGCAGTCCCGCTACGCCTGCTTTGACGCGGTGACCCGGGACGATCTGGCGGAGCAGCCGCCTCATATCGTATTTTCCCCGATGATCCGGTCCCTGACAAATGAGGTGGTGGGGGAGGAGACAAGGCCCCTGGAGAAAGCCCGCCGCATCTATGACTATGTGACGAAGAAGATCCGGTATTCCTTTATGCGCAGCTATGTGACGCTTCCGGTGATCTCAGAGTATGTGGCGGCCGGCGGGAAAGGGGACTGCGGCGCGCAGTCGATTCTCTTTATCGCCATGTGCCGGTGTGCCGGGATTCCCGCCAGATGGCAGTCCGGGCTGTACGCCAATCCGGGAAGAGTGGGCAATCATGACTGGGCCCGTTTTTATGTGGAAGAGTACGGCTGGCTCTATGCGGACTGCTCCTTCGGCGGAGGCGCTCACCGGGCCGGGGACGAGTCCCGCCGCCGCTTTTATTTCGGCAATCTGGATCCCTACCGGATGCCGTCCTGCAACCGCTTCCAGACGGATTTCGATCCGGTGATGAGGAGGTTACGCTCGGATCCCTTCGATGCCCAGAGCGGAGAGGCGGAGCTGACGGGAGAGGAGCATGAGAGGTATCCTTTTGAGTCAGAGACCGTGATAACCGCGGTGGAAGAACGGTAAAAGCGGTTGTGGTTTTCCTCTGAAAATGCTAGAATGAGAAGTGAATGTGACACGAAGTGACAAAAAACACAGCCGTTTGGCAGGGGGAGAACTCCTGATATGGAAAGGATGAAAAGAGGATCCATGGATATGACCGGGCGCAATGTGGATAAGATCGCCGCGTTGTTTCCCAACTGTGTGACTGAAACCCTGGATGAGGAGCACAGCAGGCCGGGGGCTTTAGTCTGTAAGAGGGCCGTAAATTTTGACCAGCTTCGCCAGATGCTTTCCGGGGAGATCATCGAGGGCGGGGAAGCCTATGAATTCACCTGGGTCGGCAAGAAGGCCGCCATAGCGGAGGCCAACCGGCCCACGGACAGGACCCTTCGGCCCTGTCCGCAGGAAAGCGTCGGCTGGGAGACCACAAAGAATCTCTATATCGAGGGAGATAATCTGGAGGTGCTGAAGCTGCTCTTGCAGAGCTACATGAACAAGATCCGGGTGATTTATATTGATCCGCCCTATAATACCGGAAACGATTTCATATTCCGCGATGATTTCACCCGGACAGCACAGGAATACGATGAGGCCCTGGGCGTCTGTGACGAGGAGGGCAACCGTCTGTTTAAGAACACGGACAGCAACGGGAGATTTCATTCCGACTGGTGCTCCATGATGTATTCCCGGCTGCTTCTGGCCAGGAATCTGCTGACAGAGGACGGGGCGATCTTTGTGAGCATCGACGAACATGAGCACGCCGGCCTTGTGTGTATGATGGACGAGATATTCGGGAAGGAAAATTATATTGATTCGGTGGTCTGGAATAAGAAGACCTCGGCCAAGGGCGTGCCTCCCAAAAGCATGATGGTGAATATCCACGAATACATCGTGGTGTACGCAAAGAGCAGAGACTTCCGGTTCACCGGCGAGAAGAGGGATGAGAAAGCGGACGGATTTAAGAATCCGGACGGCGATCCCAGAGGGCCGTGGAGAGAGTCGAATATCAAGAGCACGACGAAGCCGGTGGACGAAGCCTTTACCATCACGGATCCGGATACCGGAAGGCAGTATACGAACACATGGGCCTTTTCGAGAGAGTCGCTGGAGCGGATGATCCGGGAGGGAAGGATCCTGTGGAAGGACACTCTGCCCAAGCAAAAGGAATTCCTCTATGAGATGACCAATGAAAATAAGGCCATCCGGAGCAACTGGGGAGTCTTTGACGCCCAGAGCACCACGGTTTTTCTGAAAAAGCTGATGCCCCAGGTGCATTTTGACAATCCGAAGCCGGTGAGCCTGATGAAATATCTGGTGAGCGTTGCAACGAGAGAGGACGATATCATCCTGGATTTCTTTTCCGGTTCGGCCACGACGGCGCAGGCGGTTATGGAGACGAACAGGGAAGACGGAGGGCACAGAAAATATATCATGGTTCAGATCCCCGAGAGTATACGGGAGGACAGCGAGGCATATAAGGCCGGTTTTATAAATATCTGTGAAATCGGAAAGGAGCGGATCAGGCGGATCGGAGCATTCCTTCAGAAGGAGAATCCCGGGGCGGATCCGGATCTGGGATTTCGCGTTTTCCGGCTGGACGAGAGCAACAGAAACGATGTCTTCTGTCCGGCCGGGGAGTACCGTCAGGATATGCTGGCATTTCTGGAATCCAATATCAAACCCGGGCGCACGGATCTGGATCTTTTGTTCGGCTGCCTGCTGGAGTGGGGGCTGCCCCTTTCTCTGCCCTGCGCCTCAGAAGAGCTGGAGGGCTGCCGGGTGCATACCTGTGTCTGCGGCGACGGCGACCTGATAGGGTGCTTTGATGAAGATATCCCGGATTCGGTGATCCGTGCCATAGCCAAGCGCCGGCCGCGCCGGGCTGTCTTTTGTGACAGAGGTTTTGCCACAAGCCCGGCGAAAATCAATGCGGCGGAGATTTTTAAGAGGATGGCTCCGGATACCAGGGTGAAAGTGATATGAGAGACAGGGAGACATGGTTTAGGGAGGCAGGCGGGAATTTTGCGATAGAAAGGCGGAACCGGCACAGAGCCGGCAGAGGATAATGACAGATAAATCAGATAAAACCAATAAAAGACTTCATACGGTACTGGATGATTTGCCAAGCGGGACGGAAGGCGAGGAGCAGGGCGGGAAGGTGTCGAAGACGCTTCCTGCCAATGTGAGGGCCGGAGATCTGTACAGAGATATTGTGCGGATCGCATGGCCCAGTTTTGTGGAGCTGATCCTGACACAGCTGGCCTCCATGGTGGATTTGATGATGGTAGGATCCATCGGGGGAGAGGCCAATCCGCAGCTGGGAGCACAGGCGCTGACGGCGGTGGGACTGACGACCCAGCCCAAGTTTTTGCTGATGGCGGCTTTTGTGGCCATGAATACCGGAGTGACGGCTCTGGTGGCCCGCTATAAGGGCCTGGGCAATCGGGAAAAGGCCAATCTGGTGGTGAGGCAGGGGCTGATGTTTACGTTCACGACCACGATACTCCTCTCTGCTCTGGGGGTTATCTTTGCCCGGCCCATGGTGGTGTTTATGGGATCGACGGAGGAAGCGGTTACCATATGGGCCACCCAGTATCTGCAAATTCAGATGGCAGGCTTTCTGACCATGGCGCTGACCAGTACCATCACGGCTTCACTGCGGGGAGTGGGGGATTCCCGCTCCAGCATGATGTATAACATGATTGCCAACCTGGTCAATGTGGCCTTTAACTGGCTGCTCATATATGGCAACCTGGGCTTCCCGGAATGGGGAGTGGCAGGCGCTTCTCTGGCCACGGTGCTGGGGCAGCTGGTTGCGTTTTTCATCGCTCTGGGGATCATTCTGCGTGGAAACGGCTTTTTAAAGCTGGAATGGAGATTGGGCTTTCTGCCGGACCGGCACACGCTGAGGGACCTTTTGAATATCGGGATTCCGGCTATGATCGAGCAGCTTCTGATGCGGGCCGGGATGATTATTTTCACTAAGACTGTGGCCAGTCTGGGTACGACGGCCTATGCCACGCATCAGATCTGTATGAATATACAGGCGCTTTCCTTTATGACAGGCCAGGCCTTCGCCGTCTCGTCCACCACGTTGATGGGACAGTCTCTGGGAAAGAGGCGCAGCGACATGGCTCATGCCTATTGCAGCCGGGTCAGACGCATCGGTATGTTTTCGGCCGTTATCATCTCTGCGGTCTTTATCTTCTTCGGCGGGGCGATCGTGGCGCTCTATAATAAGGATGCGGAGATTGTGGCGGCCGGGGCCCGGATCATGCTGTTCATGGCATTTTTACAGCCGTTGCAGACGTCGCAGTTTATCATTGCCGGCGCGCTCAGGGGAGCCGGCGATACCCGCGCCACGGCGGTCATCACCTTTGTCACGGTCCTTTTGCTGAGGCCGTCTCTGGCGATTCTTCTGGTTCATCTGGGCTATGGACTGTATGGGGCCTGGATTGCTCTGGCCTGCGATCAGGCGGTCCGCTCGGTGCTGGTGCTGGCCAGGTATCACGGCGGGCGATGGAAGACTCTGAAGGTGGGCTGAAACCGTGAACTTTTTGAAATACGCATTTGACAACTGTACGGCAATGCATGTATAATGAGAAATAGCGGTATTAACCCAAATTACCATAGGAGGAACAAACTTTATGGGCAGAAAAATGAAATCCATGGATGGCAACCACGCTGCCGCGCATGTATCCTATGCGTATTCCGATGTAGCGGCCATCTACCCCATCACCCCTTCGTCCGTAATGGCCGAGGCCACCGACGAGTGGGCCACACAGGGACGGGAAAATGTCTTCGGACAGACCGTACAGGTCACGGAGATGCAGTCGGAAGCCGGCGCAGCCGGCGCGGTGCACGGCTCTCTGGCAGCCGGCGCCCTGACCACCACCTTCACGGCGTCACAGGGTCTGTTACTGATGATTCCCAATTTATACAAGATCGCCGGCGAGCAGCTGCCGGGCGTGTTCAATGTATCGGCCCGCACGATTGCCAGCCATGCGCTGTCGATCTTCGGCGACCATTCCGATGTCTATGCCTGCCGTCAGACCGGCGCGGCCATGCTGTGCGAGTCCAGCGTGCAGGAGGTCATGGACCTGACGCCTGTCGCTCACTGCGCAGCCATCAAGGGCAGATTGCCTTTCATTAATTTCTTTGACGGATTCAGGACTTCCCATGAGATCCAGAAGGTGGAGACCTGGGATTATGAGGATTTAAAGGATATGCTGGATATGGACGCCGTCGACGCTTACCGCGCCGGTGCTCTGAATCCCAATCATCCCCGTCAGGACGGCTCCGCTCAGAACGCGGATATTTTCTTCCAGGCCAGAGAGGCCTGCAACTCCTACTATGAGGCCATGCCCGGCATCGTGGAAGAGTACATGAACAAGGTGAATGCAAAGATCGGCACCGATTACAAGCTGTTTAACTACTACGGCGCTTCCGATGCCGAGCATGTGATCATCGCCATGGGTTCCGTATGCGAGACCATCGACGAGACCATTGATTATATGATGGCCAGAGGCGACAAGGTGGGCCTGATTAAGGTACGTCTGTACCGTCCTTTCAGCGCGAAGCATCTGATTGACGTGATTCCGGAGACCGTAAAGCAGATTTCGGTCATGGACCGCACCAAGGAGCCCGGCGCGCAGGGCGAGCCTCTGTATCTGGATGTGGTGGCAGCCCTGAAGGGAAGCAAGTTTGACAGTGTTCCCGTCTTCGCCGGCCGCTACGGACTGGCCTCAAAGAACACCACTCCCGGTCAGATCATCTCCGTATTCAATAATACCGAGAAGAAGGTGTTCACGGTGGGTATCGTGGATGATGTGACCAACTTAAGCCTGGAGATCGGCGAGGATCCGAACACCACGCCCGAATCGATCATCAGCTGTAAGTTCTGGGGTCTGGGTGCGGACGGCACCGTCGGCGCCAACAAGAACTCCATCAAGATCATCGGCGATAATACCGACATGTATGCACAGGCATACTTTGACTACGACTCCAAGAAATCCGGCGGTGTGACGATCTCCCATCTGCGCTTTGGCAAGGATAAGATCAAGTCCACTTACCTGATTTCCAAGGCCAATTTCGTGGCCTGCCACTGCCCGGCCTATGTGCGCAAGTACAATATGGTGCAGGATATCAAGAAGGGCGGAACCTTCCTGTTAAACTGCTCCTGGACGCCGGAGGAGCTGGAGAAGCATCTGCCCGGCCAGGCCAAGAGATACATCGCCGAGAACGGGATCAAGGTTTACACCATCGACGGAATCAGCATCGGCAAGGAGATCGGCCTGGGCAAGAGAATCAACACGATCCTTCAGTCCGCTTTCTTTAAGCTGGCCAACATCATTCCGGAGGAGGAAGCCCTGGATCTGATGAAGAAGGCTGCCAAGGCCACCTACGGCCGCAAGGGCGACGATGTGGTGAAGATGAATTACGACGCCATCGACGCCGGCGCTCAGAGAATCGTGGAGATCCAGGTTCCCGAGAGCTGGAAGAACTGCGCGGACGAACAGCTGGGAGAGGGCGCCATCGACACCAGCACCGCAGCAGGCCGTTTTGCGGCCAATATCCAGAGAGCGGTCAACGGCCAGGAGGGCAACAGCCTGCCGGTATCTGCTTTCAAGGAATATGTGACAGGCAATACTCCTTCCGGTACGTCTGCCTATGAGAAGCGCGGCGTCGCCACCGATGTACCGGTATGGAATCCGGATAATTGTATCCAGTGTAACTTCTGCTCCTATGTGTGCCCTCATGCGGTAATTCGCCCTGTGGTCACCACCGAGGAGGAGGCGGCGAATGCGCCTGCCGGTATGCAGAAGCTGCCGATGACGGGTATGCCCGGCTACTACTTTACCATGTCCATCTCTTCCATGGACTGCACAGGCTGCGGAAGCTGCGCCAACGTATGTCCCGGTAAGAAGGGCGAGAAGGCTCTGACCATGCAGAGTTTCGAGGAGAACGTGGCTCAGCAGGAGGTCTTTGACTTCGGCGTTAAGATGGAAGTGAAGCCGGAGATCCTGGAGAAATTCAAGGAGACCACGGTGAAGGGCAGCCAGTTCAAGAAGCCTCTCTTAGAGTTCTCCGGCGCCTGCGCAGGCTGCGGCGAGACTCCTTATGCGAAGCTGATGACCCAGCTGTTCGGCGACAGAGCCTATATCGCCAATGCGACCGGCTGTTCCTCGATCTGGGGCAACTCCTCGCCGTCCACGCCTTATACCACGAACTCCAGAGGACAGGGTCCGGCCTGGTCCAACTCCCTGTTCGAGGATGCCGCTGAGTTTGGCTATGGCATGAAGCTGGCTCAGAACGCGGTTCGTTCCGGTCTGAAGGCAAAGATTGAGAATATCGTGGCAAACGGTGAGAATGAGGCAGTGAAGGCAGCGGCCAGAGAGTGGCTTGACACCTATGAGGTCGGCGCGCTCAACGGCGTGGCTACCGATAAGCTGGTGGCGGCTCTGGAAGCCTGCGGCTGCGGACATGCGCAGGAGATCCTGAAGCAGAAAGATTTCCTGGCCAAGAAGTCCCAGTGGATTCTGGGCGGCGACGGCTGGGCCTATGATATCGGCTTCGGCGGTCTCGACCATGTGATCGCTTCCGGTCAGGATATCAATATCCTGGTATTCGATACGGAGGTGTATTCCAACACCGGCGGTCAGTCCTCCAAGGCTACCAATGTGGGCGCAGTGGCGCAGTTTGCGGCCGGCGGCAAGGAAGTGAAGAAGAAAGACCTGGCGGCCATCGCCATGAGCTACGGTTATGTATATGTGGCGCAGATCGCTCAGGGCGCTGATATGAACCAGTGCATTAAGGCCTTTGTGGAGGCTGAGAGCTATCCGGGACCTTCGATCATCATTGCCTACGCTCCCTGCATCAACCATGGCATCAAGAAGGGCATGAGCAAGGCGCAGACCGAGGAGAAGGAGGCGGTACAGGCCGGTTACTGGCATTGCTTCCGCTACGATCCCCGTCTGGCGGCCGAGGGCAAGAATGCGTTCATGCTGGATTCCAAGGCTCCGAACATGGAGAACTATCAGGCGTTCTTAAACGGCGAAGTCCGTTACAACTCCCTGGTACGCTCCAACCCGGCCAAGGCGGAGGCGCTCTTTGCCAGATCCGAGGCCCTGGCTAAGGAGAAGTATGAGCATTTGCAGAAGCTGGTTAAGCTGTACGGTGCCGAAGAGTAAAGAAATACTCTGAGGCAGAGCCAGCCTGAGACAGTAGCACAGAAATAAGAAAAGCCCTGCCGGAGATTCCGGTGGGGCTTCTTTAAAGGGGCTTAAGAGAGGTGATGGCATGGCACAGGGTATCCCACTCTGCGGACATAGCCTGCAAATATTCGCAGCCCGCTTCGGAGATCTCGTAGTATTGCGGGGCGGCAGACCCTCGGTGGTCTCCTGCCAGTAGGAGGTCAGAAAGCCGTCCTTTAATAGGCGGCGCAGCAGCGGATAGATCGTGCTTTCCTTTGCGGCCAGAACAGGCCACTCTTCCAAACGGCTGATGATCTTATAGCCGTAATGGGGGCGGGTGCCATACAGGTATTTAACGTAATACATCGTACCACATAGTATATCCGATGCCAATAGAAAAAGAAAAAGCTGCCGCAAAACAAAGGTACGATACGGCAGATGACATTCATGCATCAGCGGATACAGTCATATGTCGTATGTTTTCTTTGTTTTGCAGCAGCCTTGTATGAAAACCTTTCTGTCAGTCTGTGAAAAGGCAGATCCGGCTTACTGAGCGGAAGCCTGGCTCAAAGCATCGGCCAGGGCCGCCAGGAAAGCGTTGGTCGTCTTGGTGGCGCCGGAGATTGTATCCACGGCGGAACCGTTGGAAGCGATGGCCTGCTCGACCAGCTTCGGAAGAGCTTCTCCGCCGATATTGGGCGTCTCCTGGCTGTCGAAGGTAATATCGGCGATCACGCCGTCCTTGATGGTGACTTCGACTTTCACATTGCCGTTCTGTCCGCCTTCTCCCGTGCCGCTGTAGACGCCGTCCGTGTAGGTGGCGTCGCTGCTTCCCAGAGCAGCAAAAGCGGAACCGTCATTCTGAATGGATTCCTCCTCCTTGGTGCTGACCCGCGTAATCGGGCCCGACGGGAAAGTGAAATCCGGATCGGCCAGCCGCTTACCCAGCACATAGGACAGACAGTTGCAGACACCTCCCAGATTCTGTCCGGGCATTACGAAATTATAGGTGCCGGCATAGTAGTCGCCGGTCATGATGCCGGTGTTAAACAGGCCGTCGATGGGCATATCGTCGTCCTGGCATACCTGCATGTACTCATTGGTGCGCAGACCGCCGGTGACACAGAGGAAGGTCATGGCGTCGGAACCGAAGTGAGTTCTGGCGGCATAGAACGGAGCTTTCTTGATAGGATGAAGGGCGGAGGGCGCCACATGGTATTCCTCATCATAGCCCTGCTCGGCATATCTGGTATAGTTATTGATGGATTCGATGGCGTTTTCGCGGGCCTGGCCGGTGAAGCCCATCTTATCCACCAGCTCTTCGATGGTGTCAGCTTTCCAGTAGGAGCCGTTTTCCACGCTGCTTTCCCAGCCGGCGATCAGCTGTTCCGGTGTGGAAGGCATGATGCCGTTTTCATTGTTGATGGAGCAGCCGAAGGTCTCCCATTCATCCTGTATGTAGGCATAATCGGTATCCCACACGGAATAGGCGATATGGTCAGGCAGCTGCAGGATAGCGATGGCGCCGTAGGAGAAGTTTGTCACTTCGTTGTGATAGCGCTTGCCGTCGCTGGTTAAGTTGATGCCCCAGAAATTATCGATGGAGTTGACCTTGGGGCCCGGCGCTCCGCAGTTAATCATGGGGGCGTTGGGATAAGTTTTCTGCCAGCCGGCTCCCACCCACAGGCCCATTTTATGGCCGTCACCGGCGTAGAGGCCATTGTAAGCCAGCTCCACGTCATAATTTACCTTGGTGGTGTCCAGGGAGTTCTTATAGAGGTTCCATGCCCAGGGGGAGTATTTGGCCATCATGTCGGGATCCTTGGAGAAATCGCCGGTGGCCAGAACGACGGCTTTGTTGGCACAGTATTTGATGTATTCCTGGGTCTCCAGATTCTGGGCCACCACAGCCGATACGCGGCCGGTATTATTGTCGTCGCGGATCAGATAGAGGGCGCGGGTCTTGAAATCGATCTCGCCGCCGTTGTCCGTAAAGATGTCGGCATAGGCCTGCGCACACAGAGGAGCGCCGAACAACATGCCGAAAGGAGCCTCGTCCGTATAGAAGCTGTGAGAGCCGGCAGGGACGGTCAGGATGCCGTCCGGATCCACATAGCCGGGCTCCAGGCAGCACTTAAGGCCTTTGGAAGCCATCTTGTCAATCATCCAGTCCATGGCGGGACCGGAGTTATTGATCCAGGTAGACCACTTGCGCTCGTCGATGTAGCAGGAGGCGGAGTGCTTTTCCACCTTGGCGGCATGGCGGCCTTCCTCCGTATCCGGTGTGTAATTTATACCCAGCTCCTTCTGCTTCTTGGTGCCGATGGCATGGTTGGAGCCGCCGCGGGAGATGGCGCGGGCGCCGGCAGAGATAACGCGCACATCGGCGCCGCTCTCCTGGGCTGACACAGCGGTGCACAGTCCGGCCATACCGGAACCGACGATGATGATATCATGGGTGACGGTTTTGGAAATCTTGCTCTCGTCGATGGGATACTCCTCCGGCATCACCTCGAATTTCCATTTCATGTTCTGATAGCTGTCCGCAGTCAGATAGCCGGTACTGTCTGTGGCAGCGGCAGGCGTAACGGGGGCAGTGGTCTCAGGAGCTGTCGTCTCAGGGGACGTAGTATCCAAAGCCGCTGTCGTGGCGGCAGCGGTGGTGTTTTCCTGTGTGGAAGACGCCTGAGTCTCGGAAGCGGGGCTGCAGGCAGACAGGCCGATGGTGGCAACGCTGGCCACAGCGCCTTTCAGAAAGTCTCTGCGTGAAAGATTCATGGTTCTGTTTCCTCCCTTGTGATTTAACGGGCAAACTGGATTGCCCTGTATCCTTTTTATATCATAAAACAGAGGGCTGAAAAAGCAATAAAAAGAACCCGGTCTGCAACGATTGGTTGCGGTGACCGGAAGATTTCTCGTACTCCTTTCTTCGGGTTATATTAAAAATATCAGGCAAGAGAAGGGTCCTTCAAGGCCTGGCGCAGATCCAGACACAGCTTTTTCAGAAGAGGATTATTCTCTGTGTGGGAGGCGATGGCACAGTGAAAATAGTCCATATCATTGTGGCCTTTGAGAGGAACCAGGGTAAGGTGGTCCGGAAGCGTGGGCAGGGAAAGTAACGGAACAGGGAAGATACCGCGGCCCTGTTCCACGAGTTCATAGGCCAGCAGAATATCGTCGATGGCAAAGTCCGGTTTCGGGGTATCTTCGTGGAGCCAGAAACACCGGGGATAACCGTTCTTATAGAAGATCAGATGTTCTCCCAGCAGATCCTGATGGGTCACATAGGGCCGGGAGGCCAGGGGATGGTCTTTGCGCATCGTATAGTAGAGCGGGGAGACGGCGATGATCTGGTCCTTATCTGCATCGGAGGAGAATTTCAGGTGAGATACGGCCATATCGACAGCGCCGCTCTCGAACAAAGTGTGGCATTCCGAGTCGGTGCGGCCCAGAAGAATCAGCTCCATCTTGTCTTCGTGGGAGCGGGAGAACTCCTCCAGGCGGTCGTAGAAATAGTGGTGTACGGTAAGAGGAAGCGCGATGCGCAGCTGCTCCCTGATTTGAATCTGCTTCATCTGGGCCTCCAGGGAGTCAAAGCTCTGTACCACGGCTAACGCCCGGTCATAATAGCGCTTGCCCTGTTCGCTTAAAATCACGCCGCCGTGGACGCGGTAAAACAGAGGGTAGCCCAGTTCTTTTTCCAGCTGCATCAGTGTCTTGCTGACGGCCTGACGTGTGACGAACAGGATATCGGCGGTGTCCTGAATGTTACCATGCTGTGCGGTTTCGATAAAATAGCGCAGTTGCCTGATGTCCAAAACGATTCCTCCTTTGTATCCGGGACAGAATTCCCTGGCGTCTTTCAGACATAGTATATCTTATTGGTAAAAAAACAACAAGTCATATCAAAAATTTCAAATATAAGGATTTCATTTTTCCTGTTATAATAGAGACACAGGCGAGGAGGCGTGGCCGGCCGGGCTTCTGACCTGGAAACCAGAGAGAAGGATACGCGGCAAAAGGGCAGGATTTTTATCAAAGGACCATGAAAGACCCGTGGAAAGCGTATTTACAATAACAGGAGAAACGGAAAATGAAAAAAAGAAGAAGAGTAATAGCAGGGCTCTTGGCGTTGGCCATGGCATGGGCGCTTTGCGGATGTGCACAATCCGCCGGCCCTACGACAACGGCTTTTGAGACTGAGGCAGGAAGCATTGCCACGACAGAGGCTGCCACCACGGCGGCGGCTAAGGAGCCGGAGACACAGTCCCAGTCTCAGGCCGTAACCGCTGACGAGACGGTGGATGTGGTCGTAGTGGGCGGCGGCGGCGCCGGTATGACTACGGCGATTCGCCTGACAGAGGGTGGTAAAAAGGTGATTTTGCTGGAGAAGCAGGCGCTGTTAGGAGGTGCGACCTCCCTGGCCGCCACCTATTTTGTGGCAGTGGACACACCTGTGCAGAAGGATGCCGGGCTGGGGATGAACATCGAGGAATACGTGGCCTCTTCGGTTGCAGCCAATCCGGATATGTCAGCGGAAAATCTGACCAGGCTGTTAGAACGCTCGGAAGAAAGCCGTCAGTGGCTGATTGGCCTGGGAGTGGACCTGACCCGTCCCATGTCTTATTATCAGGTGGGAATCGGCGACGGAAGTTCTCTGGGTTCTGCTCTGGTGGCAGGTCTGGTTCCGGAGATGGACCGTGTCGGTGTGGATTACCGCACAGAGACCCGCGCCACGGAAATCATTATGGAGGACGGTAAAGTGGCCGGCGTGAAAGCCGAGGGCCCTGACGGCGTATATACCATATATGCCAAGGATGTGGTTCTGGCAGCCGGAGGCTATGCGGCCAGCCCGGAGATGGTGTCCGTGTATGCACCGGAATGGTCAGGCGTTGCGACCACCACGGCAGTGGGCAATGTGGGAGATGCCTTTGTGATGGCTGAGGCAGTGGGAGCCTCTTTAAGCGATATGGAAGTGGTGCGCATGAATCCGGCTGTCTATGAGACGGATAGTGGCGCAGCCTACAGCTTAAGCGTGGCCAGGGCAGAGGGCGGTATCATGGTGAACATGGAGGGAGAGCGCTTCTGCAACGACTATTACAAGGATTATACCGTCATGTCCCGGGAGATGCTCAAACAGGAGGGAGACTACGTATATATCGTATTTGATCAGGCCTCGGTGGATCGCTCGGCCCGTCTGGCAGGTTTTGGCGAAAAGGGATTCTTTTTGCAGGGAGATACGCTGGATGAGCTGGCCGGACAGATGGGTGTTCCGGCGGAGAATCTGACAAACACGGTGGAGCGCTACAGAGGCTTTGTGGATTCCGGTGTGGATGAGGATTTTGGCAGAGATACGGCTATGGGGAGCCGGATCGATCAGGCTCCGTTTTATGCGGTGCGCTGCCGTCCGGGGATCCAGGTGACCTTAGGCGGCATTGATGTGAATGGCAATATGCAGGTGCTCAATGGGGACGGAGAAGTGATCGAGGGACTTTATGCGGTGGGAGAATGTGCAAACGACGGTCTGTACGGCAGCGGTCCTACGAATATCAATGTCACTTTCGGCACATTGCTGGCGGGTTATATTATTGAGAACAGATAACACAAAGCCCCCGTCCGAAAAACGGCGGGAGACACCGGGAAGCAGCCTGACAGAACGCCTGTCAGGCTTACTCCTGTCTGAAAAGAAAGGTATCTATGGCAGCAGAAATCAGCCGACAGGTGATAGAAAACCGGTATAACCATATCTATATTATGAACGAGGCTTTATTCGGGCAGTCCTTTGAGCAGCTGAAAGAGATGATGGCGGAGATGGGGCTGTCTTTAAAAGTGGATTTTTCACATTTTTATATCTGCCGGACAGGGATCAGCAAGAAATGGTATCGAAGCCGTCTTGGTATGACGCGGGAGCATTATATCAGACAGAAAGATATTTTAAAAGAATGCCTGGAAAATCTGCTGGAGGACTGCGGATATGTGGGTGAGATGGATACGGTAAACTATGACCGCAGTAAACAGCTGGCCATTGTGTTCAGTCCGGGCCGGCAGGAGCGCTGTACGCCGCGGGAAGTGGCAGAGAAGATCACAGTGCTTTGGGAGGAGACATATAAGAAAAAGGAAGGTTTTACCGGGTCCGGACTTGCGAATGTCACAGCCTTTGCAGGCCCTTTTCATTCCTACGAGGAGCTGGAGGGGGGCTTTGAGGAGGTGAGCCGTCTGCACCGGCTGGATTTTTTCCGAATGGAATCCATGGTACTAGACAGGGCGTGGTACGAACAGAGAACGTCCCCCTGCGATTTCGGACAGATCAAAGAATTATTAAATGACTGGGAGCAGGCTTTTTTTACGAAACAGTATGAGAAAATGGAGGCGGTATTGCGGCAGCTCTTCTGTGTCAGACTGAAGAACAGCTTTGACCGGGATCTGTGCGAGAGAACATTGACAGAGTTTAGGGACCGTTTTGCGTATTTCAGTGAGACCTTTGACTATGAGCCTGACAGGCAGCTGGACAGCCTTCTGTCGCTGGAGCGATATGCCAGCATCGAAGAACTTTTTGACAGCGTAAACCGTCTGTCGCGCAGCCAGAGAGAAGAGATTCCCTCGCGGATTCACAGTCTCAGCCGTCTTTCGATGAAAGCGGTTCGGTTTATCCGGGATAACTATGAAAGAGAGATCGGGCTTACGGATCTGGCAGAGGCTCTCAATGTGGCTCCCGGTTATATCAGCCGGATCTTCAACCGAGAAGTGGGCGTGCGGATCCCGTCATATCTGACCCGCATCCGTATCGAAAAGGCGAGACAGCTGCTAAGCGAAACGGATCTGCGGGTGTCGGAGGTGGCTCGCAGAGTGGGAATTGAGAATGTTCAGTATTTTAACGTGCTGTTTAAAAAGCATGTCAATATGAGCCCGCAGGAATACCGAAAGCTGGAAAATGGAGGGGCTCCCATGGATATATCTTATCGGAAATTGCGGTAGTTAAGAGGGGAGGGGAGAAAGGGACGCCGGAGGGCATAGCGATACCCTGGCCGGGCGCGCTCCCGCTCTGTGCAGGAGGCAGCGGTTCTAAGTTCGCGCTGCGCTCACTAAGAACCGGCGTCCTGCAAAGGCCCGGCCAGGGTATCGCTATGCCCTCCGGCTGCGACTTTCCCCATCTTTCGTATTAACAAACAGCAAAAGCCCAATTTCGTTCCATGAAATTATTCCGCCAAACCCCACAAAAACCGCAAAGGAATGTCCGAAAGCATCAAATAAGAACTCGCGGCCCCACCGCAGGCTGCCCCTTGCGGGCATGGGAGACAGGCCAAGAAACAGCCCGGTTCCTAAGGGGATTCCCGGCCGGACCCTTGCAGGACGCCGGCGCTTAGTGAGCGCGAGCGGCAGCGAAGCGCGAACTTAGAGCCGCTGCCTCCTGCACGGAGCGAGAGCGCGTCCGGCCGGGAATTCCCTTAGGAACCGGGCGTCCCCTTATCCGCTCTCCCCCTCGCCCCTGCAAACAACCTGCCCCCTACGGAATTGACAGTCTTCGCCCAATAATCTATACTATATATAACAGGGAGAAGAAAGGACACTTTGCCGCCGCAGCTATGATGCCGGGAGATCCGGTGTGACAGGTAAAGCACAGGAAACAGGCATGAACAGGACGGGAAAAGAAATCTTCCGGGCGATCCACGAGGGAAGATGGCTTGAAATCGAATACAGAAACCGGTCAGGACAGGTCACAAAATACTGGATCGGCATACAGGATATGAACATGGACGACATGTCCCTGACTGTCTGCGGCCTTCATCTGGGCACCTTTGAGATGGCACGGCTCAATAAGATCTATATGGAGTCGATCCTGACCGCTTCCGTGATCGAAGGTACCTATGAGTGCAGGAATGAGGCGCTGATCGCCGATATCCGGGAGAGGCCTGAGAGGTATGAGAGCCTGTTTGGCAATGTGGCCAATCTGAAGATCCTGAATTACCTTTCCGAGTGCAGCCGCCTGGATACGACGCCCTATCATACGGAGTATACTCTTCTGGAGCTGTTTGACCGTGAGATTCTGGGAAGAGAATGCGTGGCGTCAGGAAGCTACCGGCTCTCGGCGAATCAGTTTACAGCCCTGGTAAGAGAATTCGGAAGAGATAAGAAACGGGAGGTATCTGAGGAAAACCCGGCTGCTGACGGCGCGGTAAAGAGAAGAAGATACCGCGGACATACGGAGCTGGGCCTGAATCTTCTGAGCGTGCGTACCGGGAAGGGGCTCTATGTGCTGGCTTACAGGGGCCTGCTGTTTGACGTGAAAAATTTCTGCCTGCGTCCGGAGGAGGCGGTGACGATCTGTACGGAATTCCGTCTTCTGACGGAGAAACAGAGTATCCGCTCCTTTCTGGATCAGGAGGATTACGGGCTTTTGGATGACTTTGAAAAAAATGCGGAGGAGATCAAAGACCGTATCGCTTCCAGGTATCCTCACCGCACTTTCGTGGATGACATGCCTTATCTGATTGCGGTGGGACGCGACCGGAAGGTGGATCTCATGAAAGAATACGATGCCATTGCCGCCATGTACGACGAGGGAAAAGAGAAGGCCACATACCCTCTGCGGGCTTTCTTTGGCGATATGACGGCGAGGCCGGTGCGCCGCAGGGAGTATCCCTTTGCCCTCCTGAATCAGAAGTATAATCTGGATCAGCTTCTGGCGATCCATAATGCCATGAAATATCCGCTGGCCTATGTGCAGGGACCTCCGGGGACCGGTAAGACCAGCACCATCATCAACGCCATCACCACGGCCTTTTTCAATGAAAAGACCGTGCTTTTGGCATCCTATAACAATCATCCCATCGACGGCGTCTATAAAGAGCTGAGCCGCCTTGCCTGCCGCCGGGGGCGGATTCCCTTTCCGGTAGTCCGCCTGGGAAACCAGGAGAAGGTGGAGGAGGCGTTGCTTTCTATGCGGCGGCTGTATGAGGAGACCGCGCCGGTCAGAATCCTGGAGAATACTTTAAATGACATAAAGAAAAAAGAGGAGAACAAGCTGAAAGAGCTGTCCGGTCTGTTAAAGCGGTACGAGGAGGCGCTGGAATTAAAGGATACGGAGGATGCCATGGATAAGCTGGAGGAGACCCAGGACAGGCACTGGAATTTTTACGCCGATCTCCATGGGCGCCAGCGAAGGAATCTGGAGAGACGTCAGGGAGAGCTGGGGGAGATTTCCCTGGAGGACGCCAGACGCCTTCTCCCTGCCGATTCCCGCCATCTTCTGGATTATTTTTATTATGCGTCGGCCCGCTTTATCAAACGCCTGGACCGGGAGGAAAATAAAGAGCTGAAACGTCTGATTTTCTCGGAGGAGGAAGACAGGGTACAGAAATTTGATAAATACCTGTCCGAACCGGAGAATATGGAACGGTTTCTGAAGGTATTTCCCATCGTGCTGACCACCTGTATCTCGGCCCATAAGCTGGGGGAGGCCAGGCCCTGTTTTGACATGACGATTCTGGATGAGGCCAGCCAGTGTAATGTGGCGGTTTCCTTGCTTGCGATCCTGCGGGGAAGGAAGCTGATGCTGGTGGGAGATCCCCAGCAGCTGAGTCCGGTGGTGACGCTGAATCCGCAGACCAATGAACTGCTGAAAAAGAGGTACTATGTGACCGATGAGTACGATTATATCGGCAATTCCATCTATAAGACCTATCTGGCCTGCGATTCGGTCAGCGACGAGACGCTGCTGAGCCATCATTACCGCTGTCATAAAAAGATTATCGGATTTAATAATCAAAAATACTATAACAGCAAGCTGAAGGTGGAGAGCCGGGTGGAGTCGGAGGAGCCTCTGCTTTATGTGGAGGTCAGAGACGACGGCACATCGGTGAAGAACGCCTCCATGGCCGAAGCCGCCTGGATCGCCGGCTTTGCCAGAGAGCATCCGGACAAGCAGATCGGAGTGATCACTCCCTTTGTCAATCAGAAGGAATGTATCCGTGAGCTTCTGCGCAAAGAAAACCTGCCAAACGTTTCCTGTGGGACCGTTCATGCCTTCCAGGGGGATGAGAAGGATGTGATCCTGTTTTCTCTGGCTGTCACCGGGCATACGAAGGAGGGAACCTATGGCTGGCTGAAGAATAACAGGGAGCTGATCAATGTGGCCACCTCCCGGGCCAGAGAGAAGCTGGTGGTACTGGGGGACGCAGAGCAGATTGACAGACTGCACGGGACCCAGGGAAAAGACGGGGACGATCTGTATGAGCTGGTACAGTACGTCCGTGCCAACGCAGAGACGGTGGTAACGCCCAGAAATATCAGCTCACGGGCGCTGGGGATCCGGCCCTACAGTACGAAGACGGAGGAAGCCTTTCTGGAAAACCTGAGTGCGGCGCTGCACAACGTATTAAACGGGGAGGGACGATGCAGCATCCGCCGGGAAGTACCGGTGAAGCAGGTGTTTCGGGAAAATGTACCCTACAGCGATCTGTTTTATTCCGGACAGTTTGACTTCGTGGTATACCAGAGAGCGTTTGGAAGAGGGGAAATGCCGGTGCTGGCCATCGAGCTGGACGGCAGGGAGCATCTGGAGGATGAGGTGGTTCGGGCCAGGGACAGAAAGAAGGAGGAGATCTGCGCCAGTCATCAATTTGAACTGATCCGTATCGATAATTCCTATGCGAGACGATATTATCACATCCGGGAGATACTGGCGGATTACTTTAGGAGAGCAAACCGGGGGTGAGTCCGGTCATAAAGGATGAGGAGCTTTCGCAGGTTTTTATATTGGAATTGCCGATTGCACAACCCTTTAAAATAGGATACAATAAAAGGATAAAATCAGAACGGCAGATAGGATACATTCGGGAAGCGGAGGCAAAAGGGAATGAACTGGGGTATTATATTCGGCAAGGAGATTCTGGATAAGGGACGGCAGATATACAATGCCGGGAAGGTAAAGGATCTGAAATATGTGAAGGGCCATTATGAGGCCATGGTGCGGGATAACCTTCCCTGCCATGTGGAGATTACTATCTTCGGCAATGTCATCCGTTCGATGACCTGCACCTGTCCGGCTGCGGACAAGCGGCGTTACTGCGAGCATATGGCGGCTGCGCTGACGGCCATCGAACGCAGGCGGGTGCAGGCCAGGCTGAAGGAGGAGGCGGCGGAGACGGCGCCGGTGACCGAAGCCAATATGGTAATCGCTCCCTTTGAAGAGGCCGGAGACTCGGAGTACTCCTATTTTGATATGGCCCGGATGACGAGTGGCCTGACCTTTATCAAGGGGCTCTGTGAACGGGCGAAGAAGATGGCGGACAGTCGGGAGGTGACGCTGGATGACGTTACCGTCGGCTATGTGGATGACAGCAGAAATCAGGAGAATGTGGGGCGGGCAGACGGGACGGTGCACAAAAACGGCAGCGCCTTTCCGGTGAAAATATATTTTGACAAAAACCAGATTAGGGATGCCCGGTGTTCGGTTCCGGGATGCGGCAGATACTATGCTGCCATAAGGTCCTACGGGATGCGTCAGAATGAGGACGGGCTCTGCGTTCATCAGACGGCGCTTTTATATCTGCTGGCGGATTATGTGAAGCAATACAGGCCGGGGGATACCACGGATCTGGGAGGCGCCAGGGTGATGTGGCAATACCGGGAAAAGCGGGGGCTGGAAAGAGGGGAGAGCATGGAAGGCTCGCAGAGCAGGACGCCTTGCGTGTATCTGACGCTGGAGCCCCGGCTGGAAAGCGACGGCAATCAGTTCCGCGTGGCGTTTCGCATCGGCGAGGGGCGGATGTACCTGGTGAAGAATCTGACTGAGCTGGTGGAAGCGGTACAGGAGCGCCGGTCCTTACAGCTTGGGACCAGGCTGAAGATAGACTTTGCCGACAGCTGTTTTACGGAGGAGTCCCGGAAGTATTATGAATTTATTGAGCAGGTGGTAAAGGAGGAGAAGCACCGGGAAGAGACGATGTTTCGGCGGTATCGCTATGGTCATCAAGAATTTTACATAAAAGGAACCATTGAGCTGTTCGGACGGCGGCTGGACGAGATGTTTGAGCTTTTGTATGGAAAGTGCGTGGAATATGTGGACAGCAGCGAGTCGAAGAGCCGGAAGCAGACGCTGACATTAGAGGACGGAGAGCCTTATGCCAGGCTGACGGTGGAGAAGGATGTGGATGAGGGGGGTGTGTTCCAGGGAATAAAGGTGGAGGGAGTCCTGTCCCGGATGTGGGAGGGGGACCGCTACTATTATTGTATCAGAGGGGCCTGTCTGAACCGGGTCACAGCTGCCAGAGCCAGGGAGCTCATGCCTCTTTATGAAGCGGAAAGCGGCAAAGAGCAGATGCTGTATTACAAAAAAGAAAAGGACAGCCATGTCTCTTTCCGAATCGGGCGCAAGCATCTGTCAGAATTTTACTATACTATGCTGCCGGATCTGCGGCGTCTGGGCGATGTGGAGGAGAGAGACAAGGAGGAGGTGGATGGGTATCTGCCTCCGGAGGTTACGTTTGGATTTTACCTGGATGCGGAGGACCGCAACGCTTTCTGTCAGATCAGAGCGATATATGGCAATGAGGCCGTGTCGGTGATCGACCTGACCAGGGGGCCCAATGTGCCGGTGAAGGAGGAGTTCCGGGATGTGACCAGAGAGCGGGAGGTCATCGCCAGGGTACAGGAGTTTTTTCCGGAGGCGGACAGAAAGCACGACCAGTTTCACTGCGGCGGCGATGAGAATTTGATCTATGAGATGCTGGAACGGGGGATCGACCAGCTTTTATCCATGGGCGAGGTGCACAGCACGGACCGCTTCCGCCATCTGAACGTAAGGAGGAGGGCCAGGCTGTCCGTGGGCGTCTCTTTAAGCAGCGACATCATGAATCTGGAGATCTACTCGGAGGATATCACCAGGGAAGAGCTTTTGGATGTCTTGCAGAGCTACCGGCAGAAAAAGAAGTTTTACCGTCTGAAAAACGGAGATTTTCTCAATATGGAGGAGGACAGCCTGGAGATGCTCTGCCAGCTGATGGACGGTCTGCGTATGACGCCCAGGGAGTTTGTAAAGGGCAAGATGCAGCTGCCCGCATACCGGGCGCTGTATCTGGATCAGATGCTGGAACAGAGCGAAAGTCTGTATGCCACCAGGGACCGTCGTTTTAAGAAGCTGGTCAAGGAATTTAAGACGGTCAAGGATTCGGATTTTGAAGTGCCGGAGCCGTTGCAAAAGATCATGCGCAACTATCAGGTTACGGGATATAAGTGGATCAGAACCCTGGCTGCCTACGGCTTTGGCGGGATTCTGGCCGACGATATGGGATTGGGCAAGACGCTGCAGATGATCTCGGTTCTTCTGGCCTATAAGCTGGAAGGCGGCGAAGGGACCTCTCTCATCGTATCGCCGGCATCCCTGGTATTCAACTGGCAGGAGGAGCTTACGCGCTTTGCGCCGCAGCTTACGGTGGGGCTGATCGTGGGGGCGCAGGGAGAGCGGATGGAAAGACTGCACGGCTACAGGAGCTATGATGTGCTCATTACGTCCTATGACCTGCTAAAACGGGATATCCTGGAGTACGAGGACTGCCGGTTCTTCTGTCAGGTGATCGATGAGGCCCAGTATATCAAGAATCATTCCACAGCGGCTTCCAAGGCGGTGAAGGTGATTCATGCCGGAATGCGGTTTGCCCTGACCGGTACGCCCATCGAGAACCGCCTCAGTGAGCTGTGGAGCATCTTTGATTATCTGATGCCGGGCTTTCTCTATAACTATGAAGCTTTCAAAAAGGAGCTGGAGTCTCCCATCGCCAAATTTATGGATGAGGCGGCCACAGTAAGGCTGAAGAAGCTGGTGGCGCCCTTTATCCTGCGCCGTCTGAAGCAGGATGTCCTGAAGGATCTGCCGGAGAAGCTGGAAGAGACCCATTTTGCCCGTCTGGAGAATAAGCAGAGAAAGCTGTATGACGCCCAGGTGCTTCATATGCGAGAGATGCTGGAGGACCAGAGCGATGAGAATTTCCAGAAAAACAAGCTGCGGGTTCTGGCGGAGCTGATGAAGGTACGTCAGATCTGCTGCGATCCGTCTCTCTTTCTGGAGGATTACGACGGCGGTTCGGCCAAGCGGGAGATGTGCATGGAGCTGATTGCAAACGCCATCGAGGGAGAGCATAAGATGCTGGTCTTTTCCCAGTTTACGTCCATGCTCATGCTGCTGGAGAAGGATCTGGAGCGGGCTGGGATTTCTTACTATAAAATCACCGGAGCCACTGCCAAGGAAAAGCGGATTGAGATGGTAAAGGCTTTTAATGAGGATCAAACGCCGGTATTTCTGATCTCTCTGAAAGCAGGAGGGACGGGACTGAATCTGACCGGCGCCGATGTGGTTATTCACTATGATCCCTGGTGGAATCTGGCGGTTCAGAATCAGGCCACGGACCGGGCTCACCGGATCGGACAGAGGAAGGTGGTGTCAGTGTACAAGCTCATTGTAAAGGATTCCATCGAGGAAAAGATTCAGAGGATGCAGGAAGATAAGAAAAATCTGGCCGATGCGATTCTGAGCGGAGAGAACGGCGGAATCGGGAGGCTGAGCAGGGAAGAGCTGTTAGAACTGATCCGATAGAGGAGGGAATAATTATGGAAATCAGGCGAGCGGAAAAAAGGGATATAGAAGGGATCGACAGGCTGCTTTCTCAGGTGCTGATGGTGCATCACAGAGGGCGTCCGGATCTGTTTAAGGCCGGGGGCAGGAAATATACCGATGAGGAGCTGGAGGAGATTCTGGCCGATGAGAGCCGGCCGGTTTATGTGGCGGCGGACGAGGCGGGAGATGTGCTGGGATATGCGTTCTGCATACTGATACAAAACACCGGCAGCCATATCCTGACCGACATTAAGACGTGCTATATCGACGATCTGTGTGTGGACGAAGGGCTGCGGGGGCAGCATATCGGACGGCAGCTCTATGAATATGTTCTGTCGCGCGCCAGAGAGACCGGCTGTTACAATGTGACGCTCAATGTGTGGGCCTGCAATGAAAGCGCCATGAGGTTCTATGAGAAGTGCGGGCTGAAGCCGCAGAAGACAGGTATGGAAGCCATACTTTGAGGGGATAAATCAAAATGTACAGACTAATCGGAGACAGAAAATTTTACAGAAAAGTTTTATATATTACCATCCCTATCATGATACAGAACGGCATCACGAATTTTGTCAATATGCTGGATAATATCATGGTAGGGCAGGTGGGCACGGAGCAGATGTCCGGAGTGGCCATCGTAAACCAGCTGATGTTTGTGTTTAATATCTGCATCTTCGGAGCAGTGGCCGGGGCCGGCATCCTGGGCGCTCAATATTATGGCAGCGGCAATCATGAAGGTGTGCGCCATACCTTTCGTTTTAAGCTCTTTGGATGCCTGGCGCTGACGGCGCTGGGGCTCTTCGTCCTCAGGGGCTGGGGAGGAGATCTGATCCGGACGTATCTCCACGACGGCAGCGATGTGGGCGATATCGAGGCGACCTTCCGGTATGGTTCCCGCTATCTGAATATCATGCTGATAGGGCTTTTGCCCTTTTCGCTGGTACAGATGTATTCCGGGACGCTGCGGGAGACAGGGGAGACCATGATGCCGATGACGGCGGGGATCGCTGCCGTGGCGGTCAATATGGTGTTTAACTATATCCTGATCTTCGGAAAATTCGGAGCTCCCAGGCTGGGAGTGGAGGGAGCGGCCATTGCCACGGTCCTGTCCCGTTTCGTGGAGCTCATTATCATTGCGGTGTGGACCCATACCCATAAGGAGAAAAATCCGTTTATTGTGGGTGTCTACCGCAGCCTGCACATACCGGGGCCGCTGGTGCGCCAGATCTTAATTACAGGGATGCCTCTGATGATCAATGAGGCGCTGTGGTCCGGCGGGATGGCGATGATCGCCCAGTGCTATTCGGTCCGGGGTCTGGCGGTGGTGGCCGGTATCAATATCGCCAATACCATTGCCAACGTATTTAACGTGGTGTTTCTTTCTCTGGGTAATGCCGTGGGTATCATCGTCGGCCAGCTTCTGGGCGCCGGGAAACTGGAGGAGGCGAAGGCTGAGGATAATAAGCTGCTTGCCTTTGCCGTGGTGTGCTGCGCGGCCGTGGGGATCGTCATGTATCTGATCGCACCGGTCTTTCCGCAGATTTATAAGACCAGCGACGAGGTGCGTGATCTGGCCACCCGCTTCATCCGGATTTCAGCGCTGTGTATGCCTCTGTACGGTTTTACCAATGCGGCGTACTTTACGCTGCGTTCCGGCGGAAAGACTCTGGTGACCTTTGTCTTTGACAGTATGTTCGTGTGGGTGGTCAGTATTCCCCTGGTCTATGTGCTGATACGGTATACGGCACTTGGGATCGTGCCGGTCTATCTGGCCTGTCAGCTGACGGAATTTATCAAGTGCTGTATCGGGTTTGGGCTGGTGAAAAAGGGAGTCTGGATACAGAATATGGTCATAAAAGGAGCAGGATGAGAGAGGGAGCGGAATGAGCGAGAGCGAAGGAAAAGACGAGAGAGCGGCCAAAAGCGGGATTGACAGGACCGGGAGAGAGGCGTCTGAGAGGGCGCAGGAGTTTTTCCGGGAGGGATATAACTGCTGTCAGTCCGTGTTTCTGGTCTTTGGGGAGAGGTATGGATTTGACAGGGAGACTGCCTGCCGGCTGTCGGCTTCCTTCGGGGGAGGCGTGGGGCGGCTCAGGCAGATCTGCGGGGCGGTGTCGGCCATGGCCATGGTCTGCGGGCTGGAGACCGGGGCCGTGAGAGGAGAGGACCAGGAGGGGAAGGCGTTTAACTATGAGAATGTGCAGAAACTGGCCGCCCGTTTTGAGAGGGAGACAGGGAGTCTGATCTGCCGGGAGCTTCTGGGACTTGACAGGGCCGGACAGGATGAGAAGGAAAAAGAGGCGGATGAGGCCATGAAAGGCGGGATGGGGCGGTTCCGGCCGCAGGCCAGGGATGAGAGATATTATGCCTCCAGGCCCTGCATGAGGCTGATCGGGCTGGCAGCGGAGATTCTACAGAGATGGCTGGATGAGGAGCGGAGGATATGAGGATGTCAGAGGACAGAATGGTGATCCGGGGCGGCCGGGTGCTGGACCCGGCTTCGGGCCTGGACGGAGTGTTTGATCTGTGGATCCGTGGGGGCCGGATTGAGAAGCTTGTAAGCAGCGAACCGGCGGACAGCCAGGACGGCGCCGGCGGCATCGGTATCCCGGAAGTGACGGTGGTGGAAGCGTCGGGCTGCTATGTGATGCCGGGGCTGATTGATCTCCACGTGCATCTGCGGGACCCGGGGCTTACCTATAAGGAGGATATCGCCACGGGAGGCCAGGCGGCGGCCCGGGGCGGTTTTACGACGGTCTGCTGTATGGCCAACACGAAACCCGTGGTGGATAATGCCGAAACTGTGCGGTATGTGGTGGAAAAGGCGGCCGGGGTATCTCCGGTCCATGTGATTCCGGTGGGGGCCGTGACGGTGGGAATGGAAGGAAGAGAGCTGACAGATATGGCAGCCATGAAGGCAGCCGGGGCCGGAGCTGTCAGTGAGGACGGAAAGACCGTCATGGACCGGGAGGTGTGCCGTCTGGGAATGGAGCGGGCAAGAGACCTGGGACTGGTGACCATGGCCCACTGCGAACACAGGGGGATGCTGGCCGGCGGCGTCATGAATGAGGGCCCGGTGTCGAAAAGGCTGGGGCTTCCTGGCTTTTGTAACGGGGCGGAGGATGTAATCGCGGCCAGGGACATTCTGCTGGCGGAGGAGACCGGGGCGCGTCTGCATCTGTGCCATTGCTCCACGGCGGGCAGCGTGGCGCTCTTGCAGGGGGCGAAGAAGCTGGGCCTGCCGGTGACGGGGGAGGCCTGCCCGCATCACTTTACGCTGACGGAGGAAGCGGTGGACGGCGCCGATGCCAATTTTAAGATGGCGCCGCCCCTTCGCACGGCAGAGGATGTGGCGGCGATTCGGGCCGGTCTGGCGGACGGGACGCTGGACTGCATCTCCACGGATCACGCTCCCCATGCGGCCTGGGAGAAGGAGAAGGGCATGAGAGAGGCGCCCTGCGGGATCATCGGGCTGGAGACAGCGGTGGCGCTGACGGTCAGCGAGCTGGTGCGCCCGGGCATTCTGACACCTATGCAGATGGCAGAGAAGATGAGTTACCGTCCTGCCGTCATTCTGGGGATCGGGAAAGGGCGCCTGGCAGCAGGGGCGGCGGCCGATGTAACAGTGATCGACCCGCAGGCAGAGTATGAGATCGATAAGGAGAGCTTTGCCTCCCGGGCCAGAAATACGCCGTTTCATGGAAGAAGAGTGCACGGGCGCGTGGAGGTGACGGTGGTGGACGGCAGGATCGTATATGAAAGAGAGGGCAGGAGACGCGGGTGAAACCACGGATGGTCCGGGGAAGGAGAGACAGGCAGTGGGAAATGAAAAGAGCATAGTGGTGCGTGGCGTGGAGATCGGCGGCGGAATCCCTAAAATCTGTGTCCCTGTGGTGGAGACGGAAGAAGACGCGATCTGCGAGGCTGCCGCTCAGGCAAAGCGCTCGGCGGCGGATCTGGTGGAGTGGCGGGCGGATTACTTCGGGGGAGTCTGCGACAGAGACCGGGTGTTAAGGCTGTTGGGAAAGCTGAGGCAGAGGATCGGCGAGATGCCGCTGCTGTTTACGTACCGCACCAGAGAGGAAGGCGGAGCAGGCAGCCGGCAGCTTTCTGCGGAGGAGTATCGGGAGCTGAATCAGACGGTGGCCGAAAGCAGAGCGGCGGATATCCTGGATGTGGAGATCCGTGTGGGAAAGGAGGCTTTCTCAGGGCTGGCCGAGGCGGTCCATGAGGCCGGCGGGTATGTGCTGGCCTCCCGCCATGATTTTGGAAAGACGCCTCCGGAGGAAGAGATCCTGGCCTCTTTTGAGCAGATGGAGGCGTGGGGAGCGGATATTCTGAAGCAGGCGGTGATGCCTGAGAAGCAGGAAGATCTGCTGACCCTGCTGCTGGCGTGCCGGAGAGCTTCTTTTCGCCTTTCGCGGCCGGTGGTGGCGATTTCCATGGGGGCCATGGGGACGGAGAGCCGGATCTGCGGGGAGGCTGTGGGGTCTGCTATGACATTCGGATGTATGGCAAAGGCTTCGGCGCCGGGGCAGATGGATGTGCAGGAGCTGTCGGAGATACTGCTGGCGCTGCACAGGGCCCGGGCAGGGAAAAAAGGATGCTCTTGATTGGGTGATTGAGATTGTTTCACCAAGTAGTTCTTGGAAAAATTCAGTTTTATATTGAAGCGTTAACGGAAATGGTGGATGAGGATAAAAACTCTCAATGACGTTGAGAGTTTTTCAAAAAATCAATTTATTACGTTAGTACAAAAATAGCAGGGGATTATAATGAGCCTCTGCTATTTTTATAACCTCAAGCTAATATAAGGAGCAAAGCGATGCTGACTCTTCGGGCCAAGTTGGCCTGCATACCGAATCTATAAAATATGCCGATGCTATCCTTGTGC
>JAAVZR010000053.1 GCA_022791755.1 Lachnospiraceae bacterium
AAATAAGCAATTATGCGATAGGTCTCTTCCGGATATATATCCCAGGAGAGGTGAGACGTTTGGCGCTTTTGTTATATGACCATAACCAAAAAGCATATGACGCGGCGATCGGGATGCTGGATCAGGCAGGCAAAGCGGCTGTCATCCATCCCACAGGCACAGGAAAATCTTTCATTGGTTTTAAACTGGCCGAGGCGCATCCGCAGGCGCATATTTGCTGGCTGGCTCCGAGCCGGTATATTTTCGGCCAGCAGAAGGAAAATCTGAAAAAAGCGGCGCCGGAGTGCGTCATTGAAAATATTACATTTCTGACATATGCCGGCTTAGCGGCGAACCGTGACCGGGTCGTCCACTTAAAGCCGGATTATATCATACTGGATGAGTTTCACCGCTGCGGGGCTGTAGAATGGGGCAAGGGCGTGCAGGCGCTGCTTCATGGGTGGCCGCAGGCCAAGGTCCTGGGTCTGTCCGCTACGGGGATCCGCTATCTGGACGAACAGAGGAACATGGCCGAGGAGCTGTTTGACGGACATGTTGCGTCGGAGATGACGCTGGGGGAGGCGATCGCCCGTGGAATTCTGGCGCCGCCTAAGTACGTCATATCCATATACCGTTATGAAAAAGAAGTTGAGAGATATCGTGACCGCATCTGCCTCATGAAAGTCGGTCCCAGGCGTGAACAGGCTGAGAGACAGCTGCAAAAGCTGCGCCGGGCGCTGGAGCAGGCCGACGGGCTGGATGTGGTTTTTGGAAAATATCTTAGTGGCAATGGGAAATATATCGTCTTCTGTGCGGGCATGTCGCATCTGGAGGAGATGAAGGCCCAGGCGCAGGAATGGTTTGCCCGTGTCAATACAGATTATCGGATCTACACTGTCTGTTCGGAAAATCCGGAGAGCGAAAAGGAATTCCGTGCCTTTAAAGAGGACGGAGGCGATGGCCTGAAGCTTTTGTTCTGCATTGACATGCTGAATGAGGGGATTCATGTGGAGGATGTGGACGGTGTGATCCTGATGCGTCCCACCGTATCTCCCGTGATCTACCGGCAGCAGATCGGACGGGCCCTCACCGCAGGCAGGAGTAAGAGGAGAGAAGGAAAAGACGGGGAGAACCGGGAAGCGGCAGCGCCCCTGATTCTGGATGTGGTCAATAATTTTGAGAATCTGCACAGCATAGACTCGGTGGAGCTGGAATATGAGGAAGCCCTGAGAAGCAGCAGTGTGACCGACGAGTACCTGTGGGACGGGGAAGAGGAGATTACGGCGCCGAAGGAGTTTCAGATACTGGATGAGACGAGGAATGCCAGAAGGCTGTTTGAGGAGTTACAGGAAAAGCTGTGTGCCGGATGGGATGATTATTATAAGGAAGCCGCGGCATATCATCAGGAATACGGAAATCTGGATGTTCCCTCCGGCTTCGTGACGCCGTCGGGACTGCCGTTAGGCAGCTGGCTCCTGACGCAGCGTCGGATCTATATGGGCAAGATTCCAGGCCGTCTGAGCGAAGAACAGATCCTCCGGCTGGAAGAGCTGGGAATTTCCTGGGAGAGCCATTCGGACCGGCAGTGGGAGCGCTATTACAGCCGGGCGGCGGAATATTACGCCCGTAACGGCAATCTGGATGTGAAGGGTTCCTATGTGACGGAGGACGGTTTTCGCCTGGGAATGTGGCTAAACAATATCCGGCAGTACCGCGCAAACGGCAGCCGTATACTAAGCGGTGCGAGGCAGAGACAGATGGAGCAGATCGGGATGATCTGGGACAGGCTGACCTATAAATGGGAGCGGGGCTATGAGGCGGCCAGACAATATTATGAGAGGCATGGAAATCTGGATGTGCCGTCGGGCTATGAGGCGGAGGACGGGTTTCATCTGGGCAGCTGGATCACGGCGCAGCGCCAAAACCGCAAGGGGGGCAATAAGGGGGCTCTGCCTCTGACAAGGGAGCAGGTGGAGCGGCTGGATCAGATCGGAATGAACTGGACCGGTAAGCAGGCCGAGAGCTGGGAGCAGCATTATGAGGCTGCCAGGGAATACCGGCAGAGACAGGGGACGCTGGATGTGCCCTATGATTATGTGACGGACGGCGGGCTGCGCCTGGGGCGGTGGATTTATCAGCAGAGATGTGTTCTGGAAGAGAAGCAAAATGAGTCTGAGAGAATCGGATCTGATGATGGCACAGACACAGAGTCTGGCAACAGGGCCGGCCGAGGATTTGACAGCCCGGGAATCCGGGCAGAGAAAGAGAACAGAAATCAGAGCCGTATCCGCCGTCTGACAGAGATCGGGATGATCTGGACGGGAACAAGTCCATGGCAGAAAAAATGGAATCTGGCGCGCCGGTATTATGAGGAGCACGGTGATCTGAACATAACTCAAAACTATGTGACGGAGGATGGGGTATGGCTGGGCAAGTGGGTGTATTTGCAGAGAGAGATATACCGCCGGCAATGCAAAAATCCCGAGGCCGGCAAAGAAACAGCCGGCGGGCCGGATGAGAAGACCGATGAAAAAACCGCCGGGAAGCTGACAGAGGAGCAGATTCGGGCGCTGGAATCGGTGGGTATGGACTGGTTACAGCCGGGAGAGAGGGCATGGGAGAACGCTTTTCGTAAGGCAGAAGCGTACTACAGGAAGCATCGTCATCTGAATGTGGAGAAAGGCTTTGCATCGGAGGATGGGTTTCGGCTGGATCTGTGGCTGAAGCGTCAGAGAAAGCAGTATCGGGACGGGAGTGGGAAGGTACTGACTGCGGACCGGATCGCCAGACTGGAGGGGGTGGGGATGCGGTGGTGAGAGGGGAATTTTACAGGACTGTTTTCTGAAATCCTTGCAGCGTGGGCACTTGGGTTTTGGGAACACGATATATCCGGCACCAAATCAATCCGCCGGTCATGGGAATGACAGCGGAAATCGGGATATGGTGCGGCTATGACTGCGGCTGCGGGTATTTGCCTGTGGAGGTGCGGATGGCGAAGCCATACCTGTCGGCAGCTGCTTTGGACTTATGTCCGTATGTAAGGCGGCAGGCTTTATAAAAGGGAGGCAGAGACTTGTATTATGTAATTCAGGTTTCTCCGGGAGCGGAGGATAAGACAGAGACCATGATACGGGAGCTGGTGGCAGACAATATGTATGGGCGCTGTTTTCATCCGCTGCGTCATGTGCGCAAAAAGTTTCATGGGGAATGGGTGGATCAGCATGAGAAGCTGCTTCCCGGATATGTGTTTATTACCAGCGGTAACATTCGGGAACTATCTCAGACACTTAAGCGGGTGCCGGTGCTTACGAAGGTACTGGGAAGAGATGAGGAACAGTTCATTCCGCTGTCCTCGGATGAGGTGGAGTGGCTGGAGCAAATTACAGGCCAAACATCGAATGCAGGCGAAAGTGAAAATGGTGTCGAATGTGAAGCGGGGCTTTCGCTGGTATTGGCAGAGGAGGATGCGATAACGGTTCTGTCAGGGCCTTTAAAGAATATGGAGGGGAAGATAAAGAAGATCAATCTGCATAAGAGGATTGCAGAGGTCGAGGTGGAATTCATGGGACGCAGTACCGTGATTTATTTGGGGGTGGAGATGGTGGGGAGGACAAATGAGCAGGTAAATTAGAGGTAAGATATGTATGTTAAATTTGTGAAACGAATAATGGACCTGATTTTAGCGGTGTTGGCATTGATTTTGCTGGCGCCTGTATTTTTATTACTGTGTGTGGCAATAAAGATGGATTCCAGAGGACCTGTCTTATTTCGGCAAAAGCGGGTCGGTATACACAAGAGGCATTTTTATATTCTCAAATTTCGCACGATGCGCACTGACACACCCCGAAATATGCCTACTCATATGCTTAAGAATCCGGAAAGGTATATTACAAGAGTAGGAAAATTTCTGCGAAAAACATCGCTGGATGAACTGCCGCAGATTATTAATATAGTAAAGGGCGAGATGAGCATAATTGGTCCGCGGCCTGCATTATGGAATCAGTATGATCTTCTGCGAGAGAGAGATAAATACGGGGCAAATGATATAATGCCGGGTTTAACCGGGTGGGCTCAGATTAATGGCAGAGATGAACTGGAAATATCTGTGAAAGCCCGATTGGATGGTGAATATGTTAAAAGAATGAGTTTTTTGTTTGACGTCAGATGTTTTTGGGGGACTATTGCCTCTGTGATACGGTCAGAAGGGGTTGTAGAAGGCGGAACAGGTCGTAACTGATCTGACAAATTTTCTATGAAGGGAAATGTATAAGTGGCAAATATAGCGATCACAGGCGTGACAGGCAAAACAGGAATGTATTTTTTAGAGTTTCTGATAAAAGATAAAAAGTACTGTAAGCAGAATGAGTTTGCTTTTATTACAGGGTCAAAGAAAAAGGCCGATAAATTGCAAAACCTGCCCATGACAAAAATAATTGCGGTAGGAGATGTGACAGATAAAGAATTCCTGGATTCTTTTTTTAAAGAGAAACATTATGATACGTTGCTTCATATAGCAGGAACCCGTTTGACACCATTACTGAGCCGTGCGGCAGTGGAGCATGGAGTTAAACGCCTTATTTTAGTACATACGACGGGGATATATTCTAAATACAAACGCGCCGCACAAGTGTATGTGGAGAAAGAGGCAGAATTGAGAAAGTTCATCAAAGGAAAAGGGGTTACTCTGACGATCCTTCGTCCAACTATGATTTATGGGAATTTGGAAGATAAAAATGTTTCCCAATTTATACGTATGGTTGATAAACTGCGCATTTTCCCTGTTGTAAATGGCGCCAGATATGAGTTACAGCCAGTCCATGCACGAGATTTGGGAAAGGCATATTATTCTGTTTTGCTCCAGCCGGAAGTAACGGCAAATAAAGAATACACTCTGTCGGGCGGAGAACCTATCATGTTGATTGATATGCTAAAGGTAATGGGAAGATATCTAAAGGTAAAAAATGTGTTTGTGTCAATTCCGTTTTGGTTTGCATATCTGGGAGCGTGTGTTTTTTATGGCGTTTCCTTTGGAAAAATGGACTATCGGGAAAAGGTACAGAGACTTTGTGAACCCAGAACATTTTCATATGAAAAAGCGGCAGAAGATTTCGGATATAGCCCCATGTCTTTTCCGGAAGGAGTAAAAGAAGAAATAGAGATGTATTTGCAACAGAAAAAAACAGCAAGGAGTTCGAGTTGATGAATCTATGGATTATTCATCATTATGCGACGTTACCAAATTTGAACGGACATATCCGTCCGTTTCGTTTTGCGCAGCATTTAAAAAACAATGGAATTAACACAACGATTTTTGCGGCGTCTTATCAGCATTTTTCGGGAGAAAATCTGATTAAGGATAAAAGGAAGTACCGGTATAAAGTGACGGGTGATATTCCTTTCGTGTTTGTAAGAACACCGGATGGTTCCGGTGGAGCCGCCCGTATTAAAAATATGCTGGCATTTTATAAAGGTTTGTTTAACTGTGCGGACCGATATGCAAAGAAAAATGGAAAACCGGATATGATACTAGCTTCAAGTCCTCAGCCATTTGCAATGCTGGCCGGGATACAGATTGCAAGAAAGTACGGAATACCATGTATTTGCGAGGTTCGGGATCTTTGGCCGGAGGCTGTTTTTAAAGCAAGCAAAATAAAGGAGAAGAGCTTGTTAGGCAAAATTCTCACAGCCGGTGAACATTGGATGTATAAACATGCGGATGCACTGGTGTTTACAAAGGAAGGTGATACCGATTATCTGAAAGAACAGAAATGGACATTGATTCAAGGCGGCGATATAGATATTAGAAAGTGCTTTTATATCAATAATGGAATTGAACTTGCAGAGTATGAACGCGAGATTACAAAATATATTTTTTCGGATGAAGATCTGGAAAGTGACGCATTTAAGGTTATTTATGCCGGAGCAATACGTCCGGTTAATAATGTAGCAAACATTATTGAGGCAGCCAAACTGCTTCCACAGGACGGTAATATTCAAATTTTGATATACGGAGACGGCAACCAAAAGGAAGAACTGCAAAAACGTGTGCAGGAAGAAAAAATCATTAATGTAAAATTTAAGGGTTTTGTAGAGAAAAAATATCTGCCATACATCTTAAGCAGATCTTCGGTAAATTTACTTAACTATTCGAGCGAAAACTATAACTGGTCAAGAGGAAACAGTTCAAATAAGCTATTTGAGTATCTGGCCAGTGGAAAGCCTGTAATTTCAACAGTAAAAACAGGATATTCCATTATTGAAAAATATCAATGTGGACTGGAGATGGCAAGGCAGACTCCACAGGGGCTGGCAGACGCTATTTTGCAAATACAGAATATGAATTCGATACAATATCAGAAATTTTGTCGTAACGCAAAAAAGGGGGCGGAAGAGTTTGATTATGGTAAGCTGTCTTTAAGGCTTCTGGATGTGATTACGTGGACAAGAGGAAAACGGAATGTATAAGAAAGCTGCAAAATATATAAATACGCTTAAATATTTGCGGCCTGTCCAGATTATTGGTCAGCTTACAAAACCTTTCAAAATAAAAATGAAGTATGAGGGGGCGCTGCCGGAAAATGTTCCGGTCAGGAATCTGCACATATTAATTCCGGAGTTGGATGAAAATCCGGATTATCTCCTGCGTTTTAATATTGATGAAATAATGGGGAATAAATTAACCTTACTTCATGAAACATACAAAATTAATCTAAATACCTGGCAGGTAAAAGCGCCGGCTCTTTGGAGATTTAACCTGCATTATTTTGAATATGGTATTGGACTTGGCGCCAAATACAAAAAGACCCGGGATTTAAAATATTATGATAAATTTAAGGAATTTATTCAATCATGGATTAAGGCCACTCCGACAGGAGAAGGAGATGGATGGCATCCTTATACGATTTCCATGAGAATTCCGAACTGGTTTATAGGCTTGGAGTTATTTGGCGACGTTTTTATGGCAGACACCAATTTTAAAACAGAAATACTTAAGAGTATTTACGCCCAGTATCACACACTTTTGAAGAGAACAGAGACATGGCAGTTGGGAAATCATTATTTTGAGAATTTGAAGACGTTGATTTTTTGCAGTCTGATCTTCAGAGAAAAGGAGATTTTTGATAAAAATATAAAGCGGTTCAAAAAGGAATTAAGAGAAGAGATCCTGTCGGACGGAATTCATTTTGAGCTGAGTCCGATGTATCATAAGGTAATTCAAGAAGATCTGATACGAGTGTTATTTTGTTTAAAGCAGGCAGGCAGAAAGGAATATAACGAGCTGCTGCCGGTCTTGCAGCAAATGACAGACGCTGCCGTGTCAATGGAGAGGGGGATGGGAAGAACCCCTCTTTTTAATGATTCGGGAGACAATGTCGCAAAACCCTTGACGAGTCTTTTAAATGCGGAAAGGCGTTTATTTCATATTGAAGCAAAAGAAAAAAATGCATTTCATGCCGCCGGATATTACAAGCTTTATAATGGAAATATTGCTTTGATGATGGATGCCGGGAAAATAGGACCGGATTATATGCCTGGACATGGCCAGTGCGATTGCCTGAGTTTTGAACTGGCTGTGGATGCGAGGCCTTTATTTGTAAATTCAGGAACTTATCAATATCAGGGAAAGGACCGCGGCTACTTTAGATCGACAAGAGCTCATAATACAATACAGATTGGCGCACATGAACAATCTGAGTATTGGGGAGAACACCGAGTTGCCAGACGGATAAAAATTATATCGGTTCAGCAAAGAGAACAGGGAATCCTGGGAGAATATAAAAACTATTTGGGAGAGAGACATAAAAGAGAAATTTGTTTAAGTACAGGCGTATTAAGCGTTTGGGATTCTGTTACGGAAGAAAAGGAAGAAAACGTACATAGCTATTTGCATATTGCTCCGGAATTTCATGTTTTTCAGGAGGAGAAATATATATGGATTGCAGATCGAAAGGATAGTCTTATCTGCAGAATAAAGCCGGTGGAGTGTAATTGCAGACTTCATCAAACGGGTGACCTGACAAAGTATGCACCGGAATTTGGTTTGATGAAAAAAATAGAATGTCTTGAATTTTTCTGGAAGGCAGATCATAAAAAACATGGATATACTGTTGAATTTTGCAATATAAAGGATGAGGAGACTGTACAGAGATGATAAATGTAATAGGACTGGGATATATCGGTCTGCCTACAGCCTTGATGATGGCATCTCATGGCGTGGAGGTAATCGGTACGGATTATAACAAAAAGCTTGTGGAGACGTTACAGGCCGGACATACGACATTCAAGGAGGAGGGACTGGATCAGCTGTTTGAAGATGCTTTGGAGGCAGGAATACGGTTTACGACAGAGTATCAGGTGACAGATACCTATATTATCTCAGTCCCCACACCCTACGATAAATTCAGCAAAAAAGTGGATGCCTGTTATGTGGTGGAGGCGGTCAGGGGCGTACTTAAGGTAGCGCCAAAGGGCGCGGTGATAGTCATTGAATCTACGGTTTCCCCGGGAACGATTGATAAATATGTGCGGCCGGTGATGAAAGAGTCAGGGTGCACGATTGGCGTGGATATTCATCTTGTACATGCGCCGGAGCGCATCATACCGGGAAATATGGTGTATGAACTTCTGCACAATAACCGCACCATCGGCGCAGATGATATGGAGACCGGCGAAAAGGTAAAGCAGTATTATGCTTCTTTCTGTCAGGGGGAGATCGTAGTGACGGATATCCGTACGGCAGAGATGACCAAGGTGGTGGAGAATACATACCGGGCAGTCAATATCGCATTTGCCAATGAGCTGGCGAAGATATGCCGGCATGATGACATGGATGTGTATGAGATCATACGGATCTGCAATATGCACCCTCGTGTAAACATTCTACAGCCTGGCCCGGGAGTGGGAGGTCATTGTATCTCGGTGGATCCCTGGTTTCTGGTGGGAGATTATCCCTCTTTGGCAAAGGTGATCGACGAATCCATGAAGACCAATGACGGAATGCCGGATTTCGTGCTGAACCGCATCCATGAGATTATGGAAGAAAAGGGGCTGACAGATATCTCGCGTGTCGGTCTGTACGGCTTGACATATAAGGAAAATGTGGATGATATGCGCGAGTCTCCGACACTGCAGCTGCTGGAATCGCAGGAGAGACATCTGGCGCCAGGACTTAAGGTCTATGATCCTTTTATCACAGAGGATGTGGTGGAGAATCAGTTTCATAGCCTGGACGCGTTTTTGGACGCCGTGGATATGGTGGTGATCATGGTGAAGCATGACGAGATCCGGAAGAATATGGACAGGCTGACACAAAAGGTAGTAATGGACTGCCACAATATCTGTCAGCTAGACGGTGTGTATCATATATAGAGCCGGCACAGGAAGGAAAAGAAAATTGAAACAGTTATTTTTATCAGTCAATAATGGGTCAATGAACGTGGTGGATACTCCTGCACCGACGGTGAAGGATAATATGGTTATCATTGAGACTTTGTATTCAGTTGTCAGCGCAGGAACAGAGCGGTCTCTTACCTCCTTTGGAGGGAAAAATCTGATTCAGAAAGCCATGGAGCGCCCGGATCAGGTAAAAAAAGTCACGGAAAAAATGTCCACGGACGGAATCCTCACGACAGTGGAGGCGGCCTTTGGGAGACTGAAGGATCCGATGCCGATGGGGTATACGGCAGTAGGCCGGGTGAAAGAAGCGGGGAGAGGCGTCACAGAGGTGACCGTCGGCGATATGGTGGCCGCAGTGGGACAGGCATATCACAGTGAGGTGAATCGCGTCGGGAAGAATCTGGTGGTCAAAGTGCCGGAAGAGGTACAGGATATCCGGCAGGCTGCATTTGCCGCGCTGGGCGGGATTGCTCTGGAGGGAATCCATCAGGCTGAAGTAATACCGGGAGAGACAGTGGCTGTCATAGGCCTGGGACTTTTAGGGCATATAACGGCAAGGATCCTCTATGCCTATGGCTGTGACGTGATTGGCTGTGACGTGGCGGATAAGACATTGCCGGGAACAAAGCTGAAGGCTTTTATCAATTCAACAGAGGATAACGCTGCGGATATAGCGAAATCGCTGACAAAAGGCAGAGGCGTGGACAAGGTCATCATCACGGCAGCCACGGATTCCAATGCGCCCATTGATCTTTCAGAGGAAATCACTCGTGATCGTGGTGTGATCTGCATGATCGGTGTGACCAGAATGGAACTGGATCGCCGGCCGTTTTATCAGAAGGAGCTGAGTTTTAAGATCGCCAGATCATATGGTCCGGGGCGGTATGACAGTAACTATGAAGAGGCCGGTTTTGATTATCCCATCGGATATGTGAGATTCACCGAAGGGAGAAACGTGGAGGAGTTTATGCGGCTGCTGGCCACAGGACGGCTGGATATCGCGGACCTGATTACTCATGTGATCCCTTTTTCCGATGCGGCCAGAGCGTATGAGATGATTACCAAAAACCCGACACATGAGCGCTATATCGGGGTTTTGCTGCAATATGAAGAGAACCCGGAAAAGTGGAGCAGTCTGGTAAAAAGTACGGCAAAGAATAGGGGGACAGACCCTGTATCGAAAGCCGCAGCCAAAAAAAGAACAAACGGAAAACAGATTGGCCTGGGACTCATCGGAGCCGGAAATTTTGCCAGAGTGACGATGCTGCCAGCCATGCAAGCCAGAGGACTGTATCATTTTTGTGGTCTGGCGACTACCGGCGGAGTGGGGGCAGCTCAGGCTAATGAAGTATTCCATTTTGATTATACGACCAATGACTACAGGAAACTGCTGGAGGATGAGAAGATTGATCTGATTGCGATTTCCACACAGCATAACAGTCATGCGAAATTTGTGGTAGAGGCTTTGAACGCGGGAAAAAGCGTATATGTGGAGAAACCGTTGTGTTTGACGCTGGATGAGTTGAGACGGATTGAGGCAGCGTATGAGGAGTCTCAGGGTGAGCTGTTCTGTGGATTAAACCGGCGTCATGCTCCGCTCATAGAAAAGATCAGAAGGGAATTACAGACAGATAAGATCCCGGCAGTATATGATTATATAGCTAATGCAGGATATATTCCGCCGGATCACTGGACGCAGGATGAGAAAAGAGGCGGAGGTAGGATCATAGGGGAGGCTGTGCATTTTATTGATACGATCCAGTATCTGGACGGCAGTGAACTGATAGGGCTGAATGTGACATACGGCGCCAGTCCGGCATATCCGAAGAAGGATAATGCGGTCATTACGTTGCAGTTTGCTTCCGGCGCGGTTGGCACGGTGATCTATACGGCGATGGGGAGCAAAAAGTATCCTAAGGAGCAGCTCAGGGTGTTCTGCAATGGGGCAGTGTATGAGATGGATAACTATGTAAGTATGGGGAAGTATGGAGAGAATAAGCGTAATGTGGTGAAGTTAAAGCAGGATAAGGGATTTGAGAGGGAGTATCAATTCATATGTGACGTATTGCGGGGAAGAGAAAAGAATACAGGAATTCAGGATACCATATCGGGACACAGACAGCTGTTAGAGGCGATAGAGGAGCATAGAAATCATGGAGAGAAGCGGGAGGAATTAAGAAAATGACATATCGCCACAATAAAAAGTATCAGATTTGTACCAACTGTGTAATGGACACATCGGATCCGCAGATTACATTTGATGAAAAAGGACAATGTGACTTTTGTAGCAACTACTATACTACGATAAAGCCCTCGTGGCATCCGGGGAAAGAAGGAAAGAAAGAGCTGCTTCACATTGCAGAAAAAATCAAAAAAGAAACTCAGGGGAAAAAATATAACTGTATTATCGGCATGTCCGGCGGTGTAGACAGTTCTTATCTCACCTATATCGCCACAAAGGTAATGGGGTTAAAGCCTCTGATCTTTACGGTAGATTCCGGCTGGAATTTAAACATTGCAGTGGAGAACATTGAGAAAATTGTAAAAGCCTTAAATTTGGATATGTATACAGAAGTTATCAACTGGCAGGAGATGAAGGATCTGCAGCTGGCTTTTTTTAAATCACAGGTGCCTTATCAGGATCTTCCGCAGGATCATGCGATATTTGCAGGCTTATATAATTATGCTGTAAAAAATGGTATTAAGTATGTTCTTACCGGCGGTAATATTTCTACGGAATGTGTAAAACCTCCGTTTGAGTGGACATACGTAAATGATATCCGGATGATAAAAGATATCCATAAGAAGTTCGGGAAAGTTCCGCTGAAAACGTTCCCTCTGTGCGGTATGTTAAAAAACCGGCTGTATTACCGGGGAATAAAAGGAATAAAGGTTATTAAGCCTCTTGATTACATTCCCTATGTGAAAGAGGACGCTATTAAATTATTGGAAGATCAGTTTGGCTGGGAGCAGTATAAGAACAAACATTATGAAAATGTGTTTACACGCTTTTATGAAGGATATTATCTGCCGAAGAAGTTCGGCTATGATAAGCGCAGATGTTATTTTTCCAGCTTGATTCTGACAGAGCAGATGACAAGAGAAGAAGCTATGAAGGAGCTGGAAGAAAATCCTTATGATGAGAAACAGGCTATGGAGGATATGACTTTTATAGCCAAGAAGCTGGGAATCAGTGTAAAGGAGTTTGAAAAGATTATCGGCGGCAAAAATAAGACTTACAGAGATTATAAGAACCAGTCCGGCATGTTGAATTTCTTTATTCATATAGCACAGAGAGTCGGAATTGAGAAAAGGAATTTCCGATGACGGCGATCATAGATTATGGTCTGGGCAATCTATATTCTATTGTCAATATGTTGCATCATATTGGAGAAGAATCAGTTATTACTTCTGATAAATATATGATTGGCAATGCAGACAGGCTTATTTTGCCCGGTGTAGGGAAATTTGATGAGGGAATGGGAAATCTGGAAAGAACAGGATTACAAGAGGTGATCCGAAATGAAGCAAAATCAGGAAAGGCTATTCTGGGAATTTGCTTGGGGATGCAGTTGCTTGGAATCAACAGTGAAGAAGGAAAAAAGGAAGGATTGAGTCTTATTCCGTTTCGGACGGTTCGCTTTGATTTAGAAAATGTACAATCGCTTAAAGTTCCGCATATGGGGTGGGAACGGGTGGTATTCACGAGCTCGGATTGTCCTCTGACATCAGGACTGGATGGAAGGCAGCGCTATTACTTTGTACATTCTTATCATGCGGTCTGTGAGGAGGGTAATGTGGAGATTGTTTCCTGCGATTATGGCTATTGTTTTACCGCAGGTGTCAGAAAGAGGAATGTCTATGGCGTGCAGTTTCATCCCGAAAAAAGTCATCGGTATGGCATGGCATTACTGGGGAATTTTGTGAGGTGTTGTTAGTGTATAAAAGACCAAGAATCATTCCCTGTCTGACGATGCAACATATGGACATGGTGAAAACCATTCATTTTAAGAATCCACGATATATTGGAGATCCGGTTAACAGCGTCAGGATCTTTAATAACAAAGACGTGGATGAGATGTGTATCCTTGACATTACGGCAACAATAGAAAGACGGGAACCAGACTTTGGCTTTTTACATGAGATTGCAAGTGAAGCGTTTATGCCTCTTGGGTATGGCGGTGGAATAAAGACGTTATCTCAAGCTAAAGAGATCTTTCGGATCGGGTATGAGAAGGTGGTTTTGAATTCACTGATTTTTGATGATCCGGAAGAAGTGAAGAGAATAGTGGATTTTGCAGGTAGTCAGAGTGTGGTGGCTTCGATTGATTATAAAAGGGATTTATTTGGAAAATGCGGTGTGATTACACATTGCGGCAGGAATAAGACGGGTAAGGCAGTGGATGAGGCGATACGATATGCAGAAGATCTTGGTATAGGAGAAATAATATTGACTTCTATCGATCATGAAGGTCAGATGGAAGGATATGATTTGAAGGTGATGCAAAAAATTGGAAGAAATATTCAGGTTCCCGTGATTTTGAACGGGGGAGCCGGTAGCATTGATGATATCGCAGAGGCCTTAAAACGAGGGGCGGATGCGGTGGCTGTCAGTAGCTTTTTTGTTTATTATGGGAGTAATAGAGCAGTGCTGATAAATATGCCGGGGGAAGAAGAGTATTTAAGAAGAGGAATTTATGAAGATTTTGACTGATTTTTGGCATTAAAATCAGAATATAAACGGGATATGGCATTGAAATAAGTTTTATTTACTGACTATGGTTATCTTCTGCTACCGAGACGAGATGGGAAAGAAGTTTAAAAGTGTATACTGGGAATTATGATGTTTAAATAGAAACTCTATAGGCTCTCGGAATCCTGAGCCTGCCGCCTGCAAAACGGATCTTGGGACATTTGAACTTCGTTCTTCCTTTGGAGGGTTCAGTACCATCCAGACGCATGCGGAAGCCTTCTTTGCAAACAGGTACGCCGTCATTCCCCAACGGTAAAATCGTCTTTATAAACAGGAGGCCTGCCGCCCTTGCCATTGAGATCGATAAACGGTTTTATGCCATGTTCAGAGCAATACTGATAATAGGCCATGGCGTCGTGGGCGGAATCCAGGAGAAGCTTTGTGACATTGGCCTGTGGAAGAAACTGTTTCATGGAGAAGAAGTTATACCAAAAACCATGGGAATCATGTCTGGAGGCTGGGGCAAGCAGAGGGAATACCGGCAGGTCATTTCCAGCCGATGTTGCAGTCGGGCTGGTGATAGATCCTGTTGCACTTACAGTCCCGGATGCCCTTTTCCAGACAGTTGCAGGTGCGGGTCTTACGCTCTCTTGCACCGATATAGACAGGTGTTCCATCACCGGAAACAGCCAGGTTATCCAGGTCAATAAGCCCTTGATTGATGGAAGTATCCAGGAACTGGGATTTGAAAATCTCAAACAGGC
>JAAVZR010000038.1 GCA_022791755.1 Lachnospiraceae bacterium
ATGTAACGGAGAAAAGATGGTTATCGTTAGCCATCTTTTTTCTCTTTTTTGACAAAAATCTCAGAGGAGGGGCAGTGACATGCACACGTCACCATCCCTCCTCTGATTTTGTTGGACTATCTATTTCCCGACAGCCCCTTACACAAACTTTGGGATTGTCCCGAAAAAATTTAAATATTTTCATTGTCTACTTGACGGGTAGCACACCATAAGCTGCGGGTTTCCCTTGTAAATATTCCAAAAGTAATGCTGATTTCCATTGGAGAGAATCACATACTTGAGATAAAGCGACTTGGCATATTCTCTGGCCTGCTCCTTGCCGATCAGGGGATCTTTATCTTCAGTTTTAGCTTCCAACACGATAAAAGGCTTGCCTTTATCATCAAGGAGCAGAAAATCTACAAAACCATTCTTCACCTTATCAAAATTCTCACCTAAGTCTGTCAAATCGGCTTTGGACATTTTGACATGGGGTTCCAACTGTATATTTGCAGGTCCATTTTCATCGTCAAAAAAACACCAGCCAGCATCTTCTAACAGACGATTTATTTTAATTCGTGCACTTGCCTCTTTCTTTTTCAAAACAGCCTCCCTCCCTCTTTTTGCGACTGCAATTGCAATTTATAAACTATGCTGTGATTGATAATGATAGGTGTTTGTTGGTTTGCTGACATTGGCAGGTATCAGCCAAATTCTGTTGATTTGTTACAAAGGATTTGTACTTGTCGGGTATCTACACTCTATTTCTGTGCAGCTTCCTGTGTGTAATATAGCCGTTCAGCATTAAATGCACTTCTGGTAAAGCAAACAATTACCACTTTTATTATATTCGTTTGAATGAATTTATTCAATGTAAAATTCCGGATTATATCCTACAAAGAGAATGGGATTATGAGTTTTTTAGTTGACTAATACGGGATTGGTTTGTATGTAGTGAATCGTCTTTTTAGCAAATACTTTACTTATCATTCGATCCTATTCCGCAAGCTGTCGGGTTTGCGAAGCCTAGTTCACAAAGTCAAAATAAATTTCGTCCCATTCGCCATCACAATTTACCTGATACAGATAGATAGAAAAAGAACGGACTAACCGCGAGAAACCGCTTCCGGAGGCTTTCAGGTCATGGGCAGAGATAAGTTCTGCCTCAGAGCTGTCAAAGTCGAAGCTCCATACAGCTTTCCGGTATACCCTGAACAACCGGCAGGAATTCTTTCATTATCTTGAGGACGGAAACTGTTCCATCAACAATTCCCTTGCGGAGAAATGTATCCGACCATTTGTGATTGGCCGAAAAACTGGCTGTTTGCCGGGAGTTCGGGGGCTGCCGCAAGTGCGGGAATCTACACTTTGGTAGAAACAGCGAAAGCTGATGGACTGGATGCAATGAAATACATCAAATATATCCTGTCAGATATGGAGGTTGGTGGCTATTTTTCTATCCACTATTTTATTTGACGCTTACGGTTCTTCGGAACCTGCTTTCCTGATTTTTAGGCATAAAAAGAGAGATGCTGCACGGACTTATATTAGTTGTGCAATATCCCCTTTAATAAATTTGGCAACTCACGATTTCGGGAAATTCGTTTGTCTTTTTGTGCGATATCCGATATACTGATATATAAGCCAGAGAGGCGCCGAATAACTCAGGGTTAAACGGATATATGGAAAATGTGGCGGAACTTACAAAGCCGCCATTTGACAAACCGATCAGTTTCATTAAACTATTTGATGCAAAAACCAGAACGGCCTTGATGGAAACCATCAATCAGATTCGGGAAAATGCGGTTCAGATTATGGCATCATAAGGATGCGTGGTCTATGGTGTCGTGTCATTGCCTGACACAGATCATCCTGGCCTTAATATAAAATACGGCTTACATTTTTTTAGAAGTTACTTTCTGGATGGAGCGTTCTGTGCTATGAGCATGATAAAAGAAGATGTTATCCGGCTGCTGGACAGCCAGGGGATTCACTATGATTTGGCAGAACATGGGCCGGTCTATACCATTGAGGAAATAGACGCCCTGAAGCTGGCAAATGCGGATGGTATCGCCAAAAATCTGTTTATCCGTGACGATAAAAAACGGCAATATTTTCTGCTGACGATGCAAAAGGACAGGCGGGCAGATTTGAAACAGTTACAGGCCTGCCTCGGAACCCGCAAGCTGTCTCTGGCATCGGAGGCGGATTTGGGCAGCATCCTGGGGCTGATAAAGGGGACGGTGACGCCGCTAGGGGTACTGAACGATCAGGAACACCGCGTGACGGTGCTTTTGGACACCGCATTTCAAGGCAGGCTGATTGGCGTCCACCTCAATACGAACACCGCAACGGTATGGCTCCGGACTGATGACTTGTTCTATCTGATTGAACAGCATGGAAATGCGGTACGGTGGATTGAGATATGAGACAGGGGCCCGGTATGGACTTTCATGAAAAAATCGTGATAAACAGAAGCGGGATTTGGTAAAGAGCGTTATTGAAAAAGAAAAAGCGAAATGGTATGATAATCATGAAACTGTTGCCCGGACCGACTATGGGAAAGAGAAGAGCTAAATGAATACAAAGAACAATATTAAAATCCCACGGAAACGTACCGTCGATGCCCAAAAGGATCCTCTCACCTGGGAAGAAATCAGCACAGAGCATATCGTTCAGGACGAGTGGATCGACTTTAGAAGATCGGCATACCGTTTTCCCGACGGACGTGTGTTTGAGCCGTTTTACAGCTATAGCCGCAGGGATTATGTGGTGATTGTCGCTTCCGATACGGAAGGAAATTATCTGTGCGTCCGACAGTTCAGACAGGGAATAAGGAAAGTGACCACTGAGTTTCCCGCTGGCGGCATAGAGCGCAAAGATGGAAAAGAATACGGTGGATCCCGGGATACGACCGGGGAAGATGCCCTGGCGGCTGCCAAACGTGAGCTATCAGAAGAGACCGGCTATGAGTCCGACGAATGGAAACACCTCCTTACGGTGCCGTCGAACGCAACGATAGCAGATAACTACGTCCATCTGTTCGCAGCGCGAAATTGCCGTAAGGTGTCGGGACAATCCCTTGACGAGACAGAATTTCTGAATGTGATGAAACTGCCCGAACAGGAGATGGAAAGGTTGATTTCGGCAGGAGAGTTTGAGCAGGCAGTACATATTATGGCATGGCTGCTGTCGCTCAGGGTGTGAACACGTTGCTTTTTGCAGCAGGGAAAGGTGGAGACAGAAATGGCTATAAAATCAGTATGGTTTGATTTGGACGGGACCTTGCTTCCCATGGATCAGGAGAGATTTACCACAGGATACTTTGGACTTCTCGCAAAGAAAATGGCAGCTTACGGGTATGAATCCGGACAGCTTGTGGATGCCGTGTGGAGAGGGACCGCCGCAATGGTGAGAAACGATGGGACAAAGAGCAACGAGGAAGCCTTCTGGCAGGAATTTTCCCGGATATACGGTGAAAAAGCTCTTTTGGACAAAGAGCTTTTCGAGGCGTTCTATGAAAATGAATTCAAAGAAGCGAAAATTTTCTGCGGGTATAATCCCAAAGCGGCGGAAACCGTAAAAAAGCTAAAAAACATGGGGTTTTTAATGGTGCTGGCAACGAATCCGCTGTTTCCCAGGGCTGCTACGGAAATCCGCATTGGATGGGCAGGGCTTGTCTCATCGGATTTTGAATGGATCACTACATTTGAAAATTCACGATACTGTAAGCCGAACCCTGCGTATTACCAGGAGATTCTGAAAAAGCTGGATTTACGGCCGGAGGAATGTCTTATGGTGGGCAACGATGTGACAGAGGATATGGCGGCGGCAAAGGTCGGAATAAACGTGTTCCTTCTGACAGATTGTCTGATTAACAAAGAAGGCGAGGATATCAATCCATATCCCCATGGCAGCTTTGAGCAGATGATAGAGCAAATAAAAAAATTTTAACTCCGGTTTTCTGGAGTTATAATATCATACTTAAATAAAAAGGAGTAACAGGATTCATGGAGAAAAAAATTGTTTTTTTGGATGTGGACGGCACATTGATTGACTATGAGGCAAAGCTTCCCGCATCGGCGAAGGCGGCGGTTGACCGGGCCCGTGCCAACGGGCATAAGGTGTACATCTGTACGGGATGCTCCAAGGCAGAGATAGTACAGAGAAACCTGCCGGATCTGGATGGAATGATCGGAGGCAACGGAGCCTATGTGGAAGATAATGAAGTCGTTGTCATGCATCAGGGACTCTCAAAGGAAGATGTGAGACATATCGTGGACTGGTGCAATGACCGTCATCTGGGCTTTTATCTGGAGGCCAACAGCGGCATGTACTGCAACGATTATATGCTGGAGCAGGGCCCTGTGGTCATGGTGAAGTATGCCACCGGTAAGGGGGCGCCTGCGGAAGTGGCAAAGAAGTCTGCGGAAGGCTTTGTGGGCGGCTTTATCCATCTTCAGGGGGAGGATCTTTACCGGGATGATGTGAATAAAATCAGCTTTATCCTGAGCACCTATCAGGACCATCTGGACTCCCGGGCAGAGTTTCCCCATCTGATCGCTAACACCTGGGGCGGTAAGGGGGAGCAGGCGCTGTTCGGTGACCTGGGTCCTGCGGGCATCACCAAAAGACATGCCATCGAGGTCCTGTTGGAGTATTTGAAAGCTTCCGCAGAGGACACGATCTCCTTTGGAGATGCGAAGATCGATCTGTCCATGTTTGAGGTCTGCGCTTATAACGTTGCCATGGGGAACGGCGGTCCGGAGATCAAGGAAGCTGCCGATTATATTACGACAGATGTGAATGAGAACGGACTGTGGAACGCGTTTAAACACATTGGCCTGATTTAAACAGCGCGTAATGCGTCATCCGGCAGGTCATGGCAGCTCACCTTCGGTTCTTGCTGACGTCCGCAGGCTGAGCTGCCGGGACCTGGCTTCCTGCCGTCCTTTGTCTGAAATATTCCTCTCTGGTAATAAGGAATTCGACAATCCCGTCATGTCGCCGGTATTCGGTAAAGCCTGCTGATAAATGGGTCCGAACTGCGGCGGACCGATTCTCTTCAAAGCAGTTATGAACAGCATCGGCCTTCAGATTTTCAAAAGCGTGAGTCAGCAAAAGCCGCAGAGCCTCTGTTGCGTAGCCTTGTCCGTGGTACTTTGCCTCCAGGACGATACCCATCTCATACCAGGAGGCGTCCGGAGTCTTGTGAAGATTGACCTCCCCTATAAAAGTATGGTCCTCTTCCCGGACGACGTACGCATAGAAGCGCAGAGGCTCTCTTTCAATAAAATAATCATACCAGTCCGCCCATGTCTGCTTTGGGAAAGCGATACAGCCCGTTTCTTTATCATATCCTGCGAAATCCAGGTCATACCCCCTGTTGTAACTCATGGTAGACGGATCCTGCATGATTTTCTGGCGATACCAGAGCTCTTCAAGGGACGGTATATGTAGAGACAGAGACGATTTCATAGTGCCATTCTCCTTTGCAGAAGTATAGAGACAGTATACCTGATCTGGGGGATCGCGTCAATTCCGGAAGGGGCGGGGCATACAGGGGCGAAGGGAGAAGAGGAGGGACGACCTGAATGAAAGAAAAAATTTGCGATTCATAACCCCGTTCGAAGAAACCGTGTGGTAAAATAAAAAACAGGCCAATAACTGGAACAAATAGACCGATTTGTCCCACGGGAAAGGAGCCTATTCATGCAGGGAAGCTCATCCTTATTTCAATTACTTGACGCCATTTCCGATGCGACCGGCCGGCGGCTGATGGAAGCCTTGACCGAACTGATGGAGGAGTGTCCTCTGGACCGGATCCCCACATCGGCGATTCTTAAGCGGGCGGGAGTCAGCCGGTCGACCTTTTACCGGCGGTATCGTGATAAGTACGACCTTCTGAACGCCAGCTATCAGGAGCTTCTGAACCGTACCCTTTTTCAGGTGTCGGAGGGCAATTCCTATAAAAAGGCGTTTTTCAGCCTCTACAGCGTGCTGCGGTCGTCTCCGGCCTTCTTTAAAAACGCGTTTTCCTCAGAGGATCAGAATAATCTGAGAAGCTATATCTATAAACAGTCCTATGACGTATATAAAGACATTATGAGCACCCATGGTATGGATATGGAACAGCCATATAACAGGCTGCTGCTGGCAGGCTATATCACCGGTTCTCTGGAAGTGACCTGTATCTGGGTGAAAGGCGGAATGAAGGAATCTCTGGATACGCTGTTTAAGCTCAGCTACCAGCTGATGCCCGATGAGATCCGCACCTGCATTTCCCTGTATTATATGTGATAAGGGAGACAATCCTGTGAAACAGATAACAAGTATTGTTTCTTGCCAAAGACCGGCTCAGAAGGTATGTTTTTAATATACCCTCAGTGTACAAAGAGGGTAACATAAAGACAGACAATCAGTATGGAAAACATACAGGGAGGATGGAACAATGGCAAAAGGAAAATTATCTCGTCGGGATTTCTTAAAGGGTACGGCTGCCGGGGCTGCCGCGATGGCGGCGGCGGGGATTCTGGGAGCCTGCGCTACGGATGCGGGAACGACGGCTGCCGGGACGATGGCAGAGAACACCACAGGGGTGGAGAGCCCGGCGGAAACGACAGAGGGGCAGCAGCCTGCGGCGCCGGCTCCCACATCGGCTCCCACAGAGGGCGGGGTCGTATGGGACCGGGTGTATGATGTGGTGATTGCCGGGGCAGGCGGCACCGGCGTATGTGCGGCGGCGGCAGCCTGCGAGGGCGGAGCCAAGACGATCGTGTTTGAAAAGAGCGGTATCATCGGCGGCACGACCAATCTGTCCGGTGGTGTGATGCAGGCGGCCGGCACGGATGTGCAGAAGCAACATTCGACATACCAGGACGATACGCCGGAAAAGCATGCGGCGGAGTGGATCGCCGAAGGCGAAGGGATGCTGGACGAGGAGCTGGTGAAGGATCTGGCAAACGGCGCGCCGGAGTGCATCAGCTGGCTGGCCGATTCCTGTGGGATCGAGTGGGTCAACGTATATGGCCACTGCCATGTACCTTATGTGGATGAGGAGCTGATGGCGGACCGGATCCATGTGTATAAGGATGGCGGAGCCTCGGGCAGCGGAGGGATCTATGTGCAGGCTGTCTGGAATTATGCCCAGGGACTGGGAGCGGAGCTGGAGACCGACACGGAAGTGACGGAGCTGATTATGGAGTATGGCCGTGTGGCCGGTGTGGCAATCACACAGAATGGCAATACCTACTATATTAAGGCAGACAAAGGAGTGATCCTGGCGACAGCCGGCATTGATAATAATGTTGAGATGAGCAAAGAGCTGAACCCGCAGCAGTATTGGGTCAATACCGCATATCCGGGGACCTGTCTGTGCGTACCGACGGATACCGGAGACGGCATTCGTATGGGCATGAAGCTGGGAGCGGCCTTTGTGGGCGGAGGCACGATTGATTTCTGCGGCAAGACAGGCGCGGCCACCGATAACCGCACTCCGATTTTTCCGGAATTCATCGTCAATAAGGCCGGCGCGCGTTTTGTCTGCGAGGATGCCACCTATGCATTCCATTACCGGGCGATTTTCCAGCAGGAGATGGCCACCGGCGCTCCCACTTATATGATCTTCGGCTCCAACGGCGGCAGTGTGGACGCGGTGGTGACAGCCACGGACGGGACCTCCTATGCCTGGTCCGGAGATGCGCTGGCGGCGGCAGTGGAATCCGGTGAGCTGCAAACGGCAGATACCATAGAGGAGCTGGCAGAGAAGATCGGTGTGAATCCCCGGGGACTGGCGCGGACCTTTGCGGCCTGGCAGGAGGATACCGAGGCGGGAAATCCGGATCCGTTTGGTCGGATCGAAGGACTGCGGCCTTTGACGGCGCCCTTCTATGCCTATCGCAATACACCGTTTAATCTGGGCGCCCTGGGCGGGCTGAAGATCACCCGCAAATGCCAGGTGGTGGATGTGAAGGGAGAGGTGATTCCCGGCCTCTATGCGGCAGGTCTGTGTGCCGGCGGCTGGGTAGGTCCCTATTATCCCGGTTCCGGCACGGCCGTGGTGGGCACCTGCTACTTTGGCCGGACAGCGGGAAGCGCGGCGGCAGGCAACTGAGAAGGCGTCTGGAATACCGGCACAGCATGAGAGAACACGGAGTTTTTAAAGCATATTGAGCCGAAAAGGGCTCCTGTGAAAACGGGAGCTCTTTTACGATGTCAATTTTTAACGCATTGCCCCGGATTGTGTTGATTATTCCTTCAAAGAGAGCTATAATATATGCCGTTATCACAAAAGCCGGACATACCGGCTGGCTATTATCAAACAGAACAGCCGCCTGTATCGCGGCGCGGAGGAGACCATGCAGATAATCGTTGTGGGCTGTGGAAACGTGGGTTCTACCCTGACCGAACAGCTGAGCAAAGAGGGACATAATATTACGGTGATTGATTCTAAGACCGACCGTCTGAAACGGGTGACGGACAGCAGCGACGTCATGGGCGTGCTGGGAAACGGAGCGACCTACAGCGTACAGATGGAGGCGGGCATCGAGGAGGCGGATCTGCTGATCGCGGTGACGGACTCGGATGAGTTAAATCTCTTGTGCTGCCTGATCGCTAAAAAAGCCGGCAACTGTCATACCATAGCCCGTGTCAGAAATCCGGTTTACAGCCTGGAAGTGGACTTTATCAAGGAGGAACTGGGTCTGTCCATGGTGATCAATCCGGAGGCGGCGGCTGCCACAGCCATCGCCAGACTTCTGAAATTTCCATCGGCCATAGAGGTGGAGACCTTTGCCAGGGGGCGTGTGGAGCTGTCCAAGTTCCGGCTGGAGGCCGGTAATATCCTGACCGGTCTGTCTTTAAAGGATATTTCCTCCCGACTTCACTGTGACGTACTGGTCTGTACGGTGGAGCGGGGAGAGGAGGTTATGATCCCCGACGGCAATTTTGTGCTTCGGGAGAAGGACATGATCTCCGTGGTGGCATCCTCCCGCAATATTGTCCAGTTCTTTAAGAAGATGGGGATGGCTACGGGACGTGTGAAGGACGCCATGATCGTGGGAGGCGGTTCGACGGCTTACTATCTGTCGAAGCAGCTTCTGGCCATGGGGATTCATATTAAGATCGTGGAGAGAGACAGAGAGCGCTGTGAAGAGCTCTGTGAGCTGCTGCCCCAGGCGGCGGTGGTCCATGGCGACGGGACAGACCGCAGCGTGCTCTTAGAGGAAGGGATCGAGAAGGCTCAGGCTTTTGTCTCTCTGACAAATGTGGATGAGGAAAATATCATGCTGTCGCTGTTTGCCAAAAGCGTATCCAGGGCCAAACTGGTGACCAGAGTCCACCGGATTTCTTATGACGAGATGATCGGCAGTCTGGATATCGGCAGTATCGTGTATCCCCGCTATACCACGGCGGAGAATATCGTGCGGTATGTGTGCGCCATGTCCAATACCGTAGGCAGTAATGTGGAGACACTGTACAAGCTGATCGGGGACAAGGCGGAAGCACTGGAATTCTGGATCCGGGAAAAATCTCCGGCGGTGGGAATTCCTCTGCAAAAAATGAATTTGAAGCCAAATATTCTTCTGGCCTGCATCAACAGAAGAAACAGTGTCATCATCCCCGGCGGCCAGGATATGATACAGGTGGGGGATACGGTGGTGGTGGTGACGACCAACACAGGGCTTCATGATATCCGGGACATTTTGAGGTAGGACGCATGAATTATTCGATTATACGCTATATACTGTGTCGTGTGCTGGAGGTGGAGGGCATTTTCCTTGCGCTGCCCTGTATTACCGCTGTTATTTACGGGGAGAAAAGCGGCTGGGCTTTTGCCGCCGCCATGCTTTTGTGCCTGTGCGCAGGGTTTGCAGGCACGAGAAAAAAACCGAAGAGTCAGGTGTTTTATGCCAGAGAGGGCTTTGTGACGGTGTCTCTGAGCTGGATCGTGCTCAGCCTGGCCGGAGCTCTGCCGTTTACGCTGTGCGGGGAGATCCCCTCCTACACGGACGCGCTCTTTGAGGTGATCTCCGGATTTACCACCACCGGGGCCAGTATCCTGTCAGCAGTGGAGCCCCTGAGCCGCTGCTGCCTTTTCTGGCGCAGCTTTACCCACTGGCTGGGCGGCATGGGCGTGCTGGTCTTTGTCATGGCAGTGCTTCCCCTGTCCGGCGGCTACAATATGCATCTGATGCGGGCGGAGAGCCCGGGGCCTTCCGTGGGAAAGCTGGTGCCGCGGGTCAAGCATACGGCTCAGATCCTGTATGGAATCTATCTGGCCATGACGTTAGTGCAGGTTATTCTGCTGCTGTTATCCGGTCTGCCGCTGTTTGATTCCCTGACGATGACCTTTGGCACAGCCGGGACAGGAGGCTTTGGCATCCTCAATGACAGCGCAGCATCCTATACGGCGCTGCAACAGGGGATTTTGACCGTATTCATGATTTTGTTTGGCGTCAATTTTAACGTGTACTATCTGTTCCTGATCCGAAAGCCGGGACAGGCGCTCAAATGCGAGGAGATGAGGGCGTATCTGGGGATTATAGCCATGGCGGTTCTTCTGATCGTCTGGAACGCCAGGGACAGCTTTGCGACGATTGCGGAGGCGTTTCGCCATTCTGCTTTCCAGGTGGCTTCCATTATTACGACCACCGGTTTTTCCACAGTGGACTTTGACCAGTGGCCGCAGCTGTCAAAATGTATTTTGGTTCTTCTGATGTTTGTCGGAGCCTGTGCCGGCAGTACCGGAGGGGGAATAAAGGTATCCCGCTGTGTGGCGCTGCTGAAATCCGTGTGCAATGAACTGCGCTGCGCCATGCATCCCCGCAGCGTGAGAAGGGTTCGTTTCGAGGGAAGACCCATGGATCAGGACGTGGTGCACTCCATCGAAAGATTTTTTGCCGCCTATATGATCGTTTTCGCGGTATCGGTACTGGTGATAGCGCTGGAAAACATGGACTTTGTCAGTACCTTTACGGCGGTGGCCGCCACTTTAAATAATATCGGACCGGGGCTGGGGGCCGTGGGTCCCATGGCCAATTTCGGCGGCCTGTCCGTGCTCAGTAAATATGTGCTGATGTTCGATATGCTGGCAGGGAGGCTGGAGATATTCCCGATGCTGGTGCTGTTTATGCCAATGACCTGGAGAAAATAGAGAACGATATCAGAGGACGTCCGGCGGATCAGTATCCTGATCCTGTCCGGCGTCCTTTTCTTCGTTTTGCTTTTGGATTCTCTGAAAGACCAGATAGGAATAGACATAGGGCACAGCCACCATGACAAGAATCAGTGGGAAAAAGATGTACAGCTTCCATACCGGGGGCAAAAAGGCCAGAAGTATGGTCAGGAATCCGCAGACTACCCATAGCTTTCCCACCAGGCGATGGGTCCGATACCAGACCTGTTCATCGGCCAGAGTCCAGGGAGTTTTGATCCCGGTGAAGAAGTTGGATTTAAATTTTGGCATCATATTGCCAAAGAATACCAGCATGAGCCCGGCGAGAAACGGCATCCAGACTCCCATATTGAAGTGCCGTATCAGCTGAGGATACAGAGAAACCGCAATGATATACAGCTGTGTGAACAGCAAAAGCAGTGTGATGACAAAGAAAATCTGGTGATACTGGCGCTGAAATTTTCCGTAGTTGGTGCGCCGCGGATCGATGCGGGGCGTCACGCGGGATATGATTAACATAAGAGCAGCCAGCCCGGGCATCAGAAATACATGGTAGCGCGGACCGGTTCCGTCTACCTGCCCTGCGGCGTTAAAATGAATCGGGATCTCCTCAGGAAGGCGGGGGTAGGCGATCAGGGCGACAGCCAGCATGAGAAGACACGCGAACCAGGAATTTCGGTTTTTTTTATCAAACGGTTTCATGGAGATCTCCTTTCCTTTCGCTCAGGACGTAAAACCGGCGAACCAGGACATAATTTCTTCCACCACTGACAGGTTCAGTTCATAGTATATATATTTTCCTGCTTTCTGATCGTCCACCAGTCCCGCGTCCCTCAGGATGGACAGATGGTGGGAGATGGTGGCGCCAGTCATATCAAAATGCTCTACGATCTCCCCGGCGCTCATACGGCCGCCCTTGAGCAGCTGCAGGATTTCTCGTCTGGTGGGATCAGACAGCGCTTTAAAACTTTCCTGAAAGCCCATGGGCATCTCCTTTCTGAGTGATAGTACGGCAGGACTGTTATTTAGATAAATGTCTAAGCATATTATAGGAGGGAGCGGCAGGTTTGTCAATCGTCTGCCGTTTATACGGATCCCATACCCTCAGTGGACAAAGGGACACACGCTCCAAGCGCCGTCTTTTGGCGGCTGGCTATCCTGAAATATTGTAAGAGAAAGGGCATGGAGCCGGGAAAGGGATCCGCAATATGGCAACACCGCATACCGGTCTGCATAAGATGAAAAAAAGAAAAGATGGAAATAAGATGATCTATGTGGTGAAAGCCGGCGATACGGCAGCCTCCATCGCGGCGGAATACGGCGTATCGGCTGACCGACTGGTCTATGACAATCAGATCCGGAATGAGACGTCCCTGGTGGTGGGGCAGGCACTGCTGATATTGATTCCGGAGATCGTTCATCAGGTGATGCCCGGGGAGACTCTCACAAGGATTGCGGCAGCGTATGGCGTGACCGTAACGGACATTATACGCAATAATCCTTTTATCCTGGACAGCGGAATTCTGGGTACAGGGGAAACTCTGGTGATCCGCTACCGGCCGGAGGAGGAGGGGGAAGGCTATGAGAATCCCCGTGTCCTGAACGGCTATCTCTATCCGTTTGCAGAGGGCTATATCATCGGTCAGTCCATGCCCTACCTGACAGGAATGTATCTGTTTTCTTACGGCTTTACGCTGGACGGAGCGCTGATTCTGCCTGCCGGTCAGGAAAACTGGCTTATGATGGCAAAGACGCTTGGAGTGGAGCGTGTCCTGGTGCTGACGCCTCTCACAGAGAGCGGTACGTTTAACAGCAATCAGGTATCGGCTCTGGTCAACGACCCGCAACTCCAGGAGACGCTGACGCAAAATCTGCTGGAGGAGATGGAAAAACAGGGTTACGGAGCCCTGGATGTGGACTTTGAGTTCGTGCCGCCAAAGGACAGGGACGCCTATGTGGAATTTCTTCGCCGCCTGACGGAGAGAATGCACGCAGCCGGATACCCGGTTTCCGTGGCGTTGGTACCCAAAACATCGGATGATCAGCAGGGAGATCTGTATCAGGGAATCGATTACGGAGCCATAGGGGAGGTGGCGGACAGCGTACTGGTGATGGCGTATGAGTGGGGATACACATTTGGTCCACCCATGGCAGTCGCCCCTCTGGATCAGGTGACCCGTGTGGTGGACTACGCGGTCAGCCGCATTGCTCCGGCCAAAATAGATCTGGGGATTCCCAATTACGGATATGACTGGCAGCTTCCCTATGAGCGGGGAGCCAGCCGGGCAAGAGTATTGGGAAACGTGGAGGCCGTATACCTGGCGGCCCGGACCGGCAGCGAAATACAGTTTGACGAACAGGCGCTGTCTCCTTATTTTTACTATACGGAGAACGGCAGAGAGCATATGGTCTGGTTTGAGGATGTGAGGAGCATGAGAGAACGCTTTCGCCTGATTGCCCGGTACGGACTGCGGGGGGCCGGATACTGGAATCTGATGCGTCCGTTTCGCGCGAATTGGCTTTTGTGGAACGCCACGTTCCGGACCGTGCCCGGCGAAACGGCAGGATGAACAGTTTCTCTTTACAAATCCTGTCCGGCAGAGTATTCTAATAACAGGTATCCGGATGACAAAACAAGGCGGCGGGATCTGCCTGTGCGCCTGACAGAAAAAAAGGAGAAAAAGATTATGATCGAATTGCATCTGCACCTAGATGGTTCTCTGCGCCCGGCTACGGTGGTGGAGCTGGCGGACAGTCAGGGAATCGAGCTGCCTGTGAGAGACCTGGAGGAGCTGACAAAAGAGCATTTACAGGTTACGGACGAGTGTAAAGATCTGGTGGCCTGTTTAAAGCGCTTCGACCTGCCCATACGGGTTCTGGGAACGCCGGAGGCGATGCGGAGAGCGGCGTTTGAGCTGACAGAGGATCTGGCCGGCGAGGCTTACCAGTATGCGGAGATTCGTTTCGCGCCGCAGTATGCCCGCTATACCGGGTACAGCCAGCAGGAATATGTGGAAGCCGCCAGAGACGGGATGAAGGAAGCGCTGAGACAGAATCCGTCCATGAAGGCATCGCTGCTTCTGTGCTGTATGAGAGGAGATGATAATCAGGAGGAGAATGAGGAGACGATCCGGCTCACGGCCCGTTATCTGGGGAGCGGTGTCTGCGGGGCTGATCTGGCAGGGGCGGAGAGCCTGTTTCCCACGGAGCGTTTCGCCGGCGTGTTTGCTCTGGCAAAGAAGCTGGATGTCCCCTACACGATCCATGCCGGGGAGGCGGCAGGACCGGACAGCGTGCGCGCGGCGCTTGATATGGGGGCATCGCGTCTGGGCCACGGCGTGCGGGCCATAGAGGATATGTCCCTGGTCAGAGAACTGGCAAAGAGAAAGATCGTGCTGGAAGTCAATTATACCAGTAATATACAGTCAAGATCTTTTGCCACGGCGGCGGAGCATCCGTTTGGGCGTCTGTATGAAGCCGGCGTCCATGTGACGGTCAATACGGATAACCGGACGGTGTCCGGCATCACGCTGGCAGAAGAGATCGAAAAGATACAGAGGCAGTTCGGATTTACGCAGCAGGATATCGCAGTGATGCAGCAGTATGCCAGAGAGGCAGCCTTTGCCTGGTAATCGTCAGGATCGGGGCGGAAGAAAACGCCCCCGCTTGACGGCGTCGCTGCCGAAGCGGCTGCGGATGGAGTCGATGGCAGTGTCCAGCTTACTCAGACGCTCGTACTTCTCTCCGTCGAAGAGATTATACTGATAGAAATCGCTGTCGGTGATCCGGCTGGCCGATACGCCCAGGAGGCGAAGGGGGATACGATTTTCCCACATCTGAGACAGGAGCGAGGCGGCAGTCCGGTAGATCTCCTCCGTGACATTGGTGGAGGAGGCGAGCGTGCGCTGATGACTCTGGACGCCGAACCGGTAGTCGGTGTATTTGACCGTGATGCAGGAGGCCCGGACCTGGTCGGCCCGGAGTCTGGCGGCCACCGATTCGCTTAATTGCAGCAGGATAGCGCAGGCGGCAGTGAAGTCTGTCACATCCTCAGGCAGAGTCGTCTCATTGCCGTAACATTTGGCATCGGCAGGCTGCGCCTCCACGGGGCGGCTGTCGATGCCGTTGGCATAGTTCCAGATGGTTCGGCCCTGCTTTTTGAGATGAGAGTACAGAAGTTCGGGACTGCTTTTTGCCAGATCGCCTATGGTGTGAATTCCCAGATCCTTTAACTGCTTTTGGGTGGCATGTCCCACTAAAAACAGCCGCCCCACAGGCAGAGGCCACATCTTTTGGGCGATCTCATGGGGAAAGAGGGTATGGATGCGGTCCGGCTTTTCAAAATCGGAGGCCATCTTGGCCAGAAGCTTGTTGGAGGAGATTCCCACATTGACCGTAAAGCCCAGCTCGTTCCGGATGGTGTCCTTGATGCGGGCAGCGGCGTCGAGGGGCGGTCCGTAGAGAAGGCTGGTGCCGGTCATATCGGCGAAGGCTTCGTCCACGGAGACCTGCTCGATGACAGGAGCAAAACGGGACAGGACCCGGATAAAAGCGCGGGAACACTGGCTGTAGAGATCATGGCGGGCCGGTACACACAGAAGTCCGGGACATTTGCGCAGAGCGTCTACCAGAGGCTCTCCGGTGGTGACGCCATATTTTTTGGCCGGGATGGATTTGGCCAGGACCACGCCGCGGCGTTTTTCGCGGTCACCGCCCACAGCGGACGGAATGGTGCGCAGATCTGTGGTTTCTCCGCGGCGCAGACGGTCTGTGGCTTCCCAGCTTAAAAAGGCGGAATTGACATCGATATGGAAAATCAATCGTTCAGGCATGACTCCTCCTTTGGTGCGGCCGGTTCTTTCTGCTAGTGTACTGTCTGTCATCCGGACAGTACACTAGCAGTATACATGACAGGCAGAGATTCGTCTACCCCGCAGACCGGAAAAACGAAATACGGGTCCCGGACGGAGGAGACGGAACGGAGAAAACGCATGCCACAGGAAAGAACGCATGTTTGCAACAATGGCCTTGCACAGCGGGAAGAAATCCGGTATACTGAAAAGGCGGTTTACCGCCACGGATGATTTGGAAATGAGGAAGGACATAAGATGATTTTTATAACCATTCTGTACATTGGTCTGATTTTTGGCAACTCAGCCACGCCGGCGGTGTATTCTTCTGCGGAGAGCGGCTGGGTGACGAATCTGGCCAATTCCTTTATGGACAGGCTGGGGCTTGGTTTTATCCGTTTTTCGGAAGGCTTTATCCGCAAGGCGGCCCACTTTACGGAGTATACCGGGCTGGGAATTCTTTTGACGCTCAGCCTGGCGCGATATGATTTTTTTGCCGGAAAGAAAAGATGGAGGCTGATTCCGGCCGGTTTCCTGATCGCCTGCATGGATGAGGGGATCCAGTATTTTACGCCGGGGAGAGACTGTAATATCAAGGATGTGCTGCTCGATACCTGCGGCGTGATATTCGGGGTTGCCGTGATGGCACTGATGGCATATGTGAAAGAGAGGAAAAGAAAAGCATGAAGATAGCGGTTGTCACCGGGGCGTCCTCCGGTATGGGGAGAGAGTTTGCGAGGCAGATTGCCGCAGAAGGACAGTTGGACGAGATATGGGTCATTGCCAGAAGGGCCGGACGGCTCAGGGAATTAAAGGAAGAGCTGGAGAGCGGCATAAAGACAGCGGACGGACGTCCTGCTGTGCGCATCCGTCCTCTGGCGCTTGATCTGACGAAGGAACAGAGCGTGGAGCAGCTGGAAGAGGAGCTTGCAAAGCGCAGGCCGGATGTGAAGATCCTGGTCAATGCGTCGGGCTTTGGCAAATACGGCACATACAAAGACCTGACCGATGAGGAGATCTCCCAGATGATCGATTTGAACTGCAAATCGCTGGTGCGGCTCACTTACCGGGTACTGCCCTTTATGAAGGGCGGCGGGCGTGTGCTGATACTGGGATCGGCCTCGGCCTTTCAGCCGCTGCCGGAATTTAATATGTATGCCTCGACCAAGGCTTTCGTAGTGCATTTTTCCCGGGCGCTTCATGTGGAGTTAAAGAGCCGCCGGATCAGCGTCACCTGCGTCTGCCCGGGATATGTGCGCACGGAATTTTTTGCGGTGGCACAGGACACGAAAAACCCGGATACCTGCAAGAACTTTAAGCCTATGTACGAGCCCGTGGACGTGGTGCGAAAGGCGCTTAGGGACAGCAAAAGAGGCAGGGATCTGTCCGTGCTGGGACTGGATACGAAGCTTAAGCGTCTGTCGGGAAAGCTTTTGCCTGCCAGACTGGTCATGAGCGTGTGGATGAAGATAAAGTAACCGGCTAAGGCCGTCAGGAAAGCGATGAAGAGACAGGAAAATGTAATCCGTGTATCTGTGCGGAATCTGGTGGAATTTATTCTGAGGGGCGGCGATATTGATAACCGGCGTTCCACAGGCAGGGAGAAGGATGCCATGCAGGCAGGGAGCCGTCTTCACCGCAAGATACAGCGGCAGATGGGTTCCTCCTACCGGGCGGAGGTTTCCCTGCGCTGCCGGGTGGAGATAGAGGATCTGATTTTGCAGATCGAAGGCCGGGCCGACGGTCTGATCGAGGAGGAGGGGCGTCTCACGGTGGATGAGATCAAAGGTGTGTTTTTTGATGTCAGCCGCCTGGAGGAGCCTTTTTTGGTTCATAAGGCTCAGGCCATGTGCTATGCCTGCATAGCCGGGCGGGACCGGGGACTGTCCCAGGTGACGGTGCAGATGACCTATGGGAATCTGGAGACGGAGGAGCTTCGCCGCTTTACGCAGGAGTGGGAGATGGAGCAGCTGGGCGAGTGGTTTGACAGCCTGACCTGCCGCTACGGCAAATGGGCGCTGTGGCAGTACCGTCACAGGCTGATGCGGGACGAATCCATGGCCGGGCTGGAATTTCCCTACCCATACCGGCCGGGACAGAGAGATCTGGCCGTATCGGTGTATCGCACCATCAGCCGGGGAAAGAAGCTCTTTATCCAGGCGCCCACGGGGATCGGCAAGACCATGTCGGCGGTATTTCCGGCGGTGAAGGCCATGGGAGAGGGCTATGGAGATAAGCTCTTTTATCTGACGGCGAAGACGGTGACCAGAACGGTGGCGGAGGAGGCTTTTGAGATTCTGCGCCGGCACGGGCTCCTGTTTCTGAGCGTGACCGTTACGGCGAAGGATAAGCTGTGTATTCTGGATAAGCCGGACTGCAATCCGGACAGCTGCCCCTGCGCCGCAGGCCATTATGACCGGGTCAACGACGCAGTCTTTGCTCTGATAGAAGAGGGCGGAATGCTGGACCGGGAGCGGATACGGAAGGTGGCAAAGGAAAAGAGGCTGTGTCCCTTTGAGCTGTGCCTGGATCTGACCAACTGGGCCGATGGGGTGATCTGTGATTACAACTATGTGTTTGACCCCAATGTCTATCTGAAGCGTTTTTTTGGCGACGGAGTATCCGGAGAGTATCTGTTTCTGGTGGACGAGGCCCATAACCTGGTGGAGCGGGCCAGAAAAATGTACAGTGCCGTGCTGTATAAGGAGGATTTTCTGGAAATACGCCGTATGGTCAGAGGACACAGCAGGAAGCTGGAGCAGAAGCTTGGCCGGTGCAATCAGGCCCTTCTGGAATTAAAGAGGGAGTGCGAGAACTGGCAGGTGCTGCCGGGGGCAGGCCATTTTACGCTGGCCTTACAGTCTCTGTACGGGGAGATGCAGGAATTTGCGGAGAACAGCACCGCTTTGGACCACAATGAGACATACCGGGATTTTTTCTTTGCCGTGCGTCATTTCCTGAATATAAGCGAGAGGGTGGACGAGAATTACCGGATCTATACGGAGCTTGAAAAGGACGGACGTTTTCTGATCAAAGAGCTGTGCGTGAATCCGGCAAACTGCTTAAAGGAATGTCTGAATAAGGGAAACGGTACAATCTTTTATTCGGCGACCTTGCTGCCCATGGCTTATTACCGGGAGCTGCTGTGCGGGGACGAGGAGGCCTATGCTGTCTGCGCAGCTTCTCCCTTTGACCGCAGCCGGAGATTTCTGGCAGTGGCGAGGGACGTCAGCAGCCGGTACAGCCGGCGGGGACGGCAGGAGTATGAAAAGGTGTGCGGCTATATCCGGGCGATGGCCGGGGCCAGGGCAGGCAATTATCTGGTTTTTTTCCCGTCCTACGCCTTTATGGACGGGGTGTATGAGGCGCTCTCGGCCGGCAGCAGGGAAGGGCTGCGGATCATCCGTCAGTCTTCCCGCATGACAGAGGCAGAGAGGGAGACTTTTCTGGAAGAGTTTGGAACGCAGCCGGCGGCAGAGGAGGGATCCTTAGTGGGGTTCTGCGTCATGGGAGGGATCTTCTCGGAGGGAATTGATCTGACCGGCGAGAGGCTGGTGGGAGTCATCGTGGTCGGTACGGGCCTGCCACAGATCTGTACGGAACGGGAGATCCTGAGAGGCTTTTATGATGAGGCGGGCAAATGCGGGTTTGACTTTGCCTATCGTTTTCCCGGCATGAATAAGGTCCAGCAGGCGGCCGGCCGGGTGATCCGGACAGCCCGGGACCGGGGCGTGATCGTCCTGCTGGACGACCGGTTTCTGCATGAGGAGTCGGCGGCGCTTTTTCCCAGGGAATGGGACGACTGCCAGGTGACGGACCGTCGGAGATTTGCGGTACAGGTGAGAGAATTCTGGGAGCGGGAGACGGATGAAATCGAAACAATGGATGCCGGGGCAGACAGGTAAGGTGGAAAATGGACAAAACGGAGATACGAAGGCAGATGAAAGGACGGCGGGCCGCCCTGTGCGAGCAGGAAAGGCGGGAGAAGAGCCGCCGGATCTGTGAGAGGATCCGGGGTCTTCCCTGTTATCAGGAGGCAGATCTGATCTTTGCCTATCTGGCGATGAAAGGGGAGGTTCTGCTGGATGAGCTGATAGAGGATGCCTGGGCCGGGAAAAAGGCGGTCGCCGTGCCAAAGGTATCCGGAAGAGAGATGGAATTTTACCGGCTGGATACGTTTAAAGAGGTGAAGGCCGGTTTTCAGGGGATCCGGGAGCCGGTAAAGAAGCATCCGGTGCAGGGAATGCGGCCGCTCTTTCTGATGCCCGGAGTGGCTTTTGACCGTGAGAGGCGCCGGGTGGGTCATGGCGGCGGATACTATGACAGATATCTGGAACGCTGCCCGGCGCCGGTGAAGCTGGGGGTGGCCTTTGACTTTCAGATCTTTTCACAGGTGCCCGCAGAGTGGTTCGACGTGAGGGCGGACCTGGTCGTGACGGAGTCGGAGCTGATTTAAACAGAGCGGCAGGCCCCGGATGACTCAGGTCTCGTCAGATATGCGATAAGGAGGATGTTGCGATGATTTATCTGGAATCGCCCAGCACAGATCCGGAATTTAATCTGGCGCTGGAACAGTATGTGTTCGATGAGATGGACCAGAACGAGGAATACTTTATGCTGTGGCAGAACGATAATGCCGTCATCATCGGAAAGAATCAGAATACCATAGAGGAGATTAACCGCCGGTATGTGGAGGAACATGGGATTAAGGTGGTCCGCCGCCTGTCAGGGGGAGGCGCCGTATACCATGATATGGGAAATCTGAATTTCACATTCATCGTAAACGGGGAGGATGCCTCCAATATGGATCTCCATGCATTCTGCCGGCCCATCGCCAGAGCGTTAAATCAGCTGGGGGTGCCTGCAAAGGTAAACGGACGCAATGATATCACCATAGAGGGACGCAAGTTCTCCGGCAATTCCCAGTATATCCGCGGAGGACGGATCATGCACCATGGAACCATGATGTTTGATTCGGATCTGACGGTGCTCTCGGAGTGCCTGAGGGTATCAAAGGATAAGATCCAGTCCAAAGGAATCAAATCGGTCCGAAGCCGTGTGACGAATATCCGGGAATATCTGCCCCGGGACATTACGCTGAAGCAATACAAAGAGATGCTGGTGCGTTTTATGGAGGAGGACAGTCCCATGGGACGGCATGCTTTTACGAAAGAGGAGATGGCCAGGGTGGAGGAGATCCGCAGGAACCGCTACGGCCTGTGGGAGTGGAATTACGGCTACTCGCCGCGCTACCGCATCAAAAAAGAACGGCGGGTCGAGGGCTGCGGAACGCTTTTGGTGTCCATGGACGCCAAAGACGGCCGCATAGAAAACCTGGAGTTTTACGGAGACTATTTCGGAAACGGCGATACGGCGGAGCTGGCGGATGCCCTCAGAGGATGCCGGCTGGAGAAGGAAGCTCTGCTGGCGGCGCTGTATGACGTGAATGTGGAACGGTATATCAATCATCTGAGTAAAGAACAGCTGGCACAGATTCTGACAGAGTAAACAAGGGCTGTTAACTGCGCCTGGGATTTTCAAAGAGCCAGACATTGATTTCGGCTCCGATTAAGAGGATATTCATGCAGGAATACAGCCACAGCATCATAAAGACGACGGCGGCCAGGCTTCCGTAGGTATAGGAAAAATTAGAAAAATTGTCGATATAGATGGAGTACACCAGAGAGAAAATCATCCATCCCAGGGAAGCGAAGAGGGCTCCGGGCAGCTGATGGCGGAAATGGCTCCTGGTGTTGGGCAGAATCTTATACATCAGAGCAAAACACAGCGTCATCAGACTGATGGCTAACAGTGTGCGGATACTGATGATATAGGCGGAAAAGCGTGCAAGGACCGGCAGAGCGGCCTCGATGAGATACTGGATTCTGTTACCGAATACGAGGATCAGCAGGGAGAAAATCAGCAGCAGGATCAGCATCAGGGTATAGAAAAGAGCCCCGAAGCGCATCTGGAAATAGTTGCGTGTCTCAGCTGTCTTATATACCTCATTGAGTCCCCTGGTCAGGGCGTATACGCTGCGGGAAGCGGCCCACAGCGAGGTGATGGCGGTGATGGAGACCAAGGGCGCGGAGGTCTGGGTGTAGAGCTCGTCGATGATGCGGATCACATGGGAGCGCATCGCCAGGGGGATCACATCCATGGCCAGCGCGCTGAGCTGAGACTGAGTCATGGGCATGATATACTGCAAGAGAGACAGCAGAAGCATGACCAAGGGCACTGCTGATATGATGATAAAAAAGGCGGCCTGGGCCGCATACACGGAGACCTTATCCCGGGAGACCTGCCTTGTGAAGGGCAGGACGGTAAAGAGGATTCTGCGGATAAATTTCATGAAGTACCTCGTGATTTACTGTTTTATGGCGATGGAATCCGGTACGGAAACATCCATATCCGGCATACATAGGATATTATATACGGAATGTGCCGGGAAAACAAACGTTTTTTTAACAGAAGGAGGATTTTCGGAATGTCAGGTATCTATACATCTGCCAGTCAGCTGATTGGCGAAACGCCGCTTCTGGAGCTTACAAACATCGAAAAAAAACTGTCCCTGAGAGCCAGGGTCCTTGCAAAGCTGGAGTATCTCAATCCGGCAGGCTCGGCCAAGGACCGCATCGCCAGAGCCATGATCGAGGATGCAAAGCGGACGGGGCGGCTGTCTTCCGGCTCCGTGATCATCGAACCCACGTCAGGCAACACCGGGATCGGTCTGGCAGCCGTGGCGGCGGCCATGGGCTGCCGCCTCATTATCACGATGCCCGAAACCATGTCCGTGGAGAGACAGAGGATTATGAAAGCCTATGGAGCCGAGCTGGTGCTGACAGAAGGGGCAAAGGGAATGCAGGGAGCGATCGACAGGGCGGAGGAGCTGGCGAGGGAGATCCCGGGAAGCATGATCGCCGGGCAGTTTACCAATCCGGCCAATCCCCGGGCACACTATGAGCATACCGGCCCGGAGATCTATCGGGACACAGACGGCCAGGTGGACATTTTCGTGGCAGGAGTGGGAACAGGAGGCACCGTGACCGGGGTAGGAGAGTATTTAAAGAGCCGTGATCCGGGGATACGGATCGTGGCTGTGGAGCCGGCCGGCTCCCCGGTGCTCTCCGAAGGAAAGGCGGGCCCCCATGGCATTCAGGGAATCGGAGCCGGCTTCGTCCCCGGAGTGCTGAACACAGAGATCTACGATCAGGTCTTTCCGGTTTCCGACGAGGAAGCCTATGCGGCCAGCCGCCTGATCGGGCGCAGCGAAGGCGTGCTGGTGGGCATCTCCTCCGGAGCTGCCGCCCACGCTGCCATCGAGCTGGCCAAAAAACCTGAGAATGAAGGAAAAACCATCGTAGCGCTGCTGCCGGATTCCGGAGAACGCTATCTGTCCACAGAGCTCTATTCACAGTGAAGTCCCGGGTATTGGCTGCGGCATTCTGGGAGAGGGAGAGGCACGCCCGGTGCCTGGTAACTGCCCGGGCCGTGCGCGCTCTCGCTCCGTTACAAACGCAGCGGCGCTAAGTTCGCACTCGCTTCGCTCCTGCTCACTAAGAGCCGGCGTTTGTAAAGGGCCCGCCCCGGGCAGTTACCAGCTGCCAGGCTAAACCCCGCCCCGTCGACAGATGCCGCGAAAGATACCCTGTTGGGGCCTTCCGGTTCCCTGCCGATTTTTAAAGCTTTGAGCAAACCGCTTTTGAACGTATAAATGTCAGTAGTCTTGCCCAAAGGAGAAAAAAACGCCAGTTCATCATTTGGAGAGCTCTTCAGGGAGGATGCAGGCAACAGCCGGGGGTCGGAGGGTTTCCCTGACCGGACCTTTGCCAGACGCCGGTACTTAGTGAGGGCGAGCGGCAGCGAAGCGCGAACTTAGCACCGCTGCGTCTGGCACAGAGCGAGAGCGCGTCCGGACAGGGAAACCCTCCGGCCCCTGGCGTCCCCCTTCCCCTCCCAGAAAGCCTACAAAAGCTAACAAAATACCTCTTGACATTTCCCCCTCTTACCGCTAAACTAATAGGCAACGGCCATAAGACCGTCAGAAATCTGAATGAGCAAATGCGATAATGGTGTACAGTAGCGTCGGACGATCCGTCAGAGAGAGGAGGCCACCGGCTGAAAGCCCCCTCAGGCCCTGGTCCGGGCAGCGAATTTCCCACCGGAGCAGCGCCTTTGAATCTGTGTCACAGGACACAGGCAGGTAGGAGGCGACGGGTCATACACGTTACGTATGCCGAGAGCCTGTCATCACAGGAAGCAGGGTGGTACCGCGAGATTTTATGATCCCGTCCCTTCACATCATAGTGGGGACGGGCTTTTTTTGTCCTGTGACGCTCATGCGAACAAAGACGTAAGGAGGAGTAATATGAAAGAGAAGCTGGAACAAATCAAGGCCGAGGCTCTGGCGCAGATCGAGTCATCCGGCGCCCTGGAGCGGTTAAATGAGATCCGGGTGAATTATCTGGGCAAGAAAGGTGAGCTGACCCAGGTCTTAAAGGGGATGAAGGACGTGGCGCCGGAGGAGCGCCCGAAGGTGGGGCAGATGGTCAACGATGCCCGCGCCGTCATCGAGGCCAGGCTGGAAGAGATGCGGGCCGGTCTGGCGGCCAGAGCCAGAGAAGAGCAGTTAAAGAGCGAGGTCATCGACGTGACCTTACCGGCTAAGAAGCTTACGGTGGGCCATCGTCATCCCAATACCGTGGCGCTGGAGGAAGTAGAGCGTATCTTCGTGGGTATGGGCTATGAGGTGGTGGAGGGCCCGGAGGTGGAATATGACTACTACAACTTCCAGGCGCTGAATATTCCGGAGGGTCATCCGGCCAGAGACGAGCAGGATACCTTTTATATCAATGACAGGATTGTGCTGCGCAGCCAGACCTCGTCGGTCCAGGTGCGGGTCATGGAGAATCAGAAGCCGCCGATCCGTATCCTGGCTCCGGGACGGGTGTTCCGTTCCGATGAAGTGGATGCCACCCACAGCCCTTCCTTCCATCAGGTAGAGGGACTGGTGATCGATAAGAACATCACATTTGCGGACCTGAAGGGAACGCTGGGCCAGATGGCGAAGGAGCTGTTCGGTGAGGAGACGAAGGTAAAGTTCCGCCCGCATCACTTTCCTTTCACCGAGCCCTCGGCAGAGATGGATGTGTCCTGCTTCAAATGCGGCGGCAGGGGATGCCGGTTCTGCAAAGGTTCCGGCTGGATTGAAATTCTGGGCTGCGGCATGGTCCATCCCAATGTGCTGCGTATGAGCGGGATCAATCCGGAGGAGTATTCGGGCTTTGCCTTTGGCATGGGTCTGGAGCGGATCGCCCTGCTGAAATATGAGATAGACGATATGCGCCTGCTGTACGAAAACGACGAGCGCTTCTTAAAACAATTCTGACCAAAGGAGGAGAAAACCGTTATGAATACAGCATTATCATGGATAAAAGCCTATGTCCCCGCGCTTTCCTGCACACCGCAGGAGTATACGGACGCCATGACACTGTCCGGCACAAAGGTGGAGGGATATGAGCGTCTGGATAAGAATCTGGAAAAGATCGTGGTGGGACAGATTATAAAGATCGAGAAGCATCCGGACGCGGACAAGCTGATCGTCTGCCAGGTAAATGTGGGGGAGGAGACGGTACAGATCGTCACCGGCGCTCCCAATGTAAAGGAAGGGGATAAGGTGCCCGTGGTCCTGGACGGAGGCCGGGTGGCGGGAGGCCATGACGGCGGCCCGCTGCCGGAGAACGGAATCCGGATCAAAAAAGGGAAGCTGCGGGGAATCGAATCCTGCGGTATGATGTGCTCGATCGAAGAGCTGGGCAGTTCCCGGGATATGTATCCGGACGCGCCGGAGGAGGGGATCTATATCCTGCCGTCCGATACGCCGGTGGGAGCGGATGCCGTGGAAGTTTTGGGGCTGCATGACAGCGTGTTTGAGTATGAGATCACGTCCAACCGTGTGGACTGCTACAGTGTGCTGGGGATTGCCAGAGAGGCGGCAGCCACCTTTGATAAGCCTTTCTGTGCGCCGGAGGTTTCCTGTGAGGGCAATGAGGAGGATGTGTCCGAATACGCCCAGGTGGAGGTGAAGGACCCGGACCTGTGCTCCCGCTACTGCGCCAGAGTGGTGAAAAATATCAAGATCGGCCCGTCGCCCCAGTGGATGCAGCGCCGTCTGGCTGCCAGCGGAATCCGTCCGATCAATAACCTGGTAGATATCACCAACTATGTGATGGAGGAGTACGGACAGCCCATGCACGCCTTTGACCTGGATACCATCGCCGGGCATAAGATCATCGTGCGCCGGGCGGCGGACGGAGACCGCTTCCAGACGCTGGACGGCCAGATGCGCACGCTGGACTCCGATATCCTGATGATCTGTGACGCCGAAAAGGAAATCGGCATTGCCGGTATCATGGGCGGAGAAAATTCCAAGATCACCGACGACGTACACACGGTTCTGTTTGAGGCCGCCTGCTTTAACGGCACTAATATCCGTCTCTCCGCCAAGCGCCTGGGCCTGCGCACCGACGCTTCCGGTAAATTCGAGAAGGGCCTGGATCCGAATAATGCGTCTCTGGCCATCAACCGCGCCTGTCAGCTGGTCGAGGAGCTGGGCTGCGGTGAGGCCGTGGGCGGAATGCTTGACGTATATCCTGTCAAAAGGGAGGAGAAGCGGGTTGCCTTTGACCCGGAAGGGATCAACCGTCTGCTGGGCACCCGGATTGCCGCAGAGGATATGCTGCGGTATTTTGAAAAGCTGGAACTGCGCTATGATGAGGCGGCCGGGGAGCTGATTATCCCCACATTCCGCCAGGATCTGGAGTGCAAAGCCGATATCGCCGAGGAGGTGGCCCGGTTCTTCGGATATGCCAATATCCCGACGACGCTTCCGTCCGGAAAAGCCATGGCCGGCAAGCTGTCCTTTAAGCTGCGGGTGGAGGAGATCACGAGGAATGTGGCCCGCTTCTGCGGCTTCTCCCAGGCCATGACCTACTCCTTCGAGAGCCCGAAGGTGTTTGACCGTCTGCTTTTGCCGGAGGATTCTCCGCTGCGCCGTGCGGTCAGGATTCAGAATCCCCTGGGTGAGGATTACAGCATTATGCGGACCACACCCTTAAACGGCCTGCTGACTTCCCTGGCCACGAATTATAACCGGAGAAATAAGGATGTGCGTCTCTTTGAGCTGGCCAATATCTATCTCCCCGGGGAACTGCCGCTTACGGAGCTTCCCGATGAGAGAATGCAGCTGACCCTGGGATTTTATGGAGAAGGAGATTTCTTTGCGATGAAGGGCGTGGTGGAAGAGCTGTTTGACCAGCTGGGCCTTCATAAGAAGACAGGCTATGATCCGGCGGCCGCAAAGCCCTATCTGCATCCCGGACGTCAGGCGGATATCCGGTATGAGGGCAGGATTCTGGGGTATCTGGGAGAGATGCATCCTCAGGTGGCAGATTACTATGGAATCGGTGAGCGCACGTATATCGCTGTCATCGATATGCCTCAGCTGGTGGAGCTGGCCTGCTTTGACCATAAGTATGAGGGGCTGGCCCGTTTCCCTGCCGTGACCCGCGACATCAGCATGGTGGTGCGCCGGGAGGTGCTGGTGGGACAGATCGAGGAAGTCGTTGAAAAGAAGGGCGGAAAGCTTTTGGAGAGCTGCCGGCTGTTCGACGTATATGAGGGCGCACAGATCCTGTCCGGATATAAATCCGTAGCCTACAGCATCACATTCCGCGGCGCGGACCGGACGCTGGAGGATAAGGAAGTCAATGCCGTTATGGATAAGATCGTGGGCGCACTGAAAGAGCTGGGTGCGCAGCTGCGGGCATAGCAGGTCCTTTTTTGGGAGTTTTGAAAAAAACGCATATCGGACACAGATTTTTAAAGAATCTGTGGTACAGTGTATAAAAACAAACACTTCACAGGGAGAAGGTCGGATATGGGAAACTTTATGAATAATCTCCGCAATAAGATGGCGAGATTTATGTATGGCCGCTATGGGATTGATAAGATGGGCACCTTTATGACAGGGACGGCAATGGGCTGTCTGTTGCTTTCCCTGCTTTTTGGGGGCAGCTTTCTGGGAAGAGGGCTGTACTATCTGGCGCTCATCCTGCTCATCTGGTCCTACTTCCGGATGTTTTCAAAAAACACCGGGAAGCGGTATCAGGAAAATGTGAAATTTTTATTGATAAAAAACCGAATATCCGGCCCGCTGTCCCGAAAATGGGCTCATCTAAAGCAGCGTAAGACCCATGTGTTTTTCAAATGTCCTTCCTGCGGTCAGAAGATGCGGACACCCAAAGGACAGGGGGAGAAGCATGTGACCTGTCCCAAGTGTCATACCCAGTTTACGAAGAGGACCTGACGATGGATCTGTTTGAATATATGCGTAAGAGCAATCAGGAAAAGGAGTCGCCTCTGGCCGCCCGGCTCCGTCCCACATCTCTGGAGGAGGTGGTGGGGCAGCGCCATATCATTGGCCGGGATAAGATGCTTTACCGGGCGATTCGGGCGGATAAGCTCAGCTCTCTGATTTTTTACGGGCCGCCCGGCACAGGCAAGACCACCCTGGCCCGCGTCATCGCCAACACCACCAGAGGGGAATTCACCCAGATAAACGCCACGGTGTCGGGCAAGAAGGATATGGAGCAGATCGTACAGAAAGCAAAGGAGCTTTCGGGGATGTACGGCAAAAAGACCATTCTCTTTGTGGATGAAATTCATCGTTTCAACAAAGCGCAGCAGGATTACCTGCTGCCTTTTGTGGAGGACGGGACGGTCATACTGATCGGCGCCACGACAGAAAATCCTTATTTTGAGGTCAATGGGGCGCTTTTATCCCGCTCGGTGATTTTTGAGTTAAAGCCCCTGGAGAGAAAGGATGTGGAGGAGCTTCTGGACCGGGCGGTGCGGGATGAGACGAAAGGTCTGGGAAGCTTTCGGGCCGAGCTGACCGGGGAGGCCAGGCAATTTCTGGCAGACATGGCAGGGGGAGATGCCAGGGCGGCGCTTAATGCCATCGAACTGGCAGTGCTGACCACGGAAAGAAGCGGCGACGGCATCATTCATGTGGATCTTCAGGTGGCTCAGGAATGTATTCAGCGCCGGGCCGTGCGCTACGATAAGGAAGGGGATAATCACTATGATACGGTCTCCGCGTTTATCAAGAGTATGCGGGGATCGGACCCGGATGCGGCGGTCTACTATCTGGCCCGGATGCTGCATGCCGGCGAGGACATCAAATTCATAGCCCGCCGCATCATGATCTGTGCGTCGGAGGACGTGGGAAACGCCGATCCCCAGGCGCTTCTGGTGGCGGTGGCCGCCTCCCAGGCGGCAGAGCGCATCGGTATGCCGGAGGCTCAGATCATTCTGTCCCAGGCGGTGACCTATGTGGCCTCGGCGCCTAAGAGTAATGCGGCCTGCAATGCGGTATCCGCAGCCATGGAGGCGGTGAGATCCACCCATATCCGGACCATCCCGCCCCATCTTCAGGACGCTCACTATAAGGGAGCGTCAGGACTGGGACGCGGCACGGGCTACCGGTATGCCCATGATTATCCGAGACATTATGTAAAGCAGCAGTATCTGCCGGATGAGCTGGCGGGCAGCGTCTTCTATGCCCCTTCCGAAAACGGATATGAGAAGGAAATCGGGGCGTGGCTGAGAATGCTTCGTTGGGAAGCCGGCGAACCGGGGAGGGAGAATCAGACGTCTGCGGCAGGTGCGGAAGACAAAAAGTGAAAAAAAACAGCCGGAAATTACGATAATCTGTAATATTTATAGTGCGCGTTTTTGTCGAATGTGATAAGATGATACCAGAGTATTTGAATATCACATTGCAAAAGGCGGGATGTTTACGTGAAGGAACAGATCACTCTGCTGGCCTCGGGTCGGCAGGCCGACCGGCCCCTGCAGCTTTTGGTAGAACCGGAGGAGATCCGGATGAGCCTGGCTGTGGGTGAAAATTTCAGAGGGGAGTTTGGATTAAAGGAGGCAGAGAAGCAGCCGGTTAAGGGGCTTTTGTACTCCTCGCACCGCCGTGTCCATCTTTTTACCGATCAGTTTGCCGCGCCCCTTGTCACGGTCCGCTATGAGGTGGATGTGAGTGGCCTGAGGCCGGGGGACCGCATCGAGGGCAGCTTTTTTCTGGTGACAAACGGCGGAGAGAGATCACTTCCTTTTGCGTTTGAGATGACGGTGCCGGTGGGAAAGACGGCCTTTGAGAAGATACGCACCATAGAGGCCTTTGCTGATCTGGCCCGGCAGGAATTTGACGTGGCGCTTATGATCTTTGAAAACAGCAGCTTTCTGACGCTGCCCTTTATGGGCCAGCCGGCCTTTGCCGCCCTGTATCATGGGCTGTACGGCAGAGGGGACAGGCGGGGGGCCCTGGAGGAATTTCTGACCGGCTGCGGGGCGAAGAAGCAGCTTCGCCTCACGGTAGATGAGAAAAGGAGGATCGTGGCGGATCCGAAGGAGGATCAGTGCGACGTGATCCGGATCGAGAGGAATACCTGGGGAGCGGTGACAGCCACGGTGACGGCCGACGCTCCTTTTATCGAGCCGGAGAGTCGTCTGATCACGGAAGCATCCTTTGAGGATGGCTGCTGCAATCTGCATTATATGGTGCATCCTTGCCTGCTTCACAGAGGGACGAATTACGGAAGGATTACCATCACCACAGCTTATCAGAGCTTTGCGGTGGAGGTGGTGGTGACACAGAGCGAAGGGATAGAGGACAGACGCCGACGCAGGGAGTACCGGGCGTCATGGCAGAGATTCTTCCGGTATTATGTGGAAGTGCGCGCAAAGGATTTTCGCAGCAATATGCTGGTAAACAGTATGCTGACGGAATTATCACGCCTGAGAGACAGCTACGCCACCCCGGATATTCTGGAGCTGTTTCACGCGGAAGTCTATCTGATGGCAGGGCAGAGGGAGAAGGCCGGCCTGCTTTTGGAGGATGTGCGGGAGAGAGTCCTGGAAAGACGGCGGGAGGAGATCGACCAGTATTGCTATTACTATTATCTGCGGACGCTGTATTCAGAGTCGGAGGAGGAGAAGGATCAGCTGATAAAGATCCTTCGGTTCTATTATGAGGGAGAGCGGCCCAGCCAGACCATCTATTTTCTGTTGCTTCTGACTGACCCGCAGCACAGAGATAATCCTCTGGGGGCGCTGGAAGAGATGAAGAAGCTGTATGACAGAGGCTGCCGCAGCCCCTTCCTGTATCTGGCTGCCTGCCGTCTGTATTCCGGCCAGCCTCTTTTGCTGGTACATACCGGCGATTTTGAATTGCAGGCGCTTTTGTTTGGGGCCAGAAAGGGGATGATCGGCCGGGATCTGGCGATCCGCATTGCGCTTTTGTCTGAGGAAGAGCAGCTGTACCGTCCCGGGTTTTACCGGCTTCTGACGATGCTGGCGGAACGCTATGAAAACACAGAGCTGGTGGCTGCCGTCTGCCGGGTCCTGATTCTGGGAAACCGAAGAGAGCCGGAGTATTTTGCCTGGTATGAGATGGGGGTGGGGCTGGATGTACGCCTGACCCGCCTGTATGAATACTATCTCTATTCGCTTCCCCGGGACAGACAGGGGGAGCTGCCTCAGGAGATTTACCTGTATTTTTCCTATACGAACACGCTGGACGATAAGAGCCGGGCAGTGCTGTATGATAATGTCCTGACTCATTTTGAGCCGGGGAGCCAGGTGTACGAAAGCTATGCCAGACAGATGGAGGACTTTGCCAGGGAGCAGATTTTCGCCGGACATATGAGCCGTCAGCTGGCGACAGTCTATGAGAAGATGATACCGGCCGGGATGCTGGATGAAAAGCTGGCGGCGGCTCTGCCGAAGCTTTTGCACTGTTTCCGGATCACCTGTGAGAACCCGGGCTGGGAGAGGGTGGTCTTGTCCTTCGAGGAGTGGGGGCGTGAGGAGACGGTGGCGTTAAAGAACGGACAGGCCGTGGCGGCGCTGTATTCCGACAGCTGCCGGATCCTGTTTGAGGATGCGTCGGGTAACCGCTATGCCGGCGGTTCCTATTCCCTGTTTCGTCTGATGGATGTGCCGGAACTGGAGGAGCGGTGTCTGGAGCTGTGTCCGGATAACCCCTATCTGCTGATTCACCGGTGCCGCCTGATGCTCGGTGAGAACCGCAGCGACGAGGAGGCCATGGCTTTTTATGAGAGAGTGCTGGCGCAGACATCTTTGCGGGAGCTCTTCTGCCGTCAGCTGACCTCGCGGATGATAGCGGGGACCCTGGCCTGCGGCCGCGCAGAGATCTCCGGGGAAGAAGCAGAGTCGGGAGAGGAAGGCGGCCGGGCCGACTTCTTTACCGGAAGGGGATCCCGTCTTCTGAGGCTGAATGACCGGTATGCGGACCGGGAGGACGCGCTGCGCATGACAGAGGTCTTCATCGAGGAAAATTTCTGTGACAGAGCCATGGCGATGGTCGAGCGCTACGGCTATGAAGAACTGAAGCCTTCGCTGCTTTTAAAGCTCTGCTCCAGGGCCTGTGTGGAACACCTGTTTGCGAAAAACGCCTTTTTGCTGAAGGCCTGCTATGCCTGTATGGAGCAGCGGCGCAGCGACGATGTGATACTGGAATATCTGTGCCGTTATTATAACAGCAGCAGCGAGAGGATGCTCAAGGTGCTTTTGAAAGCCAGGCAGTATCACACCGAGCTGCATGACCTGCCGGAGAGACTGATGGCGCAGATGCTGTTTTCCGGTTGGAGAGAAGGGCTGGACGAGGTGTTTGCGGCCTATGAGGCCGCCGGTAATATGGATGATATGCTGCTCCGCGCCTATCTCGTCCGCAAATGCTATGATTTCTTTGTGTCGGATGTGGCGGCGGATCAGCAGGTGTTTGATAATGTGAAGCAGATACTGGTGCGGAGCTGGCTGCCCTTCATCTGCCGGATTGCGCTGTGCCGGTATCTGTCCTTTCACAGGGAGAGGACGGATACCGAGCGGCAGCTGTGTATGGATGTCATACGGGATTGCTGTGAGAAAAACTTGTTGTTTGATTTTTTTGGAGCCTTTGCGGAGGACGAGGAGTATCCGGCGGCTCTGAAAGGACGGACCGTGATCTCTTTCAGGGCAGGAAAGGACGAAATGTTCCGGATCCGCTACCAGATCCTTCCGGACGGGCAGGAGAGCGTGACCGAACGTCTGCCTCATATCTATGAGGGGTACTTTGGCAAGTGCTTCACGGTCTTTTACGGTGAGCGGATCGAGTACGAGATCTATAAAGAGAGGCCGGAGGGGCTTACCAAGGTGTCGGAGGGCAAGGTACTGCCGGAGGGCGGGACCGGGGGGCGGGACCGCCTGGGCCGTCTGAATTATCTGCTCTACGGTCTGGATACCATGGATGAGGCTGAGCTTCGCAGCGAAATGCGGGAATACAGTGTGGCGGAGGCGGTGACCGGCCACTATTTTGAGAAAATCTGAGAGTTTCAGGAGGGGAGATTATGCCGGGGCTTATATTGGGTGTCGATGTCTGCGACGATTATACTCAAATCAGTCTCTTTGACATGGAGAGCTTTGACGCGCAGGCCGTGGGATTTGGGGAGGATGAGAAGGTACTGATTCCCACTATGGTATGCAAGAAAAAGGGAGAGGATACCTGGCTGATCGGCGAGGAAGCATACCGGGTGGCGCTGTTTGGCGAGGGCAGTATGGTGGATAAGCTGGTGAAGCTGGTGTCCAGAGAGGGGACAGCCACCATCGAGGGCGTCATGTATACGGCGAAGGAGATGTTTCAGACCTATCTGGAGCAGATCCTGGATATCCCCAGAAAGCGTACAGGGGAGAGGGAGATTGTAAGCGTCGCCTACACCATCCGTGAGGTCCGGCCCGGCATCATGGATCTTCTGGTAGAGATTTCGGAAAACCTGGGAATCCCCAGGGAGCGGGTCCATATCCTGAACCACACGGAAGCGTTTCTGTTCTATGTGCTGAGTCAGAAGCAGGACATCTGGTCCAACCAGGTATGTGCCTTTGATCTGGTGGATCATGGATTGCATTATTATGAGCTGGGCGTCATGCGGGGGCGGCGTCCTCAGGTGGTGGAGGCGATTCATGAAGAGCTGGAGGAGGGATTCAGCCTGGAGCTTCTGGAGACGCCCTCCGGCGAACGCCTGGCGGACCGGATTCTCAGTGCATGCGCCCGCCGCGTGATGGATAAAAAGGTGATTTCCTCCGTATTTCTGACGGGAAAGGGCTTTGAGAACCCACAGTGGCCGGAGGATTTTTTACGTTTTGTCTGCAATAAGCGCCGTGTGTTCGGCGGACAGAACCTCTTCTCAAAGGGGGCGTGCTTTGTGGCCTTTGACAGTCTGCAAAAGAACTCGTCCTACCCGTATATCTGTATCTGTGAGGGGCGGCTTCGCTCCCAGGTGGCGATGAACGTACAGTATGAAGGGCGCCAAAGACAGTTGATTATCGCCGCCGCAGGCAGCAACTGGTATGAGACGAAGGCGGCGGTGACTTTCGTGCTGGACGGGACGGACCAGGTGGATTTTATGGTGACGCCGGTGGGCAGCCCTTCGTCGAACCGGTATACGGTGGATCTGGCGGAATTTCCCAGAAGGCCGGCGAAGACGACGAAAGTGGAGGTCATCGTGTCTTTCACCGGAGAGAGAGGTATGACGGTGCGTGTCTTTGACAAAGGCTTCGGAGAGCTGTTTCCTTCGTCGGGAAAGATGGTACGCAGGGACTTTTATATCTGATATGGCAGGGAGGGAGCGGATATGGGCGGACTGATCTATTGCAGGGAGCCGGAGGTGACGGAGCCCTATTATGTCAGAGAGCTGGGGATATTTTTGTATTCGGCGGAGGAGCTGTGCTACTATATTGTAAATTATGTTCTGCTGATTCCATCGGATTTCATAGGGGAGAATCTGTACCGGTTTATCGGCCGTCAGCTGAGGCGGCCGGAGCTGGAGGAGAAACTGCGGGGGTGGATGTCTCAGCAGGCGGATATGTACCAGGGGCTTTTGGTCATTTTGCAGGATATCCACTATTACGGCGATGAGGAGCTGGTACAGTTTCGCCAGAAGCTGGAGGAGTTTAAGAGAGCCAGCGGCCCGGAGATGATGAAAAAGAGAGGGGATTTCTATCTGGATGTAAATCAGTGCGGAAATGCGCTGCGTACCTATGATCTGCTGCTGGGCGAAAAGGGACTGGATGCGGGATTCCAGGCCAGGATCTGGCATAACCGGGGCGTAGCCTGCGTGCGGCTGATGCAGATGAGAGAAGCCATGGATTGTTTTTTCAGGGCATGGCAGGTACTGAAAGAGGAATCGATTGTCAGGGAAATGTTCATACTCTACTGTATGGAGCCGGGGCTGACGATGCCGGGAGAGGCTATCGCGGATGTGTCCGGCGAAACGCAGTACCGCTGGAAGGAGGAACTGGACGCTTTCCGGAAAAATGCCGCCTATATGGGGAAAGCGAAGGAGATCGCCGAGGCATTTCATAAGGATGTCATTCGCAGGAGAGAGGCGCTTCGGGAGCTTTTATGCGGCTGGAAGCAGGAGTACAGGGAGATGGCAGGATGAGGACAGGAGAAAAGAGGCAGATCTATCTGATCGGGTTCATGGGCAGCGGAAAGAGCACGGTGTCCCGCATCCTGTCCGGCCGGCTTAAGGTCCCCTGCGTGGAGATGGACGAGGAGCTGGAGAGACAGGCCGGCAAGCGGATCACAGAGATTTTCAGAGAGGATGGAGAAGCCTGCTTTCGGGCTATGGAGAGCAGGCTTCTGGAGAGTCTGGGGGAGAGTCCGCCCTGTGTGGTATCCTGCGGGGGCGGAGCGGTGCTGCGGGAAGAAAATGTCCGGGCCATGAAGAGCGGGGGCGTGGTGGTGCTTCTGTCCGCCTCGGCGGCGACCATATACGAACGGGTGAAAAACAGCAGAACCCGCCCTGTGCTGAACGGGCATATGAATACGGAGTATATTGAAGCGCTGATGAGAGAGAGGGAGCCCTTTTACCGGGCGGCGTCAGATCTGACCGTGGAGACGGACGAGAAGACTGTGGAGGAGATTGCCGGGGAGATCATAGCAGGCGTGGAGTCGTATCGGGATACGCAAAAAGCAGGAAAGGAATGAGAGGCAAAGATGAGAGACGGCTTTATTCGCGTGGCAGCGGCCACGCCGAAGGTGCGGGTGGCAGACCCGGCTTATAACAGGGAGGAGATCGGAAGGCTGTTGCGGGAAGCGGCGGGCCGGCAGGTGAAGGTACTGGTGTTTCCCGAGCTGTGTCTGACGGCATATACCTGTGGGGATCTGTTTTTGCAGGACTCTCTTCTGAGGGAAGCCAGGCGTCAGATGGGGCTTCTGGTGGCTGAGAGCGCCGGGATGGATGTGCTGGCCTTCGTGGGGCTTCCCTGGGAGAGGGACGGTCAGCTGTATAATGTGATGGCGGTATTCCAGAACGGGCGTCTTCTGGGGATCATCCCGAAGCGCCATATTCCGGGATATTCGGAATTTTATGAGACGCGCCATTTTCACCGGGGCAATGAGGAGCCGGTGGAGGTAAACTATATTGATGCGCAGGGGAGATGTTACAGGGTGCCGATGGGGACCAGGCTTCTTTTTATCTGTGAGGAAAATCCGGATCTGGTGGTGGCGGGAGAGATCTGTGAGGATCTGTGGAATGTGCTGCCTCCGGGGAACAGCCATGCCATGGCCGGAGCCACGGTGATCGTCAATGCCTCGGCCAGCGATGAGACCACCGGCAAGAGCGATTACCGCCGGGAGCTGGTGAGGGGCCAGTCTGCCCGCCTCCTCTGCGGCTATGTCTATGCCAGCGCCGGGGAGGGGGAGTCGTCCACGGATCTGGTATTCGCAGGCCATAATCTGATTGCGGAAAACGGCACGCTTCTGGCGCAGTCCGCCCTCTTTGATACCGGTCTTGTGACGGCGGAGCTGGATCTGGAACGGCTGCACAGCGAGAGGCGCCGTATCGGAACCTTCGGGATCAGGCCGGCTGCCGGTTATGTGAAGGTGCCCTTCTCTCAGCACGCGCAGGAGCTGGCTTTGGAGCGCAGAATCGACCCGTCTCCTTTTGTTCCGTCGGATGCGTCGGAGCGGACCCGGCGCTGTGATGAGATTCTCTCGATCCAGGCCATGGGACTGAAGAAGCGGCTGGAGCACACCCATGCCCGCCGGGCTGTGGTGGGGATCTCCGGCGGACTGGACTCTACGCTGGCCCTGTTGGTGACGGTGCGGGCGTTTGATCTGCTTAAGCTGCCCCATGAAAACATCGTCACCGTGACCATGCCCTGCTTCGGCACCACGGACCGCACCTACGAGAATGCCTGCACGCTGATCCGCTGTCTGGGCACGGAATTTCGCGAGGTGGATATCAAGGCTGCGGTGAGACAGCACTTTAACGATATCGGCCATGACGGACAGACTCTGGACGTGACCTATGAAAACAGCCAGGCCAGAGAGAGGACCCAAGTGCTGATGGATATCGCCAATCAGTGCGGCGGCCTGGTCATCGGGACCGGGGATATGTCTGAGCTTGCTCTGGGCTGGGCCACCTACAACGGCGATCACATGTCCATGTACGGGGTGAATGCTTCGGTGCCCAAGACGCTGGTCCGCCATCTGGTCTGCCACTGTGCAGATACCTGCAAAGAAGAGGAACTGTCAAAAGCGCTGAGGGATATTCTGGACACGCCGGTGAGCCCCGAGCTGCTGCCGCCGTCGGACGGTGAGATTTCCCAGAAGACGGAGGATCTGGTGGGCCCCTATGAGCTCCATGATTTTTATATGTATTATGTGCTTCGTTTCGGCTTCCGGCCGGCGAAGGTGTTCCGGCTGGCCTGTGTGGCGTTCCGGGGAACCTATGACGCCGAGACGGTGAAAAAATGGCTGATTGTGTTTTACCGCCGCTTCTTCTCCCAGCAGTTTAAGCGGTCCTGTCTGCCCGACGGACCAAAGGTGGGCTCCGTGGCCGTATCGCCCAGAGGAGATCTGCGTCTCCCCAGCGATGCCTGCGGCCGGCTCTGGCAGGCCGAGGCGGAGGAATTGTAAAAATAAGAGGAGTATACATTATGAAAAAGACACCGTTTGTTACACTTGCACAGGTCCGGGAAATCGCAAAAGAATATCCCACCCCTTTCCATATCTACGACGAGAAGGGGATCCGGGAAAATGCCGGACGGCTTCTGGACGCTTTTTCGTGGAATCCGGGGTTTAAGGAATACTTTGCCGTGAAAGCCACACCGAATCCGTTTATTCTGCGGCTTTTAAAGGACTGCGGCTGCGGCTGCGACTGTTCCTCTATGACGGAGCTGATGCTGGCGGATGCCCTGGACTTCTCGGGGAACGATATCATGTTTTCTTCCAATGTGACACCGGCCGGTGAATATGCCTACGCGGCAAAGCTGGGAGCAGTCATTAACCTGGACGATATTACGCACATTGATTTTCTGGAGGAGGCGGCAGGAATCCCCGAGACTATCAGCTGCCGCTATAATCCCGGCGGGATCTTTAAGATCAGCAATGATATCATGGATAACCCGGGAGACGCCAAATACGGCTTTACGACCGAGCAGCTCTTCGAGGGATTCCGCATTCTGAAGCAAAAGGGAGTAAAGAATTTCGGGATCCATGCCTTTCTGGCCAGCAATACCGTGACCAATGAATACTATCCGGAGCTGGCTCGGGTGCTGTTTCGCCTGGCCGTGCAGCTGAAGGAGGAGACGGGAGCCCGCATCGTGTCTGTCAATCTCTCCGGCGGAATCGGGATTCCCTACCGGCCCGATCAGGAGCCCAACGATATCTATGAGATTTCCCGCAAAGTAAAAGCGGTGTATGAGGAAGTGTTAAAGCCTGCCGGGATGGGAGACGTGGCTCTGTATACGGAGCTGGGCCGCTATATGCTGGGGCCCTACGGCCATCTGGTGACACAGGCGATTCATCAGAAGCATACCTATAAGGAGTATATCGGCTGCGACGCCTGCGCCGTGAATCTGATGCGTCCTGCCATGTACGGTGCCTACCACCACATTACAGTACTGGGAAAAGAGAACGAGCCCTGTGTCCATAAATACGATGTGACCGGAGCGCTATGTGAAAATAATGATAAATTTGCCGTGGACCGGATGCTGCCAAAGATCGACACCGGCGATTATCTGGTCATCCATGACACCGGCGCCCATGGTTTTTCGATGGGCTATAACTATAACGGAAAACTTCGTTCGGCGGAACTGCTCTTACAGGAGGACGGACAGGTCCGGCTGATCCGCCGGGCCGAGACGCCAAAGGATTACTTTGCCACCTTTGACTTCTGCGATATTCTGGATAAGTTAAAGAGGGGCGGACAGTAGAGGCTTTGTAAGGGAAAATCGAATTGCCGCATGTGGGCCGGGCAGGAAACAAAAAACCTGTCTGGCCTTTCTTCTGACCATAATGTTTAATCTTTATAATATACCCTCAGTGGACATGTTCGCAAAAGAAAATTTTGAAAGGCTTAAAGAAAACTTTAAGGAAAATGGATTTGACGTATCTGAAGCACAGCAAAAGTTGGCAGATTATTTGGGGATCGGGAAAAAAGCAGATGTCATGGATATTTTAATGCGATGTTATCGTTGCACAAAACGAGAGCGGTACAGGTTCACTGTTTGACCGTCGAATGTTCTTCGGCTTTTCAAATAGCTTGAAATATATTGAAGACGGCCGCCGGCAAAGTAAAGTTCGGCATACATTAAAGGATATACTGGCAATCGTGCTGCTTGCTATGCCGGCAAATGCAGATGACCGGGCAGAATACCGGTATTTCATGCGTTTGTCATGCTTTCCCTCCAAAACCGATTTACAAATCTCTCAAAATAAGCTATACTGTCTATATTCTCTTATTCAGGGGCTGTCGCCCGATTTTCCCTTCTATAAAAAAGAAAAACAGTTGACAAGCGGCACAAAGTAGGATATGATAAAACAAAAGATCGAACATTCGTTCGCGATGTGGAGGATGATATGGCCAAAGAAGATAAGCTGAAGGCATTGGACAATGCACTGTCACAGATTGAAAAGACATATGGCAAGGGATCTGTTATGAAACTGGGGGATTCCGGAACGAATATGAATATAGAGGCGATCCCCACCGGCTCTCTGAGCCTGGATATCGCCCTGGGACTGGGCGGCGTCCCCAAGGGGAGGATCATCGAGATCTACGGACCGGAGTCCAGCGGAAAGACGACGGTGGCTCTGCATATGGTGGCAGAGGCGCAGAAGAGAGACGGAATCGCCGGTTTTATTGATGCCGAGCATGCCCTGGATCCTGTCTACGCGAAGAACATCGGCGTGGATATTGATAATCTGTATATCTCTCAGCCGGATAACGGGGAGCAGGCACTGGAGATCGCCGAGACGATGGTGCGTTCCGGCGCCCTGGATATTATCATCATCGACTCGGTGGCGGCTCTGGTGCCAAAGGCCGAGATCGAGGGAGATATGGGAGATTCCCATGTGGGCCTCCAGGCTCGTCTGATGTCCCAGGCTCTGCGCAAGCTTACGGCGGCTATCAGCCGTTCCAACTGCGTGGTGATTTTTATCAATCAGCTGCGTGAGAAGGTAGGTGTCATGTTCGGGAATCCGGAGACGACCACCGGCGGCCGTGCTCTGAAGTTTTATTCCTCCGTCCGCCTGGATGTGCGCCGGATCGAGTCGCTTAAGCAGGGAGGAGAGGTCATCGGAAACCGCACCAGGATCAAAGTTGTGAAAAATAAGGTAGCCCCGCCCTTCAAAGAAGCGGAGTTCGATATCATGTTTGGCAAGGGGATTTCCCGTGAGGGCGATATCCTGGATCTGGCGGCGAAGATTAATGTCATCGAGAAGAGCGGGTCCTGGTATGCTTATGAGGGAGAGAAGATCGGGCAGGGCCGTGAGAATGCGAAGACTTTCCTGCGGGAGCATCCGGATATCATGACAGCGGTGGACCAGCGGGTACGTCAGGAGATGGGACTCGCGGGCGCCGGTGATTCCGCCGGCAGCACATCTGTTCCGGCCCCGGCCCCTTCGCCGGCGAAGTCCGGCAGAAAAGGGAAGGCTCCTGCGGAGCCTTCTGATACGACCGTACCTGTGGGAGAGGAAGGCCAGTCCGAGTCCTGATTCTCCGACCGGAAAAGAGGGACGCCCGGTTCCTGCGGGTATTCCCGGCCGGACGCTTTGCCGTTTATAGCGGAGACGCGGGAGCACACAGCCAGGGGGCATAGGGATATCCTGTCCGGGCCTTTGCAGGACGCCGGTTCTTAGTGAGCGTAAGCGGCAGCGAAGCGCGAACTTAGAACCGCTGCCTCCTGCACAGAGCGGGAGCGTGCCCGGTCAGGATATCCCTATGCCCCCTGGCGTCCCTTTCTCCCCCCTCCTCTTTTTCCACGACCGGAGAAAAAGAACCGTTTGGACCCGGTCGGGGCGAAAAATAAGAAGATACTTGACAATTCGCCTAATTAAGTATAAAATTTATATGTTGTATTTGTACAATGAAAACTAAATAAGGAGGTGCTCCTGTGCCAGAACCAATCTATGTGATTATAACGGTAGCTATTTTGGCAGTATGTATCGTAATCACCTGGTTCGCGGCCATCTCATATCGTAAGAAAATGTACGAGAGCAAGATCGGATCCGCGGAAGAGAAATCCAGGGAAATCATAGACGACGCATTGAAGGTAGCAGAGACGAAGAAAAGGGAGGCCCTCTTAGAAGCGAAGGAAGAGTCCCTGAGGACGAAGAACGAAGCCGAGAGAGAGGCCAAAGAGAGAAGAGCCGAGATTCAGCGGATGGAACGCCGCGTCATGAACAGAGAAGAAAATCTGGATAAGAAGTCGGAAGCTCTGGAGAAAAAGGAAGCAAGTTTAGCAGCGAAAGAAGAATCACTGACGGCAAGAAAGCGCGAGACAGACGAACTTTACAACAAGGAATTGCAGGAACTGGAACGTATTTCCGGACTCACCTCCGAACAGGCGAAAGAATATCTTCTTAAGTCGATTGAGGATGATGTAAAGCATGATGCCGCCAGAATGATCAAGGAACTGGAGAATCAGGCCAGAGAAGATGCCGGTAAGAAGGCGAAAGAGTATGTGGTCACAGCCATTCAGAAATGTGCGGCGGACCATGTGACGGAATCCACGATTTCCGTGGTAAATCTTCCCAGTGACGAGATGAAGGGACGTATCATCGGCCGGGAGGGACGGAATATCCGGACCCTGGAGACGCTGACAGGCGTGGATCTGATTATCGACGATACGCCGGAGGCAGTGATACTGTCCGGCTTTGATCCGATCCGCCGTGAGATAGCCAGAATCGCCCTGGAGAAGCTGATCGTAGACGGTCGGATCCATCCTGCCAGAATCGAAGAGATGGTGGAGAAGGCCCGCAGAGAAGTCGAAAACATGATCCGTGAAGAGGGAGAATCTGCTCTTATGGAAGTGGGAATCCATGGCATTCATCCCGAACTGGTCAAACTCCTGGGTAAGATGCGCTTCAGGACCAGCTATGGTCAGAACGCTCTGAGACATTCCATCGAGGTGGCGCATCTGTCCGGTCTGCTGGCTGCGGAGCTGGGCCTTGACGTGCGGTTAGCCAAGCGGGCGGGCCTGCTTCACGATATCGGCAAATCTGTCGATCATGAGCAGGAGGGATCCCATATTCAGCTGGGAGCCGCGCTGTGCCGCAAGTACAAAGAGTCGGCTGTCGTGATCAATGCGGTGGAGTCGCATCACGGCGATGTGGAGCCGGAGACACTGATTGCATGTATTGTACAGGCTTCTGACACGATCTCTGCCGCGAGACCGGGTGCCAGAAGAGAGACTCTGGAAACATATACAAATCGGTTGAAGCAGCTGGAAGATATCGCCAATGCTTATAAGGGTGTTGATAAATCCTTTGCAATTCAGGCGGGCCGTGAAGTACGCATCATGGTAGTGCCGGAGCAGGTCAGCGATGACGATATGGTATTGCTGGCGCGAAATATTTCCAAGCAGATCGAAGAAGAGCTGGAGTATCCCGGACAGATCAAGGTAAACGTAATCCGTGAATCCCGTGTAACAGATTTCGCGAAATAAAGCGCATACGAACCGGATAGAGTGGAGAGAATAGTATCTCCACTCTTTTTTTGCCAAAAAGCAGAAATTAGGGCAAAAAAAGAGGGTAGCTTTATTCTTTTTTAATCTTGATTTTACAAAAAATTTATGATATTCTTAGAATCAGTTTTTTGTACAGGGCAGAAGGCAGACTGTCATCAGAACCGGCAAGCCGGGAGAAAAGGTCTGGCTTTGGCTGAGAGGTAAAGCACCCGGGAGACAGTTCCCCAGGAGGAAGAATGGAAAAGCTGTTTAAATTAAAGGAAAGAAACACAAATGTCAAAACAGAAGTGATCGCAGGCGTTACGACTTTTTTCGCCATGGCTTATATTATTTTTGTGAATCCGATTTATCTATCGGAGGCCGGGATGGATTATACGGCGGTCATGGTGGCGACCTGTCTGTCTGCGGCCGTGGGTACGCTGCTGACAGCGTTTATTGCAAATGTCCCCTTTGCTCAGGCTCCCGGTATGGGACTGAACGCTTTCTTCACATATACCATCTGTATGGCGTATCATTATACCTGGCAGCAGGCGCTGGGCATCGTACTGATATCCGGTATCCTGTTTCTGGCCATCACGGTTTCCCCTCTGCGCAGTAAGATCATCAGCTCGATTCCCGTCTGTCTGAAAAGCGCTATATCTGCCGGTATCGGTCTCTTTATCGCGTTTATCGGTCTTCTGAATGCCGGGATTGTACAGTGTATCGGCCCGGTGGGGAACTATACCGATATGGGAGCGATCACAGAAGGCAGTGCGCTTCTGGCTCTGATCGGCCTCCTGATTACGGGCATTTTGATCGCTTATAAGGTGAAGGCAGCTATTTTCATCGGTATTTTGATTACCACAGTAATCGGGATCCCCATGGGTATCACATCCATACCGGATTCCTTTACCATGAGCGATATCGGAAATCTGAGCATGACGGCTTTCCAGCTGGATCTTCCCGGCACCATGAGCCAGGGAGCGGCGGTTCTGGCGACCTGTGTGATCAGTTTCGCCATCGTCGACATGTTTGACACGGTGGGTACGCTTTTGGGTACGGCGGGCAATGCCGGTATGCTGGATAAGGACGGAAATCTGCCCGGCGGCGATAAGGCGCTGATCGCGGATGCCGTGGGAACCATCTTCGGTGCTCTGATGGGTACGTCCACGGTGACGACTTTCGTGGAATCCTCCACCGGAATCCAGGAGGGCGGGCGCACCGGTCTGGCTTCCGTGGTGACGGGCCTTCTGTTCCTGGTAGCGATTTTGCTGGCTCCTGTGGCCGGTATTATTCCCGGGGCAGCCACGGCGCCGGCTCTGATTATCGTAGGCGTGTATATGATCCACGGCGCGGTTAAGATCAACTGGGGAGATTTCGAGGAGGCTCTGCCGTGCTTTCTGACCATTGCCATGATGCCCTTTGCCTACAGTATCTCCGACGGAATCGGCTTTGGCTTTATCTCCTATGCGGTGATCAAGGTGGCCAGAGGCAAGGCGAAGGATGTTCCTGTGCTGATTTATTTGCTGGCTCTTTTGTTCATTGTGATGTACGTGATCAGCTAGCCGGACCGGTTTTAGCCTTACTTTGATAAAAGGCAGGGTGGGTTTTTAAATGGTAAAGCCTGCCTTGCTTTTTCCTTTTTTGTGTTCACGCAGAGCACGGTCAGAAGTGGCCGGTGTAAGAAAAATGTAAGAAAAAAATAATGATAAATTATTGACAATATATCTTTTTTATGTTAGACTATACTCAATAAAAGGGAGTAGCCCACACAAATACATAAGTGGATCGAGATCGTCAGGACGATGGAAACATCCGTATCGATTTAGTGGCAAGACTTTTATTGTGGCACCAGCGCTGCAATGGGGGTCTTTTTTTAGAACAAAAAATGATTTATGTAAAGACAGACAGCCGGCAGTGCTGGCAGGAACCGAAAAAATCCCAGGATGCTTTATGTTTTCGAGAGGAATGGGAGCAAGGAAAGGAGGAAAGACGAATGTAAAGCAAAAACAGAAGGAGACAGAGAAGCACAAAAAGAGAAAGAGAGAATGCCAGAGAAAAAGAAATGCGGCTGGCTATATTACAGAGCCGGCCGGATAGGAGAGGAGAAAAAGTATGGATTTTATTCTTGAGAACATTGGAATCATTATAAGCGTCATCGCTGTCATCATACTGCTGGGCATCATCGCCTCCGGTTATGTGAAGGCGCCGCCGGATACGGCTTTTATCATATCGGGTCTTCGCAAGAAAACGATCATCGGCAAGTCCAGCATTAAGATACCGTTTCTGGAGAGGATGGACCGGCTGAGCCTGAAGCTGATTCCCATTGATGTAAAGACATCCAGTGCTGTGCCTACGGCAGATTACATCAATATTCAGGTAGATGCGGCGGTCAATGTGAAGATCAGCAGTGAGGTGGAGAGGCTGAAGCTGGCGGCAGAGAACTTTCTGAATCAGCCCACCGATTATATCGCACGGGTGGCCAGGGAGGTACTGGAAGGCAATATGCGTGAGATCGTGGGCCGGATGAGGCTGGAGGAGATGGTCAGTGACCGCCAGAAATTTGCCAATCTGGTGAAAGAAAACGCGGAGCCGGACCTGGCGGCCATGGGACTGGATATCGTAAGTTTTAATGTCCAGAATTTTACGGACAGCAATGGCGTCATTGATGACCTGGGTATCGACAACATCTCCCAGATCAAGAAAAAGGCTGCCATCGCCAAGGCAGAGGCCGAGAAGGAAATCGCCGTAGCTAAGGCTGACGCAGATCGTCAGGCCAATGATGCCCGTATCAATGCGGAGCGGGAGATCGCCATCAAAAATAATGAGCTGGAGCTGCAGAAGGCGGATCTGAAAAAGAAATCCGATACCAAGAAGGCAGAAGCCGACGCGGCCTACGAGATCCAGAAGGAGGAACAGCGTAAATCCATCGAGGTGACGGCGGCGGAAGCCGATATCGCCCGGGAGGAGAAGAACATTCTGTTAAAACAGAAGGAAGCCGAGGTCATGGAGCAGTCGCTGGACGCTCAGATCCGCAAGAAAGCGGAGGCGGAGCGCTTCGAGCGCCAGCAAAAGGCGGAGGCAGAACTGTTCGAGAGACAGAAGGAAGCGGAGGCCAGGAAGTTCCAGATCCAGAAAGAGGCGGAAGCGCAGAAGGCACAGGCCGAGGCGGACCGCTATTCAAAGGAACAGGAAGCCATGGGTATCCGTCAGGTAGGCGAAGCGGAGGCGGAGGCTATCCGTGCCAGGGGCCTGGCCGAGGCAGAGGCCATGGAGAAGAAGGCCGAGGCTTACCAGAAATACAATAACGCTGCCATGGCTGAGATGCTCATCAAGGTACTGCCCGATATCGCCGGCAGGATCGCAGAGCCTCTGACGCAGATTGATAAGATTACCATCATCGGAGGAGGGAGCAGTGACAGCGGTGTGGATGCCGTGGCGGGAAATGTGCCTGCTGTGATGACAAAGCTGTTTGAGTCCATGAAGGAGACCGTGGGCATCGACCTGGGAGAGATCATGAGGGCAGACACCTATGATGCCAGGGTGACGCGCAACATTAACATAACCGGACTGGAGAATGCGGATGCCGAAGCGGCCGCAGCTGTGGCTCCCGTGATAGCGGAGGCCGTGGCGAGACCTGTGGAGGATGCGGCAAAAGAGGCAGGAGAAGACGGGAAGCAGGAAGAAGCCTCTCAGGACCGGTCTTCTGACCGATAGGCGGATCTGAAGATTACAGAAGAAAAAGTCATATGAACGGCGGGGGTTGAAGCCCCCGCTGTTTTATGTTAGAATCGGACCAGGTCCCGGGAAGCTTTGAAGGATGCGAGACGGCCCAGGGCGGACCGGAGGGACTAATACGCAGAAAAGGCGTCTGCCGGAAGGAAGGGATTGTCATGGAAGAATTAAAACGCGTAAAGCGGGAGCTGAGGTATGAAGGAGTGCTGGTGAATATCTATGCGGACACCATCGCCTTGCCGGATGGCAAAGAGGTGGAGTGGGACTATATTCATCACGATGGGGCGGCGGCGGTGGTGCCGGTGCGAAGCGACGGAAAGATTCTGATGGTTCGTCAGTACCGCAATGCGCTGGATCGGGTGACGCTGGAGATCCCGGCAGGAAAGGTGGACCGTGCGGATGAGCCAAAGATCGAATGCGCCCGCCGGGAGCTGGAGGAGGAGACGGGCTACCGCTGTGACAAGCTGGAATATCTGATCAGCGTGAATACGACGGTGGCTCTGTGCGACGAGCTGATCGAGATCTATGTGGCACGGGATCTGACGGCATCTCATCAGCGTCTGGATGAAGACGAGTATGTGGATGTGGAGGCCTGCGACCTGGATGAGCTGTGCCGGATGATTTATAACGGGGAACTGCGGGATTCCAAGACTGTGGCAGCGATTCTGGCCTATCAGGTGAAATACGGAAAATAAACTTACATAGACAAACCGGTATGAGGCGGCACTTTCCGGCATAGATTTTCTTTAAGAGGAAATCCGGAGGCAGGAAGGTGCCGCGTTTTCGTATACAAATTCAGATCAGAGAGAGGCATAAGCTGATGCTTCTGTTTTTGCTGGGATTGGTGGGCTGCGCTTTGTTTCTGAGACAGACAGGGGCGGCTCTGGAGGAAGAGATTGCCTCGGAAGGCCGGTCATTTCTGGTCGGACTCACGGGACAGGAGGATCAGGGAATGCTGGTTCATATCCTGTGGCGGAGGGCGTGGCTGCCGTTTCTGTGGATCGGGGCCAGCTTTACGGCAGCGGGGCTGGCTTCATTATATCTTTCGTGGGTTTATCTGGGATTCGCGGTGGGGGCTTTGCTGTGGACGGCGATGGTCTTTGGCGGCTGGCGGGGACCGTTTTATTTCTGGGGACTGGTATTTCCCCACTATCTGTTTTATGTACCGGCGCTGTTACTGCTTTATATCGCCTGTCTGCGCTGGAATCAGTTTTGGCGGCAGAGGCGCCTCAGCACAAAAAGGATTTTTCTGGCCGGCCGGCAGCTGCGCATCTTCGTGGTGCGGCTGGCGTTTGGCTTGATGCTTTATCTGGCAGGAGTGTGGGTAGAATATAATCTGAATCCTTGGATTTTCAAAAAAATATTTGTGAAACCGCAGTAGAATTGTAAAAATAGTTTGCTTTTCCTACCATTTGCGTTTATAATAAAAAATGAGAGAGTGAGGAAAATAAACATAGAACGCGAGGAACGAAAGATGCAGGGAGATATCCGTAATTTTGTCGAGTATTTGGTATGTGTCAGAAATGCCGCCACCAATACCGTAGTTTCTTACGAGCGGGATCTGCGTAAGATGAGCGGCTACATGGCAGAACAGGGAATCTGCAAGTCGGAGAGTGTGACAGCTACAGCTCTGAATGATTACGTGCTGTATCTGGAGAAAAACGGGATGTCTACGGCTACGATTTCCAGGACGATTGCGACACTGAGGCGTTTTTTTGATTTTCTTTGCAAGCAGGGACGCTGCAAGGGGGATCCTTCGGAATTACTGAAGGCGCCGCGGGTGGAGCGCAAGAATGTGCGAGGGGTGACGAAGGACGAATTGCAGCAGTTAAAGGATGTGGATGCGGCCGGGCCGAAGCAGCTGAGGGACCGGGCCATGGTACTGTCCATGTCCCAGGGGATCCGGGCCAGCGAGGTCATCGGACTGACCATACCGGATATGAATCTGGAGATGGGGTTTTTGCTGCTGCGGGGAGAGCGCAGGTTCCGCACGGTGCCGATCGACGGCTGCCTGGTGGACGCGCTGCGCAGGTATGTGTCGGAAGGCAGGGACAGCCTTCTCAAAGGAAAGAAAAATGATGCTTTGTTTGTAAACTGTAATGGCGGAGGACTGAGCCGTCAGGGCGTCTGGAAGGTAGTGAAGTATTATGGCCAGAGAGCCGGGATACAGGAACTGACGCCGGATGCGCTGCGTATGCCTCTCGGATAGACAGAAAGAAGAATCCAATAAGGACCGCTGCCTCAGATGATCTCATCCGGGGAGCAGCGGTCTTTTTGTGCGCAAGTAAAGAGCCATGCGCCGGTACTTCTATAAGCTGTCGGCGATCTCATAAAGCAGCCGCTCGGAATCCTCCCATCCCAGACAGGGGTCAGTGATGGACTTGCCATAAATGTGCTGGCCGATCTTCTGGCAGCCAGGCTCGATATAGCTTTCGATCATCAGACCCTTGACCATCCGGCTGATATCCGGGTTATGGCGGCGGCTGTGAAGCACTTCCTTGGCGATGCGGATCTGCTCTTTATACTGTTTGCCGGAGTTGGCATGGTTACAGTCCACGATGCAGACCGGATTGACCAGGTCACGTTCGGCGTACATCTGGTGGAGCAAAAGAAGATCCTCATAGTGATAGTTGGGCAGACTCTGGCCGTGCTTGTTCACATAGCCCCGCAGGATGGTGTGGGCCAGAGGATTGCCGTCGGTGCGCACTTCCCAGCCGCGGAAGATAAAGGTGTGTTTTTGCTGGGCGGCGTAGACGGAATTGAGCATGACCGAGATATCGCCTCCGGTGGGGTTTTTCATACCGGCAGGCACATCCATACCGCTGGCGGTGAGGCGGTGCTGCTGATTTTCCACGGAACGGGCTCCTATTGCCACATAGGAGAGCACATCGGACAGATAGCGGTAATTCTCCGGATAGAGCATCTCGTCGGCTGCCGGCAGGCCCACCTCCCGGATCGCATTCATATGGAGGTTTCGGATGGCCAGAAGTCCTGCTAAGAGATCTTCCTCCTTATCCGGGTCGGGCTGATGGAGCAAGCCCTTGTAGCCGTCGCCGTTGGTGCGGGGCTTATTGGTGTAGATACGGGGGATGATGACGAGACGGTCTTCCACCTTATCCTGGACGGCCCGAAGCCGGTGCAGGTAATCAAACATGGCATCGGGGCTGTCCGCGGAACAGGGACCGATGATGATGAGAAAACGGTCGTCCTCCCCGGTGAAAATCCGGCGGATCTCCTCATCCCGACGTGCTTTCAAAGCTGCCAGCTCCTGGGACATGGGAAACTGCTTCTTGATATCGGCAGGGACCGGCAGTTTAACTACAAATTGAAAACTCATATTTTCTCCTCTTGGTACGTAAATTTCAGTTCTTCTGCATGGTATTGTCAGGCATCGGGAGAGCAGCCTCCTGTGCCTGGTATCATCATAATATAGAAAAACCGTTCTGACAAGGCTTTTTCCTTTGTCAAATCTATGAATTTATGGTATGCTTGATACAGACAATACTATGGAGGGAGGATATCGTATGCAATACAGAAGGTTTGGAAATACGGGTTGTGAGATATCGGCTCTGGGATTTGGAGCCATGCGCCTGCCTGTCACGGACGGTACGCCGGGCAGCACGAATATTGATAAGGAAGAAGCCATCCGGCTGCTCCGCCATGCCATCGACCACGGGGTGAATTATGTGGATACCGCCTATAACTACCACGGAGGACAGAGTGAGGTGGTAGTGGGGGAGGCGCTGCGGGACGGATATCGGGAGAAGACGTATCTGGCCACCAAATGTCCGGTATGGCTGGCGGAGGCTCCCGAGGATTTCGATCGTCTGCTGGGCGAACAGCTGGCAAAGCTTGGGACGGATCATATTGATTTTTATCTGCTCCATGCCCTGGGGAGGGAGTCCTGGGAGAATCGTGTGAAGAAACATGGCCTGATCGAGCGCATGAAGAAGGCGAAGGAGGATGGCAGAATCCGTTTTATGGGGTTTTCTTTCCACGACGATCTGACGCTTTTTAAGGAAATCGTGGATGCCTGCGATTGCTGGGATTTCTGCCAGATTCAGCACAATTACATCGACATACGCAATCAGGCAGGCAACGAAGGTCTGGCTTATGCGGCGGGGAAAGGACTGGGCGTAGTGATAATGGAACCGCTCTTAGGCGGTCGTCTGGCTGTGGCGCCGGCGCAGGTGGCGAAGGTAATTCCCGAGGACCGTCCGGCTGTGGAGTGGGCATTCGATTATCTGTGGGATAAGCCGGAGGTCAGCTTTCTTTTAAGTGGAATGGGGACCATGGAGATGGTGGAGCAGAACCTCTCCTATGCGGACCGAAGTCATGTGGGAATGGTGCCGGAGGCGGAGAAGCCTCTCTATCTGCGGGCTAAGGAGATATTTGACACCATGGCCATCGTGCCCTGCACGAAGTGCAGCTATTGTATGCCCTGTCCCTTTGGCGTGGATATCCCCGGTGTCTATGACGCATATAATAAGACGGCTTCCCAGGGAATGAGGAAGGCGAAGGAAGCCTATGCGGCATTGGAAGGGAAGGCGGATCTGTGTCAGGGCTGCGGCGGCTGTGAGAGTCACTGCCCGCAGCATATCGGTTCCATAGAGCTGATGCCGAAAATCGCAAAAGTGTTTGCAGAAGAATGATCCGGAGCTGTCTGTTAGGGGCAGAGATTAAAAAGAATACGAGAAAAGGAAGTACATAGCAATGGAGAATAAGAATATCTGGAACAAGTATACTACAGAGCAGGAGCAGGAGATCGTTGAGGTCAATGAGACATACAAGGAGTTTTTAAACCGGGGAAAGACGGAGCGGGAGTGCGTGGCCAGTGCAGTACGGATGGCTGAGGAAAAGGGCTACCGGAACCTGGATGAGATCATTGCCTCCGGTGAGGGGCTGAAGGCAGGCGACAGGGTCTACGCAGTCAATATGAAGAAGAGTATCGCCCTGTTTCAGATCGGGGAGAAGCCCATGGAGGAGGGAATGAATATCCTGGGCGCCCACGTGGACTCCCCCCGGCTGGACATCAAACAGAATCCGCTGTATGAGGATACCGGTCTGGCCTATCTGGATACGCACTACTATGGAGGGATCAAGAAGTATCAGTGGGTGGCCAGCCCCATGTCTCTTCATGGTGTGGTAGTGAAGAAGGACGGGACGGTTATTGATGTGGTCATCGGTGAGGAGGAGAGCGATCCGGTATTCTGTATCACGGATCTTTTAGTCCATCTGGCCGGAGAGCAGATGAATAAGAAGGCCAGCGTGGTGATCGCAGGAGAGGATCTGAACCTGCTGGTGGGCAGTCGTCCCGTGAAAAAGGAAGAGGCAAAAGACACAGCAGACTGTGGCGGGGAGAAGGATGAGGAAGATAAGAAGGAGAAAGAGCCGGTGAAGGCCATGGTGCTCGCCCTTCTGAAAGAGAAATATGATATGGAGGAGGAAGACTTTCTGTCGGCGGAGCTGGAGGTAGTGCCGGCCGGGAAAGCCAGGGACTGCGGGATCGACCGGAGCATGGTACTGAGCTATGGTCAGGATGATCGCATCTGCGCTTACACGTCTCTGGAAGCCATTTTGCAGATGGAGACAGTGGGGCGGACTGCCTGCTGCCTGTTGGTGGATAAGGAGGAGATCGGCAGCGTGGGAGCCACCGGTATGACCTCCCGCTTCTTTGAGAACACGGTGGCGGAGATTCTGGACCGCATGGGACAGTATTCGGATCTGGCGCTGCGCCGCTGCCTGTCCCGCTCCCGTATGCTTTCTTCCGATGTGAGCGCCGGTTTTGACCCGATCTATGCGCAGGCCTTTGAGAAGAAAAATGCCGCATATCTGGGTAGGGGGATGTCCTTTAACAAGTTTACCGGATCCCGGGGCAAGGGCGGTTCCAATGACGCCAATGCGGAATATATCGCAAGGCTGCGTCGGATCTTTGACGAGGCGGGAGTGTCCTTCCAGACCGCGGAGCTGGGGAAAGTGGATGTGGGAGGCGGCGGGACCATCGCCTATATCCTGGCAGAATACGGGATGCAGGTAATCGACAGCGGCCTGCCGGTGTTAAATATGCATGCTCTCTATGAGCTGTCCAGCAAGGCCGACGTCTATGAAGCGATTCGCGGCTATAAGGCATTTCTGGCGGACGATACGCAGTAGGCGGTTCGCCGGAGGTAATCATGTCCCGGTGCTGCAAATGAGAGTACGGCGTGTGCTGTGAGGAAGTATACCCTTTCGGGCACTGCTTAACTTATGTCTCTCCGTGACAGGCGGGCTTCGCCCGATAAAGTACGGCATTGCGGGAAAGCGGGATGAGGGATAACCGGAAAGGATAGAAAAGTGATTATAAAAAATGCGCTGGTATACACGGAGCAGGGAAGCTTTGAGCAGATGGAGGTGCTTGTCCGGGAGGGCAGGATCGCAGCAGTGGAAAAGAAAGGATTTTCGGATGTTGCCACCGGTGAAAAGGTGGTGGACGGCCAGGGGATGTATCTGATCCCGGGGCTTACCGATATTCATTTTCACGGCTGCGTGGGATATGACTTCTGTGATGGTACGGAGGAGGCCATAGAGGCCATCGCCCGCTATGAGGCAAAAAACGGCGTCACGACGATCTGCCCGGCCACGATGACCTATTCGGAGGAGATTCTGGCAGGGATCTGCGACAGTGCCCGGTCGTACCGGGAGAAGTATGGGGAAGATCATACCGGTGCGGCTCTGGTGGGAATCAACATGGAGGGACCTTTTATTTCCATGGAGAAGAAGGGGGCCCAGAATCCGGCCTATATCCATAAACCGGATGTGGAGATGTACCGCCGTCTGCAGGAGCGCTCCGGCGGACTGATCCGGCTGGTGGATATCGCTCCGGAGACGGAGGGAGCCATGGCGTTTATCCGGGAGGTGCATGGGGAGACGGTCTGTTCCCTGGCGCATACCACGGCGGATTACGAGACGGCCACGGAGGCTTTTGAGAATGGAGCGAGTCATGTGACGCATCTGTACAATGCCATGCAGCCCTATACACACCGCAAGCCGGGGCTTATAGGAGCGGCAGCAGATACGCCGGACTGCGAGGTGGAGCTGATCTGCGACGGGATCCATATCCATCCGGCGGCGGTGCGTTCCACATTTCGCATGTTTGGAGCGGATCGGGTGATTATGATCAGCGACAGTATGATGGCCACCGGGATGGAGGACGGGATGTACTCTCTGGGCGGCCAGCCGGTGAAGGTCTGCGGCAATCTGGCCACGCTCTCGGACGGGACGATCGCCGGTTCTGCTACGAACCTGATGCAGTGCGTGCGTGTGGCGGTGAAGGAGATGGGTATTCCCCTGGAGACAGCCATACGCTGTGCGGCGGTGAATCCGGCCAAGTCCATCGGAATCTATGACCGCTATGGCAGTATCACGGCGGGAAAGGCAGCGAATCTGGTGCTTTTGGACCGGGAGCTTACGGTGGTAAAGGTGATTCTGAACGGGGAGGAATACGGCGGCTGAGGGGATGGGAGCGGGAGAGGGAAAGGGAAAGGGACGCCCGGTTCCTGAGGGTATTCCTGTCCGGACGCGCTCCCGCTCCGTGCAGGAGGCAGCGGCTCTAAGTTCGCGCTTCGCTGGTGCTCGCGCTCACTAAGCGCCGGCGTCCTGCAAGGGTCCGGTCAGGAATACCCTCAGGAACCGGGCTGTCTCTTTGCCTGTCCCCCCCATACCCTGCAAGGCGGCCTGATGGGGACCTGTGGGGGGGATGTCCGTTAGGGTGCTCTTTTGCGGTTTAAGCGGAATGGCGTTTCATGATATTTGGAATGATGGATATGCGAAAGGGTCGACGGGAGAGGTTTGTATGTCATGAAAGGGAGTGTTTGATAGCTCTGGCGTTTATTACGGGCGGAGGCAGGGATCAGACGTTATAAAGCCGGACCATGACGGCGGAAGTTAGGGGTGCGGTTAATAAGGGAAACGCGGGAGCTCACAGCCTGGGGCATAGATCTATCCTGTCCGGGCCTTTGCAGGACGCCGGTTCTTAGTGAGGGCGAGCATCAGCGAAGCGCGGACTTAGAACCGCTGCCTCCTGCACAGAGCGAGAGCGTGCCCGGCCAGGATAGATCTATGTCCCCTGGCGTCCCTCCCGCTTCTTCCCCTCCCTCAACTGTATACGGCATTTCCCCTTAGCTATTGCAGGTTTGCGATAAGGTATACATGAAAGAGTTTGTTTTTGTAAGAAAAAGACAAAGCAAAGCGAAAGGCTGGGAGAACGGTGAGAAGCCGGCTTTCAGCCTTTTTAGTGGGATAACTGTCGAGGGACAGAAGACAGAGGAGGAATCTATGACCGGATACATGGAGGAGTGCCGTCTGTGCCCGAGAGACTGCGGGGTGAACCGTCTGGCAGGGCAGAGGGGGCGCTGCCATATGACCGCGCAGATATCGGTGGCCAGAGCGGCTCTGCATATGTGGGAGGAGCCCTGTATCTCAGGCGAAGAGGGGTCCGGAACCGTGTTTTTCGCAGGCTGTTCTCTGGGCTGCGTGTACTGTCAGAATCACGAGATCGCCGCAGGGCGGGCGGGGCATCCGGTTTCGGCAGAGAGGCTGGCGGAGATCTTTTTAGAGTTGCAGGCAAAGAGGGCGAATAATATCAATCTGGTGACGGCGGGACATTTTCTGCCTCAGGTGGCGCTGGCGCTGAAGCTTGCCAGAAGGAGAGGGCTTGATATTCCTGTGGTCTATAACAGCAGCGGATACGAACGGGTTTCGGCTCTTAAGCTGTTGGAAGGGTTAGTGGATATTTATCTGCCGGATCTGAAATATATGTCGCCGGAGCTGTCAGGGAGATATTCCTCTGCACCGGATTATTTCGCGACGGCGTCCCGGGCCATCGGGGAGATGGTACGGCAGGCAGGGGAGGCGTCCTTTGACAGCCGCGGGATGATGAGACGGGGCGTCATCGTGAGGCATCTGCTGCTTCCGGGCTGTCTGGAGGACGGGAAGGCGGTGCTCCGCTATCTGTATGAAACCTATGGAGACAGGATCTATATCAGTATCCTGAATCAGTATACGCCGTTAGCTCATGTCTGTGACTGGCCGGAGATAAACAGGCCGGTCACGGCAGCGGAGTATGACGAACTGGTGGACTACGCGATCGCTCTGGGAGTGGAAAACGGTTTTATCCAGGAGGGAGAGACGGTATCGGAAAGCTTTATCCCGGCTTTCGACGGGGAAGGGGTGGAGGGATAGAGCAGGGGGGCAGTATATGAGCCCCCCTGTTTTGGAGAGGCGCTACTGAATCCCGTCGATCCGGTCCCGCAGGTCGGACTCGGTGACGCTGCCGTTAAAACGCAGGCCGGAAAGCCAGACGCCGCTTCCGGCCTGCTCTGCGAGCTGTTCTCCGCTGTCACCAATGTCGCTGCTGCCGGACGTGCAGAAGGGGATTACGGTCAGTCCGTTGAAATCATAGCTTTCCGCAAAGGTGCTGAGAATGCGGGGCGCCTGCCCCCACCAGATCGGATAGCCGAGATACAGGGTGGAATATCCCTCCAGGGAGAAAGGATCGCCTGCGATCTCGGGGCGGATATCCGGGTCATTGGTTTCAATGGAGGTCCGGCTCTGGCTGTCATTGTAATTCAGATCATCGGAGGAGTAGGGGGTAGCCGGGACGATCTCACAGAGGTCTCCGCCGGTGAGCTTTGCGATCTTTTCTGCCACGCCCTTCGTGGCGCCGGTGGCCGAGAAGTATACGACCAGGACATTTTTCCGGGATTCTCCGGAGTCGTTCCCGGCCGGTTCGCTGTCTGAGGGGGCCGGTCCGGGTTCGGTCTCTGGCCGGGTATCCTGTGCCTGGGCCGTATCTCCTTCTGTTTGGGCCTGTATGGTCTGTGCGGCTGACGGGGCGCCGGACTCCTGTAAATAGGTTTTCTCCGGGGTGGATGGCTGGGACAGCGGTTCTTCCGGGGAGGTCTCCGGCGGAGTCTGGTTTGTGCCGCAGGCGAGTACTCCCAATGAGAGGGAAAGTATCAGTATACAAAGGATGAAGGGGGCGGTCTTTTTTGTCATGTCTTATTTACTCCTTGTTTTCGTGATGACGGTATATGTATTCTGACATTGTGTCAGTAAAAATACCATAACACAATTCTGACACCGTATCAATATAAAAATAAAAGGAGTTATCTCTTTGTACGCAGGCGGTATTCCCTGGGGGTACATCCATAAGAGCCGGCAAAAAGGCCGGAAAAGTAGCTCAGATGATGAAAGCCACAGAGGAGGGCGATTTCGGTAATGGTCTTATCCGTGTTTGTCAACAGGTGACAGCAGAGCTTCAGACGATAGGCGTTTAAAAAGGCGATAGGAGACTGTTGCAGATACTCCTGAAAAATGCGGCAGCATTTGCTACGGCTGACATGGCCGGAGGCGGCGATCTCTTCCAGGGTGATTTTTTCAGCGTAGTGTTTATAGACAAACGATACCATATTTCGCTGGATCTCCAGGTCTCCCTGCGGCAGATGCCGAACGGGGGCGGACGCCAGCCTTCCCGAGCGGAAAAGACGGCTCCACAGGATCTGTAAAAGAGCGATAGCTTCCATCTCATATCCCGGTGCGGCCTGTTCTTTCAAAGCGGCAAGCTGCTTAAGGACCTTTGCGGCCTTTCGCCCCTGTTCCCTTTGCCCGTCAAAATGCAGATAGTCCAGGCAGACATTATCCAAAACAGGCGAGACATACTTTTGCAACAGAGTCTGATTATCGCCGAAGAGAGACGGGTGAAATAAAACGCAGCAAAAATGACAGTCCTCCTGTCCGAAAGAGTATCCGTAATGCATACGGCGGGTATTGACCATGAGAGAATCCTTTTCCCGCAGAGTCCGGCGGGTTCCGTTAATATAGTACTGCATGACGCCGCTCAGGATGTGAATCCATTCGATGTCGTCATGCCAGTGGCAGGGAGCGCTCATATCCGGATAAGAGGAGAGGTCCGCAGTGCGGATACAGAGCGGGAGCCCCGTCTCTTCATAGGAGATGATCTCCGAAAAGTCCTGCATCAATTCCAGCTTTATAAAGTCCATAAGCTCACCTCCGATACGATAATGATAATATGCAGCGATAATTCTGCTAGATTTCCCAAAAATAAAATACTATAATAATAATGTATCTTATCAGAAGCAGTCTGTCTACCCTGCAAGAGTATGAATCAAGGGATGGGCCATTAAAAATGCGGCAGGGAGAAGACCCCATGAATATCCATCTGCCCTGCGCCCCCTGAGGCGGACGGGAGGGTATTAAATAATATAGTTGCCGCTTTGGAGGCCGGCCGGTTGAGTGCGGCGGCCACGGCATATTTGGAAGGACAAGGGAGGAGCAGCACATGTTTTCATTACTTTTGGCGATTATCTATCTTGCCTTTATCAGTCTGGGACTGCCGGATGCCCTTTTGGGGGCGGCATGGCCCACGATGTATCCGCAGTTTCAGGCGCCGGTATCTTATGCGGGCATGATTTCCATGATTATCGCCCTGGGAACCATTGTTTCCAGCTTGCTGAGTGACCGTCTGACAAGGGCTCTGGGGACGGGGAAGGTCACGGCTCTCAGCGTGGGGCTTACCGCGGCGGCGCTGTTCGGCTTTTCTGTCTCGCATTCGTTTTGGATGCTCTGTCTCTGGGCGATTCCCTATGGTCTGGGGGCCGGCAGCGTGGACGCCTCTCTGAATAATTATGTGGCGCTTCACTTTGAGAGCCGGCATATGAGCTGGCTTCACTGTATGTGGGGCGTGGGAGCGACCCTGGGGCCCTATGCCATGGGATATGCGCTGGCCGGAGGGTACGGATGGAGCGCAGGCTACCGGTATATCGGGATCATCCAGGTGATTCTGACCGGACTTCTCTTTTTCAGCCTTCCTTTATGGAAAGGACGGCGGGAAGAGGGCGTAAACGGCGGGGAGACGAAAGAGGCAGAGGGGAGAGTCCTGTCCCTGGGTGAGATCGTCAGAATCGCAGGGGCGAAGGAAGTCATGATCTGCTTCTTCTGTTACTGTGCGCTGGAGCAGACGGCGGGACTGTGGGCCAGCAGCTATCTGACGCTGCACAGAGGCGTTTCGGCGGAGACGGCGGCCAGCTTTGCCAGTCTGTTTTATCTGGGAATCACGGTGGGCAGAGCTTTGTGCGGCTTTCTTACGATGCGGTTAAATGACACCCAGATGATCCGGCTGGGGCAGAGGATCATAGGAGTAGGAGGGCTTATCATGCTGCTTCCAGGCACGCAGGTGCTGGCTCTGGGAGGACTGATTCTGATCGGACTGGGCTGCGCGCCGGTCTATCCCTGCATTATCCACTCTACGCCGGAGCATTTTGGAGCGGAGCGCTGTCAGGCAGTCATCGGTGTGCAGATGGCCAGCGCCTATGTGGGTACCTGTCTGATGCCGCCTTTGTTTGGCATGATCGCGAGCCGGATCTCCGTGGCGCTTCTGCCCGTTTTTCTGATGCTGCTTTTGCTGTTCATGATTATCATGCATGAGCGCCTGAACCAAGTAACGAGAAAGAATTAGGAGGAAAACAGTATGCTGGCAGATTATCATATCCATACCATATACAGTGACGATTCCGATTATCCCATGGAAGCCGTGGTGACGGATGCGATTGCAATGGGACTTCAGGAGATCTGTTTTACGGATCATGTGGACTATGGGATCAAGAGGGACCGGGATGATCCCAGGGGAGTGGAATACCGCTCTGGCGGAGCGGGAGAGCCGGAACAGATTGCCTTAGCCAATGTGGACTATCCCCGCTATGCGGCGGAGATAAAAGCGCTGCGGGAAAAATACAGGGGACAGATCGCGATCCGAATGGGGCTGGAATTTGGCATCCAGACCCATACGATCCCGGAGTATGAGAAACTGTTTGCCCGCTATCCCTTTGACTTTATCATTCTCTCGGTGCATCAGGTGGAGGATAAGGAATTCTGGACCTGGGATTTTCAGAGAGGGCGTTCTCAGGAGGAGTATGTGGGGCGGTATTATGAGGAGCTTTTCGCGCTGGTGCGGCAGTTTCATGACTACAGCGTACTGGGTCATCTGGATCTGATCGCCCGCTATGACCCGGCGGGGCCCTATCCGTTTAAGAAGCTGCGGCCGGTCCTGACAGAGATCTTAAAGACCGTGATAGCCGATGGCAAGGGCATAGAGGTCAACACCTCCTGTCATCGCTATGGTCTTGGGGACATGACTCCCGCCCGGGATATCCTGCGCCTCTACCGTGAGCTGGGCGGGACGATCGTCACCATCGGGAGCGACAGCCATAAGAAGGAGCATCTGGGAGCATATATTCGGGAAGCGAAGGAGGAGCTTAAGGGGCTGGGGTTTGAGCAATACTGTACCTATGAGAGGATGGAGCCCATATATCACAGGCTGTGAGGAAAGAGCGGAGGAATGGGGCCGGTTGGGGGAGAATGTGACTTTGCAGCCTGTTACGGGGAGACGTCGGAAGAGATCACGGGTGTCATGGGGCAGCAGCCGCACGATACATAAATCGGAGCCGGCAAAGCGAGGCCCCGGGGGAACAGAATAAACAGCAGGAGAGCGCTGGCTGACGGATAATTGGCCGGCGCTCTTGTGATAAAAGGATATGTGTGATAAAATCAAACAAAGAGAACAAAGGGGAGGGTCTGACCCGAAGATACGAGGAGGGATAAACAGTGGATTTACTGACGGCAATCGCAGGTGAGTTTGGGATTCCGATTATTGACAACAATCAGAAAAGCTGGTTTTTTCGCACGAAGGCGGGTCAGTATTATTATGACTTTCGGACGAACGGTTATATTGCTCTTGGCTGGGATCTGGTATCTCCGGCCATGATTCGGGATAAAATGAGCGGCAGCGACTGGAAAAAGGAACAGATCGAGAAGCAGTATCCGGACGAGAAGCGCCCGGGTCTGATTCTGGGCCAGTTGGATACGTTTTATAATAAGATGCAGCCGGGGGATATCGTCGTCATCCCGTCGGAGGAGAGCCGAAAGGTAGCGATCGGTAAAATCGGCGATGTGGCGGACGAGATCGTCAGAGAGAAAGGGGCCGGGGATTATCCCAGGTGTAATTACCGTCACAAACGTTTGGTGGAGTGGATAAAAGAGGTGGAATCCTGGCAGGATATCTATCTTTTTAAGGCATTTCGCGGAAATCAGACCATATCGGACCTCACAGGGGACGCCAGGCTGGTCCTGAGAAATCTGTATCCTGTGTATATTCTGGGGGACTGGATCCATCTGACGCTTCAGAAGAAGACGGACTCGGAGCTGAGTCTGGCGGATAACGTGGACCTTCTGTCCGGTATTCTTGAGATGGCAGATCAGACATCGGAGCTCTACAGCGCCGCGAGCTTCCGACAGAATATTCAATTAAAAACAGCGGTGGGCTCTCCCGGGATTATTGAGATGATCGCGCCGTATATTCCGGTGTCGTTAATCTCCGTAGGCCTGCTGGCAAAATTTTTGATGGGCAAGGCAAAGGCGGAGGACGGTTCGGTGGTCACAGGGGTATTGGCCGTAATCACCAAGATCAACGATATGATTAACGACAGCCATGGCCGCGGAAAGACGGATGCGGAGACGAGGCTGCTGGATGCACAGGCTAAAAGGACCGACGCGGAGGCGAGACGGATCGATGCGGAGGCCAGGCTGATGGATGCACAGGCCCAAAAAACCCGGGCGGAGGCGCTGCTGCTGAAGACACAGGCAAAGAAAACAGAGGCGGAAATCCATGGCATCGAACTGGAGAACCAGAAGTTTGAGATGATGGTAGCCGGAAAAACGGCAAAACAGGCGCCGGTAAGAGTACCGGCGAGGAATGAGAGTCTGGTCTGTGCGAAAGAGGAGATGGCAGAAACCAAGGCGCTTATGATCGCCCAGAAGGGTGAGAAGGTGTGCGCGGCTGCCCTCAGAAGCGAGATATCCTTCGACGGCAGGAAGGTGGAAGGAGAGGCGGATGACGGAGAGCGAAAGATCGGATAGGGAAAGAACAAACAAAGAGAAAACAAACAGAGAGACCGGACAGCGCATGGAAGAACAGGACGGCAGGCCGGGGGGAATCTCTGCCATCACGGTTCGTGAGGCCGGCGCCAATGAGGAGATTGCCCGGAGACTGGCGCAGGCGGCACAGGTCTGGTGCGAGGAGAAGGGGATCAAAAGTCTGACGGTGTGCTGCGCTCCCTGTGACGAAGGGATGTATCAGAGACTTGGATTCGACATGTGCCTGGGAAGGAGCTTTGCGTGGATCGGTGAAGCAGAGCGGGCGTAAGGAAGAAAGGTGTATGGAAGAATGGGACTGAATGAGGACAGCAGATTTTTAAGCCTGATCCTGCGGCATAAACCGGAGGTGATAGGGATTTCGCTGGATGAGCATGGATGGGCGGACGTGGATGAGGTGGTCGCGGGAATCGGAAGGGGTCGGAAGTTTGACAGGGATACGCTGGAGGAGATCGTGAGGACGGATGCCAAAGGGCGCTATTCCTTCAATGAGGATAGGACGAGGATCCGGGCCAATCAGGGCCACTCGCTGCCGGTGGATGTGGAGCTGAAGGAGGGGGAGCCTCCAGCGGTTTTATGGCATGGGACGGGAGAGAAGTATGTCGGCTCTATCGAAAGGCAGGGACTGATTCCGAAGAGCCGGCTGTATGTGCATCTTTCGGCGGATCGGGAAACAGCCCGCAGGGTGGGGCAGAGGCATGGAAGGCCGGTGATCTACCGGGTATTGGCCGGAACAATGCGGGAGGATGGATTTGTCTTTTATCGTTCCGAGAATGGGGTGTGGCTGATAAAGGAGGTGCCGGTCCGGTATCTGGAGAGGGAGAACGGGTAATAGACGAGAGCGATGAGGAGGAGAGACAGGATGAAGAAACGCGGCATAAAGGAGTGCGTCGGAAAGAAGTATATCGGATGGAAATGCGCTGAAGGGAGATATCTCAAAAGGATACTGCTGTTTGCCATGATAGCCGCTCTGCTCTTATGCGGAGCCTGCGGCAAAGGGCCGAAGGAGCAGGGGACAGAAGAGAATAAAGCGGAAGGAGCCGGGCCGGGAGAGACCGTGGCGGCAGGCGGGACAGCGGGAAAATCCCTGTATGAGCATGGCCTGGAGGTCGTCGCTCTGATGGCGGAGATGGCCGGAAGCAAAGAATACGTTGAGCTTTACACGTCCAGCCCGGAACTGAGAGAAATCCTGTCGTCTGTGGGAGCCGGCGACTTTGGCGAGCCTTCTGACGTATACCGGGTCCGGGCGATGGAGGGCATCGGCTCTGTCCTGGATATGGCGAAGATTGATTCCCTGTCGGATGAGCTGCGGGCCAATGTGGCGTCGAAAATGTTTGCGGCGCTGGCTACGCAGATCAACAGTATGGAGGGTACCGCAGCGCTGGCTGCGTCAAGTCTGTGTACGGCGGAGAAGCTGTTTGTGAGCGGGGAACTGACAGGAAATGAGATATATCTGTATGTATATGAAAATGCGGTTCCGGTGGCTGTTACCTTTACGAAGGGGGAAAACGGAGCTGTGGCAGCCAGAGGGATATTTATTCTGTATGAGGAGTTTCCGGCGATACAGATGGAAGAAGCGGCGGAGTTCTTGGAGGGGTTTGGAGTGGAGGTGGAGAGGATAGAGGAGAAGTAGGGGGAAAGCGGAGGGGGAAATAAAGGAGTGGGGCAATACCGGAGAATGCTCAGGGGGAGGGGAAACTGTACTGTAAAATATAAAACAGGTAAAAAACAAAAACGCTGGAACTTTCAACTTATAGGAGAAGGTTGACAGCGTTTTTTCTGTATCAGAAGAAGGGGATCGTCCAAAAAGGATAACAGTTTTAATTGAAGGGGAATAAAAGTTGTGATATGATAAGATTTAGAATATTTTGCCGGAAATTGGAAAAGGATGTCGGCATAGACGGAAAAGCAGCAAAAATAACACGCATCGTTGGAGATAATGATCTTTACAACGATAAGAGGGATTCTGCATGAGTATTGCCGGGGAATATAAAATAATATATCAGAAAGAGATGGCAGAAGCGGCCGGAGAGATACTTTGTTCGTACAGGCCGGTTTTTAAAACCTATGAGTTCAGGCCGATGCGTCATAACTGCGGGATATGTGGAGGAAGCTGCTGTACGGAAGATTGCGGTAAGGGGCTGGGTGGCCTGATGCGGAGAAATCTGGTTTTTTATTGTTATGGAGAGGAAGAGATCGTGGAGGGAGTTAAAAATGGCCGATTCTGTGATTTGGAGAATGCGGCCTTATACGCATATAAAAAACGGCTGCCAAAACGCGCGGCGCTTCAGGACGGGCTGCCGGGCGAGGTGCTGTTGGACCTGCTGATCCAGACGGATGAGCCGGAGGCTTATAAGCTGGCGGTAAGGACTCTTTTTCGTCAGGATGATAACAACGAGATCAAAGGATTTGATCTCACATATTTTTCAATACGGCAGGGGAAGATCTCTCTTTGGCTGGGACAGGCTAAAATGGGGACAAAGGGGTATTGCCGGGGAGGAATCGACGCCGATTTGATGAAGCTGGAAAAGGAGTATTTAAGCCGTCAGATCTATTTTGTGGCGGATAAACCTGTGGGAATTACAGAAGAGGCAAAAAAGATAGTAGAAGCGATCAATGATCTGAATATGCGCAATATAAGAAAGAGCAACACAGTACAGGCGGAGGAACTGCTGAAGCATTTTCGGGAGAAGGATATTTCGATTAAAATTCCCTGTCTGCTGGCATATGGTACAGACGGCGTATATGAGGATATAAAGCAGGTAGAGCAACACATTGCAAAGGAGATCGAAGGAGCACAGAAGTATTTTGCACAGAAGAAATATATTTTTGAAGGTTTTACTCCGGAAATCCTGTTTTATGTGCTTCCTTTGAAGGATTTGAAAAAATTGCGCAGTGACGAGGGATTCTATTATGGATTACGTGAGTGAGCTTCTGAAAGCAATCAATGAATTTCACGAGGAGGAACCGAAAAGCCGGGAGCGACTTCGCGACCTGGTATGTGTGATTTCAGATCAAAAGAGATACCAGGAAGATATTTTAATGCGTAAACTTTTATATATTGCGTCGCAGAAAATGCGTGTATTTGGTTATAACGTGCAAAATGGTATCCAGATCGATCCAGACAGAAGCGCGGGGGAGCTTACGGTGATCCGCAATGAAAGCGTAAAGGCGAATTATCGTTCGCAGGTGTGGCAGAATAATATCCTTGACAAGTCGCAGAAGGAAATCATAGATTTCTATCAGTCGCTGGCAGTAAAGCGGATGCTGGTGAGTGCGCCGACTTCCTATGGGAAAACCTTTATTATGCGTGAGATTTTTTTTCGGAACAGGAGACGGTATCAGAACATTGTACTGGTGTTTCCTACAGTTGCCCTGTTGCGGGAAAATGCGGAGAGTATGGAGAAACTGAACCGGGAGAAGGAACTGGGGTACCATGTCATTAAATCGGTGGACAATGAGATCGGGGAGCGGAATATTTTCGTCTTTACACCGGAGCGCACGTTGCAGCTGCTGGCAATCCGGCCGGACATCAAGCTGGATTTTTTCTTTTTTGATGAGATGTATAAAATAGATGAAGATTTCAGTATGGAGGAGGCAGAGAGCACAGGGACAGCCGTGCGCGGAAATATGTTCCGGCAGACGACACCGGACCTTCTGAAGGAGGAAAGAGCAAAAACCTTTCGTATCTGTCTGTACCTGCTCTCAAAGCAGGTACCAGAGTATTATCTGGCCGGGCCGAATTTGTCACGGGAACATTTTGAGGAGGGAATGCGGATCTATCTTGAAAAGAATCGGATTCAGGTCAAGATGGTTACGTTTGAACCGACCCGGCGTATCCGGGTGGACGCTTATGGGAAGGCGATCGCAGAGCATGTGGAGGGACTGCCAATGGCTCCTGTGGGAGGAAAGGCGCTGCGTGGCTCGGTGAGAGAACGTCTCTGCGATGTGATGGAATATATTTCGCAGCGTGGGTACGGACCGACTCTTTTGTATTGTACCTCACCGGCCAAGGCGAATGAATATGCGATCATTCTGGCAGGAGGACAAGAAGACAGAACTATTGGCGATAAGGAGTATCAGATTTTTTTGGACCACATAAAGAGGGCATATGATATAAAGGGGTCGATTCAGCACTGGAGCTTTTGGAATGTTTTGCAGAAGGGGTTTGCAATGCATCATGGAAAACTGCCTAAATACATACAGAAAGAGGTTCTGGAGCTGTTTAACCGGGGTGTGTTTGAGCTGTTGTTCTGCACGTCCACGATTGTGGAGGGTGTGAATACTAATGCGAAAAATATGGTAATCTTGAATCACACAAAGGGGAGTTCTTCGCTGACCGCTTTTGACTTAAAGAATATTATCGGGCGGGCGGGACGATATTACCACAATTTTATCGGCAGGTATTTTTATTTTGACAAGGAACTGCCGGGGATTGCGAAAAATGAGAATCTGTGTCTGGATTTTGTGACCTATGGGGTCAGGAAGCTGGAGGCGGTAGATCTGGATAATGCGGATATGTCTGATTTGACACAGGGAAACCAACAGGCAAAGGCATTGCGGCAGGAACAGCAGCGAAAGTATTGTCTGCCAGAGGAGATCTTTATAAAGAACCGGTTGGTGAAAAAGGAAGCTCAGGAGACACTGCTTTGTTATCTGCTGGAGAAGGAAGAGGAATTTGAAGCTTTTTTTGCCTATGCAATACGTGCCAATATTGTGGAACAGTTTACAAAGTACGCAGCGTTAAACACGGTGCTGAAAATATTTAAGGGGGCCGGGCTGCTGGATGAGGGCATTGTGAAGCGTTATAGCGCGATTTCGATCAGCTACACAAAGGATGGGTTTCAGGGCGTCTTGCGCTACCAGATTCGCGAGGCACAAAAAGGGAGCATTCCCTATGACAGAGCGTATGCAAACGCTTTTAATACGCAGAGAGATATTATCGAATATAAGATTCCCAAATTGTTGGCATTGTTTGAAAGTATTTTTGTCTGTGCGGCTGAAAAGCGGGGAAGGAAACTTTCGGGATTTTCGCTGTCGCGGGTGGTGCGGTTTTACGAAACAGGAGTGCGGAGTTATTTTGGGGAGCAGCTGGTGGAATTTGGCTTTCCGTTAGATACGATTCGGAAAATGGAACAGAAATTTCCGCAGCTTCTGCATCTGGACAGCGGAGGGGTTCTGGCATTTATACGAGGTCGGGGCAGGGCGTTTGCAGAATTGCTGGATGAATATGAGAGACAGCTTTTGAATAAGGCGCTGCGGTCTTTTAATTGACGGTTCAAAAAAGGAGGCTTTGGGAATGGCAGAGTGCGGGACGATTGATTATTATAACAGAAATGCAGAGGCTTATATTGTGTCCACAGTGGGGGTGGAGTTCCAGGGGATGCAGGAAAGGTTTCTGCGGGAGGTTCCGGCAGGGGGAACGATCCTTGATTTTGGATGTGGGTCAGGACGGGACACAAAGTATTTTCTGGAGAGAGGGTATCGGGTGACGGCAGCGGATGGCTCGGAGGAGTTCTGCCGTCTGGCAGGGGCATATACAGGGATTTTGGTAAAGCAGATGCTGTTTCAGGAGCTGGATGAGATAGGCGTGTATGATGGGATCTGGGCCTGCTCGTCGATTTTGCATTTGGCCTATAGGGAACTGAAAGCTGTGATGGGGAAGATGGCGCGGGCTTTAAAGCCTGGAGGCGTGGTTTATACGTCGTTTAAGTATGGGGAGTTTGAGGGGGAGCGGAATGGAAGGTATTTTACAGATATGACCGAGGAGAAGGTAGAGAGGCTTTTGGAGGAAGTGGCGGTGTTTGGAGTGATAGAGCAGTGGGTGACCAAAGATGTAAGGCCGGGGAGAGAGGAAGAGAGATGGGTGAATTTGTTGTTGAGGGTGGAGAGAGCATAGTCTTTGAGCCGATTGGTGCGATTACAGGCGGTGATGATCCTGGAAAATATTTGCTGTGCCAGCTGCGCGCGAGTATTTGCCGTGCCAAACGGATTGATATTATTGTGTCGTTTTTAATGGAATCGGGCGTAAGGCTGATATTGAGAGATTTGCAGTCGGCTCTTGACAGGGGAGCGTCGATTCGTATGCTGACAGGAAACTATTTGGGGATTACACAGCCTTCAGCGCTGTATTTGCTGAAAAAGGAACTGGGGGAGCGTGTGGACCTGCGGTTTTATAATGAGAAGCATCGTTCATTTCACCCGAAGGCGTATATTTTTCATTATGAAACGGAAAGCGAAATTTTTATTGGTTCTTCCAATATTTCCCGAAGCGCGCTTACTTCGGGCATTGAATGGAACTATCGTTTCAGCAGCCGTTATGATGAAGGGAATTTTCGGCGGTTTTATCATACCTTTGAGAATTTGTTCTCAAATCATTCGATTATTATTGACAAGGAGGAACTGAAACGGTACTCCAAAAGCTGGAGACGACCGGCAGTAGCCCGGGATTTGGAGCGCTATGAGACGGAAAGGGAAACGGAGGAGAGGACGGCAGCAGGACAGGCAGAGAAGTTGTTTCAGCCCAGAGGAGCGCAGATAGAGGCGCTGTATGCATTGAAGGACAGCCGGGCGGAAGGGGCGTCCCGGGGGTTGGTTTATGCGGCGACGGGAATCGGAAAAACGTATCTGGCGGCGTTTGATTCAGCCGCATATGAGCGTGTACTTTTCGTGGCGCACCGAGAGGAGATCTTGAAGCAGGCAGCCATGGCATTTCGCAATGTGAGAAAGTCAGAGTGCTATGGCTTTTTTAATAAGGATTATAAAGATGTTGAGCAGCCGGTGATTTTTGCTTCAGTAGATACGCTGGGAAAAGATGAGTATCTGACAGAGAGGTATTTTGCAAGGGAGTATTTTGACTATCTTGTTGTGGATGAGTTTCATCATGCGGTGAATGAGAAGTATCGTAAAATCATTGATTATTTTCAGCCGGAATTTCTTTTGGGGCTGACCGCGACGCCGGAGCGGATGGATGGCAGAGATATCTATGGGATATGTGATTACAATGTACCGTATGAAATTTCATTGAAGGACGCGATTAATAAAGGGATGCTGGTTCCCTTTCATTACTATGGGATTTATGACAAGACAGATTATTCGGGTCTGCGTGTGGTGAGGGGGGAATACGCGCAGCAGGAGCTGAATCAGCTTTATGTGACGAATGCGGATCGTTACGAGCTGATTTATAAGCATTATCGAAAGTATCGTTCGCAAAAAGCGTTAGGATTTTGCTGTTCGAGAAAGCATGCGGAGGAGATGGCACGGGATTTTTCGTTAAGAGGGGTAGCAGCACTTGCGGTGTACAGCAATTCGGACGGGGAATTTTCGGAGGAGAGAGACATTGCGCTGGAGAGACTTGGCAGAGGCGAGATACAGGTAATTTTTTCGGTGGATATGTTTAATGAGGGGCTGGATATCCCTGCGGTAGATATGGTGCTGTTTTTGCGGCCTACGCAGTCGCCGGTGGTATTTTTGCAGCAGCTGGGGCGAGGGCTGAGAAGAAGCCGGGGAAAAGAGTTTTTGACGGTTCTGGATTTTATAGGGAATTATGAAAGAGCCGGAAGGGCACCGTTTTTACTGAGCGGACAAGCAGGGGCAGAATGCACGAGTGCAACGAGAGGCGGGGAGGATTTCGAGTTTGAGTACCCGGATGGCTGTATAGTGGATTTTGACATGCGGCTGATTGACCTGTTTCGTGAGATGGAGAATCGGAATATGACGATTCGGGATATTATTCAGAGGGAGTATTTTCGGGTGAAGGAGGTTCTGGGAGGAAAGGTGCCGACTAGAATGGAACTGTTTTCCTGTATGTATGGCGGGGTATATGAATTGTGCATAAAAAATGCGAGGGAGAATCCGTTTCGTCATTATTTGGAGTATCTGCATGAGTTGGGGGAGCTGACAGAGGCAGAGCAGGTTCTGTATGACGGGGGCGGCAGAGAATTTCTGGAGATGCTGGAAACGACGAGTATGCAGAAGGCTTACAAGATGCCTGTGCTGTATGCGTTTTATAATGATGGGAAGATTCGTATGGGGGTGACAGAGAGGGAATTGCTGGAAAGCTGGAAGCGTTTTTTTGATGAGGGAACGAACTGGAGGGATCTGGGGAGCAGCGCAGCTTCGTATGAGGAGTATAGAAGGATTTCGGATAAAGCGCATTTGGGGAATATAAAGCGGAATCCGGTGCATTTTCTGTTGGCTTCGGGGAAGGGGTTTTTTGTGGAGAGCGGAGAGTATGTGCTGGGGCTGAGAGAAGAATTGAGGGAGGTAATTGGGAAGAGAGCGTTTGGAGAACATATGCGGGATGTGATTGAGTATCGGGTGGTGGAGTATTATCGGAGAAGGTATAAGGGAGAATAGGAGAGCAAATAAGAAGAACATTTTTAAGAGATTGTGAAAGAAACGCAGACCCGCTTAGTCCTCCCCACTTCCCAGCATAAAGCAGATCCGCCATCCGAATTGCCATACCCATATAAATCAGCCTGTAAATATACATTGCAGGCAGCAGGCAAATACTCTATAATTAAGTATATAAATCAGAATGCCAGGAGGCCGTCATATGGAACAGAAACTAACCAGAGAAGAGCTTGTTGATTTGGTGGAAACAATTATGAGCGTGCATGATAAAAAGACGGGAAGGCTGTTGACAGAAGAAGAGCACTGTGCGTTGGTAGTAAAGTTTGAGAAAGGAATCAACCATCCGGGAGGGAGCGACTTAATCTATTACCCGGAATTAGTTGGTCTGCCCAGGGAAGCAACGGTTGACAAAATTGTGGATCTGGCAATGAAAGGCGTACCACCTAAAAAATAAATATCTGAAAAAATGCACAATACACTATTCTTTTCAAGATAATACAAAATAGGGAAAAAACGACCGTGAATACTGTGATTCTTTATCAGGACCATGCCGGCTTCCGCCTGACCACATCAGCCGGCGTCTGCGTGTATATCGATCCCTTCGCCGGAGAAGGCTATGATATCCCGGCAAATCTCATTCTGGCAACGCATCAGCACCACAACCATAACCAGATTGACCTGACGCCTCATGCTGCGGACCGCGTCATCTATCAGAATATGGATGCCCTTCAGGAAGGCTGCTATCGGACCACGACGATTCACGGCATCCGGGGCGAAGCACACGGTTCCCCAGGCGCAAATAACGAAAGGATCTCTGTCCCATGCAAACCCGCAAAGAAGCCATCGGCTACTGCCTCACTTACCCGGACACCTACGAAGATTACCCCTTCCACGATCCAAACTGGTGCGTCATCCGCCACCGGGCGAGCCGGCGTATCTTTGCATGGATCTTTGAGCGGGACGGCCATATCTGGATTAATGTCAAATGTGACCCCCAGTGGCGCGATTTCTGGCGCGAAACATTTGAGTCGGTGATCCCGGCCTATCACCTGAATAAGACGCACTGGAATTCCATCATACTGGACGGCAGCGTGCCGGAACCGGATATCTGCCGCATGATCGGTGAGAGCTACGATTTGACAAAGAAATAATGCCACAGGAATGCCCCATTCTGTCCCATGTCCCCCAATATGGGCAGTATCAAGGAAAGCAGGTGACGTCATATGACTGCGGGAATACTGGAGCTGGATCTCCACGGCCTGAACTGCGGACAGGCCAAAATCAAAATCGACAGTACCCTGCGCCGCGCAGACGGCAGCACCTATATAGTCCGTCTGATTCACGGCTACCGCGGAGGCACGCGGATCAAGGAAATGATCGACGAAGAGTATGGCTGCGGCCGTCATGAGAAGGTGCTTCAAATCCGCCCGGGCACGAATCCGGGGATTACGGAGCTGGTACTCAGAGAGCTGTAGCCGTGCAAGCCTCACCGGTACGAAAAAGGAGCGGGGAAACCGGTACGAGACATAAGAAAGACAAACCGAATACGGAAATCCTGACATCACAGACGATACAAAACCGATAATACGACAGGGAAATCACATGAAAATCTATATGGCCCCCATGGAGGGCATTACCAATCACATATACCGCCGGGCCTACTGCCGCTATTTCGGGCAGATCGACCGGTATTTTACCCCATTCTTGACCAATACGGGCCTGAATCACAAGGAGCTGGCGGACATTTTGCCGGAAAATAACGAGGGGATGGAACTGATCCCCCAGATTCTGACCAACCGCACAGAGGTTTTTCTGGAGCTGTCCCGCACCTTATATTCCTTTGGCTATACGGAGGTGAATCTGAACCTGGGCTGTCCTTCGGGCACCGTGGCGGCCAAAGGGCGCGGCTCCGGTTTTCTGCGCCATCTGCCGCAGCTGGAGTGTTTTTTGGACCGGATCTTTGACAGCTGCCCGCTGAAGATATCGGTGAAAACCAGGATCGGCTATGATTCCCTGGAGGAGTGGCCCGAAATCTGGCAACTCCTTGGCCGCTACCCCTTTACGGAATGGATCATCCATCCCCGGCTGCGGGAGGAGTACTACAGAGGAGAGGCTCACCGGGAAGCATTTTCGTATGCATATGAGGCAGCGATAGCGGAGGCAAAAGCGTCGCGGCTCTGCTATAACGGCGATATCCGCACTCTCTCCGATTACGAGAGCCTGCTCAGACGGTTTCCCGGGCTGACATGTGTGATGCCGGGCCGCGGACTGATCGCTGATCCGGGACTGGCCGGGGAATTGAGAGGGCTGGCTCCCATGACAGGAGAACAGCTGGCCCCATTCCTGGACGAGGTGCTTCAGGGCTACAGGAAGGCCATGTCCGGCGACCGGAACGTACTGTACCGGATGATGGAGCTGTGGAGCTACCTGAGCCGGTATTTTGAGGATGGGGAGAAAATTCAGAAAAAAATCCGTAAGGCTCACAGCATCCCGGAGTATGAGCAGGTGGTGGAAGCGGCATTAAAGACGAGATGGCGCCGGGACGATTGAGAGGCAGAGGAGAGATATGGAACCATACTATTATACACAGATGAACAAGGAAGAGCAGGCGGCGTACCACGCCATGAAGGAGGGGCTGCTCTCGCTGGCGCCGTCCTTTCCGGTTCCCCGTCTGGAGGGAAGGGAACTTTCGGAGCTGTTTTTTTGTCTGCGCCTTGATTGTCCGGAGATCTTTTATGCCTCCGGCTTTCACTACCGGTTTTACCCGTCTTCCGCTCATGTGGAGTTTATCCCGGAATATCTGTTTGACAAAGCAAAGATAAAGGAGCATCAGAAAGCCATGGCGGCCCGGGTAAATAAGCTGGCGGCCAAGGCACAGGCCATGAACGAGCGGGAGAAAGAACAGTATATTCACGACTTTATCTGCACCTCAGTCCGCTATGATAAGCTGAAAAAGCCCTATTCCCATGAGATCATCGGTCCCCTGGGACAGGGAGTCGGCGTCTGCGAGGGGATCGCCAAGACGGTGAAAATTCTCTGTGATACCCTGGGGATTGGCTGTATCATTGCGGTGTCGGAGGCCAATCCGGAGAAGAAAATCCGTTACCGCCACGCCTGGAATGTGATAAAGCTCTCGGGAAACTGCTATCATCTGGATGCGACCTTTGATAACAGCCTGGGGCGCGACGGGCAGCTGCGCTACGACTATTTCAATCTGGATGACAGACAGCTTTTTCGCGATCATGAGCCGGTGATCTGGCCGGTTCCCGCCTGCACGGACAGAGAACATTTCTACTACCGGGAAAAGAAGCTGTCCTTTACAAAGCAGGAGGAAGTGGCTAAAAGGGCGCAGCAGGCGATCCGAAAGGGGAAGACATTTATCTTTCACTGGCGGGGCGGTTATCTGACTAAGGAAGTATTGACACAGCTTCTGACCTTGCTGCGGCAGGCGGCAGCGGATAAGGGCCGTTATGCCAGGGTCAGCGTAAACTGGCATCAGGCCGTTTTGCAGGTGTCGTTTCCGGAGGAGGCGCCGGAGGCGGAGGTGGCTCTGGAGCAGGCGAACGAGGGGGAGGAGGCATAGGGGCTGTCCCAAACTGCCGGAAACATGACTTGTCAATCCCGGCAGGATGTGTTAAGCTTACAGCAGAAAACCCGAATCCCCTGAGACAGTACTGTGGGAAAACCGGCAGAAGGAGACACGGAATGCATAAAAACGAGGTGGGAACATGACTTCAAAGGAATTCGCAAAACTGATCGGAGTGTCTCAGTCTACCGTATCGCGTGCCATGAATGACAGCGATCTGGTGCCGGAGGAAAAGCGCCGGTTTATCCAGCAGAAGGCCAGAGAATACCGCTTTGTGCTGAACAGCCATGCCAAGAGCCTGCGCACCCTGCATACGCACACCATCGGAATCCTGTTTCCAAAGCATTTTGTCAGTATGAGCGCCAATATGATGCTGTCGCATGTATACGACTATCTCCAGAAGGAGATGCACAAATACGACTACGATATCATGGTCATCTACTATAAGGCGGAGGACGATGATTTTTCCAGCTTTGAGAGGATCATCCGCACCCATAAGGTAGACGGCTTTCTGGTACTGCGAATGGAGCTGTCTCCGGAGGAGGTGGACCTGCTGGGAGAATACCAGATTCCCTGTGTGTTTCTCCTGAATGCCAGTGTGAATATCCGCCCGGATCTGAATTATCTCTTCTCGGACAGCGAGTACGGCGGCTATGAGGCCGGCCGGTATCTGGGACGTTTTCCGGAATACCGCAAGCTGTTTCTCACTGCCAGGGAGGAGACTCATGACTCGGCCCGCCGCCTGGCGGGCTATCGGCGCGGGCTTCTGTCGGCAGGGCAGACGCTGGCAGATGAGGATATTTTGCGGTGCAGTCTGAGTATCGAGTCGGCCCACCGCTGTATTTTAGAAAACCGCAGCCGCTTTGACGGACAGAAGGCTGCGGTTTTTACCTACAATGATATGCTGGGGATCGGCGTGGTGAATGCGTGCAGGGAAATGGGCTGCGCCGTGCCGGAACAGGTACAGGTTATCTCCATGGATGATATTCCATTGGCCGGCATGATCCATCCGTGTCTGAGCACCATCCATGTGGACGTGGAGGAGATGGTTTCCCGGGGCTGTAAGCTTTTGATGGAGCTGATCCACGGAGAAGAAAGCTTTGTGCAGGAATGGCTGAAGCCGTGGCTGATCCTGCGTGAGACCACGCGCTGAAAGGAATACGCTGAGAGCAATGAGCTGTCTCTTTTGGAAAAGAGGCAGCTTTCTCTGTTCTCATCGGAAAAGTTAAAAGTCATATCTTTCGTTATATTACACAAAAAGAAACCATAAAAACTGTGAAAAACAGAGAACAAGAGAAAAGAATTGACAGGGCCTTCTCGCCATGGTAAAATGAATACGTATTCAAAGGCAGTTTGTTGGTAGATATGGCCAAATATAAATACGTAGTCACTGGCGGGAAGAGAGCTTAAGCCAGCTGTCCGTCGCGGTCGCAGCGCAGATTCCCCTGCGGCTATTTGCAGAAAGAGCGCGGCGAAAACCACGGAAAATCCGTTCCCGGCAATTCCGGAAACAACAGGATAGAGGGCTGGCTCACCGGGAATAATCGAAAAGCAGAGCAATGAAAGAGATGAGGGAGGGATGTGTAAAATGAGAAGCGTGCTGTTTTTGTCTGACTCGGTAAACAGGCGGATGATACAGCTGTACTGTGAGAGCGGCCTTAAGCTGCCGAATCTGGAGCGTCTGGCCGAAAGAAGCGTGATCTTTGACAATCACTGGACCGGATCGGCTCCCTGTATGCCGGCCCGGCGGGACCTGATGACGGGGAGATTAAACTTTCTGGAGAGGGGCTGGGGGCCCATCGAGCCCTTTGACGATACCCTGCCCATGCTGCTGCGGGATCAGGGAGTGGACTGCCAGATTATCACGGATCATTATCACTATTTTGAAGTGGGCGGAGAGAATTACTGCCAGATGTTTAACCGGTGGGAGTTTATCCGGGGACAGGAGTGGGATCCCCGTATGTTCCCCACGAAGGATTATGAGACAGCGCATCTGGGTAAGATGCATCCCCAGTACGCCCGCAACCGGGAGCTGTTTTACCGCACGGAGGAGAATTATCCCAGTGTGATCACCATCGACCGGGCCGGAGAATGGCTGGAGGAGAACAGCGGCCGGGATGATTTCTTTCTGTGGGTGGAACCCTTCGACCCCCATGAACCCTTTGAGGTTCCCGAAAAGTATCTGGAGATGGTGGGAGACGACTACGAAGGGCCGCTGTATCTGTGGCCTGAGTACGATAAGACCGACGGAGATGAGGCGAAGCTTCGCCATATACGCAGGCGCTATGCGGCGCTGCTTCTCATGACGGACGCGCATCTGGGTAAGCTTTTGGACGTGATGGATGCCCATGATATGTGGAAGGACACGGCGTTTATCTATACGACCGACCACGGCTACATGCTGGGCGAGCATGATTTTCTGGCGAAGAACTATATGCCGGCTTACAATGAGGTGTTTCACATTCCTCTTATCGTCCATCTCCCGGAGGATGCCCATGCGGGAGAGCGGGTCCGGGCCCTGACGCAGAACATTGATCTGCTGCCCACCATTATGGATCTGTACGGCTTTTCCCGGCCGGAGGAGGCTCATCCGATCCACGGAAGGTCGCTTCTTTCTCTGTTAGAGAAGACGGAGCCGCCCAGAGAATATATTCTCTATGGCTACTTCGGCAAGGCGATTAACATCACCGACGGCCGCCATACCTACTTGCGCGCTCCGCGAAACGATAATAAGCCTCTGTATATGTATACGGCGGTGCCCATTGACAACAAGGTATATTTTAACCGTAAGCGGGTGGAGGACATCGGCGCCATCGAGACGGGGCGTTTTCTGTCCTGGACCGATTATCCCATGTACCGCATTCCGGCGGCCATGATCCGCAACGCGCCCGGTTATGCGCTATGCTATAATCATATGCGGCCCTGGGAGAAAGAGGACTATCTGTTTGACCTGGAGACCGATTATCTTCAGGAGCATAACCTGGTGGAGAGCGAGCCGGAGACCGTCCGGCGTATGTGCAGGGCCATGGCGGCAGAGCTTGGCAGGCTGGAGGCTCCCCCCGATCATCTGAAACGTATGGATCTGATCTGACTGTAAAAAAGGAGGAATACTTATGAAAAAGCAAAGAAATCTGGCGCTGACGCTGTGTGTGATTCTTATTTTGGGTCTGCTGTCAGGCTGCGGGCAATCCGGCCCCGGGGAAACTTCCGGCGCAGGCGACACTACGGCGGCGCAGACGGAAGGAAACGGGACCGGCGGCAGTGCGCAGATGCCTTCGGGCTTTGACAAGAGCAATGTGAACTGGATCGTTCCGGCGGCCGCGGGAAGCGCTCTGGATCTGGTGAGCCGGGCTGTGGTTGACGCGGTGGGCAAGGATCTGGGGGCCAATGTGGTAGTAGAAAATCTGGCCGGCGCATCCCAGACCATCGGAGCCGGTGAGTTCTCCATACGCGATGCGGATGGCCATAATATCATCACGATCGCCAACGCCTGCTATTTTACGCAGCCTCTGGTCAATGAGCTGCCCTATGACATCGGCGACTGGCGTCCCATCTGCAATCTGGCTACCCCGTCTTCCTGCGTGGTGGTGGTGAAGGCCGGTTCGGATCTGGCCAGCGTGGATGCCTGGAGAGACAAGCTTTCGTCGGGAGATTTTACCTATGGCTTTGCCAACAGTATTTCCATGGCGCATCTGGCATCTTTGCAGATGCTGGAAATGTTAGAGGCCGGCGAGGGTGTTCCGGTGGTCTATAACGGTTCTCCGGAGCTGACGGCAGCGGTTCTCAGCGGCGAGATCGACTTTGCCGTGATGGAGGACAGTGTGGCGCTCAGTTATGTGCAGAGCGGCGAGATGACGCCGGTGATTGCCTGCACCAATGAAAGCCATTATCTGTTCCCGGATACCGGATATCTGGGAGAATATGTGGAGAATTTCGTCCCCATCAACGGAGTGAAATGTCTGGCGGTTCGCAAGGATACGCCCGAGGAAGAAGTGGCGTGGCTGAAGGCGCAGATCAATGCCGCCCTGGCCAGCGACGGCTATCAGGAATTCCTGGAGAATAACGGTTATGCGAAGATGGATATCATGGAGGAGGAGGCTCTGGCCGGCTGGCTGGGAGAGATGGCCGCCATTCATGAGGACGTCATGCGAAAGGCGGGTCTGATCGACTGACATATGACATCGGAAGGTATGCCGGGCGGGGCTGTCAAGGGGCGAGGTCCTGGAAAGGATTTTGCGTTCTGCGGCAGCCCCTCTGCCGTGACAGGAAAGCGAGGGAGCCGCTTTGCCGGATAGCCGCAGCTTTCCGGTTCTGCGAAAGAAAGGATTATGTATGGATCGAAAAAAAATCAAAGAGGATATCGTCATCTATGCGCTGCTCCTGGCAGGCTGCGGCGCACTGTATTTCTGGCTCACACCGGATCAGGTGGCCGTCAACCCAAACATGGTGGACCAGTCGGCCTTTACTCCACGGACCTTCCCCAATCTGCTGACGGGAGCCATGGCAGCTGCCACAGCGCTGGGACTTATCCTCTCGCTACTGCGCTTCGCGCGTCTGCCAAAGCCGGATAAAACGGCAGAGAAGGAAGTACGGACCGGAAAGGACTGGATTATTCTGTTCATTCCCTATATCATCTATGGAATTATCATCGTGTACAGCGTTCTGTTTGAAAAGCTGGGGTACATCTGGGCCACGCTTCTGATACCGCCGGTGCTGATGTTTCTGTTCGGATGCCGCAAATGGTATCTGTACCTGTGTGTCTACGGGTTTTCGGCGCTGATGTACGTGCTGTTTAAGTACGTGCTGTATGTTCCGTTGCGCTAGGGAAGGGAGGAGTTATCTTATCATGTTTGCGGAAGTCATATCAGGTATCTTCAGCCTGAACAGCCTCCTGATGATGAATATCGGTATGGCCGTAGGGATCATCATCGGCGCGCTGCCGGGGCTGAATGTTATTTTTGCCATCACGGTCCTCATGCCGCTGACCTTTGATCTGCCCAGCATCTCCGGTGTGTTTCTGCTCCTGGGGGCATACTGCGGGGCCATGTACGGCGGTTCCATCACGGCAGTCCTGCTAAACACGCCGGGTACGCCGGCCTCCGTGACCACCAGCTTCGACGGCTATCCCATGGCACAGAAGGGCCGGGCCGGCGACGCGCTGAAGCTGGCCCTCTTAGGCTCCACCTTCGGAGGGCTCTTCAGCGCCCTGGTGCTGCTGATACTGGCGCCCACCATCGCCAGGCTGATTTTAAATGTGGGAAGCCCGGAATATTTCAGCCTCTGTGTGTTCGGACTGTTTGCCGCTGTGGGAATCGCAGGGGAAGGCAATGCGGTGAAGGGTATCATCATGGCGCTTTTGGGCCTGTTTCTCTCCACGGTGGGCATGGACACGTTCCAGGGGACAGCCCGCTACATGTTCGGAGAGACCAGGCTGCTGGCAGGCTTAAAGGCGGCGGTTATTATGTTGGGGACCTATGCCCTCAGTGAGATCCTGGTAAAGAGCCGTGAGATCTATGTGGGCATGTACCAGGAGGAAGTCCCCAGAGTCACGTTTCAGAAGGCCACGGTGAAGGTGCGGGAGTTCTTCCGGCACTGGAAGATTCTGATAAAATCATCGGTGATGGGCTGCGTCATCGGAGCGGTGCCCGGCACAGGAGGCGCCATCGCGGCCATGTTCGCCTATACCGATGCCAGACGGTCCTCCAAGACGCCGGAGAAATTCGGGTCCGGCAGCGACGAAGGCATCGTCGCCTCTGAGACGGCCAATAATGCGGTGACGGGAGCCACACTGATTCCGCTATTTACCTTCGGAATCCCCGGGGACGCTCCCATGGCCGTGCTGCTGAGCGCGCTGACCATGCAGGGCATCACTGTGGGAACACAGCTTTTTACCGGCGGCAATCCCTGGATCTATATCATCATGGGCGGTCTGATTCTGGTGAATCTGTTTATGCTGGTGCAGGGAAGCCTGTTTATCCGTGCCTTCGCCAATGTGACCCGGGTGCCTCTGACGGTAATCCTGCCGGTTATTATGGTGCTGTGCATGATCGGAACCTTTGCCATCTCCAACTCCATGTTTGATATCCGGATCATGCTGGCCTTCGGACTGCTGGGCTTTCTGATGAAACGCTTCCGTTTCCCGATTCCGCCGCTGACCATCGGCCTGGTATTAGGCAATCTGATGGAATCGAACCTCAGACGCTCTCTTTTATTATCCGGCGGCAGTTACGGCGTGTTCGTAACCCGTCCCTTCAGTCTGGTGATTCTGCTCATCGCCTTTGGCTCGCTGTTTTATCCGGCGATCCGCCGGGCGCTTAAGAAGAACAAGACAGAAAAAGCAGGCTGAACCCGGAAAAAGCTGTAACACATTTGTAATCATCAGAAATCTGACAGAGGAGGGAGTATGTCGCATATATGGAAAAGAAAGCATTGAATATCATCTGGTTCTGTACGGACCAGCAGCGGTGGGACACGATCCACAGCCTGGGGAATCCGTATCTTCGGACCCCCAATATAGACAAGCTGGTGGAGGAGGGCGTTACCTTTACCCGGGCTTATACCCAGGCGCCGGTCTGTACGCCCAGCCGGTCCTGCTTCCTGACAGGGCGCTATCCCCGCACCACCAAAGCGTTTTTTAACGGAAACGATACCTATTCCAAGGATGAGAAGCTGGTCACCCGGTTGCTGGCCGACAGCGGCTACAGGTGCGGACTCAGCGGGAAGCTTCATCTGACCTCGGCCCAGGGACGCATGGAGAAGCGCACCGACGACGGCTATACCTACATACAGTGGAGCGAGCATCCCAACGATGACTGGCCCGGGGGGGAGAATGACTATCAGAACTGGCTGAAGGAAAAGGGGCTGAAATGGGGAGAGATCTATGGAGGCAAGTATACCAGCATGGCCACCTGGCCGCCGACGCCCAATCCCAACTTCACGGGAAAGACCGTGGGGGTGCCGGCCGAATACCATCAGACCACATGGTGTGTGGAAAAGGCGATCGAATTCATCGAGCAAAACCGGGGAAAGGGTCATCCCTGGCTCATCAGCCTGAATCCCTATGACCCTCATCCGCCGTTAGATCCGCCTCAGGAATATAAAGACCGGCTGCGGATCGAGGACATGCCGCTTCCTCTGTGGAAGGAAGGGGAGCTGGAGCATAAGCCGCCGCATCAGCAGAAGGATTTTTATCAGGGAGGTCAGGACGGCCAGGCAGAGCCTTTTCCCTCGCTGACCGACGAGGAGAAGAGGGAGCATTTCCGGGATTATTATGCGGAGATCGAGCTGGTGGATGACCAGTTCGGCCGTCTCATGAAATATCTGGAGGATATCGGCGAGAAGGACAATACGGTGGTGATCTTTATGAGCGATCACGGAGAGATGAACGGAGATCACGGCCTGTACTGGAAGGGAGCTTATTTCTATGAAGGACTGGTTCATGTGCCGCTGATTATGTCCTGCCCTTCCCTGTTTGTAAAAGGGCTTAAAAGCGACGCGCTGGTGGAACTGGTGGACATCGCGCCGACGTTGATGGAGCTTTCCGGGCAAAGCGTGCCTTACTATATGCAGGGTAAGAGCCTGCTGCCGATCCTCACAGGCCAGGCAGATCCCCATCGCCATAAGGAGTCGGTATATTCCGAGTTCTATCACTGTCTGATGGGAACTCACGAGGATCTCTTTGCCACCATGTATTACGACGGCCGGTATAAGATCGTTAATTATCACGGGAAGCCCTTTGGCGAGCTGTACGACCATGAGACGGATCCGGAGGAGTTTCATAACCTGTGGGATGATCCGGCATATGCGAAAAAGCGGGAAGAGCTGATCCGGAAAAACTTTGACAGTGCCATTATGAAAAATATGGACTATTCCATGAATCGTATCAACGAATACTGATACAGATAAGGAGGAGAGCGATGAAACAGGCAATCATGACAGAACCGGGAAAGATTATCTATAATGAGGTCCCTGAGCCTCAGCCGGGCGCCGGGCAGGTGAAGCTTAAGATGGAGCGGATCGGCGTCTGCGGCTCCGATATCCATGTATGGCACGGGAAACATCCCTACACCTCCTATCCGGTGGTCCAGGGCCATGAGGTGAGCGCCGTAGTGGTGGAGACCGGCAGCGGAGTCACGGAATTCGCCGTGGGTGACCGGGTGACGGTGATGCCCCAGGTGGTGTGCAAAGAGTGCTATCCCTGTACCCATGGGATGTACAATGACTGCAACAGCCTGAAGGTCATGGGATTTCAGACCACAGGTATGGCCAGCGAGTACTTTGTGGCGGACGCTGCCTGGGTGCTGAAATTGCCGGAGGGACTCTCGGCAGATCTGGGAGCCGTCCTGGAGCCTTTGGCCTGCGGCGTACATGCCGTCCGCCGCTTCGGGGATGTGACAGGAAAAAAATGCGTGGTTCTGGGCGGCGGCACCATAGGAAATCTGGTGGGACAGGCGTTACGGGCCATGGGCGCCGGACAGGTGCTTTTATCCGAGGTCAGCGCCTGCCGGCTGGAGAAAGCTGCCGCCTGTGGCCTGACCATCCACAGTCCGGCGGAGAAACCGTTGGATGAGGCCATCCGGGATGCCTTCGGAGACGACGGCGCCGACGTGATCTTTGAGTGCATCGGAAACGGCAAAGTGTTAAACCAGGCAGTGGAGATCGCCCGCAAGGGCAGCGCCATCATTGTCATGGGTGTGGTGGCGGATCCCTATCCCATCAATATGGGACTGGTGCAGGATCATGAGCTGAGTATGATCGGAACCGCCATGTACCGGATCGAGGACTGGAAAAAGGCCATTGAACTGGTGGGCCAGGGCCTCATAAATCTGGAGATCCTGATTACCCATCATGTGCCCTTTACCTGCTATGAGGATGCTTACCGCCTGATTGAAGAGCAGAAGGATAAGGCGATGAAGGTTATGATTGATATGTGAGGTTTATGAGGGGATTCTGAGAAGTGGGACGCCAGGGCCCATATCCATCCCTGACCGGACGCGCTTTCGCTCCGTTACAAACGAGAACGGTACCGGGTTTGCGCGGCGCTGCCGCCGCTGCCCGCCCGGGACCGGCGTTTGTAGAGGGTCCGGTCAGGGAAGGGATATGGGCCCTGGCTGTATCTCGCTGCCTGCGGAATATTCTCTCGACATATGGCAACCCGCAAATTCGTACTCCTTCGGGGTAGACAGACTTTATCCGATAAGGTAAAATATCCTTATGTAGAGAAAGGAGACGGGGGGCAATGCCGTTGGATTTACCAAAGATGCTGCTGGGGGAGAAGGAGTATGGTCAGCGGAAGGTACGGAATGAGGATCATCTGATCGAGAGCCTGATCGCGGCAGATTTTCTGGAGATGGTCAGAAAGAATATGGAGCCGTGGCGACAGCTGATGACCTATTACCGCTGTGCGATGATGGAGGTGGAGACGAAGTTTCGCGTGCTGAACGAGCAGTTTTCCCTGCAATATGACCGTAATCCCATCGAGAGCATCAGGACTCGCATGAAATCCATTGAGAGCATTGCAGGGAAGATGCGCAGAAAGAACATTCCCTTTACCCTGGAGTCTCTGGAGGAGAATATTTTTGATGTGGCGGGGGTCCGGATCGTCTGTTCCTTTCCGGAGGATATCTATATGCTGGGGACCTGCCTGCTGCAACAGGACGATGTGCGTCTGATGGAGAAGCGGGATTATATCGAGCATCCCAAAAAGAGCGGTTACCGCAGCCTTCACCTGATTGTGGAGGTGCCGATTTTTTTGCAGAATGAGAAGCGGCTCATGAAGGTGGAGGTGCAGCTGCGCACCATTGCCATGGATTTCTGGGCAAGCCTGGAGCACAAGATTCGTTATAAGAAGGATATTGACCCGGCCATAGCCGGGGATCTGGCCAGAGAGATGTTAGAGTGCGCGGAGATCAGCGCGGCTCTGGATCACAGGATGGAACAGGTGCGAAATCGCCTGGAGGAGGAGCAGACCAGAGTGGACGGAAAGCTCCGGGCGGCAGGAGCGGACAGCAGGATACCGGGTCCGCAGATCGATAAGTCCATACTGGATGAGATCCGGAGGGGGATCCTCTGACAGTCAGAGCAGATGAGACGGAGGGCATCAATAAAAAATAAAAAACAGGAGGAACGGATCATGAGAGTGGGAGCGCTGGAGGCAGGCGGTACAAAGATGGTATGCGCCGTCGTGGAGGTGGACGGGGGGACGTCCTGGGAGATTCTGGAGAGGGTATCCATCCCCACGAAGACGCCGCAGGAGACGATACCGGCGATGGTGGACTTTTTTAAGGGAAAGGGGATCGAGGCGCTGGGGATCGCCTGCTTTGGTCCTGTGGATCTGCACAGGGACTCGCCCACATACGGATTTATTACCACCACACCCAAGGCCGGCTGGGCGAACTGCGATATCGTGGGGCCTTTTCGGGAGGCGCTGGGGGTGCCGGTGGGCTTTGACACGGATGTGAACGGCTCTCTTTTGGGGGAGGCGACTTTCGGAGGAGCAAAGGGGCTGGAGAACAGCGTCTATATCACCATCGGTACGGGCGTGGGCGCCGGGATTATGAGTAACGGCCGGCTTCTGCATGGGATGCTGCATCCCGAGGCAGGGCATGTGACACTGAAACGGCATGAGACGGATCGGGACTTTGCCTGTAACTGTCCTTTCCATGACAGCTGCTTTGAGGGGCTGGCAGCAGGGCCGGCCATCGAGAAGCGCTGGGGCAGGAAGGGGACGGAGCTGGCCGGCCGGCCGGAGGTCTGGGAGCTGGAGGCTTACTACATAGCTCAGGCGCTTCTTGACTATATCATGGTGCTTTCTCCGGAGAAGATTATCCTGGGAGGCGGCGTCATGCATCAGCCGCAGCTCCTTCCTCTCATCAGGGAAGAAGTAAGGCGCCAGATAAACGGCTATATCCGGACGGCACAGATGGAGAATCCGGATGAATATATCACAGAAGCCAGCCTGGGAGATGACCAGGGGATTCTGGGCGCCTGCTGTCTGGCCACGGAGGCGAAAGCATGTCATTACAGCTCTTGACGGGGCCCTCCGGCTCCGGCAAAACCACATATCTGTACGGAGAACTGATCCGAAAAGCGCAGCAAAACGCCGCATTTCAGGCTATGGCCGTGGTGCCGGAGCAGTTTACGATGCAGACGCAGAAGGATTTGGTGACGCTGCATGAGAATCACAGCGTCACCAATATTGATATTCTGAGCTTTGACCGTCTGGCCTACCGTATCATGGGGGAGCTGGGAATCGAGGGGCTCACCGTGCTGGACGATATGGGCAAGCTGATGATTCTGCGCCGGGCAGCGGCTCTGTGCGGAAAGAAGCTGACGGTATTTGGCAAAAATCTGGACAAGGCCGGCTTTATTGATAAGATCAAATCCATGCTCAGCGAGCTGTATCAGTACCGTATCGGAGTGGAGGAGCTGGACCGGCTGATCGCGGAGACGGAGGATGAGCCTCTGCTGAGGAGAAAGCTCACGGAGATCCGGACCCTCTATGTGGCCTTTGACGAGAGCATGAAAGAGGATACGATCCCGTCAGAGCGGCTCTACGATGTGCTGTGCCGCCTGATTCCCCGCTCTCAGCTGATCCGGGAAAGCGAGGTGTCCTTCGACGGGTTTACCGGTTTTACCCCGGCACAGTATCAGGTGCTGGAGGCGCTGATGCAGCATGCTAAGAGGGTGATTGTCACGGTGACGGTGGATGAAGAGCTGGCAAAGACAGAAGGCGGGCCGGCTTCTTTACGTTGCCCGAAGGAGAGAGAGGACGGGGAGAAGACCGGAGGGAAGCGGCAAAGGGCTCTGCTTGCGTCGAATCGCCAGCTCTTTGAGATGAGTCTGACTACGGCGCATACGCTGCGCCGGCTGGCGGAGAAAAACGGAGTGAGGGTGGAAACAGATCACGGCTTTGAGCCGGGGGCCCGGTTTGGCGCCTGTCCTGCCCTGGCAGCGCTGGAGCGGCAGTTTCTGCGCTGTCCGGTCAGTCCCTGCGCCGGTATACCGGAGGGAATCTGCCTGTGGGAGGTGAAAGACCGCCAGGCGGAGGTGGAGGCCGTGGCCAGGGAGATCTTTGATCTGGTGCGGCGGGGGAGCTTCCGATACCGTGATATAGCGGTGGTCAGCAGTGATATCGCCGGTTATGAGCCGGTGCTGCGGGAAGTCTTTGGCCGCTGCCACATTCCCTTTTTTCTGGATATTAAGAATAATATGATGGGGCATCCGCTGGTGGCCTATCTGCGCGGCGCGCTGGAGACGGTGGAAAAGGATTTTTCCTATGAAACCGTCTTTGCCTGTCTGAAGAGCGGTATGGCTCCCATTGGAGAAAACGATCTGTTTGAGCTGGAAAACTATGTGCTGGCCACCGGGATTCGCGGAAAGCGTGCCTGGAATACGGTCTGGGAACGGGTCTATCGGGAGGCCCGCCATCTGGATCTGGACAGGCTGAACCAGATCCGCGCTCAGGTGGCAGAACCACTGTCAGCTCTGGGGGAGGCGCTTAAGGCGGCGGACGGCACCGTTCGGGACTATGCGGCGGCCATGGTGGAGCTGATGCAGAGTCAGGGGATCGAAAAGCGCCTGAAGGAGATGGCGGCGCAGATCGCGGCGGACGGCGATATCAGCCTGTCCATGGAATATGAGCAGGCATACGATAAAGTGCTGGAGCTGCTTGACAAGGTGGTGGAGCTCTTTGGCGACGGTCATGTACCGGTGCGGGAATGGCGGGAGATACTGGATACGGGTTTTTCCGAGATACGGGTGGGCGTGATACCGGCCTATGTGGATCGTGTGGTAGCCGGGGATATGCATCGTACAAGGTTGAAGGATCCCCGGGCGCTGTTCTTTCTGGGGGCCAATGACGGGCTGGTTCCGGCGGCGGGAGATAAAGCCAGTCTGCTGTCGGACATAGACCGCCGCAGCCTGGCCAGGCGCGGCGTACATCTGGCGCCTACGAAGCAGGAGAACGGCTTCATGGATCGCTTTTATCTGTATCTGACGCTGACGAAGCCGTCGGAGAGACTGTATGTGTCCTGGTGCCGGCAGAGCGCAGGGGGCGCGGCCATGGCGCCTTCCTATATGATCGGAGAGCTTCAGGGGGTATTTCCCGGTGCGAAGATACGGCATCCCGATGAGGGAGTACCTCTGGCAGAGCAGATCGTCTCCATGGAGACGGCCAGGACAGCGCTTTTGTCCGGCTTCGCTGCCTACCGGGAGGGGAAGGCGCCGGAGAGCTGGAAGGAGTTATACGGTCTGTTTCTGAGATTGCCAAAAGAGAGAGAGAGGCTGATGCGCTGGCTGGATGCGGCGTTTCTCAGCTATCATGAGGAGAGCATGGGACCGGCGGTGGCCAGGGCTCTCTATGGGGAGCTTCTTGACGGAAGCGTGACCAGGCTGGAGCAGTATGCCGCCTGTGCCTACGCCCAGTTTCTGTCCTATGGCCTCAGGCTGGTGGAACGGCAGCTCCATGAATTTGCGGCGGCAGATATGGGAACACTGTTTCATGAGGTGATCCGGAGGTTTTTTGCCCGGGTGTACGCAGAGCAGGCAGCCGGGGATTATGATGCGGTTCTCTATGACGGCGAACTGCGCAGGCAGCTGGTCCATGAATGCCTGGAGGAGGCGGCCGCACAGGGACACGGCCTGGGCCTGGAGGATACGGCCAGGGGCGCTTATCTTTTGGGACGTGTGGAACGGACGGCAGAACGGACACTGTGGGCCTTGTGTGAACAGCTGGCCAGAGGGGATTTCCGCCCCAGCGAGGTGGAGGTGGAATTCGACGGGAGAAACAGCCGGGCCATGAATCTGACTCTGGATGAGGACACACTGATGCGGCTCCATGGAAGGATCGACCGTGTGGACACCTGTGAGGGCGGCGAGGAGCAGGAGGAGATCTATGTAAAGGTCATCGACTATAAGACCGGCAATACGTCCTTTGATCTGACCGCAGTCTATTACGGATTGCAGTTGCAGCTGGTGGTCTATCTGGAGGCGGCCATGGAGCGGGAACGCCGCCGCCATAAGGAGCGTACCGTTATTCCCGCAGGTATCCTCTATTATAATATCCGGGATCCCTTTGTGACGGTGGATGCCGGTCAGGCGTCGAATCCGGACCCGGATCAGATGAAAGACGCGCTTTTGAAAGAATTGAAGATGAACGGAATCGTCAACCGGGACCGCCGGATATACAGCCGGATGGACCGCCTGGCCGGGGGACAGGCTCCTCCCGTGATCCCGGTGGTGGAGAAGGACGGCCAGCTGGTGGAGAAGCGTTCCAGCGTGGCGGATACGAAGCGGCTTCACGCTCTGTGCGGTTTTGTAAAGGGGCGGATGAAGGAATTCGGCAGCCGGATTATGGCGGGAGATGTGGCGGTAAATCCCTATATGAAGGACGGAAAGACCGGATGCGATTACTGCCGGTTTGCGGCGGTCTGCGGTTTCGACAGAAAAACGCCGGGATATGGATATCGCCGCCTGGAGGAACTGAACACGGGAGAGATCTGGGAGCGGATGGACAGCTCCGGTGAAAACGGGTAAAGGTACGGCTCCGGGACAGATAACGGGAAATACGAAAGAGGCAAAAGGAGAAGACAGATGGCAGCAGCCTGGACAGAAGAACAGAAGAAGGTGATTGACCTGCGCCACAGGAATATCCTGGTGGCCGCAGCGGCCGGCAGCGGCAAGACGGCGGTGCTGGTGGAGCGGATCCTGTCCCGGATCACCGATGAGAACGATCCGGTCAATGTGGACGAGCTGCTGATCGTGACCTTTACGAGGGCGGCGGCGGCTCAGATGCGGGAGCGCATCGGGCGGGCGCTGAAGGAAAGACTGGCCGTAACGCCGGAGGACATTCATCTGCAGCGGCAGCTCACGCTTTTGCACTATGCTCAGATCACCACCATAGACAGCTTCTGCACCCATGTGCTGCGCAATCATTTTGATGAGCTGGACCTGGACCCGGATTTTCGCATCGGGGATGAGGGAGAGCTGAAGCTGCTGCGGGGCGACCTGATCGGCCAGCTGATGGAGGATTGCTATGGAGCGGAGGATGAGGACTTTGCACAGCTGATCGAGACCATGGCATCGGGTAAGGCGGACGGAGGGATCCGGGAACTGATCGAGCAGCTGTATTCCTTTGTGAGCGCCTATCCTTTTCCGGAGAGTACATTGAGAGAGTGGGCGGGGGAGGGCGCTTTGGAGGCAGACAACCCGGATAAGGACGGCCAGGGGGCGGTCCGGACAGAGGAAAAATGGGTGGAGTGCCTGCTCTCTCAGCTTCACAGGGAGGCTGCGGAGCTGGCAGAGGAGTATGACAGAGCTCTGGACTGCTGCCGAAGGACCGGGGGACCGGCGGCATACACAGAGATGTTTGTAAGCGACCGGGAGATCGCCGGAATGGTCAGCCGGGCAGGGAATCTGGATGAGCTGAGCCGGATCCTTTCGCAGATGACCTTCATGCGCAAACCGGTGATACGGGATAAGGCTGTGGATCCGGGGCTGAAGGAAGGGCTCTCGGCATTTCGCGACGGCGGCAAGAAGATCATGCAGAAGTGGAAGGAGCAGTATGGCGGCCTGGACCGGGAGCAGATGCTGTGGCAGCTTCAGAAAAGCCGGGGCCCCCTGAAGACGCTGTGCCGGCTGACCGGAGAGTTTATGGAACGTTTTGCCGCTTCCAAGAAGGAGAAGCATCTGTTGGATTTTACGGACCTGGAGCATCTGGCGCTTCGCATCCTGGTGACGGAGGAGGAAGGCCGGATCGTGCCCGGGGCGGTGGCCAGACAGATGCAGGAGAACTACCGGGAGGTCATGATCGACGAATATCAGGATTCAAATCTGGTGCAGGAGCTCCTTCTGTCCAGCGTGGCCGGTCACTGGCGGGGACGTCCCAACCGCTTCATGGTGGGAGACGTGAAGCAGAGCATCTATAAATTCCGCATGGCCCGGCCGGAGATCTTTATGGAAAAGTATGCTTCCTACACGGAGGAGGACAGCCTGAATCAAAAGGTGGACCTGCACAGAAACTTCCGCAGCCGTAAGGAGGTGCTGGACAGCGCCAATTTTGTGTTTGGCCGGATCATGGCGAAGCCTCTGGGGGGGATCGACTACGACGAGAAGAACGCCCTTCATGCAGGAGCTGTCTTTGCTCCCGGGGATGTGGACGGAAAAGAGACAAAGCACTGTGACGATTATGTCACGGAGCTTTTGCTGGTGGATCTGGAGGATGAGGAGGGATACCGCCGGGAAATCGATCCGAAGGAGGCGGAGGCGAAGGCCATTGCAGGCCGGATCCGCCGCCTGACCGATGAGAAGGAGGGCTTATCTGTCTGGGACAGCGAGGCAGGAAAATACCGGACAGCCCGCTATGGCGACATTGTGATTTTGCTGCGCACCTTCACCGGCTGGGCGGAAAGCTTTGTCAATGTGCTGCTGAACGCCGGGATTCCGGCCTTTGCCCAGTCCTCCACAGGCTATTTTACGGCTCTGGAGGTGCAGACAGTCTTAAATTGCCTGCGCATCCTGGACAACCCCATGCAGGATATTCCCCTGGCATCGGTGATGCACTCTCCCATAGGCGGCTTTAGCTCGGAGGAGATGGCCTGCGTAAAGGCGGCCTTTCAGAAGGCAGGCAGTCCCGGAGGGATCCGCGGAATGTACGGGGCCTGCCGGTATATGGCCGGGACAGACGGCGGCGGGGAGAGCGCTCCGGCGCTTTGTCATAAGGTGGCGGCCTTTCTGGAGCTGTTGGAGGGGCTGCGCCGGCGGTCGGTCTATCTGTCCCTCCATGAGCTGCTGCAGCATATCTACACGGATACGGGGTATTATGAGCTGGCCTCCGTGATGCCGGACGGGGCGGTGCGCCAGGCGAATCTGGATATGCTGATGGAGAAGGCGCTGGCCTATGAGAAGACCAGCTATTACGGCCTGTTTGATTTCGTGCGTTATATCGAGAACCTGCAGCGCTACGAGGTGGATTTCGGCGAGGCGGTTCCCGGCGGCGAGGGAGGGGATACGGTGCGTATCACCTCCATTCACAAGAGCAAAGGCCTGGAGTATCCCATCGTCTTCGTGGCCGGTACGGGAAAGGCTTTTAATCTTCAGGACAGCAAAAGCCGGATTCTGATGCATCCGGACCTGGGACTGGCGGCGGATTATGTGGATACGGAAAACCGCCTGCGGGCCCCCACCCTGAAGAAACAGGTGGTGGCGAAGCAGCTGAATCTGGACAGCCTGGGAGAAGAGCTGCGCGTACTGTATGTGGCCATGACCCGGGCAAAGGAAAAGCTGATCCTCACCGGTACGGACAAATCTCTTCACAAAAAAATGAACCGGCCGGATCCGTTTTGCGGGTGGCGTGCACAGAAGCTGCCCTCCTATATGGTGGCCGGGGCCGGGTCGTATCTGGACTGGCTGCTTTTGTGTCTGAACGGGGAAGATACAAAGAGCGGCTGCCTGCCGGTGCGCACCGAAATCGTGCATTTTACGGAGCTTCTGGCCGACGAGGTGGAGAGACAGACCTTAAAGCTCTATGACAGAGAGCAGCTGGAACACTGGGATTCGGAAAAGATTTTTGACCGGGAGGCGCGCCGGGAGACACAGGAGCGCCTGTCCTTTTCCTACGGCTATGAGGCGGATGAGACGCTGCCGGTGAAGCTGTCGGTCTCGGAGCTAAAGCATGCGGCCATGGAGGAGGATCCGGAGAGCTGCCGTCTGGTGGAGCCAGAGGAGGAAGAGGTATCCCTGCCCCGTTTCCTGCAAAAGGAGCAGGTGGTCCGGGGGGCTTCCCGCGGTACGGTCTATCATAAAGTGTTAGAGAGAATCGATTTGACCGCGCTGGCGGCATGGGGGCAGGAAAAGGATACCGGGGCTCTCCGGGAGCAGTTATGCGCCTGGGAGGCGGAGGGGATACTGACGCAGGCGCAAGCTGATGCGGTGGATCTTGGCCAGATGATAACCCTGGGAGCTTCTCCGGTCATGAGGCGGATGGCTCAGGCGTCGTCGGAGGGGCGGCTCTTCCGGGAAAAGCCCTTCGTCATGGGCCTGCCTGCCGGTCAGATCTACCCGGACCGTGACAGTGAGGAGCTGGTGGTGGTCCAGGGAATCATCGACGTCTACTGGCAGGAGGAGGACGGTCTGCACCTTCTCGATTATAAGACCGACCGGGTGAGTCAAAACGGAGGAGAACAGGTGCTTTGCAGCCGTTACCGTGCGCAGCTGGAATACTATGCGGCGGCCCTGAGCCGCGCCACGGGACTTCCTGTGGAGGAGAAACTGATATACTCTTTCACACTGGGGAAGGTGATCCGGCTTTAGGGCAGGGGTGGGATGGGGGGAGGAGAGGGGAGAGGAGAGGGACGCCCGGCTCCTGAGGGGATTCCCGGCCGGACGCGCTCTCGCTCCGTGCAGGAGGCAGCGGCTCTAAGTTCGCGCTTCGCTGCCGCTCGCGCTCACTAAGCGCCGGCGTCCTGCAAGGGTCCGGCCGGGAATCCCCTCAGGAACCGGGCTGTTTCTTTGCCTTCTCCCCCCATTACCCTGCGGGGGCAGCCTGGTGGGGCTGCGAGTTTTTATTTGATGTCTTTGGGACACTTTTTGTCTGCTGTGGAAGGACTGTTTGGTGGCATTGGTGTTTGTTATGGGCGGAGGTGAGGGATGGGGTGTTATGTTATGAAGTCGGAGGATGACGGCGGGATTTGGGGGTTGAGGTTTGCTGTTTAATATGGAGACGCGAAAGCTCACAGCCAGGAGGCACAGGGATACCCTGTCCGGGCCTTTGCAGGACGCCGGTTCTTAGTGAGCGGGAGCGGCAGCGAAGCGCGAACTTAGAACCGCTGCCTCCTGCACAGAGCGGGAGCGCGCCCGGTCAGGGTATCCCTGTGCCTCCTGGCGTCCCTCTCCCGACTCCCATACCTCAACCGGAAATCTCCCTCTCCCCATCCGATATGTCTTCCCCCTACCTCTGTAATAAAAATGTAACACTTATTTAGGTTTTCAAATCACCAAAAAAAGGTTATACTTGACACAGGCGCGCCGCGGACGAACCGCGGCCATACGATTATGGCCATTCGGCCGGAACAGAGGAAACACCGCAGGGGTGTACCATTATGGCCATTCGGCCGGAACAAAGGAAAGGAGTACCTATGAGTAATACCGCCACGAAAGAACAGGAGGCCGTCCGGCAGGAGGCTGCACAGGAGACGCTGCGCCGGGTAGGGGAGCTTTCGGCCTATGAGGTGCTGAGTGCCACATGGATCGACGAGCTGAAATCGCAGGCCGTCATCTGCCGTCACAAAAAAAGCGGAGCCCGCCTGTTCCTTCTGTCCAATGACGATGATAACAAGGTTTTCACCATCGGCTTCCGCACGCCGCCGGCGGACGACACGGGCCTGCCTCATATCCTGGAGCACAGCGTGCTGTGCGGATCAAGGAAGTTTCCGGTGAAGGATCCTTTCGTGGAGCTGGTAAAAGGTTCGCTCAATACCTTTTTAAATGCCATGACATATCCGGATAAGACCGTGTATCCGGTGGCCAGCTGCAATGATAAGGATTTTCAGAATCTGATGGACGTGTATATGGATTCGGTGCTCCATCCCAATATCTGCGAAAATAAAAAGATATTTCTCCAGGAGGGCTGGCATTATGAGCTGGAGGACGTGGAAAAGCCGCTTACGATCAACGGCGTGGTCTATAATGAGATGATCGGCGCCTATTCGCAGGCGGAGAGCCTTCTGGATTCGTACACGGCGAAGGCGCTGTATCCGGATACCTGCTACAGCCGGGACTCCGGCGGCAATCCGGACTTTATTCCCACATTGAGTTACGAGGACTTTACAAATTTTTATCAACGGTACTATCATCCGTCCAACAGCTATATTTATCTGTACGGCGATATGGATATGGCTGAGAAGCTGTCCTGGCTGGATGAAGCCTATCTGAAGGATTATGATATTCAGGAGATTGACTCCCATATCCCGATACAGCCTGCATTTGACAGGCCGGTGGAGCAGACATATACCTATCCGCTCACCGAGGAAGAGAGCGAAGCGGGACAGACGTATCTGTCAGTGAATACCGTGGTGGGTACGCAGACGGATCCGAAGCTGTATGTGGCGTTCCAGATTCTGGAATATGCCCTCTTATCTTCGCCGGGAGCTCCCGTGAAGCAGGCTCTTCTGGATGCCGGTATCGGCCGGGACATCCTGGGCGGTTATTATAACAGCCTGCAACAGCCCTATTTCAGCGTCGTTGCCAAGAACGCGGAGAGCGCTCAGAAGGACGAATTCCTCAGGGTGGTGGACGGCGAGCTGAGGCGGATCGCCAGGGAGGGAGTCAACCGCAAATCGCTGGAGGCTGCGCTCAATTACTATGAGTTCCGCTACAGGGAGGCCGATTACGGCTCGTTTCCCAAGGGACTGATGTACGGTTTGCAGTGCTTTGACAGCTGGCTTTATGACGAGAACGATCCTCTGATGCATTTGGCTTATGCCGGTACGTTTTGCGAGCTGCGAAAAGAGATGGAGAGCGGCTATTTTGAGGGCCTGATCGAGCGGTATCTCTTAGATAATCCTCACACGGCAGTGGTGGTATTAAAGCCTGAGAAGGGATTGAGTGCAAAGAAGGAGGCGGCGCTGGCTGATCGTCTGGCACAGAAAAAGGCTTCTCTTACGACGGAGCAGACGGAAGCCCTGGTGGAGCAGACCCGCGCGCTGAAGGAGTACCAGGATGAGCCCACGGATCCGGAGCTGTTAAAGAAGATACCGCTGCTTGCGAGAGAGGATATCAAAAAAGAGGTTGCGCCCTTAAACTGGACGGAGTCGGAGGATTCCGGCGTCAGGGTACTGCATCATAATCTCTTTACGGCGGGGATCGGCTATCTGCGTCTGCTTTTTGACATAGATACGGTGGCTGATGAGGATCTGCAGTATCTTGGCCTGTTAAAGGCAACGCTGGGATACATGGATACGGAGAATTATGGTTATCAGGAGCTGGCCAATGAGATTCTGATCCATACCGGTGGAATTGCGCCGGGGATGGGGTATTATGCCGATATGAAGGAGCCTGGAAAGTACCGGGCCACCTTTGAGTTTATGGCCAAGGTCTTTTACGATAAGCTGGGCTTTGGCTTTGAAATGATTACGGAGATCATCAAAAGAACGGAGTTCGACGATGAGAAGCGGCTCAGAGAGATTTTGGCCGAGTGCAAATCAAGAATCCAGATGCAGCTGATGTCTGCAGGGCATCAGGCGGCTGTACAGCGGGCGGCCTCCTATCTGACGGAGGGAGGCTGTCTGCGGGAGCTGACCGGCGGCATCTCCTGGTATAAGTTTATCGAGGATCTGGACGCCCATTTCGATGAGAGAAAGACAGAGGTGGTGGAGAAGCTTAAGGCTCTGACTGCACGCATCTTTGTGCCGGACCGCCTTTTAGTGAGCTACACCGCTGATGACGAGGGCTTTTCCATGCTTCATGAGCCTCTGGCCTCTCTTGTGGGAGAGCTGTATGAGGGCGGTTATCCTACAGTGAAGCGGGCGCTGCCGGTGGGAAAGAAGAACGAGGGATTTATGTCATCCTCAGGGGTGCAGTATGTAGCTCAGTGCGGGAATTTCCGTAAAAACGGTTTTGACTATACGGGGGCGCTGCGGATTCTGAAACTGATCCTTTCCTATGATTATCTGTGGCTGCAGCTGCGTGTCAAAGGCGGCGCCTACGGCTGCATGAGCGGTTTTAGCGCAAATGGCGACAGCTACCTGGTGTCCTACCGGGATCCGCATTTGAGGAGGACGCTGGAGGTATACCAGGGGATACCGCAATATCTGAGAGACTTTGAGGCAGACGAGAGGGAGATGACGAAATATATCATCGGCACGATCAGTGAGATGGATACGCCCTTGAATCCCATGGCCAAGGGAAGCCGTTCTCTGTCTGCCTATCTGTGCCACACGACATGGGAGCGCCTTAAGAAGGAGCGGGATCAGGTACTGACAGCAGATCCGGAGGATATCCGGGCGCTGGCTCCGCTCGTGGAATCGCTCCTGGCCGAGGACAGCATCTGTGTCATGGGCAGCGTTCAGAAGTGCAGAGAGGACAGCGGCGCCTTAAAAGAGCTGTGCAGTCTCTTTGAGCAGGGAAAAGAGGAGGAAGAGCAGGATCAATGAGCGGCTTTCATTCAGGTTTTGCGGCCCTGACCGGCAGGCCGAACGTGGGGAAATCCACACTGATGAATCAACTGATCGGCCAGAAGATCGCGATCACCAGCGATAAGCCTCAGACGACCAGAAACCGGATCCAGACGGTTTATACCGACGAGGAGGCCCAGGTGATTTTCCTCGATACTCCGGGAATCCATAAGGCGAAAAACCGTCTGGGAGAATATATGGTAAATGTGGCGGAGAGCACGTTGCAGGAGGTGGACGTGATTCTGTGGCTGGTGGAGCCCACGGCGTTCATCGGCGCCGGAGAGCAGCATATCCTGCAATGCTTAAAGAAGGTCAAGACGCCGGTGGTTCTGGTCATCAATAAGGTGGATACCGTAAAGAAGGAAGAGATTCTCCGCTTTATTGATGTTTACAGGAGGGAGTATGAATTCAGTGATATCGTGCCGGTGTCTGCCCTGAAGGGCGCCAACACCGATGAGCTTTTAAGAGTCATCAAGAAATATCTGCCCCAGGGACCCAGGTACTACGACGAGGATACGGTGACGGACCAGCCCATGCGCCAGATTGCCGCAGAGCTGATCCGGGAGAAGGCGCTTCGGTGTCTGAAGGATGAGATTCCCCATGGGATAGCGGTGCTGATCGATTCCATGAAGGAGCGCCCCGGCGGGCTCTGCGATATCGAAGCTACGATTGTCTGTGAGAGGGATTCCCATAAAGGGATTATTATTGGCAAAAAAGGCAGTATGCTTAAAAAGATCGGCAGCGCGGCCCGCTACGAGATCGAGGCTCTGATGGGGACTCAGGTGAATCTGAAGCTCTGGGTCAAGGTACGAAAGGAATGGCGCGACAGCGAGCTGTATCTGAAAAATTACGGTTATGAGTGATCTGGTGACGCTTACGGGCATGGTGCTTTCTTCGACGCCCGTAGGAGATTATGATAAGAGGGTCGTTCTTCTGACCAGGCAGAGGGGGCGTATCGCAGCCTTTGCCAAGGGAGCCAGACGGCCCAACAGCCCCCTTCTGGGGGCCAGCCGCCCCATGGCATTTGGTGCTTTTGAAGTATATGAGGGCCGTTCCAGCTATACGATAAGAAGCGCGGAGATATCGGCTTACTTCGACGAACTGTCCAGAGATCTGGAGGATATCAGTTATGGTTCTTATTTTCTGGAGGTGGCGGCGGCCTATTCCATTGAGGGGCTGGACGCGACGTTGGTGCTGACGCTTCTCTACGGTGCGCTGAAGGCGCTTTCAAAGACAGGGATTCCCAGGCTTTTGGTGCGCTACGTTTTTGAGCTGAGAGTGATGGTGCTCAACGGCGTCTACAGCCTGGAACCGCCGATCCGGGTATGTGAGGATACCGCATACACGATCTGGTATACCGGCACGGCGCCTTTGAATAAGCTCTTTACCTTTACGGTATCGGAGCAGGTGCTCTCTGAGCTGGGGCAGTGTATGGCCGTTTACCGGGAACACTATCTGGAGGGTCATTTTACTTCCCTTGACATTCTGAAGAGCCTGGGGTAAAATAAGCATAACTGCGTGCGGCTATAGATATGCTTATGTTTAAGCGTCGTCTGGTACAGGGCCTTTGATCCCTGATATGATTAGAAATGAGACATGGAGGAACAAGATTATGAAACGAAATCTGAAAAACGGGGTGCTTCTGCTATTGTGTCTGGCATTCCTTGCCCTGACTGGCTGCGATTCGGGGCGGGAGTTTGACCCGGAAAACAATAATATGTATGTATCGTCAGAGGGGAAGCTCAGCACGTCGTTCGAGGTGGCGGTGGACCAGTCCTATTTCAGCGAGGCGGATATGCTGGGTTTCTGTGAGAATGAGGTAAAGGAATATAACCGGTCCAAAGGAGCGTCTGCCACGGCCTACCAGGAAGAGGCCGCGGAGGAAGAGACGCTGCCGGTGGCTATCGCCAGCTTTACATACGGCCAGACAGCCAGGCTGGTGTTAGACTACGGCACCACGGAGGATTATATTGCCTTCAATGAGCGGGATGAGGCCCGGGCCGCGTCCGTGATGTTTGCGTCTGCAAAGAATACGACCGGTCTGCCGGATATGACCTTTGTGTCTGTCTCCGACGGGAGCCGGGTGGCGGCGGCTTCCATCATTGGCGACGGGAAGCTGAAGATTCTGATGGTGGAGGGAGAACAGAAGGTACAGGTGCAGGGCAAGCTGGTATATTATTCGGAGAATGTGACGGTGACCGGAGAGGACACGGCAGTGACCGGGCAGGAAGGATATTCTTACCTGGTATTCAAATAACGAAAACGGAGCGTGGAGAAAGAGGAGTACGGTTATGGAAAAGACGATGGAGAAGATTGCGGCGCTGGCCAAATCGAGAGGGTTCATATACCCGGGCTCGGAGATCTACGGAGGTCTGGCCAATACCTGGGATTACGGCAATCTGGGTGTGGAGCTGAAGAATAATGTCAAGCGTGCCTGGTGGCAGAAGTTCGTCCAGGAGAGCCCCTGGAATGTGGGAGTGGACTGTGCGATTCTGATGAATCCCCAGACATGGGTGGCTTCCGGCCATCTGGGCGGATTTTCAGATCCGCTCATGGACTGTAGGGAATGTCATGAGCGTTTTCGCGCGGATAATCTCATAGAAGACTTTGCAAAGGAACATGGTATTGCGCTGGAGACCTCGGTGGACGGCTGGACACAGGAGCAGATGAAGGAGTTTATCAATGCTCACAATATCCCCTGCCCTACCTGCGGCAAGCATAACTTTACCGATATTCGTCAGTTTAATCTGATGTTCAAGACATTTCAGGGCGTCACGGAGGATGCAAAAAATACGGTCTATCTCCGTCCGGAGACAGCGCAGGGTATTTTTGTAAACTTTAAAAACGTGCAGCGCACCTCCCGCAAGAAGATTCCTTTTGGTATCGCACAGATCGGCAAATCTTTCCGCAATGAGATCACGCCGGGCAATTTTACGTTCCGTACCCGGGAGTTCGAGCAGATGGAACTGGAGTTTTTCTGTGAGCCGGGCAAGGATATGGAGTGGTTTGAATACTGGAGAGGTTTCTGCCGCGACTGGCTTCTGGCTCTGGGAATCAAGGAAGACGAGATGCGTCTGAGAGATCACGATCCGGAGGAGCTGTCTTTCTATTCCAAGGGAACGACCGATATCGAATTCCTGTTCCCCTTTGGCTGGGGCGAACTGTGGGGGATCGCGGACCGTACCGACTATGATCTGACTCAGCATCAGAATACTTCCGGTCAGGATCTGACCTATTTCGACGATGAGAAGGGCGAGAGGTATATTCCCTATGTCATAGAGCCTTCGCTGGGAGCGGACCGCGTGACATTGGCTTTCCTCTGCGCGGCTTACGACGAGGAGGAGCTGGAAGGCGGCGATATGCGCACGGTGCTGCATTTCCATCCGGCCATCGCGCCGGTGAAGGTGGGCGTGCTGCCTCTGTCGAAGAAGCTGGGCGAGGGAGCATTGAAGATTTACGGGGAGCTGAGCCGGTATTTTAACTGTGAGTATGACGACCGCGGTAATATCGGTAAGCGTTACCGCCGTCAGGATGAGATCGGAACGCCTTTCTGTGTCACCTATGATTTTGATTCGGAGAACGACGGCGCGGTGACCGTGCGTGACCGGGATTCCATGGATCAGGTGCGTGTTCCCATAGCCGACCTGAAGGCTTATCTGGAGGAGAAGCTTCGTTTTTGAACATGCTCTGTCTGAGAGAAACGGTATATAATAAACAATGAAGGGGAAAGACCGCCGGTTTCCGGCGTTTTTCCCGCTTTACGGAAGGGGTGGGTCCCATTAGCGAGAAAAAAAATATTTTGATTGTGGACGATTCCGAGATGAACCGTTCGATCCTGGCGGATATGCTGGGAGAGGGGTATGAGATCCTGGAAGCGGAGAACGGTATCCAGGGTGTGGAGGTTCTTCAGGAGAAGGGAGAGGAGATTGACCTGGTTCTCCTCGATATCGTGATGCCGGAGATGGACGGTTTCGGAGTGCTGAATGAGATGAACCGGAACGGATGGATCGAGGATATTCCGGTCATTATGATTTCTGCGGAGAGCACGCCGGCCAGGATCGAGCAGGCATATGAACTGGGCGTGACAGATTTTATCAGCCGTCCTTTCGATGAGCTGATCGTGCGCCGGAGAGTTATCAATACGATTCTTCTGTATGCCAAACAGAAAAAACTGATCGGCCTGGTGGCGGACCAGATTTATGAGAAGGAACGTCAGAGTAATCTGATGATCGACATCCTGAGTCACGTGGTGGAATTCCGAAACGGCGAGAGCGGCCTGCATGTGCTTCATGTGCGTACTTTGACAGAACTGCTTTTACATGATCTGGTTCAGAGAACGGATAAATATGAGCTTTCTCACTCGGATATCTCTCTGATCTGCACGGCTTCGGCACTCCATGACGTGGGTAAAATCACGATACCGGGAGAGGTCCTCAATAAGCCGGGCAGGCTGACGGATGAAGAATTCGCTGTCATGAAGACCCATTCCATGGTGGGAGCCAATATGCTGAACGATCTGCCGGTCTATAAGGATGAACCTCTGGTGAAGGTGGCCTATGAGATCTGCCGCTGGCATCATGAGCGCTATGACGGGAGGGGCTATCCGGATGGATTAAAAGGCGACGAGATTCCGATCTCAGCCCAGATCGTGGCGCTGGCGGACGTCTATGACGCCCTGACCAGTAAGCGTGTATACAAGAAGGCATTTCCCCATGAGACTGCGGTTCAGATGATTCTGGACGGACAGTGCGGGGCCTTTAATCCTCTGTTATTGGAGTGCCTGAAGGATATCGCAGGTAAGATAGAGGCAGAATTAAGCGGTAATGTGGAAGCGCGGATGAACCAGAGAGAAATGCGCAATGTGGCCGAGGAGATGATGCGTCACGAGGAGCTGACGACATCGGAGAGGACTCTTCGCCTTCTGGAGCATGAGCGTATGAAGTACAGCTTTTTTGCAGATATGTCGAAGGAGATTCAGTTTGAATACACGATGAAACCGCCGATGGTCACGGTATCGGCCTGGGGAGCCAGAAAGCTGGGGCTGGATGAGATTATCCGCAATCCCATGGAGAATGAGAAGGTGCGGGCGTTAGTGGATGAGGCGACGCTCATGGGCCTCTCCGATGCGCTTCGCAGTACCACGCCGGAGAACCCCATCGTCACCTATGAGTACCAGATGAATATCGACGGCGAGGAGAGATGGACGCAGGTGATCGGACGCGCCACCTGGTCAGCTGACGAGCCGCCACGCTATACCGGCGCCATCGGAAAAGCTCTGGATATCCATGAAAACTGGGTCAAGATGGAAGCGCTGGAGCAGATGGCGTCTCATGACCCTCTGACGGGACTCTTAAATCATGCCTATGCCAGAAAGAAGATCGAGGAGCGTCTGGCAAACCGGCCGGGCAGCCGTTTTGCCCTGGCGATTCTGGATCTGGACTACTTCAAACAGGCCAACGATACATATGGTCATATTTTTGGAGACCGGGTGTTGATCTATCTGGCATCCAGACTCAGAAAGAGCGTGCGCAGCGGCGATATCGTGGCCAGAGTGGGCGGCGATGAATTCCTGATCTTTTTGCAGTACGGGCAGGAGATTGACCTGGGCATCGAGAGGATCTATGCGTTTCTGGCCGGCGGCCGGTACGAGGAATTTCCGATCTCTGTCAGCATGGGAATTGCCAGGACAGAGGATGTGGGTCTGGATTATAATGAACTGTTTCATTCGGCAGACCAGGCGCTTTATGAGGTGAAGCGCAACGGAAAAGGCCATTTCTGTTTCTATAACAGCGAGATGCAGGAAAAGGAAAATTCAGTGATCTCTCCCATCGAGAGCGATGAGAATAACAGCCAGAAAAAGCAGTAGCCTGTTTCCGGCAGCCGCCGGAATCCATTTAATAACGTAGCAGATTGAATTGCCGCAGACAGAGAAGTTTGCGGCAGTTTTTTATTTGAAAGGTAAGAGATATCGCAGACGGGGCGTTATGAGTATCAAATCGCAGGATCAGATGCCTCATACAGATTGAGAGGAAATCTGTATAAAATATTGTCAAATCAGGGAGAAGCGTCTAAAAAAAGAGAGAAAGCGTTCTTTGGAAAAGTGTAGAAGGAAAGCGAACAGGAATGAAAAAATAAGAAAAAAATAGGGAGAAATCGACAGAAGAGAAAATGAATATAGGGGGACACTGTGTATAATTGCTAAAATAGAGTGTATAAAAAAGAAAACGAATATAAAAGTTGACAGACCGGGAGAGAAAATGCTACAATCTACCTGTGCTTATACACTTGTTGGCGTTCAGGAGAAGCTGAAAAATGATTCACGGAATGAAGGAGGAGCAATGTATGATATTAGGCGTATCACTTTATCCGGAACAAGAGAAGCTGGAGGATATTGACCGTTATCTGGAGATGGCTTCCCGGTACGGATTTACAAAGATATTTACCAGCCTGTTTTCCGTGCAGGGCACCCGGGAGGAGGTCATTGCCTATTTTAAGAATTTTACTGATATTGCTCATAAATACAAAATGAAAGTTTCTGGCGACGCTAACGGGCAGTTTTTTTCCCGGATGGGAGCGACGGAGACGGATCTGTCGGTGTTTAAGGAGATGGGGATTGATATTATCCGCATGGATTTCAGCTTTAATGATGAGAGAGACGCGGTTCTGATCAATAATAAAGAAGGAATCGGCATTGAGATGTCTACCGCCTTTATTTCGGTGATCGAGAAGGCCCTGGCCAACGGAGCGGATCCGAAGAACCTGTCTACCTGCCATAATTTCTATCCGGAGCGTTATACGGCGCCGTCGCTTCAGGCGATCAATGAAGTGAACGAATACTGGAAGGCCAAGGGCATTCCGGTGGCGATCTTTATTTCCAGCCAGCAGAAGGGAACCCATGGTCCCTGGCCGGTCAGCGATGGATTGCCTACGATAGAGGCGCACAGGACGCTGCCTTTGGAGGTACAGCTGAAGCATTGTCTGGCTCTTAAGAATGTGGATGAGATTCTGATTGGCAATGCCTATGCCAGTGAGGAAGAGTTTAAAGCCGTGGCCGCTGTGATGGAGAAGGCGTATATAGAGATCCCGGTGAATAAGGAACTGGGGGCTTATGGTGCCATGCTGCCTCATGGAAACATGAAGAGAATTCCTTTTAAGATTGATGTGGAAGAGGGCCTGACAGAGCTGGAGCGGGAGATTTTATTTGACTATCCGAACCACTCAGATGTGGGAGATTGTTTAAATTATATGCTTCGGTCCCGGTGGCCCAGAGTGGTCTACAGAGGGCGCCCGATTCCTCCCAGGGTCAGCGACAGAACACGTTATACCAGAGGAGATGTGGTCATTGTCAATGACAATCTGGCTCATTACCGCGGTGAAGTGCAGATCGTTTTAAAGGATATGGAAGCGGATGGCCAGAGAAACCTTTTGGGGCGGATCCGGGAAGAAGAGATCATGATTCTGGATCATATGGGAGCGCATGACAGCTTTACATTTGTGGAGTAGTATTCCATGATTCGGGCAGAAGGGTCCGGTTGAGCGGATCAAATCCGGGCCCTGCTCATATAAAAAAACAAAAGAATCTGACGACGATTTGTGGATAATTACGAACGAAAATGGTACAAAAACCTGAATTAATCTAATGTTGCATAATGATAAAAGATATTCATCTATTTTTGTGGAGATTGTTGACAAATGGCGCGTGTCAGTGTATAATTCTTTTGTGTAAAGTAAGAGGCAAATCTGCAAAAAAAGCACAGAATGGAGGATTGGAAAATGAGCATGAAGACAGAAGAGATTGCTATGATGCTTATCGTGCACTCGGGAGATGCCAGATCTCTGGCGTTTCGTGCACTGGAAGCGGCGAAGGAAGGAAAATTTGATGAGGCGGATAATCTGCTGAAGGAGTCCGATGAGAAGGCGTTGCAGGCGCATCATGTGCAGACCGATCTCCTGACCGCCGAGGCCAGCGGAGAGAATCCTGAGATTAATGTTCTGTTGGTACATTCCCAGGATCATCTGATGACCAGTATGCTGGCGGTGGAGATGATTAAGGAATTCATCGTACTGTATAAGAACAGATAGGTTTACTGTTCCGACAGGAAAGAAAAATATGGAAAATAAGGGAAGGTGCAGAGGCGCCCCCTTAAAATAATAAAAAGGAGACAGGCAAAATGAAAATTTTATTGGTATGTGCAGGCGGAATGTCCACCAGTATTCTGATGAAGAAGATGGAGAAATACTGGGCAGATCAGGGCGATGAGCTGCAGATCGAGGCAGTGGGCGTAGCCGGTTGCAGCGATGTGGCGAGCAAATATGATATCTGCATGGTCGGTCCTCAGGTTTCCTATCGTCTGAAGGATATTAAGGAATCCACAGGTCTGCCTTGTGCGCCGATTGCATCTTTGGATTACGCTATTGGGGATTGCCCGAAGATCATGAAGCTGGCACAGGAGTTGTACGCGCAGAAGTAAATCGGATATTCTGCAAATGACTTGACAGGATTTAAGAGGGATTAAGGAGGAATTTAGAACTATGGATGGATTGTTAAATAATCCGGTAATGCTTAAATTGCAGGAGTTTGGACAGAAACTGGGGACGAATAAGTTCCTGTCCTCTCTTCAGGCGGCGATGATGTCGCTGATGGGTATTATTATGGTAGGCGCCATTTCACAGATTATCTGTGCGGTGGGATCTGAGACCATGCTGGGTCTCTTTACAACGGGCGATGCCGTGTATAATGCATTGTATATGCCGTATCAGTTTACCATGAATTGCCTGTCTTTGTGGGTGGTAGTTCTGATGGCGTTTAACTATGCCAGAACTCTGAAGATGAAGAGCCCCGTCATGAATGCGGTGGACGCTTTGGTATGTTTCCTCATAGTAGCCGGCACTTTACGGACTACTGAGAGCGGCACGGCGATCGATATGGCATATCTGGGATCCACCGGTATGTTCATTGGTTTCCTGGTGGTGTTTGTTTCGGTACAGATCGAAAAGTTCTGCGCGGACAAGAACATCCGTATCAAGATGCCTGATGTGGTACCCCAGTTTTTGCAGGATGGTTTTTCTTCCATTCTTCCGCTGCTGTTCAGTGTAATCGTATTCCAGGTGGCTTCCACTCTGGTCAGCGTAGCCACGGGCGGCGTGTACACGATCTGCTCCGGTTTCCTGGCTCTGCTGGCTGCTCCTCTGGGTGCTCTGACCAGCGTACCCGGTACCTTCATTCTGTGCATTTTTGCCGCTCTGCTGTGGTGTTTCGGTATCCATGGTACCATGGTTATCTTTTCCGTACTTATGCCCATGATGATCGATGCGGCTGTGACCAACGGCGCGGCGCATGCGGCCGGTCAGCCTCTGACCTTCTTCCCCATCGCCCTGTTCTCCGGCATGGCCTGCTGTGGCGGCTCCGGTAATACGCTGATGCTGGCTCTGTTCAGCACACGTTCCAAATCCAAACAGCTCAGCGCGGTAGGTAAGATTTCGGCAGTGCCTGGCTGGTTCGGTATCAATGAGCCTATGACTTTTGGTATGCCTATCATGTACAACCCGATTTTGTGTATTCCGTATATTCTGAATATTCCGGTTGTCATGCTGATCACTTTGCTGGCATATAAGGTAGGCTTCCTGACTCCCGGCTGGATTTCCATTACGGCTCTGCTTCCCATGGGCTTCGGCGGATATCTGAGTACTCTGAGATGGCAGCATTTCGTATGGGATTATCTGATGCTGATCCCTACGGGCCTGGTATGGTATCCTTTCTTCAAGATCTATGAAAAACAGCTGATCGAGAAGGAGAAGGCGGCAGAAGCAGCAGAGGGTTGATTTTTGAAGACAGTTTAATCCATTTATGCAGTGTGCAGGGCAAGGGAAACCTTGCCCTGTTTTAAAAAGACAAAGCGAAAGGAGAAAAAATGGCTTTTCCAAAGAATTTCTTATGGGGCGGCGCTACGGCGGCCAATCAGTATGAGGGCGGTTATCTGGAGGGCGGCAAAGGGCTTAACACATCAGATGTGCTGACGGCAGGGTCCCACACGGTTCCTCGCCGGATTACCTGGAAGAATCCGAAGACGGGAGAGACCGGCTATACCGGCATGGGCTTTGGCAGTCCGATGGAATTTCCCGAGGGAACGGTTCCGGCTATCCTGGAGGGGGAGTATTATCCCAGCCATACGGCCACGGATTTCTACCATCACTATGCGGAGGATATCGCGCTGATGGGAGAGATGGGCTTTCGCACTTTCCGTATGAGCATGAACTGGGCCAGGATTTTCCCGAACGGCGACGATGCAGCCCCCAATGAGGAGGGACTGGCCTTTTACGATGCAGTATTCGACGAGTGCAAGAAATACGGAATCGAGCCTTTGGTAACGCTGTCGCACTATGAGACTCCTCTGAATCTGACGATTCGCTATGGAGGCTGGAAGGACCGCCGTCTGATAGGCTTCTTTGAGACTTATGCAAAGACCGTATTCAGGCGCTATGAAGGAAAGGTGAAATATTATCTGACCTTTAATGAGATCAACTGTATGGAATGGACAGGCTTTATGGCAGGAGGTCTGACGGATAATTCGCCCCAGGCCCGGGCTCAGGCGGCTCATAACCAGTTTGTGGCCAGCGCTCTGGCAGTGAAGGCAGCCCATGAGATCAATCCGGAGCTGCGGGTGGGCCAGATGTTGGCTTATCAGCCTACCTACGCCATGACCTGTGATCCGGCTGACCAGCTGTTGGTGATGGAGGGAGAGCAGGGAGCCTTGTTCTATTCCGATGTGCAGACAGGCGGGCATTATCCGGCGTATCGCTTAAAGAAGTATGAGCGTGAGGGCATCGTTCTTCAGACGGAGCCGGATGATTTTGAACTGTTGGAGAAATATTCGGCGGATTTCTTAAGTTTTTCCTGCTATGGCTCCAGCACGCAGACGACTCACACGGAGGGATTGGAGGATACGGGCGGTAATTTCGTCATGGGGATCAAGAATCCTTACTTAAAGACCAATGCCTGGGGATGGGCGACGGATCCCGCCTGCCTGCGTCTGGCTCTGAATACACTGTATAACCGCTATCATAAGCCTTTGTGGATTGTGGAGAACGGCATCGGCTGGGACGACCAAAAGGAGGCGGACGGCAGCGTCCATGACAGCTACCGTATCGAATACCTGCGCCAGAATATCAAGTCCATGGACGATGCGATCAATCTGGACGGCGTGGATCTGATGGGCTACACCATGTGGGGCTGTATTGATCTGGTATCGGCCGGTACCGGCGAGATGAAGAAGCGCTATGGCTTTGTCTATGTGGACAGGGATGACAGAGGGAATGGTACTCTGGCCAGAAGTAAGAAGGATTCCTTCTACTGGTATAAGAAGGTCATCGCCTCCGATGGAACGGATCTGAGCTGAAGCAGCCGGGAGAGAACCGCCGGAAGAAATAGGAACATAGAGAAACAGGCAAAGAAAAAAGAGAGGAAAAGATATGTTTCGTAAAGATTTTATGTGGGGAGGCGCTACGGCGGCAAATCAGTGTGAGGGCGCCTGGAATGTGGACGGCAGAGGCATGGCGAAGACGGATGTGACCACCGGCGGTTCGGTGAACAGTCATCGCCTGGTGACTTATGTTGATAAGGACGGCAAACCGGGTACGCTTCCCGGTATGGGAAATGGGACGCTGCCGGAGGGAGCTCATTACGCGGTGCTGGAGGATTATTACTATCCGAACCATGACGGAATTGATTTTTATCATCACTATAAAGAGGACATTGCGTTGATGGCGGAGATGGGATTTCAGATTTTCCGCATGTCCATCTCCTGGAGCCGTCTCTTCCCCCGCGGCGACGAGGAGACTCCCAATGAAAAGGGTGTGGAGTTTTACCGCAATGTATTTACGGAGCTGCGCAAATACAATATTGAGCCTTTGGTGACGCTCTCCCATTTTGATACGCCTCTGTATCTGGAAGAGCACTACGGCGGCTGGAACAACCGGAAGCTGATCGGCTTCTTTGACCGGTTTGCAAAGACCTGTTTTACAGAGTATAAAGGACTGGTGAAATACTGGCTGACCTTCAATGAGATCAATAACACGGTCATGTTTTTGGAGCTGTTTGGAAATACGGCCACCGACGAGATGTATCAGTCGGCTTACCAGCAGCTGCATTATCAGTTTGTGGCCAGCGCCCACGCGGTGAAGACCGGCCATGAGATCGATCCGGAGAATCAGATCGGCTGCATGATCTGTGGTATTACGTTTTACCCGCTGACCTCGGATCCGAAGGATATCATGCTGAACCGTCATACCTGGGAGAAGGGGATCTTCTACTGTGGCGATGTGCAGTGCAAGGGCAAATATCCCACCTTTGCCAAACGGCTGTGGGATGAGCACCATGTGCGGTTAGATATGACAGAGCAGGATCTGAAGGATCTGCAGGAGGGCTGTGTGGATATGTACACCTTCTCTTATTATATGTCCACCGTGGTCACGACCCACGAAGTGACAGAGAAGGTGAGCGGGAATTTCTCCGCCGGGGCGAAGAATCCGTACCTGACCTATTCCGACTGGGGCTGGGCTCTGGATCCGGTGGGCCTGCGCTACTATCTGGAGATGCTCTATGACCGCTACGAGAAGCCGATGATGGTGGTAGAGAACGGTCTGGGCGCGTATGATAAGGTGGAGGAGGATGGCAGTATCCACGATCCCTACCGGATTGATTATCTGAGAGAACATATCAAAGAGATGGATCTGGCAGTGAAGGAAGGAGTGGATCTGTTAGCCTATACCATGTGGGGCTGTATCGATCTGGTGTCGGCAGGCACAGGCGAGATGAGGAAGCGCTACGGATTTATCTATGTGGATAAGGACGACGAGGGCAAGGGCACCTATGCCAGAAGCCGGAAGGATTCGTTCTACTGGTTTAAGAAGGTGATCGCTTCTGGCGGTGAGGATCTGGACTGATCCGGCCCTGAGAGTACGGAAAAGGCATCGGAGCAGAGCCGCACGGGCTTCTGCCTCTGATATCATCATATCATGAAGAGAAAGGAAGGATAAGACAATGGGATTTCCTAAGAATTTTTTGTGGGGAGGAGCAACGGCAGCCAATCAGTATGAGGGCGGATGGAATCTGGGAGGAAAGGGTCCCAGTACATCTGACCATATGACCGGAGGCACGGTCAGCACTCCCCGTCGTTTTACTCATAAGATCGAGGAGGGCACCTATTATCCCAGCCATGAGGCGGTGGATTTCTATCATCATCACAAAGAAGATATCGAGCTGATGGGGGAGATGGGCTTCCGTGTGTTCCGCATGAGCATCAACTGGGCCAGAATCTATCCCAATGGCTACGACGAGACTCCCAACCAGGAAGGGATCGATTTCTATCATACCGTATTTAAAGAGTGCCATGATAACGGCATTGAGCCCCTGGTGACGATCTCCCACTATGAGACGCCTTTTGGCCTGACAGAAAAGTATAATGGCTGGGCCGGCCGTGAGACCATTGAGTGTTTCCTGCGTTACTGCAAGACGATTTTCACCGAGTATAAGAATGAGGTGAAATACTGGCTGACCTTCAACGAGATCAATATCGGCATGAATCCCTTCGGTAAGACCTTGGGCTTAGGGATGATGATGGAGGAGGGCGACTGGAACTTCGGAGCTACCGAGACGAAAGAAGAGGCTTCCGAGCGCTTTACGGCTCTGCATCATCAGTTTGTGGCCAGCGCTAAGGCGGTAAAGCTGGGTCATGAGATCAACCCTGATTTCAAGATCGGCTGCATGATCGCCGGATCCATGGCTTACCCCTATACCTGCAAGCCGGAGGACGTAAAGAAGGCTCAGGATCAGATGAACATGGGCAATTTCTTCTGCGGAGACGTGCAGGTGAGAGGACATTATCCTTACTATGCGCGGCGCTACTTTGCGGATAATGGGATTCAGGTCCGGATGGAAGAGGGCGATGAGGAGCTTCTGAAGAACGGAACCGTGGATTTCTATTCCTTCTCCTACTACATGAGCAGCTGTGCCAGTGCGGACCCGGAGGTGGCTAAGGGCAAGGGCAATATGATGATGGGGATTCAGAACCCTTACCTGAAAGCCAGCGACTGGGGCTGGCAGATCGACCCGAAGGGCCTGCGCACCTATTTGAACGAGGTCTATGGCCGCTATGAGATTCCGCTGATGGTGGTGGAGAACGGCCTGGGCGCCAACGATGTGGTGGAGGAGGATGGAAGTATCCATGACAGCTATCGCATCGATTACCTTCGCAGCCATATCGAGGCCATGAAGGAGGCCATCGAGGACGGCGTGGAGGTCATGGGCTATACCATGTGGGGCTGTGTGGATCTGGTCAGCGCCTCCACCGGCGAGATGAAGAAGCGCTACGGATTTATCTATGTGGACAGAGATAACGATGGCAACGGCGATATGCATCGGGCCCGCAAGGATTCCTTCCACTGGTATAAGAAGGTGATCGCTTCCGACGGAGAGGATCTGGCCTGATAGCCTGTAGGGCAGGATGCGCTTAAGAGGAAGGATTGACATGAAAACAGGCAGCTGTGCGGATGCTATGGGCACAGCTGCCTGTTTGATTCAATAAATTACTCCACGGCCGTGGATTCCAGCCAGGCTTCATAAAGTCCCCGCAGTTCCTTTGGCACAATCTCTTCACGAATACCGTCCCAGCGGATCTCGGAGGATTCCACGATACTGACATAGACGACATTGGGCATACACACGATAGGAACTATGGTGGGAGGCTCGATGACACCCTGATAGACGCAGACCTGGTCCGGGCAGGTGGCGCTTATCATGGACACGCCTCCGTCTTCGATATGCAACACATTTTCTCCCTTAGAATAAATATTGGAGAAGGTATAGTCCCCGTGGGCGGTCAGGGGAATCAGCTGTTCGACGCGGCTGTTGACTTCCACCTGCACATAATAGACGGGTTCTGTCCCGGAAACGTCATCCCCTGGCCTGGCCTTAATCCGGTAAAACAGAAAGATTCCGATGCCTGCCGCAGCCAGAAATGCCAACAGGATCAGATCATATTTCCAGCTGTGCCTGCGGGCATCCCTGCTCCTATTTTCCTTCTTTATATTTTTTTCTTTCATACAAATCTCCATTCCGATTTTAATTGATCCGGCCTGTTCAAAGCATAAGGCCTCCTCTTTTCGGGCAATTTCCCGAAAAAAGGGCTTACAAAACGCCGAATCTATGGTAAAATAAAGCTTACGGATTTTTGCGGTAAATCATCCATAATCCACGGAGTAAAAGACCGTCGTCGATGATAATGCTCCGCCGGCACAGAGGGACGACGAAACGGGAAAGCCCGCCGGTGGCGATGACGGTGGCCTCCTGCCCCAGCTCCTCCTCCATGCGTTCGATCATACCGTCGATCATGGAGGCATTGCCATAGAGGGCGCCGCTCTTCATACAGTCGATGGTATTTTTACCGATGACCTGTTTGAGATTATCGAGGCCGATTTTAGTCAGCTGAGCCGCACGGTTTACCAGAGAGTCTAAGGACACCTGCAATCCCGGTATGATAGCCCCTCCGATATAGTTTCCCTTCTCATCCACAGCGGTCATGGTGGTAGCTGTACCCATGTCGATGATAATGAGAGGCGGCGTGTAGTCATGGACGGCAGCCACGGCGGCGACGATCAGATCGGCGCCTACGGAGGCCGGGTTATCCATCCGGATATTGAGCCCGGTGCGGATGCCCGGACCCACTAAAGGCGGTCTTTTGCCGGTGACCTTCTCTATGGCGCGCTGTAAGGTGGTAGAGACAGGCGGGACTACGGAGGCGATGATGCCGCCCTCCAGATCTTCTCTGGTGATGCCGTAGAGCTCCAGGACATTCTTCAGATCCAGGGCATACTCCAGCTCCGTCTTATTGGTGTCGGTGCGCAGACGCTCCACGAAATAGGTTTTATGTTCATCAATACAGCCGATGACGATGTTGGTATTGCCGATATCCAATGCCAGAATCATGATTTTTTGTTCCTTTCTTCAGACGTACAGTCATGATTTCCAGGCGATTATAGCATACTATTGGAAGAAGTACAATCGAAAAAAGTCTTTGCGGCGAAGGAGGATACAGGATATCATGCTGAAAGGGAAGACAGTGGTGCTGGCGGTCAGCGGCAGCATCGCAGCCTATAAGAGCGCCAATCTGGCCCGGAGCTTTAAAAAGCTGGGAGCTGATGTGGAAGTGCTGATGACAGAGAATGCCACTAATTTTATTCATCCGATTACCTTTGAATCTCTCACCGGCAGAAAATGTCTGGTGGATACGTTTGACCGGAATTTTGAGTTCAGCGTGGAGCATGTGGCCCTGGCAAAGCGGGCTGATGTGGTGCTTCTGGCCCCGGCCTCGGCCAATGTGATCGGAAAGCTGGCCTGCGGTATCGCTGACGATATGCTGACCACCACGATCATGGCCTGTACCTGCAAGAAGATCATTGCCCCTGCCATGAATCACAATATGTTTCACAATCCCATCGTCCAGGACAATCTGAGACGTCTGGAGAGCTTTGGGTATGAGATCGCGGCGCCGGAGCGGGGGATGTTAGCCAATGGGGACGTGGGAGACGGGAGAATGCCAAAGGAGGAGCTGCTGGTCGAGTATGTACTGCGGGAGATCGCCTGTGAGAAAGATCTGGCGGGAAAGAAGGTGCTGGTGACGGCCGGTCCCACCAGAGAGGCCATCGACCCGGTACGCTTTATCACGAATCATTCCAGCGGACGCATGGGGTATGCGGTTGCTGCCGCCGCCATGCGCCGGGGAGCGGAGGTGACGCTCATAAGCGGACCGGTGGCTCTGGAGGCGCCGCCTTTTGTGAAGCTGGTTTCCGTGGTCTCGGCGGCGGATATGTATGAGGCGGTCATGGCGGCGGCCGGTGAACAGGATTTCATCGTCAAGACAGCGGCAGTGGCGGATTACTGTCCGGCTGAGACCGCGAAAGAAAAGATGAAGAAGACGGAGGGAGATCTGTCCATTGCCTTAAAGAGGACGAAGGATATTCTGGCGGCTCTGGGGGAGAACAGGCGGCCTGGCCAGGTGATCTGCGGTTTTTCCATGGAGACGGAGAATATGGAGGCCAACGCGGCCGCCAAGCTCCAAAAGAAGAAGGTGGATATGATCGCCGCCAATAACCTGCGGGAGGAGGGGGCCGGCTTCGGCACAGATACGAACCGGGTGACATTACTGACGAAAAAGGGGGCCGAGGCTCTGCCGTTGATGACGAAGGAGCAGGTGGCCCATGTATTATTAGACCGGATGAGAGATTATGCATAAGTTTTTTAAGTTTCTGACCAGCCGGGTGGTGCTGGTGGCTCTGGCCATAGTGCTGCAGCTGGGATGGCTGATCGGTTCCATATGGACCATCAGCCAGTATCACAGGCTGGCCTCCCTGATTCTGGTGGGGGCCAGTTGGGTGCTGTCGGTTCACATCGCGGGAAAGCCGGGGAATTCTTCTTTTAAATTATCCTGGATTATCCTGATCTTGTCGGTGCCCTTTGTGGGAATTATTCTCTATATGCTCTTTGGCCGGCAGCGGCTCTTTGCCAGCGCGGAGCACCGTCACGAGATGATCTTTGAACAACTGAGAGAGACGCTGGTGCAGGACACGAAGACGGAGAAAGAGATCGCGGCGGCCAATGCGGCCGTGGCCAGGCAGGTAGCCTATATCCGCGGGAAGGCCGGGTATCCGGTCTGTCAAAATACGGAGACGCATTTTCTGTCCTGCGGGGAGGTCTATTTTCCGGCGCTGATCGAAGAGCTGAAGAAGGCGAAACGCTTTATTTTTCTGGAATATTTCATCATCGAACACGGTTATGTATGGGATACCATACTGGAGATTCTCAAGGAAAAGGCGGCTGTCGGTGTGGAAGTGCGGCTTCTGTACGACGATGTGGGCTGCATTCAGAGGCTGCCCAAGGGGTATCCGGCGGAGCTGGAGGAATACGGGATAAAGTGCCATAAGTTCAACCCCTTTGTGCCGGTGATCTCGGCGATCATGAATCACAGGGACCACAGAAAGATCGTGGTCATAGACGGAGACACAGGCTTTACCGGAGGGATTAACCTGGCGGATGAGTACATGAACCGGGTGGTTCGCTTTGGCTATTGGAAGGATACCGGCGTTATGCTGCGGGGAGAAGCCGTGTGGAATCTGACGGTCATGTTTTTACAGATGTGGAATACGGTACGCATGACCGAGGAGAACGTGGAGGAGTACCGCCCCATCCGCGAGATACCGGGAGAGAGCCGGGGGTTTGTACAGCCCTTTTGCGACAATCCGATGGATATGGAGACAGTGGGAGAGAATGTGTATCTGAACATGATTTACCATGCCACCCGCTATGTCTATATCGCGACTCCCTATCTTCTCATCGACAATGAAATGATGACAGCCCTGACATTGGCGGCGAAGAGCGGCGTGGATGTGCGGATTATGATGCCCCATATACCCGATAAGAAGCTGATTTTCCTTTTGTCCCGCTCCTATTATGGCCAGCTGATCGAGGCCGGTGTGCGGATCTATGAATACCTGCCGGGTTTTCTTCATTCCAAGACATTTCTGGTGGATGATGAGCTGGCAGTGATCGGAACCATCAATCTGGATTACAGGAGCCTGTACCTGCATTTTGAGTGCGGTACATTTCTGTACCGGGCGACGGCGGTGGAGGAGCTGAAGAAGGACTACCTGGAGACCATGGCACGGTGCGCTGAGATGGATCTGGCGTTTTGCCGTTCTTTTTCATTCCCTGTCCGCGTGTTGCAGCGCTTCATGAGGCTGTTTGCGCCTTTGTTTTAGAGAGTAAATGAAATCCAAGGAGGAGAGACCCTTGTCTACGAGTACATTAACAGAAGAAATAACAAAACGGCGGACCTTTGCCATCATCTCCCACCCGGATGCCGGAAAGACGACGCTGACGGAGAAGTTCCTTCTCTATGGCGGCGCCATCAATCTGGCAGGATCGGTGAAGGGGCGCAAGGCGGCCCGTCATGCTGTGTCAGACTGGATGGAGATCGAGAAGGAGAGAGGAATCTCGGTCACTTCCTCGGTGATGCAGTTTAATTATGACGGCTACTGCATTAACATCCTGGATACCCCGGGACATCAGGATTTTTCGGAGGACACCTACCGCACACTGATGGCGGCGGACTCGGCAGTCATGGTCATCGACGCTTCCAAGGGTGTGGAGGCCCAGACCATCAAGCTGTTTAAGGTCTGTGTCATGCGCCATATTCCTATTTTTACTTTTATCAATAAGATGGATCGGGAGGCCAACGATCCCTTTGAACTGATGGATGATATTGAGAATGTGCTGGGCATCCAGACCTGCCCCATCAACTGGCCCATAGGCTGCGGCAAGAATTTCAAAGGGGTCTATGATCGGGATAAGAAGACGATTACCACCTTTACGGCAGCCATGAACGGCCAAAAGGAGATCGATTCCAGAGAAATCCCTGTGGACAGCCCCGAGGCCATGGCGGTGGTGAGCCAGGATTACTATGGACAGCTGCTGGAGGAGATCGAGCTGTTGGACGGTGCGGGCCAGGAGTTTGACATGGAGGCGGTGCGGGCCGGAGAGATCTCGCCGGTGTTTTTCGGATCGGCTCTGACAAATTTCGGTGTGGAGACGTTTCTGACCCATTTTCTGTCCATGACCACGTCGCCGCTGCCGCGGATGTCCGATACGGGCCTCATCGATCCGTTCCGTCCTGATTTTTCAGCCTTTGTCTTTAAGATCCAGGCCAATATGAACAAGGCTCACAGAGACCGCATCGCCTTTATGAGAATCACATCCGGCCGTTTCGAGGCGGGGATGGAGGTGAATCACATCCAGGGCGGTAAGAAGATCCGCCTGAGCCAGCCTCAGCAGATGATGGCCCAGGATCGCAAGATCGTGGAGGAGGCCTACGCCGGGGATATCATCGGTGTGTTTGATCCGGGGATATTTGCCATCGGCGATACGCTGTGTACAGGCAGCCAGCGCTTCCGGTTCGAGGGGATTCCGACTTTCGCGCCGGAACATTTTGCCAGAGTGCGTCAGATGGATACTATGAAGCGCAAGCAGTTTGTCAAGGGAATCAGCCAGATCGCCCAGGAAGGCGCGATCCAGATTTTTCAGGAATTCAACACTGGTATGGAGGAGATCATCGTGGGTGTGGTGGGAGTGCTGCAATTCGATGTTCTTCTGTACCGGCTGCAAAATGAATATAATGTGGAGGTACGTCTGGAGAATCTCCCCTATGAGCACATCCGCTGGATCGAGAACAGGGAAGAGATCGATGTAAATAAGATACAGGGAACCTCCGATATGAAGCGGATCAAAGATCTGAAGGATAACCCGCTCTTATTGTTTGTGAACAGCTGGAGCGTGGGGATGGTTCTGGACCGCAATCCGGGGCTTCGGCTGTCGGAATTTGGCAGGGAGTAGAATACATGAATTATATGGATGAGCTAATGGCGTATCAGCCAAAGAACGAACAGGAGAGAACGGACCGGGAGACCATACTGGCCTATATCTGCGCGTTTCCGGACACGATCCTGACCAGGAAGAATGTATTTGCCCATATGACAGCTTCTTCGATGATATTTAATCGAAACAGGGATAAGGTGCTGATGGCCTATCACAATATCTTTCGTTCCTGGTCCTGGACCGGCGGCCATGCGGACGGAGAGGAAGATATGCTGTCAGTGGCGCTTAAAGAGGCCAGGGAGGAGACTGGGATCGGGACGCTGAGCCTCATAGGCTCCGGGTTGGCTGCGGTGGATGTGCTGCCTGTGTGGGGACATGTGAAGCGGGGAGCCTATGTGAGCGCCCATCAGCATCTGAATTTCAGCTACCTGTTCGAGGCCGATGAGAAAGAGACGATCCGTGCCAAGGAGGACGAGAACAGCCGCGTGGGCTGGATCGCGGTGAGAGAGCTGGCAGAAAAGGTGTCGGAGCCTGACATGCTGCCGGTCTATGAAAAGCTGATCCGGGCTCTCTGGTGTGCTGCCTGAATCGAATCCGGACAGCACGCTAGTTTCCTTTACTGCTCAGGGGATTGCTGCGTTCTTCAAAGAAGAGATTATTATCCGGCGCGGCCTTATTGTTATCATCGTAATCGGATTCCTGGCGCACCAGGGCCTCATGCCCTTCCTCCTGCCTGATTGCGGGCTTTGGCTGACGGTGACAGTCAGAGAAAGAGTCGTCGACGCCGGCAAATTCGATGCGGTCGATGGCCACGATTTCCTGCGTATATTTTTCCGGATGATGGGGATACTCCTTCGGGTATCTCCTGGGTTCGGTTTTTTTGATCTCCTGCATATGATTTTCCTTTCTGGTATACCCATTCGGGTCCCCTTCCTTTATGTCCCTGACGGGACGGGAGGACTTCGTCTGATGGGGTTTATATCATGTTGAAATAATGGTGATGCGGTAGTAGTATCGGGAAAAGGAGAGAGAAATATACGAGGAGAAGATTGTCAATTTGTAGCAGACATTATCTTTTGAATGTGGGAAACAGAGTCAGGAAAAAATACCGCAGAAACGGGTACATGTGACAAAGGCTGAGGTTTTTCCTTGGCCTTTGCTTATATCAAAAATTTATGTCTACTGAACCTTACAGCGACTGTAAGTGTAATTTTCCGGAGTTATGTGTTACCATTTGATCAGAAAACACAGGAGGTAATCAAATGGAACCGATTTTGGATATTGAAAACTTAACCAAGACCTACGGCAATGTGCCGAACCAAACCAAGGCACTGGACGGAATCACCTTTCAGGTAATGCCCGGAGAATTCCTGGGGATCATGGGAAGCAGCGGCTCCGGCAAGTCCACGCTGCTTAACTGCATTGCAACGGTGATTTCCCCCACCGGTGGACGTATCGTGATGGAAGGAAAGAAATTGCAGTCCCTCCGCGGCAGGTCATTGGCCGCATACCGGGGGCAAACCGTGGGGTATCTGTTTCAGAATTTTGAATTGCTGGATAATCTCACCGGTCGGGAGAATATCTTGCTGCCCACTTCGCTTCATGGCGTGGCGGAAAAAGAAAGTCTCCTTCGCCTGAACCAGCTGGCTGAATATCTGGAAATCACAGAAGTGCTTGACAGATTTCCTACCCAGATGTCCGGCGGTCAGCGGCAGCGTGTGGCCGCGGCCAGAGCCATGATCCTCCATCCGAAGCTGATCCTTGCCGACGAACCGACAGGCGCGCTGGACAGTAAGAACGGGAAGAACATCATGGAAAAGCTTTCCGGCCTGAACCGGGACGAACAGGCCACCATTTTGATGGTGACTCATGATTCCAATGCCGCCAGCTTTTGCAAGCGAATCCTGTTTATCCAGGACGGCGTGATATTCCATGAACTTCGCCGTGGAGACGAGAGCCAGCAGGATTTCTATGGGCGTATTCTGAAGGTCATGGCACAGTTGGGAGGTGGCAGCAGTCATGTTTTCTGATTTGATTTTTAGAAACAGCAGACGAGGGAGAAAAGAAAACGGACTGTTTTTCGCATCTCTGGTGATTTCTATTGTGGCTTTTTATATTATTCTCTCCCTGTCCAGGCAGGATGTCATGATTTTCCTTGCAGAGATGGAAAGCGATGCAGTAAATCAGCTTCTGCTGATGATTCCCGTTTTCTATGGGATGACGCTGGGCATTCTGTTTTTTCTGATTTATTTTGCTTGTAAGTATCAGATGGAACGCCGCAGAAAAGAGTTCGGCGTCTATCTGATGATGGGGATGCGCCGGAGCAAGCTTTTTACCATGCTTCTTGCAGAGGATTTTTTGAACAACATTTTGGCTCTTCTGATCGGGCTGCCGACAGCGGTACTGCTTTCTGAGATCATCAGCCTTGTCACCGCCAAGCTGGTGGGTATGGGGATCCTGGGCCATCGGTTTACCCTTTCCCTGCCTGCTATCGGCTTCACCGTCGTCGGGTTTCTCGCCATTAAGCTGGCAGCTTTTCTGAGCCTCAGCGGGAAGTTCAGCCGTCAGGAAATCGGTTCTCTGCTGGCAAGCTCTTCCGGAAATGAAAAAAAACAGGCGCCTGCGATCGTATATGGACTCTGTGCAGCCTGCGGCGCTGTGCTGCTGTCTGCCGCCTACTGCCTGGCCATCGGGGGATGGGCCTGGCATAAGACCGGCAGTATGCTCCTTACGCTTTTATTGGGCCTGTTGGGAACCATTCTGCTGTTCTATGGGATGCGGACGATGATTGCTCTGCTGGTAAAGACAGGAAAAACAAATCGGAGGCTTCATGTGTTTACCTTCCGTCAAATCCAGGAGAATGTGATCCATCAGTCCACCTCCATGGCCATCAGCTCCCTGCTGATTCTGGCGGCTCTGTGCTGCTTTGGCGCCGGTATCGGGATTGCCAGCACGAACAGGCAGGCCGGGGAGCATGTGCTGGATTATACATTTCGGGATTATAACACAGAAAATCCTCAGCAAGCTCTTCCCCGTTTACAGGAGATACTGAAAGAAAACGGCCTTGACAGTCAATTCTCCCAGCTCTTTGAAATGCGGATTGGACATGTCCGCACCACAGAGAATTATGAAGGCGTTTTTCGGATGAATTCTGTTATGGAGTCCTTGCGCAGCCTTCCCCAGTCGGAGGAACGGGATATCCTTCTGAACAATCTAAGCTATACGGGCTTTCCTTATCTCATCTGTTTGTCCGACTATAACCGCCTGTTAGAGGCTGCCGGGAAGCCGGCGCTGACTCTGGCCGCGAATGAAGCCGCCGTCTATCAGGATGCCGAATTTGCCGATACGGTCAGAGTTACCATGCTAAATGAGATTTTCTCCGGGTGCCCGGGCGCTTTGCTGGATGGGACCCCCATCTATCTGACCGGGGAAGTCCAGTCCGTCAACTTTGTGACGGACCGATCCATTACCTTGTCCTTTGCTCTGATCCTGCCGGATAAGCAATTTCTGCACTATACACAGGGGGACTATGATACCTATATCAACGGTATTATGAGCCGGGAGGCAACCCAGGGAGCAAGCCTTATGACTGCCATCTCTGACCTCAACGGTAAGCTTGCGGGAATCGGTCTGGAGAATGTGGGCATTGAATACGAAAGCTATCTGCAAAATATAGGCAGGCATCTGTTCTACATGGTGGCCGCCAGCTACATCACCATTTATCTTGCAATTATCTTCCTGGTGGTTGCAAACACCATCATGGGAGTTCAGTTCCTGATGAATCAGCAGAAGACCGGACGAAGATATCAGACGCTGGTACGCCTGGGGGCCACGTACAAAACCATATGTGCCTCTGCCAGAAAGCAGATCAGCTGGTTTATGGGGCTTCCTGTCTGCGTGGCGGCCGTCAGCAGCCTCTTTGGAGTTAAGGCGCTGTATACCGGCTTGCTTTCCTCCCGGGTGCGGGAGACACAGGGAGAAATGCTGATGGTATCTGCCGCTATGATTTTTCTGCTTTGTGTGGTAGAATATATTTATATGACTGCCATTAAGCGCTCCAGCGACCGCTTCCTGCTGACGCTGATGCAGCCGCAGAGAGAAGAATAGCAGAGAAAGGAGGGCTGTCATGAAAAGGCTTGCCGTGGTAGAGGATGAGGTCTATATGCGACAGGAGCTTTGCAGTATGCTGGAAAAGGCAGGATACGCAGTCATTGAAATCACTGCATTTGAAGATGCCGCAGAGCAGTTGACAGCCCTCGCTCCTGACCTTGTGATCTTAGATCTCAATCTGCCGGGAATCAGCGGCTTTCAGATTTGCCGGGATCTCAAACAGAAAACCTCCATTCCTGTGCTGGTCCTGACTTCACGGGATCAGATGACCGACGAATTGCAGGCCCTCCGGCTGGGAGCGGACGAATACCTGACAAAGCCCTGCCGCAAAGAGCGGCTGCTGGCCAGAATCACCAATATTCTCAAACGATATGAAGGCCGTTCCAATCTTTTGGAAGGGCAGGGATTCCTGCTGGATCGTGGGACTTATACATTATATATAAACAATTCCTCCGTGGTACTTCCCAAGAATCAGGGAAAGCTATTGGAAGCGCTGCTTGTGGGCGGGGACATTTTGGTGACGGCAAAGCAGCTTAGCATGGCGCTCTGGGATACTACGGAGTTCATCGACGAAAACGCCTTACAGGTGAATCTGACCCGTCTGAAAAAGACAATGGCGAATTTGGATATGAAGCAGAAAATAGTTGCGGTCCGTGGTTTGGGCTACCGGCTCGAAACGGAGGAAGCGCCATGAAGCAGTTCTTCCTGACCTTGCAACGATACGCACCGTGGCTTTGCTTACTGTTGACTATGGACGCCTTTTCCGCGCTGCTCCTCTGGCTTTCCGATGCGAAGGCATTTGGGACTCTTACGGGAATCATTCTGCTTGCCAGCCTCGTGTTTTTTTATGCAATCGTGTCGGTTGTTTATCTCAGAGAGCAGCGCAAACGGGCGCTTTTTCAGGCGTTTCTGACAGAGCCGGATGCGGTGCATACGGAAAAACTCATGGGTATAATGAGTCGGCAGGAGCAGCAGCAGCTCCTTCTTCTGGCCGCCGTCCTGGAGGAAAAGCAGAAGCGGGTCAGAGAGACGGAGGAAGCACTCCGGGATTACGAGGAATATGTGGAGGGCTGGGTTCATGAAGCCAAAACGCCTCTGTCTTTGCTCACCATGATTTTGGATAATCGGGCGGATGAGCTTTCTCCCTCTTTGCAGGTAAAACTGAACTATGTCCGCAGCCAGCTTCAGCAGGATATCACCCAGATGCTTTACTATGCCCGGCTGGGGAGCAGCACGAAGGATTATCGGTTTGAAGCCGTAAATCTTTCCGATGTATGGGAAGAAGTTCTGGAGGATTATATCCCGCTTTTAGAGGAAAGGCAGTTTCTCATCGAAAACCGCCTGCAAGCTGAAACAGTCTATACCGACCGTCGGGGACTGGGATTTATGTTAGGTCAAATCCTCAGCAACGCCATCAAATATTGCAGCAAGGATCCCACGCTCACCGTATCTGTGCAACACATCGACACGGCGGATATTCTGATCGTTACAGATAACGGCATCGGTGTCAAAAGCTATGATCTGCCATATATTTTTCAGAAAGGTTTTACCGGTGATGCAATCGCCAGCGAGAAGAAAGCCACAGGTATGGGGCTGTATTTGACAAAAAAGATGGCAGATGACCTCAATTTGCAGCTGGAAGCAGAATCTCAATGGGGAAAGGGATTTTCGATTTCCATTACATTCCCCAAAGTCCGATTTCTCTGACAAGACATGACGCCCCCTGTTTTCGCAAGCCTCTACATCCAAAATACAGATCCACATGCAAATATGTAAACCGCCGTTTATCGACAACACCACAACGGCGGTTTGCCGCCACTTTGCCGCTGCCAAGAGATTAAAACAGTCTTGGCTTTGTCCCACAAGCAGAGGAAGCGCCTGACAGCGGGTAAACGAATGGTCATTAAAGGCGGCCGGTTTTTCTCACCTTTTCTATCAATGCAATATCCGTCAAATCCTTTTTCCTGCCAAGCCTCTTTTTCATCTGTACAAGTCCGTCCACACACACAACAGGAACGCCGCTGATAATTTCCACGGTACCCTCAATCCAGTTTTCAAAAAGCTCCACATCCTCAGAATACGAGATTTTTCTGGTCCCATCTTCACTGCGTAAAACAACATAACCCTGTTGTTCCAATTTATCTGCCAGAAGCGTACTGCATCCCAAATCAATATCATGTGTTTGAGGGCGAAACCCATGTAAAACCATAGCGCCGCCGCCGACCACCCAGTATTCCCTTTCAGAAAAAGAAAGCTCCCGAAGCCGTTGAAGCAAAGAATATTTATCAAACATATGTCCTAAGTCCCCCACATCCCAAATCCCGCCGTCGTGCCGGATACCGTAAAATCATTCACCAAAACCGCAAAAAAGTTCCCGCAAAGGCATCAAACAAAACCCTGCAAGTCCACAGCAGGCCGCGCACTTGCAGGGTATGGGGGATAAGGCGAAGAAACAGCCCGGTTCCTGAGGGGATTCCCAGCCGGACCCTTGCAGGACGCCGGCGCTTAGTGAGCGCGAGCGGCAGCGAAGCGCGAACTTAGAGCCGCTGCCTCCTGCACGGAGCGAGAGCGCGTCCGGCCGGGAATCCCCTCAGGAACCGGGCGTCCCTCTCCCTCCCCTCATTCCCCTGCAAACAGCCTGCAACCTTTATTTGGCAACCTTCATCATCAACTCATTGCTGCGGCTGATAAAGGCAGTCATCCGCTCAGGAGAGAGAGAACCGTGGCTTAAAAGCGCCAGGTCATACAGCTGCTCGCAGATCGCCGGGGTCATCTCACCGTCTTTATCCTGGAGCACGGCCTGGACCAGGGGATGGCTGACATTGAGAATCAGCGTCTGGCCCTCTGCTCCAAACATGGAGGCGTCGCCGCCCATGGCGTACATGCGGAACATCTCCTGCATCCGGCGGCTTTCCTCAGAGACGGTGATCATGGAGGCGATCTTCTCGTCTTTGAGCTTCTCAGCCTTTACCTGGAGAGCTTCGTTGTTCAGCGCTTTTTGGAAAATCTGGCTCAGAGCTTCCTCATCGGCCTTCATGCTCTCGGCCTCTTCCTCGCTCACCTGCTCTTTGTAGGTGTCGCTCTCGGCGTCGATCCGCTTGAAATGCAGGTTTTCATTGGCCTGCTCGATCTGCTGAATAAAGGGTGAGTCAATATTGTGGGGGAGGATGACCGCATTGGTCCCCTGGGCCTTGAACATATTGATATACTGGCTCTGCTCTTTTTCATCGGTGACATAGTAAATCGTATTTTCATGGGCTTCTTTGGCGTCTTCCATGCACTGGGGCAGAGTCAGATACTTGCCGTTTAAATCCTTGAAAATCATGTAATCCTGAATCTTTTCGCGGAATTTCTCATCCTTGATGTAGCCGAATTTGATAAAGGGATTGATATCGTCCCAGTATTTTTCGTAGGATTCCTTTTCGGTTTTATACATACCGGAGAGCTTGTCCGCTACCTTCTTCGTGATGTAATCGGAGATTCTCTTTACGAAGCCGTCGTTTTGCAGAGCGCTGCGGGATACGTTAAGCGGCAGGTCAGGGCAGTCGATGACGCCCTTTAAGAGCATCAGAAATTCCGGAATGACCTCTTTGATGTTATCGGCGATAAACACCTGATTATTGTACAGCTTGATGACGCCCTCGATGGTTTCGTATTCCAGCGCAATCTTCGGGAAGTAGAGGATTCCCTTCAGATTAAAGGGGTAGTCCATGTTCAGGTGAATCCAGAACAGGGGCTCCTTGTAATCGTTAAATACCTTGCGGTAAAAGGTCTTGTACTCCTCCTCGGTGCAGTCGTTGGGGTGCTTTGTCCAGAGCGGCGTGGTGTCGTTGACGGGAACCGGGCGGCGCAGGATCTTGGCCTTGTTCCTGGCCGGACTGATCTCAACCAACTCTTTGGTGCCGTCTTCGTTTTCCTTTTCCTCGGTCTTCGCTTCTTCAGTGAAGCGCTCGATGACCGTGTCGTCTTCCCTCACTTCATCGGCGTCAATGGTGTCGTACTGAGGTTCGGCGTTCTCTTTTTCCAGATAGATCTCCGTGGGCATAAAGGAACAGTATTTCTCCAGCACTTCGCGGACGCGGTACTCATTGGAAAATTCCACGCTGTCTTCGTTCAGATACAGGATGATACGGGTGCCTACAGTGTCCCTGTCTCCGTCGCCCATGGTAAATTCGTTGCCGCCCTCGGATTCCCAGTGAACGGGTGTGGCGCCCTCTTTGTAGGACAGGGTGTCGATGGTAACCCGGTCCGCCACCATAAAGGCGGAGTAGAAGCCCAGGCCGAAGTGGCCGATGATCTGCTCGTCGCCGGCCTTGTCCTTATACTGTTCTAAGAATGCCTGGGCGCCGGAGAATGCGATCTGATTAATATACTCGTCCACCTCATCCATGGTCATACCCAGACCATTGTCGATGAAGGAGATGGTCTTATCGTCGGGATTGACCGTTACATGTACCTGGAATTTCGTGTCGTCGGGGATCTGGTACTCGCCCATGATCTCCAGCTTCTTTAACTTCGTGATGGCGTCGCAGCCATTGCTGATCAGCTCGCGAATGAAAATGTCGTGGTCCGAGTAGAGCCACTTTTTGATAATGGGAAAAATGTTTTCACTGTTAATGGAAAGGTTGCCGGTTTTTGTCGCCATTTTACAGTCACTCCTTCTTTATAATATCGTTGATTAATGGAAATAATGCCGTCCGGCCGGAATATAAGAGGACGGAACGGCCTGCTGGAGACTATTGTAATACGGGTGAAGAGAAATGTCAAGAGAAAATCAGCACTCGATCTGTATGAGTGCTAACAAACAGCGGTTCGTTGACATGAAGCAGGGAAAAAGATATAATGAGGGAAGAGGACCAGGAGGTGAACCGGATGCGAATTACCGTCTTATGTGTGGGTAAGATCAAAGAAAAGTTTTTTGCAGAAGCGCTAAAGGAGTATGGGAAGCGTCTGGGGCGCTATTGCCGCCTGGAGATCGTGGAAGTGGCGGATGAGAGGACGCCGGACGGGGCTTCGCAGGCGCAGAACCAGCAGATTCTGAGATCGGAGGGCCAGAGGATTCTCACAAAGATCCCGGCGCAGAGTCATGTGGTTGCGCTGGCTATCGAGGGAAAGCAGCCGGACTCGGTGGAGCTGGCGGAAAGGATCAGGGACCTGGGAGTACGGGGGATCAGCCATATTACTTTTATCATCGGCGGGTCGCTGGGGCTTGCCAGGGAGGTCATGGAGCGGGCCGATGAGGCGGTAAGCTTTTCCCGGATGACCTTTCCTCATCAGCTGATGCGGGTGATTTTGCTGGAGCAGATATATCGGGCGTACCGGATTATGAATGGAGAACCATATCATAAGTAAAGGCGAAAAGGAACGGATATTCTTTAGGGCAAAAGAGAATAAGAGTTGTATTTGTACCCCCAAGGGAGTTTGCATATTCCATGGGGTTGATTATGACTTATAACAACTTATCAAATGGTTTGTATGACTGGCATGGTAATACATTCAAGATGTATATTCAAAAAAGAAAATGTTTTTGATGTAATTTGAGATATTTTATGCTACAATTTGTATTAAATATACAATATGAGATTCTATTAGGAGGAATGACCATGGAAAACATCTTGCAGGCAGCCGACAAGCTATTCCAAAACCGTTATATCATCTCGATTAAAAAAGCGTTTACCGTCACGCTGCCGGTAATTATCCTGGGTTCTATAGCATCGTTGATCAATAATATGCCCATTGACATAGTGCAGGCAGGTCTGTCCACCCCGGTTGGACAGGTGATTCGGGCGGTAAATGGCGCGATCTGGCTGGGCAGCACAGCCATCATGGCGATTTTGATTGCATGGACTTTAGGCTATTATCTCGGTAAT
>JAAVZR010000054.1 GCA_022791755.1 Lachnospiraceae bacterium
CAGTTCTTTCACGGTACAGATCCACTCACCGGGATACACTGTATAGCCGATACCGTCTATGCGGAGATAGGAGGTACGGAAATTTGCGTAGTTGCAAAGCACCGTATAATAAAAAGACCGGAGCTCCCGCTTGTGCGAATGCTTCGGTCTGCCATTAAGTTCTGGATAAACTGCCGGTAGATCCGGCAGCGTGGATAGTCCACAATCTGTTTGAGTTCTAATTGGTATGATTACATAATTTTTTACCATACAATTATATAATCTAAAACCGCCGATGGAATATGGCTTCATATTTTTTATCTTATCATGTGATAGATTTTGTTGGATAGTGCTTTCCCTGTAAATTATATTACTGGTATAATGACAAATCCGAAAATTTGTGTTATAGTGATTACAGTTAAGAACAAAGCGGACCGATGAGTCCAGAAAGGAAAAATCATGGCAACAGTTAATTTCGCTGCGAATGGTTTCGTATATTATCTGCATAGCGAACGTTATGAGGCACTGTTCAGTAAAAAAAAGAACAGAGTCTGGTTAAGATGCGCTCATGTAAGATAAGGAAAAGGCGAAAAACTGTGTGACATTCGGAAGGCAGAACAGTACAAAATCTGCCGGAAGCAGAACATGGATTTGTTACCGCTTATCTTGTATGAGGTAGGCGGTATTTTTATGCTCCATTCGCTCAGATGGGAGAGCACTTGACTTTTAATCAAGTGGCCATGGGTCCGAGGTCTCCACTTCGTTCCGGTCCGTGCCGGACGTGGTCCACCAGACCACAGCAACCCATATAAAGCATGACCGCCTGGATATTGAATTTTAATAACAGGAGGTGAAAGACATGGTGAATCTGCCCACCATAGATATGACGAAAACAGGACAGAATATCAACAGGCTGAGGAAGCAGGCAGGAGTGTCCGTAAAGGATTTACAGGATATTTTTGGTTTTGCCACACCGCAGGCCATATACAAGTGGCAGCAGGGCGTAGCTCTGCCCACCATAGATAATCTGGTAGTGTTGGCTGCAGTCCTGCAGGTACGACTGGATGATATTCTGGTCATAGATGCAGCGGCCTAGATGCAGATTAGCGCATGAATAGAAGAGAAAGAATATTGTTGATTCGCAGGCTGAAAATGCCTGCACTAAGGTCCCCTGGTCTAAAGGTCAGGACACCGGCCTTTCAAGCCGGAGGTATTGGGTTCAAGGTCTCCGCTCCGCTTCGGTCGGTGTTAAGCGTGGTCCACTGGACCACAGCACCCTATGGGGATCCTTATGGCTCCTTAGTCTAAAGGTCAGGACGCCGGCCTTTCAAGCCGGAAATGATGGGTTCAAGCCCCACAGGAGCTACTGTGACTATAGGACAATGGTAGTCCGGCAGATTGTGACTCTGCTTATGGGGGCGCAAGATGTTGGGGGGACATCTGCTCTGCGCCGACCGAAGCAACGCGGAAACCGATTCCCCCTGGTCACCCCATGGATGGGTATGCCTAGCGGCGAGGGCAGCGGACTGTAAATCCGTCACAAAGAAACATCGCAGGTTCGAGTCCTGCCCCATCCACTTTCCGTTTGCGTGTCCGAGAGGTCTATGGTGCCTCTCCGTTCCACTTCGGTCGTCGCAAAGCGGATGTCCCCCGGACATCCTGCGACCTGCTAAGGTGGTGTGCGGCAACGCACCGAAGGTTCAAATCCTTCCGCAAACGCTTTAATTCTGATTACCCAAGAACCTATGCGGATATATTCTGCATGGGTTTTTATTGTAATGGTCCCCTACCGCGAAGAAAGGGGATGAGTGAAAATGAGATATTCTGAACAGTTTATGGAACATATCGAATATAAACGCTCTCCTATCGATACCATTGCTCTTGTGAGATATACAACCGTCTGTATTCTCCGTCTTTTTCTATCAGATCATAATGAGTACCTATTTCGCAAATTTGACCATCTTTCATCACTATGATTCTATCGGCTAGCTTACATAAACCAACTCTATGAGATATGATAACCGCAGTCTTGTTCTTGGCTATTTCGATGAATTGTCGTAATATTTCCGTTTCAAGCACTGGATCCAATGCGCTTGTAGGTTCGTCAAGAATAATAAGTTCGCTTGTTTTAAATAAGCCTCTTGCAATCGCAATTTTTTGCCACTGCCCACCTGAAAGCTCTTTTCCACCAAACTCCGGACCTAATTGTTCGTCCAAACTGCCAACTTGACTTAATAGTGATTGCAATCCGGTTGACGCTAATGAGTGTTTTATCAATGAGTCATCCTGCAAATGCCTTAAATCGGAAATTGCAATGTTCTCTCTTAAGGTTAAACTATAGGACACAAAATTCTGAGGAATAACAGATATATAAGTATATAAGGAGTTTTTATCAATATCCGACGACAATATGTTGTCATATCGCATTTCGCCCTGTGAAGGTGGATAAATACCAAGAATTATTTTCGATAATGTTGTTTTTCCACTGCCATTCACACCTAAAACAACAATTTTTTCCCCCTTATGTATGGTTAGAGAAACATTTTTCAAAGCGTAATCGTCACTGTTGGGGTAAGCAAAACTGACATTAGACAGGGATATACAATCTTTAATCCCATCAATGCTCTTAATTCCATTATGATCTTCCGTTAAATCAAGAAATTCAAAATAATCATTGGCAAATGCCATTTTTTCCGGCATAGTTCCTAAGTCAATCAAAAAAGATTTCGTTGATTCCTGCATCGACTTAAATGCGGCTATGCAAGCTCCGAATATGCCAATAGAAATATGCCCGTTTACAACAAGAAGAAGTGCCAGCAGTATACTCAAGCCATAACCTATAATTTTTAATGTATCACAGAACAGCATTGACTTTCCATCTTTGATATTCTGTTGCCACAGTTCTTCGTTAACCTCATCTCTCGTCTCGACCCATTTTTGAGCAAGGTATTCACCAAATCCCATTACGCGCATTTCTTTGATAGCTTGTTTGTTGTGAAATAATCCCCAGAGATAATCTAACCTACGTGTTTTCTTAGCCTGAGCCTTCTTTAGCGAATAAAATTCTTTTCCTCTGAGAATTCTCGCAATGAAATAGGGTAACACACTGAAAATTGAAATCGGAACAAACCAAATATTATAGGCTGCTAAAACAGAAATCGTGGATATAACGCTGATTCCACTGGTAATAAACACCGTTGACGACATATAAATTTGACTTAAAATTTCCCTTTCAGCACAATCCTTTGCCCTATTCTGTAAATTCAATACATTCACATCTTCAAAAGAAATTAGCGGTAGAGCCGCTGTTTTTTCAGAAATTTTCATATTGTAATAGCTTGTGCATCGTTCATAAATACCAGCATTAATTGTAATACTGGAAATAAACTGAAAAATATAAACCACGGCATATGCGACCACAAACAAGCTTCCGTAAAGAATAACTATGGTTAATGTATCAACACCTTGGGTTAATGAATATGCAGCGTCAAACAGCCGTGCTTGGACCAATGATGTAAACGCAGGAAACAGACCCTGCACAAGATAATTTAATATCCCGGATACGCCAGAGAATGGAACCGCCCTTAAAGTATGCCTATATACCTTAGTTAGTATCTGGAGAGCATTATATTTATTTTTCATGTCCCGCCCTCCTATCTACATGCTCAGTGTGATACCAGCTACTTTGAGCATGAAACATTGATTCATATAAACCTCTTTGAGCCATGAGTTCACTATGCGTACCTTTTTCTGCAATAATTCCATCCTTTAGTACATAAATAGCATCGGCCAATTTTGCGCTTGCAAGACGATGTGAGATCATGATGCAACCCTTTTTGCTTAGCAATGCGGCAAAAGCCTGATACATTTCCGTTTCAGCAATCGGGTCCAGAGACGCAGTAGGTTCATCCAATATCACAAAGGCGCTGTTTGAAAGGCAGGCTCTCGAAATAGCGATACGTTGCCACTGTCCACCAGAAAGATCCACCCCATCTTCTTCAATTTTACCTAAGTTTGCATCTAAATTATTGTGTAAGCTCTGTAATATATCAGATGATAACCCCCGCCGCAGAGCTTCAGTAATGGCGTTATCATTCGTTATTTGATCGATATCTCCAAAAGCAACATTTTCTCTCAAGGATAACGAATACGCTGCATAATCTTGAAACACCACGCTGTACGCTTTTCTCAGTTCGCTTACAGATAAATCTTGAATGTCAATCCCATTGATTGTAATTCTACCGCTATCTGGCTTATACAGCTTACAGAGGAGTTTTATGATCGTTGACTTTCCTGCTCCATTTTCCCCTACCAGGGAAATGCGTTGGTTGGGATAAAATTCCATCGATATTCCTTTTAGAATTTCGGTATCGGTATGCGGATAAGTAAAATGGACGTTATCAAAAACAATATAAGGGTCAAATAGATTCGGTTCCTTATTTGCGTTATCGATAACCGGTAGTGAAAGAAACTTATAATAATGCTTCATAATGAGATGCTCTTGAGAAAGAGAAGAAAAGGTTCTCGATAATGTTTCGCTTAACCCTAGTATTGTTCCGGCAGAGCCGATTAGCGACACAAAAACACCGATACTTATCGTGGAATGATAGATTTTCCAAATCAGAATAGTAACTACCAAGCTAGACCAAAGAATAATGAGTACCGCACTAACGGCAAAATATTTTTGAGAACAGATCGTAGTTTTTACTCTTTCATCCAGAACTTTTTTGTTAAGCACTTTCCATTTTGTTAATATGTATTCGATAGCCCCAAATATTTTCAACTCTAACAGAGAATTTTTTGTGTTTAAAAGACCACTCAGATACCCCAGCCTTCTTTCTTGCTCAGACTGGTCGTTAAACATTGTGTTCATCATATCCATCGCTTTGAAATCCAACCACAGCATAGGGATAAGTATGACGAGAAAAAGGATGGAAAACCATATGGATACTTGCGCAAAAACAGCTGCTGTTCCCAGTATTGTGATCAGAAGTGTCAAACTATCCAAAGTGTTTAAAAAAATATTGAGTATATTATTTTGTGGAGCTCCTCCCATACGGTTCATTGTATCCGCGATATTCCTGTCTTCAAAACACCGGTAATCGACCGTGAGAAACTTTTTTACAATAATTGTAGTCAGGTTTCGATTTACGCCTCGCTGCAGTGATATATGAATTAAGTTATCAAAAAAGCCCGAGCCTGCTAAAAACAAAATAGATAGCAAAAGCAAAATAAGGATTCCGATAATATAAGAGAGGCTTACCAGACCGTTTGTATAACGTCCGATATTATCGATAAGCAGTTGTGTAAAATAGATACTCATTGGTGTTAAAATCGCTGTCAGTATACTTTGAAGGATTTTAAAAATTACAGGAAGTTTTGCGCATTTCCAAATTACTGAAATCGATCTGATAGAATCTTTAAGCATTCCCATCTTCCCCCTTGCCTACATGCTTCAAAATAACAATTACAGGAATCGCAAATATCCTCCCGATTATCAACGCTAGATATAGTATTGATTCTATGAATGCCACCTTCTCGATTCAGTTCGGTGTTGGTATTGTCGTCACAATCGAATACGCACTTGCAGATAGCCCTTCTGGATGTTTTCACCCTTTCTCGGGGAGAATGCAGCCGGAGAATAGAGCTCGGTAGCGCAAATCTTTTCATCTGGATGCAGCAAAACGAATTACTGCGTTTTTCTTAATGGAGCGATGGTTTTGGGTAGAAAATTGTATAAGCATAAACGGATATTCCCCATGATATACATAGTCTTTCCGACCTGTTCTTATATTATAGCAATTAAAATTGTCTATATCAATATTACACATAGATTTTGCGGAAAATTTGTAAATCTTAAAAATAAAAACCTGAACGACGAAATTAAATAAATTGACCTTTACGCTGCATTTATTTATTGATTGCAGCATGAAAGTCAATACAGTTTATTTATTCCATTGGAGAAATAACGATCGTCCTTTGAAGTAAATTGGAGGAGGAGAATAAATGAGGACTCTATAAGTAGTTATTTTGTCTTAGTCCATGATAAAAAGTTTGTTTTTACAAATTATGTATTAACAGATATAATTAATTGTGATAATATAACTATGTAAAAAATATTGGATATAATATAGTTTTGATTCCATAGCTTAAATTTAAGTAGAGGTACTTAAAAATGACACCATTACTACATGAGGTTATTTGGTTTCTGCATTTGAAATCTTCTCCAATGGAGTATTGCAGTCATTTTATTTCAATCAGACATAATTGAATAAATTATGTAAGGCAACATATGCACAGTGAGTATACTATGTTGCCTTTTTACGTATCCGATATGAGGAATAATTACGAATGTCCTGATCGGTTAATTCCCGTTAATATGAGTAGGAGGTAATGACATGAATCGATTTCGTAAATACTTCTCCATATTGAAAATAACCATAAAAACCATCCCTTTTTGGTCGGTATATACAATATTGAATAATATAATAGGCGTGGTATGCAGTATATTAGGTTCTGTTGTATTGGTAAATATTGTTTTGACAGGAATAAGCGTAAATAAAAGCTTCTTCGCTATTTTATTTCCTGTGTTAGCTATCCAGTTAATCATAATGCTTGGAGGAATTTGCACATCGATTTATTATGGGCAAGTTGATCCCATTGCCCGTCAGAAATTGAACAGAGAAATAACTTTAAAACTGATTAAAAATGTGATGATGACAGAAATGAAGAATCTGGATAATACTGATTTTTTAGATGGATTCACTTTTTCTGTCAACCAAATTGAGGGTAGGACAACCGGGAGTATATTTTTAGTTTCAAACCTTATGGCAAATATCGTTGGTGTAGTCACCTCAATGGCAATAATCGGTTTTATCAATTTTGAAATGGTTGTGCTGGTCTTGCTCGTTGTCATCATATCACTTGCGCTTAATCAAGCATTGACAAAAATCCAATTTAAAATGGATAATGAAATGGTATTGCCGAGCAGAAAGAAAAATTACGTCGAACGCACCTATTACATGAAAAAGTATGCGCTGGAAATCAGACTGTACCCGATTAGCAAATTCCTTCAAAATATTTATAATGGCGCAGTTAAAGATACAATGAATATCATACGCAAATATAATTTCAAAATTGGTGTACTTGCGTTCATCAGAGCCTATAATCAAGAAATCGTTTTATATTGGGGTTCTATGATCATTATTTTATTCAAGCTTTTTTACGGAAATATGTCGATTGAACCGGCGAGTGTTGTTCCCGCAACCATTGCAGTATATGGTTTGTCCAATTATATCCTGGCATTGACAGGTATTTTTAATACATTGAAAGAACATGAACTGTATTCAGAAAAGCTTTTTGAGTTTTTGAGCATGCAAAACGACCATCAGGAAAAGAAAACAGTTAGTAATGAGGGAATGCATGATATCTGTTTTCATAATGTGTCTTTTCACTATAATGAAAACGAGAAGTTTTCGTTAAACCATGTGAATTTGCAGTTTTCAGCTGGAGAAAAAGTGGCGTTAGTTGGTACTAATGGTTCGGGTAAGAGTACGATTATAAAATTGCTTTTGGGTTTATACACGGATTATTCCGGTGAAATAACAATCGATAATGAGTCAATTTCAAATTTTAATATTCAGAGTTTCCGCGAACAATTCTCTGTGGTGCAGCAGGATTTTCAGCAGTATCCATGCACTGTTGCTGAAAATGTTCTTATGGACAGCGCTGTACAAACTGATGTAGATAAAATAAAGGCGGCTCTGAAGCTCGTTGATCTGGATTTAAATTTGTCAGATGACGATCTGCTGACAAAACCAGTCACAACGGAATTCAGCTCAGATGGGTTAACCCTCTCAAAAGGCCAATACCAAAAGTTAGCGCTTGCACGGATTTTCGCAAGCAAAAAAAATTTTATTGTTCTCGATGAACCGACCAGTGCATTGGATCCAATATCTGAGTATAAAGTATTTAATCGCCTACTTGAACACTTTCAAGAAAAAACCATTGTGATCATTTCACATCGTTTGACAGCAACCAAAAACGCAGATAGAATTTATTTAATTGACAACGGTGAAATTGTTGAGAGCGGGAATCACCAGCAACTTATGAAACTGGGTGGCAAATATGCCGAAATGTATTCGTTACAGGCTGAAAAATATCTGTAGGGGGCAGGCGCATGAATAAGAATCATTCATTAAAAAACAGCATGTACTATTTGAAATACATTGCAAAGTTCGATTGTATCAGGATCCCTGGCGTTGTGATAACTACTCTGATAAACTCTTTTGATTCATGGTTTTTGAAAGTTTTTGCACTAAAAGTGATTGTGGATGCATTGTTGGATTCATTTAACTTTAGCCGTGTTTTATGGATGATAGTTATTGCAATTGGATTTAAATCTTTGAAATTAATCTATGATTCCTGTTGGTCGTATTATAACAAACGATCCGATCAGAAAATAATAGCAGGCTTCCAGCAAATCGTATTTTCGAAGGCAGCCGATGTCGATTTGCAATGTTATGACGATTCCGAATTTTATAATGACTATGTTTATTCTGTCCAGGATTCTTCGTCACGTCCTATTTCATTTATCAACAGTGTCTCACAGTTATTGCAAACGATTTTTACAGTTAGTTTAACAGGTTTATATGTTATATTCAATGATCCGATTTTATTTATATTTGCTGTTATGCCAATTTTGGGTGATTCTCTTTTAAGAACGAAGATGAATAAAGCAAGGGCTGAGATAACTTCACTCATCATTCCGGAAAACAGAAAAATCAATTATGTGAAACGCACAAGTTATTTCAAAGAGAATGCAATAGATATTCGAACTACAAAAATTCATTTAGTCTTGGCAAAGTTGTTTCAGAATGGTATGGATAACCTTATCAGTATTCATAAAAAATACAGCAAAAGATTTATCGGAATGTATTTTTTAAGTGATTGTTTTACTCATCTGAACAATACGCTAGTCATTATATATCTCGTCTATAAGATAGTTGTTCTCAAAAACCTCATGCCTGGAGATTTTATTGCAATCAAAGAGGCCCTCTCTCTTGTAAGCAGTAACCTTGGAAAGATCATGGAAAGGGTGCAGGTTTTTCAGGAACACAGCATTTACATAGGACGATTCAGAACTTTTTGCGAATATAAAAACACGGTCGTCTTCGGAAACTCAGCTTTGCCTAATCCACAAGATGCGCCTCCTGATCTGAAAATGAATCATGTATCTTTCTCCTACAATCAGGAAAAAGAAATACTAAATAAAATTAATATTTCTATTAGGAAAGGAGACTTAGTAGGAATTGTTGGATCAAATGGTGCAGGTAAAAGTACATTGATTAAATTATTGCTGCATATGTACGATCCTACCAGTGGTTCCGTGGAGTACAGAGGAGAAAATATAAAAAAATTTCAAAAAAGCGATTATCTGTCCCAATTTGATACGGTATTCCAAGAATATAATAGTTATGCCATTCCATTTACGGATAATATTGCGTTTAAAACAGATTTATCTGATCATGAAATAAATAAAATGAACGAGGTTTTTCATTCGCTTGGTTTAGATGAGTTTTTACAATATATCAATAAAGAAATCACGCTCACGAAAGAGTTTTCGGATGATGGATTGGTGTTATCTGGCGGAAAAGGTCAGAAAATTGCGTTGGCTCGCGCACTATATCGAAACGGTTCCATTCTTATTCTGGATGAGCCTACTAGTGCACTCGATGCAATAGCAGAACATCGTTTAATGAAAAGTCTGAAGCAAGTTGCAAAAGACCGAACTGTCGTCCTGATTTCTCATCGATTGTCTTCCGTACGCGACGCAGATTGCATCTGTTTTATGGAAAATGGACGAATCGTTGAACATGGGACACACGATGAATTGATAAAACAACAAGGTCGATATTGTGAGATGTTTATGATTCAGGCGAATGCATATCATAATTAAATGCAATAAGAGTGAACAGTTGGGGCATCCGGTTCAAAAGTTGGGCGCCCCAACAAGTCCTATAAAAGAGGATCTTTTATGACAGATAGGAAGAACAAAAGAATTGGTGTCTTTCCGGCAAATCCTATTCCAGATGCCTCTCATAGTGGTATTCCCCCATCCGCAGATAGGGCTCCACGAACAGCATGTACAGATCCGTTACCGCTATATTGATTTCCCGCATGGCACGGGAGAGTCGCTCCTCGGAGATACTCTTTTCCAAAAGCTTTCGCAGATCCTGGGAGGGCGACTTTTCGGCGAGCTTTCTTAAGGCTTTGGGGCTGTAGTCCCGCTCGGAGAGGAAAATCTGATTGCGCAAAGTTCCCGGGGCTACATCTCTGCTGCCGGGATCCGGCACAGCCTCCGGATATTCATAGGCCAGAGAGAAATAATACCCGCGCGGATCCAGGTATCGCTTATCCATCTCCACCAGCTCCCATCCCTCCAGGTCAGCGCCATACCGGCAGAGAGCCTCCCGGAAGCGCCGGATGCGCTCCTCTTCCTCCTGCGGGAGAGTCCTTCCCGCCTCCTCCTGTTCCAGATAGCAGGAGAGAGCGCCCATGCAGCGGAGAATATGATCCAGATGATCGAATTTCTGCCAAGCGGCGATATAGCGCCTGAGGATGTCGGCCAGACCCTCTTTCAGGGGCCAGGCGCCGTCTTTGTCCTTTAAGAATGATTCCCGCCAGATCCAGAAGCTCTCAGCCCGGTCCCCGTCCTGCGTCCCGTCCTCCTGAAAGCTCAGATCCACCAGGGCGTCCAGATATTGCTTCAGCGTCATCCGCGTACAGTAGTATATATTCCGATATCGCATCCCGCCCTTTGCGTGATCCAGCAGGATCAGTCCCAGCAGAACCAGGGCGTTATTGACCCGGATGCCCCAGACGGGCCGGTACGGGTCAAAGACTTCCTCCGCAGACGCCCCGGATGAGATTGCCGCAAAATAGTCGTTATCGTGCTCGATTGCCAGACGGAAGCTGTGGCAGAAGCCGCCGTAATGAAGGAGCTCATTCTCCAGGCAATTCCAGAACTCGCCGGTCAGCCCTTCCATGATGTCCTTGTTCGCACTTTTGCAGAAAAAATACGCCGTATGTACGCTGGAAAGCCGCTGCACCAGCCTTGCGGCGGCCTCAGACGAGGTCGCCTGAGAGTTTGCCGCCATCTTCAGCCGCTCCTTTAGCGGCAGGATCGTTCTTTCCATGTTTTTCATAAAGCCTCCTTTCCATACTCCGCTCCGGTTCCGGACTCTTCCTGCTTACCCGGCATCATCAGGCTGCGGTAGGCGGTATCGCTGTCCAGTTCGTACTTCCTGGCCTTTCTGGGCTCGCTGCCCCTCTCAAAGATGAATAAGCCGTTTAACGGCAGATTCAGGACCGTGGAGACCTGACAGTTAAACTTCTTTGCAAAATACTCCGCCGTCTGGATATCCGTCCCTCCCAGGTACAGGCAGTGGTCGCAATTATTGAGGATGGTCTGGGCCTTCGCATGGCCATAAAGGCTCTCCAGCTGGGAGAGGCTCTGGATGATCAGGCTGACATAAATCTCCCGGGAACGGATGACGGAGATGATTTTATCAAAATCCGGGATCACGGTGTTGGTACTGAAGTCGTCCAGAATGAAACGCACCGGAATCGGGAGACGGCTGTCCGGCCGGCTGTCCGCGGCGGCCATAAGATACTGCAGAGCCTGCGTGTAAAAGAGGTTAATCAGGGCGTCCTGGCTGCGGTCCGAGTCGCTGACGGACAAAAACAGGGCCGTTTTCCCTTTAAGAAAGGCGCCCATATTTACCTGTTCCTTCATGCAGAACATCCGCTTCACGCCGGAGTATGTCACCACGTCCAGGTGCTGTGCCAGGATTCCCTTGATGCTGGCATCCATCTTATCCGCCCTTGCGTTCTGCCGGATCATCTGCATCTTGCGTGTGAAAGCGCTGTCAGGATGGCTCGTGCACTCCTCCTCGATCATATTCAGCAGTTCTTCCGTCTCCATCTTTGAAAGAAAGGTGTACGCCTCGTACAGGTTGTGCTCCTTTTGCGGCAGCAGGTTCATGACAAAGAGAAGGATCGTCTCCAGGTACATTTGGGCTGCCTGGTCCCAGAACGGTTCTTTGGAATTCAGGCAAGGGCAGACGGCCTGCGCGATTTTCTTGATATCCTGCTCGCTGTAGTAGTCACCGTTCTCATTTGTCTCGCTGTCCCGGCATTCACGGATATAAGCCAGGGGATTGTAACCCCAGGGGGTGTTCGCCGCGTCTGTGAAATCCAGATGCATAACCGTGTAGCCCTTTTCCTTCAGGCGTTCCCCGTACAGCCTGCACAGGTTCCCTTTGGTGTCGGCGACAATCAGGCTGTCCTGGGCGTGGAGGATATTGGGTATCACATACCCCCGGGTCTTGCCGCCGCCCGGCGGCCCCACCAGAAGATCATTGTTGTTAATCCCTGTGACCCAGGTGTCGTTGCTGACGAAAACATCCTTTGCAAGAATACGTTTGGATTTGACATGGTTGTACATTCTTTTTCCTCCTGTTATGATGGATTGCCCCGGCAGCCGTCTGCGGATGCCGGGATGTGCCGGATCGGATTCCTGTCTGCCGCGGCGTCATCTGCCGTCCGCGAGACTTGTGATGATGTGGTCGGCGAGGCCGAATTCAACGGCCTGCTCCGCCCGGAAGTAGCTGTCGCTTGCGGTCTTGGCCAGGATCTCCTCCATGCTCTTGCCGGAGTGCTCCGCGATGACCCTGGCGATGATCTGCCTGGTTTCCATCAGATCGTCGCTGATCGCTTTCAGCTTCAGGGCGCTGCCGCCGGTCTTTACAATCAGCGGATCGTGGATCATGAGGCGGCTGTGGGGCAGCATGTCGCGCTCTGTGCCTGAGACAAAGAGCAGGGCCGCCATGGAGGCCGCCAGCCCCACGCAGACGGTCCGGACAGGACAGCTTACCGCCTGCATCACGTCGTAGAGCGCCATACCGCTGTCCACGCTGCCGCCGGGGCTGTTGATGTACAGGGTGACCGGCGCCTCCGGATCCTTGCACTGCAGATAGCGCAGCTGCCGGATGAGAGAGTTCACAGCATCCGCGTCCACCTCCCCGACCAGTTCCACCTCCCGGTTAGACAGCATCTCGTCCTGGATCGGGATGAGGTGGTAGCCATAGGAGGATTCCCGGATGATTCTTGCTTCGTTTGGGTTGTACATGTTGGTTTTCTCCTTTCTTTTTCCGTATGCCCTGTTTTCTGAAAAACCTGCCTTTATGTGAATATTAAGGCAGGTTCCTGCTCCCTTCCTTCTGACGCGCCTGTCCGTCAATAGTAGTCGATTCTGGGAACGGCTTCGCCGCCCCATCTGCGGGCAGATGCGTTATCCGGACAGATGACCTGCGTGTCCCGGGGAACGCGCAGCGTTTCTAAGGATGTTGTCAGTCTTTTAGAATAGGAAAACGCAAAGGAATTCATACGCCGGCAGCTTCTGGGGATCGTGACTGTGGGCCCCAGAGCGGCGCAGCCTGAAAATGCCTTGTCTCCGATGTACTCCACGCGGCGCAGATCAATACGTGCCAGAGCCCTGCAGCTGGCAAACGCCTCGTCCCCAATGTGCTTCATACTGCGCAGGTCGATATCCCGCAGGGCCAGGCAGCCGGCAAACGCCCTGTCCCCTATGTCCGTCGCCGCGCTGCCCGCGAATATGACCTGGGTCAGCCTGACGCAGCCGGCAAACGCTCTTTCCCCGATCCGTACAACGGTCTTTGGAACGGTATAGACGCCGCTCTTCCACTGGGGACAGTAGATCAGTTGTGTCCTGTCCTTATTAAAGATCACGCCGTCTTCCGAGGAAAACCGCTCGTTCCCGGCCTCAAATGTGATCGCGACGTCTTTTTTACTTCTGAAAATATCATAAAAAAACTGCGGGGTGTACGGCTCCGTTGTATACGGCACGTTACATTTCCATGTTCTGTGTGTTACAATCGGCTGAAGCCGGCACCGGGCGCCCAGGAAATTCACCCGTATCAAATTTTCAGGGAAGAAAGCTGCTCTGTACCTGTTGCCATATCGCTGCTCTGCAATGAGACGCTCCAGACTGTCAGGCAGGCTGATCTCCTTCATCTCCTTACAGCCCTTGAACGCCTCGGACCCGATCTCCGCCAGCGCATGAGACAGTTTTACGGAGTTCAGGAAAATGCAGTGATCGAATGCATTTTCCTCGATCACCGTTACCGTGTCGGGCATGATTACATGGCGCAGGTTTCTGTTGAACACGTATTTCACCACAGAGGCCGGCCTTTTCTCATACTTGTCATCCGTGTCGCTGTCTATGACATTGGCAAATACCCTGCGCCAGAGGTATTCCACTCTGCTTCCGTCCTGCTTTCTCATGGCGACGGTGGTCATATACCCTGCAAACGCCCGATAGCCGATTTTTGTGACGCCGTCTGGTATCGAATAAGTATCTGCCTCCATCCAGTAGGGATACCAGAGCAGCTCCGTCTGATCCTTATTAAAAAGCACGCCGTCCCGAACGGAGAGATAGGGGTGATCTTCGTCCACAATAAGCTCCTTTGGAATCCTGCTGACCAGCCTGACGCCCATGGTCTCGTCCCATTCGGATTTTCCGAAGTCGGCTCCCGATTCATAGCACTGAACCAGGTACGCTTCCGTGAAGTCCGAAAAATCCCGGTACGCCACATCCGGATACCTGGGGCTGCTCAGATAGACGGCCTCATGCAGCCCGGCTCCCTGAAGCCAGAAGGCCAGGCGCCAGACATACCACCGCCAGCTATACTCCCGCTTCCGCTTCCTCTCCTGTTCCACTTCCTCATGCGTCATACCCTCCATTTCCTCGTCCGTCAGATCGTCCCATTCATCAGGCAGGAACCTGGCCGTGACGCGGAGCGTGTTCAGGTCTTCGGAGAGTTCCATTCCATTTTTTGCATAGCTCGCCCTGAGCCGGGCGATGGCATCCTGATTCTGTTCCATATATTCGTCCTCCTGTTTTTATCCTTTCTGAATTTTGCCTTGTTCTGTTTCTATAAATTGTTTTGCGCCGTTCTCCCCGAAGCCGCCGCGGTCGTTTCACGGCGTTTCCCTTCCCCTGGCGCCGCCTGCCCCATCCGGACATTACGGCGTATTCCCCTGAAGAAGATCTCCTTCGGACGGTCATTTGGCTGTCAATGTGCGCCTTGCAAATACCAGTATACCGGGTCGGAAAAAATGGTTTGTAAATTTTACAATCGCTTTTTGACAGATTCCTAATATTGTGTTAGGATAACCGTGCGGGGGAAATCCCGGGCGCCATCCACATTTCAGGAAAGGAACGGTGAATACGTATGGAACTGTCTAAGGAAAAGCTGGAAATCTATGAAAAAAATCTCCAAAGCCTGCAGGAGGCGGCGGACGAGCTCATGCGCCACATGAAGGGCTACGACTACTCCTTCCGGCGGGAGATTACAGATCAGAAAGGGGAGTTTTGTCCGGAAAAGCTCCGCGGCCTGGTGGAGGAGATGCTCTCCCTTTGGGAAAAGAAGCTGCGCGCGAATCGCTACGTTTCAGAGAGCTGGGTGAAATCCTACCTTCGGACGCGGCGGGAGCTGTACGGCCTGTATTTCTATCTGGTCATGCGGTGCAGTCTGTGTCGGGAGGGCTACTTCTACGCCCGGGGCAGCGAGCAGAAGGAACGGACTGACTTTGCCTTTGTGCTGGAGCAGGCAAAGCGGTTTTCCCGAAGCTGGCGTATCACAGACGGGCCGGACGGAACCGGCCGGAACGAACCGTGGGGGGGCTATGACGAGCACTTTGGCTTCCACCTCTATTCCCCCATCAACCACTACCTTACCTTTATGGAACTGAACGTAAGGACCCTGGATGACGACTGGGCCCTGACCCCTCCGCATCTTAGAGCCGAAAACCGGCTTTGCAGCCAGACGGCAGAACCGGAGGAGACAGAACAGCCAGAGGACACAGAACGGCCGGAGGAAGCGAACGAGACGGATATGACGGAACAGTCGGTGGAAGAGGATGAGCCGGAGGAGGACGACGCTCTTTTTTATGAGGACGGGGAGGAGGACGGCAGCTTTGCCGATGCCTTCCCTGACCCCGAAGAAGACGATTTCTGGAGCCCTTTGGATGAGCTGGATGAGGAGGACCGCGCCGCATGGCAGGCGGCGGAGTATGAGCAGGAGGGAGAGCTTGAGAGCAGAAACATGTATCTGCTGTTTCTGGTTCAGAACTTTGAGGATCAGGACGAGTATTGCTGTGCCTGCCGGCGCTTTGCGGAGCTTTTTCAGAAGGCGGAGACGCAGATCCCCCGGGATTTCAGTCAGGAGCTGGAAGAGATCGTGAACCTGTATCTGGGCCAGCGTAAGATCGCCCCTCTGGCGGATACGGACAAGGCGCTGGATGTGTACAGCCGTATCTGTAAAGGGCCTCTTCGGCTGGCGAAATCTTATGGGAGGGGATTGCAATGGAAAGCCCTGTGAATACGATCCGCGACAATTTCTACCGCGATCTGATCCTCGAATATACCGACAGAGGGGAACATTCTTTCCTGTACCGGTACTTTTGGGCGGACAGCATATCGGGGCTTCTGGAGGAGCATTTCCCCGAACTTTCGATGAAGCGGACCCCACGGCTAAAGGATGAACCTGTGATCAGGAAAAAACTGGTCGAAAACCTGGAGAAAAATCCTGACCGGACCGCAGACAAGCTGTTGAAAAAGGCCACAAAGAGGGGGGACCGGGCCGCAGATAAGCCGTCAGAAAAAGCGTCAAAGAAGGATTACCAGTCTTTCTGGGAGGCGCTTTGGCTGAATGACGCCGGATATCAGGCGGGACTGATCGGGGAAGCCGACTATTACCTGTGGCTGCTGGAATATCTGGCGGCGCACGATATCTATTATAAGGATACCAGCATGTGGGATCAGCGCCACTGCCTGGATCTCCTGTTACAGGAAGGTCTGCGGGATGAGGAGAGGAAGCCGGGGTGCCGGAAGCGAAAGAGCAGCACAAAGAAAGGCGCAGAGGGTGAGCTCCTGTTCACTACGGCGCAGCTGAAAAAGGATCTGGCGGAGCTGGCGCAAAAGCTGCGCCTGGAGCATGAGGCGGGCGGGACAGAGATTTCCGCACGGCTGCACGGCCTGAAACGCTGCGTCGGGACGAAAAGCGGCAAAAAGCTGACAGATTACCTGCCCTGGCTGACCGGTCTTCTGGAGCGTATGGCGCTCCATATCCGGATCAAAACCTGGCTGGAGTACAGCGGATATCCCCTGGTCAAGCCGACGGAAGAGGCAGGAGAAAATGCCTGCGCAGAGCCCTTCACCACAGGATCGCGAAAGAAGCGGGACTTTTCCATGAGACTGTTCGAGGCGTACTGCAACAGCCCGCGGGGCTACGAGATTCATAAAAAGAATCCGGAAGCCGACGCGGCCTCAAATGGCTGGCGCATGAACTCCACCGGATTCTGCATGCTGGATCCGGACCGGATCAACACGCTGCAGTATGCCCTCGAAAAGAGCAAAGCGACGTCTTTTAACATTCCGCTGGCGGTGGATCTGTACAGCGGCTGCGTCTTTTTCCTGGCAGGGAAAAAATTGTACGAGGCGCTGTACCGTCGGGAGGCGGAGGAGCGGAAAGAGGCGTATGAAAAAGCGAAGAAGTTCAAAAAAGAGCAGGAACGAAGGATACAGTGCGATCCCGATCACGTGGAAACGCTCAAAAAAAATCTCGCAGACACAGAAAAGGATTGTCTCACGGCGATGAATGAATACAGACGCGCGGCAGAAGCATGGAATAAGTTTATGAACAGGAAGGACCGCTTCTGCTTCGACTATCTCCGCCTGGATAAAACGCATCTGGAGCGGTTTCCCGGAGATGTGCGGGGCGCGTTCCGGCTGGGCCCCCACTTTCTTGAAAATGCAGGGGAAAGAAGCCAGAGCTGCGAGCTCATCCTGAACGAGTTCTTATGGTACTGCGAACGCGGGGAGAACAGTCTGCGCGCACAGGTCCGGAAGTTCAATCGGGAACAGCCGGCCGATCTCCCGGATCCGGACATGTTCCTCTGGGCTTTTGACAATCTGCTGTTATAGCACGTTTCTGCCAGAATAAAAACGATGCCGGCATTTTATCGGAGCCAGCGATCCGCTGTCGTCCGCAAAAAATGTCGGCATTCCTTTTGCCTGTATTCCTGCTTTGGTACCTGGGGCATGTGTTCCCTTGCCCATGGAGGGGATTGTTATAAGCTTTTACAAGACATACCGGGCTTTGCTTACTCGTTGAGGTTTTCATCTCCCCATTGTTTCATGTGTTCAAAAACGGGAATGAAGCTTTTTCCTAAGTCCGTAAGATTATATTCCACACGGGGAGGGACTTCTTTGTAATCATAACGGGTAATGAAGCCGTCGGCTTCCAGTTCCCGAAGCTGTTTTGTCAGGCTTGATTCCGTAATATCGCCGATATGTCTGCGAAGCTCTCCAAAGCGGTGTATATCCCTAAAGGCGATGTAATAGATAATTTCAATTTTCCATTTACCGCCTAAAATTTTTTGTATGGTAGAAACGGTTTTGCAGCGTTCCACAGCCAGTGTACTTTTTTTCATTCCTGCCACTCCTCGTATAATAAGTTTGTAAGCAAGAAAAACAGCTTACAGGCTTTCTGAAATAGTATAACATGCCTTTTCCCGAAAATCAATGTACCGTTTAATTATATGTACTACAAAAAAGTACAGTACTTGTAAAATCAATGTACAAAAGTATAATTGGTATAAACCACAGAAAACACCCTGCGGGTATACCTGTATGCACAGGAAACAGTGCGGGAATAAGGAAAGGAGATGTGTTTATGCACTACACAGGAACGATCTGGCGGCCGCCGTATGAAGCGGCATCACTTTTGTTAGAAGTAACGGCGGGCTGTACGCATCATAAATGCAAGTTTTGTACCTTGTATGATGATTTGCCGTTCAGATTCAGAATGTCCCCTCCGGAGGATATTGAATGTGATTTACAGGAGGCTAAAAGGGCAATGAAAGGCTGGAACAGCGGGAGTACCTGCCGGGTGTTTCTGACAGGAGCAAACCCATTCGTTTTATCCTATAACAAACTGACTGCGATTGCAGAGCTCATCCACAAGTATCTTCCGTCCGTAAATTCTATCGGCTCATTTGCAAGGATTACAGATGTTATCCCGAAAACCGATGAGGAACTTGCTAAACTGCGGACTTTTGGGTATGACGGTCTGACAATCGGAATAGAAACGGGCGATGATGAAGCCCTGCGGTTTATGAATAAGGGCTATACCTCGGCAGACATCATAGAGCAATGTAAAAGATTAGATGCAGCTGGCATTCATTACAATTTCTTTTATTTGGTAAGCGTTTCTGGGGCGGGTCGTGGAGAAATCGGAGCAAAATTGACGGCTGAAATATGCAATCAGATACATCCTGCGCTCATCGGGGCCAATATGCTTACGATTGATCCCGCTTCTGAGCTTTATGCTGAGATACGGCGCGGGAGCTGGCAAGAGGAGGGCGAACTTGAAAAATACAAAGAGGTACGGACACTCATTGAAAATTTGCAGATTCCTGTCATCTTTGCGGCAATGGGAGCTTCCAATGCGTACCAGTTTTATGGGCAGCTGCCGAAAGATAGGAAAAAGCTGTTGGCGTTTCTCGATGAAATCATAGGAAATGTCAGCGAAGAAGAGTTACAGCGGTATAGAAAAAGCGTCCATCATCTGTAAGGGAGGAATAATCATGCACTTTACAGGCAGAACCTGGCGGCCACCGTATGAAGCTCATTCGGTCATCATACAGGCCA
>JAAVZR010000039.1 GCA_022791755.1 Lachnospiraceae bacterium
GGATATTATCCAGCAGGCTAAGCGTGAGCAGGATCGGAACAGTCTCAAATATGGGGCTATTTACCTGCTCAACTACTGCAAAGAGGTCAAGGAAAAGCACCGCACCTATTATGAGGTCTACATGCTGCCCAGGACGGAGGCTACGCCGGAGAAGGATAAATACCTGTCCTTTGTGTGCCTCCGGCCTGGCGGGGCCATCGAAACGCCCAGCACCGTCAGCCTCATGTGCTGGAGGGCCAAGGAGAAGGCCCCCGGCCTGGAGGACTTCCACTTCCACATACTGCGGCACACGTTCACCAGCAACCTTCTCTCCTACGGAGCGGCCCCCAAGGATGTGCAGGAGCTGCTGGGACACTCGGATGTCAACACGACCATGAACATCTACGCCCACGCCACCAGGGAGGCAAAGCGTTCCAGCGCAAGGCTTCCGGACAAGGTAGTGAGCAGCGGCTGACGAGGTTTTTCCTTAAATTTTCTCATAAGGGAAAAATCAAGGGAAAAGGGCAGGCAAGGCTCAAAAGCCTTGAAAACACTGGCTTTCCGGGGGATAGAGGCCCCGCTGATTGACAAATGCTGATTTAGGGATTGACAACGCCGGCAAACTTAAATATAATATATGTTATATAACAATAATTATATAAAGGGAGAAAAACAAAGTGCCGCCGAGAGCAAAGATTACAAAAGACATGGTTATTGACGCTGCGTTTGAAATCGCTCGTGAAGCAGGAGCGGAAAATATCAATGCAAGGACCGTATCAAAAAAGCTGAATTGTTCCACACAGCCAGTTATGTATCATTTTGCAACGATTGAGGAGCTGAAACGGGTTGTTTATGAAAAAGCAGATGGGTTTCATTCCAGTTATCTGATGAATGTTGAAGAGCAATCAGAGGACTTTATGCTTGGGATAGGACTGAACTATATCCGCTTTGCAATCGAGGAACCTCATCTGTTCCGTTTTCTGTTTCAATCCGGGTATGTTGCGGAGAACAGTTTACTTGAAATGACAGACTCCGAGGAACTGAAACCTCTGCTTGCTGCAATGCAGGAGGCCATCAGAGTGGATGAAAAACAAATGAAAGAAGTTTTTCTAACGATTGCATTATTTGCTCACGGCTATGCGAGTATTATCGCCAATAACTCGTTTGAGTATGACGAAACCGTTGTTTCCGTTCATCTGGAACGGGCGTACCGAGGAGCGATATTAGTGTCGCAGGAGGAAAGCAAATGAAAAAGTGGTTTGATAATTTGTACGAAAAGAATGAACTTTCTTTTGCGTTGGTGTGGATTGGCATCTACTGCGTTGCCAACTCGCTGGCGAATCCTGTATCAGAAGCGGTTGGTATCAACAGTTCTGCGGCTCTCATATTCAATTCTATTTTAACAATCGCCCTGTTTATGTGGATCAAGAAAAAGGGCCTGACAAAATATTATGGTTTATGCGGCACCAATGTCCCGGTGGGAAGGTTTCTCTGGTATATTCCGTTGATCTTGTTTATGTCCCATAATCTCTGGTTTGGATTTGCTGTCAATTTTCCGGCAGTGGATACGGCGTGTTATATCCTGAGCATGCTCTGTGTTGGTTTTTTGGAGGAAGTAATTTTCAGAGGATTTCTGTTCAGGGCGCTTGCAAAAGATAATGTTAAAACGGCAATCATTGTATCCAGCGTTACTTTTGGTTTGGGGCACATACTTAATTTGTTCAACGGCAGCGGAATGGACATGGCCGCAAATCTATATCAAATCGTTAGCGCTGTGGCCTGCGGTTTCCTTTTTGTTATCATCTTCTATAGCGGAGGCAGTCTGATTCCATGTATAATTGCACATTCGGTAAATAATGCGGTCAGCGTTTTTGCCAATGAGGCAGGGCTTACGGTAGAAAAGCGTATTCTTTTCTCTGCTGTAAACTTTATTGTGGTTGTTGCCTATGCTTTGGTTCTGACAAAGACACTTCCGAAAGATAAGTGTGCAGATACATAAGGTAAGGATTTCAAAGGAGACTTAAGCGAAAAAAGTAGTTGACAAAATGGTTAGCCTGTGCTAACTTATATGAGAAAGTTAGTTAAGACTAATCAGAGTGAAAAAGTCCTACGGGAAAGAGGTGGATTGAGATGCCGCTTACAATGGCAGGTATGGGAGAGGAACATTCGATTAAGAAGGTGGGAGGCAATCCGCAGGTGCGGCAGTTCCTGGAGAATCTGGGGTTTGTGGTGGGAGCGGGGGTCGCGGTGATTTCCAAAAACGGCGGGAATGTGATCGTGAGAATCCGGGATTCCCGGGTGGCGGTCAGCCGCGAGATGGCGGCCAGGATTCTGATCTGAGGGAGACAATGGGAAATATGGTCCGGCTGCCTGGCCGGGGATGAAAGGAGATGCAGTATGAGGACTCTGAGAGAAGTATCGTGTGGTGAGACAGTCCGCGTGACCAGGATATCCGGAGAGGGCGCCGTGAAGCGCCGGATCATGGATATGGGGATCGTGAAGGGCGTGGAGGTGTATGTGAGAAAGGTGGCTCCCCTGGGCGATCCGGTGGAGGTGACAGTGAGGGGCTACGAGCTGTCTCTGCGCAGGGCGGATGCGGGGATCATCGCAGTGGAGTGAAGGGAATAAGGGCCTTCGGACCGTTTTTTTTGATTTTTGGTTAGCATACGCTAACTAATGGGAGCGACGGTGAAACGAAAAGAAGCGAAGAGGAGAGAAAAGATATGTCGATTAAAATTGCGCTGGCAGGCAATCCGAATTGTGGGAAAACCACGCTGTTTAATGCTCTGACCGGCTCAAATCAGTTCGTGGGCAACTGGCCCGGCGTAACCGTGGAGAAAAAGGAGGGAAAGCTGAAAAATCACAGGGATGTCATGGTGGTGGATCTGCCGGGGATCTATTCCCTGTCTCCCTACACGCTGGAGGAGGTCGTGGCCCGGAATTATCTCCTTACGGAGAGACCGGACGTGATTCTGAATATTGTAGACGGCACGAATTTGGAGCGCAATCTCTACCTGACCACACAGCTGTGTGAGCTGGGGATTCCTGTGGTAATTGCCGTCAATATGATGGATGTGGTGGAGAAAAACGGTGATGTCATTCACACGGAAAATCTGAGAAAGAAGCTGGGCTGTCAGGTGTATGAGATCTCGGCCTTAAAGGGCAGCGGTGTCATGGAGGCAGCGGGAGCCTGTGTGGAGGCGGCAAATAGCGGCGTGAGAACGGAGCCCCGGCACAGCTTTTGCGGCAGCGTGGAACATGCCATTGCTCACATCGAGGAGTATGTGCTGCATGATTTGCCGCAGGAACAGCAGAGATGGTACGGGATCAAGCTGTTTGAGCGGGATGAGAAGGCAGCAGAGAAGCTGGGAGTCAGCGCGGAGAAGCTGGCTCACATCGAGCAGGATATCGTTTCCTGCGAAAAGGAACTGGACGACGATGCCGAGAGCATCATTACCAGCGAGAGATATATCTGGATTGATTCCATCATAAAGGATTGCTATAAGAAAAAGAGTCAGGCAAAAGCCACGGTCTCCGATAAGATCGACCGCATCGTGACCAATCGTTTTCTGGCCCTTCCGATCTTTGCTCTGGTCATGATCGTGGTATATTATGTATCGGTGACCACGGTGGGCGGGATTGCCACAGACTGGGCCAACGACGGGGTGTTTGGCGATGGCTGGCGTCTGTTCGGTATCGGCACAGACGCCTATGAGGAGGCGTCCGAGGAGTATGAAGCGGCGTCTCTTGTGGTGGAAACATATCTGGAGGCGGCCGAGGAGGCAGGGGTGGATGTATCCGGTCTGCGATCCCGGATGGAAGAGGGGGAGACAGACGAGGGACTGGCGGCTGGGGTGGCTGCCATGGGAGAGGCGGCCGGCGTCACCGGGACGGCAGAGGTGACGGACGATTTTGGAGAAGTGACGGAGACATTTCCTGTGACGGGAGCGGATTTTCTGGAGGCCGTGACAGTGAAAGAGGCGGATCCGGCGGACTTCGGCCTGTGGATACCCGGTATCCCGGTTCTGGCGGAAGGAGTTCTGGAGAAGCTTGGCACGGCGGACTGGCTGAACAGCCTGATCCTGGACGGCATCATAGCCGGTGTAGGCGCGGTGCTGGGCTTCGTTCCTCAGATGCTTGTACTGTTTGCCTTTCTGGCGTTTCTGGAAGCCTGCGGCTATATGGCCCGGATTGCCTTCATCATGGATCGTATTTTCCGCAAATTCGGCCTGTCGGGCAAATCCTTTATTCCGATGCTGATCGGCACGGGCTGTAGTGTTCCCGGTATCATGGCCAGCCGGACCATTGAAAATGAGCACGACCGCAGAATGACGGTTATGACCACCACCTTCATTCCCTGTTCGGCGAAGCTGCCGGTCATCGGCCTGATCGCAGGCGCTCTGTTCGGCGGGGCCTGGTGGGTATCTCCCAGCGCGTATTTCGTGGGGGTTGCAGCGATCATTATTTCTGGTATACTGTTAAAGAAGACGAGAATGTTTGCCGGGGATCCCGCGCCCTTTGTGATGGAGCTGCCTGCCTACCACTGGCCTGCGGCGAAGAGCGTGCTGCACAGCATGTGGGAACGGGGCTGGTCCTTTATTAAAAAGGCAGGCACGATCATCCTGCTGTCCACGATGGTTCTGTGGTTTTTGCAGGGCTTTGGATGGGAGAACGGCAGCTTTGGCATGGTGGAGGATCTGAATAACAGTGTGCTGGCCGGCATCGGCAGTATTGTGGCTCCTGTGTTTGCTCCTCTGGGCTGGGGAAACTGGAGAGCAGCGGTGGCGACGGTGACAGGGCTGATCGCCAAAGAAAATGTGGTAGGCGCCTTTGGCATTCTCTATGGCGCTGCGGGAGAGGTGGCGGAGAACGGCTGGCAGATATGGGCGAATATGCGCATGGAATTTACGGCTCTCAGCGCCTATTCCTTCCTGGTGTTTAACCTTTTGTGCGCGCCCTGCTTTGCTGCCATGGGAGCGATTAAGAGGGAGATGAATTCGAGGGGATGGACCTGGTTTGCCATCGGCTACCAGACGGTATTTGCCTATGCCGTAAGCCTGTGCGTATTCCAGACAGGTAAGCTCTTTTCGGGAGGAGGCTTCGGCGCAGGTACGGCGGCGGCATTCCTTACCATGGCGGGGATCCTGTATCTGCTTCTTCGCCCGGCTCCACAGAGAGGGAAACAGACGGCAGCGGCGAGAGCCTGACGGTATCTGGAATGATTCGGCACGCTGTCTGAGAAACTGTCTTAATGAGAGGAGAGAAAATGGATTTTGTGTTTAAAAATATATCGACAATCGTGGTATCGGTGCTGCTGCTTTTTCTGGTGGTTCTGGTAATAGTCAGGATGAGAAGAAACAAAAAGAACGGATGCTCCTCCTGCGGCTGCTGTCCGCAGGCAGGAATCTGCCATGGAAAGAGGGAGAAGGACTCCTGAATCCATACCCAAATGTGGGCAGGACATTGCATTTGTCCTGCCCATGGTTTATAATGGTAGAAAGAATATCTCTAAAAGGAGGAAGCGGAAGTATTATGGCAGACGCAGTAGCAAAAAGAAGTGAAATTCCTGTAAAAATGCAGTGGGCGGTGGAAGACCTGTTTGAGAATCGGGAGGCATGGGAAGCGGAGAGGCAGGCCGTGTCAGAACTGATTGGAAAGGCGGAGTCTTACAGGGGACATCTGGGGGATTCGGCCCAGATGCTCTGTGAATATCTCGATTATGAGACGGAACTGACAGTCCGGCTGCAAAGAGTGGGCATGTATGCCAGCCTGAATATGGATGTGGATACCACGGATATGGCGGGACAGGCTATGGACATGAAGGCGCAGATGCTCTATACCCGCAAAGCCGAGGCGGTTTCCTTTGCCACGCCGGAGATCATGGCGATATCGGAAGAGACGCTGGAAGAGTATCGGGCGTCAGAGCCGGGGCTCAAGGTATACGACCGCTATTTTACGCTCTTAAACCGGGAGAGAGCTCATACCAGAAGCGGCGAGGTGGAGGCGCTTTTGGCCAGCGCCGGGGAGATGGCGGATTCGCCGTCCAATACCTTTACCATGTTAAACAATGCGGACCTGACCTTTGCGGATATCATCGGAGAGGACGGGGAGCCGGCGCATGTGACGCTGGGGCGCTACGGCGGACTGATGGAGAGCAAGGACCGCCGGGTGCGTCAGGCGGCCTTTGAGTCCTTGTATGCCGGATATGGCCAGTTCGTCAATACGATTGCCGCCAATTTCACGGCCAATATCCGTCAGGCCGTATTCTTTGCCAAGGCCAGGGGCTATTCCTCTACCCGGGCCATGTATCTGGCGCCGTCCAATGTGCCGGAGGAGGTCTATGACAATCTGATTCAGGTCGTCCATGAATCTCTGCCGGTCATGTACCGCTATGTGGCTCTTCGCAAGAGGATGCTGGGAGTGGAAGAGCTGCATATGTATGATGTGTATACGCCCATCGTACCGGAGTGCAGCATGGAGGTGCCCTTTGAGGAAGCGAAGGCCACGATACGGAAGGCATTAAAGCCCATGGGTGAGGACTACCTGGCGGCGCTTCAGGAAGGCTTTGACAACCGCTGGATCGATGCCTGCGAGAACGTGGGAAAGAGAAGCGGCGCTTATTGCAGCGGCGGAACCGTCTCGCATCCCTTCGTGCTGATGACGTATAAGGACAAGCTGGACGACATGTTTACGCTGGCCCATGAGATGGGACATGCCATGCACAGCTATTTCAGTAATAAGTTCCAGCCGCAGCAGACGGCGCGGTACAGGATCTTTGTGGCAGAGGTGGCTTCTACCTGCAATGAAATCCTGCTGACCCATTATCTTCTGGAGAATACGGAGGATAAGGCGGAGAGAGCCTATATCATCAATCATTTCCTGGATGATAATATCAAGGGAACGCTGTTCCGTCAGACGATGTTCGCGGAGTTTGAGATGTTAGCGCACCGGATGTTTGAGAACGGAGAGGCGCTGACGGCGGAACGGCTTAACGAGGTCTATCTGGATCTGAATCAGAAATACTTTGGCCCCGATATGGTCTCTGATGTGCAGATCGGTCTGGAATGGGCGAAGATTCCTCATTTCTATACGCCCTTCTATGTGTACCAGTATGCCACCGGGATCTCTGCGGCCGCGGCGCTGGCGGACAGGATTTTGAAGCTGGGAAAAGCCGGCGTGGATGATTACATGAAGTTTTTGACAGGCGGCGGCTCTCAGGATCCCATTGACCTGTTAAAGCTGGCCGGTGTAGACATGAGTAAAAAGGAGCCTGTGGAGGCGGCCATGCGTCTCTTTGAGGAGAGGCTTTCCCAGCTGGAGGAGCTTCTTTAGGGCAAAAGGAAACAGAGAGCGGGAAACAGCCGCTTATTCGGGAAAATGATGTTAAAGGAGGATATATTACATGAAAGAACCCAGTCAGAGAGTCAAAGATATTCTGGCAAAGATGACACTGGAACAGAAGGCCGTTCAGATGTCCTGTATCATGCCGTCGCTGGTGCTCGACAGAGGAGTGTTTGAGGCGGCCAAGGCAGAGGAGGAGATGCCTGACGGAGTGGGACGTATGACGCAGTTCGCCACCGGCTTCGTGGGAGGTCCGAAGCAGGCGGCCGAGGGATACAATGCGATTCAGAAATACGTGATCCAAAAGACAGGTGTGCCCTGCATTATCCAGAATGAGAGCTCCTCCGGTCTGGTGGCGGCAGAGGGAACCATTTTCCCGGTGCCCATCGCTCTGGCAGGCACCTTTGAGCCGGAGCTGTCCTACCGGATGGGCCAGGTCATCGGGGACGAGGGAAGAGCCATCGGCGCCCACTATATGATGAGCCCTGTGGCGGATGTGAACCGTGACGGCAGATGGGGCCGTGTGGACGAGACTTTTGGCGAGGACCCGTTACTGGCGGCCAGATTCACCAGCGAAGAGGTACACGGCATCCAGGGAGATGACTATACCAAGCGTTGCGGCGCTCTGGCGAAGCACTGGGTAGGCTACGGCGCATCCGAGGGCGGCGTAAACTGCGCCACCATCAATATCGCAAAGAAGGAATTATTTGAAGTATATGCCGCTCCCTTTGCGGCAGCCATCAAGGAGCACGATATGCAGAGCGTCATGGTGACGTACAGCGAGGTGGACGGTCTGCCCATGTCGGTAAACCCGGAGTACACCCAGGATGTGCTGCGCGGAGATCTGGGCTTTACCGGTATCGCGGTCTGCGACGGACATTCCATCCCCCGTGTCATCGATATTCAGGGCATGTATGAGGACCGGGCAGAGCTGGCGGGAGCTGCGCTGAAGGCCGGTATCGATTCCGATACGATGACCACCACGGTGTACAATCATATCGTGGAAGGCGTGAAAAAGGGCGTGGTGGATGAGGCAGATCTGGATGCCTGTGTGCTGCGCACGCTGCAGGCCAGGGAAGAGATGGGACTGTTAGATGATCCTTACGTAGATCCGGAGAAGGCGGAGGCGGTCTTTGAAGATCCGGCGGCCGATGATCTGAGTGCCGAGATTGCTCAGAAGTCGATCACTCTGCTGAAGAACGACGGCGTGCTGCCCTTAAAGAAGGATCTGAAGAGGATCGCTGTGGTAGGGCCTTTTGCGGACAGTCTGTCCCGGTTCTTCGGCGGATACGCCTATCCTGCCATGATGGGTTCCTTCCTGGAGATGTGTGTAAATCCTGAGATCGCGGCTAAGATGGAGGGCTTTGCCGAGTTTGCCAAAAAAATGTTTGACATTGATTCCATGTCTGCCAAGATGTATAAAGATCCTTCCAAGCCGTTCTCGGAGAATTTTGACGATTATCTGAAGGAGACGTTGGGGACGGTTTCTCTGACAGAGGCCCTTGCGGCGCAGATGCCCGGCGCCGAAGTGATAAGCTATGGAAAGAGCCTCAATGCGCCGGACTGGGCTGCCCGCATCGAGGAGGCGAAGAAAGTGGCGGCCGGAGCCGATGTGGTCATTCTGGCAGTGGGCGAGGTGACCGGACAGGGGGCGGACGCTACCAGCGGCGAGGGAATCAATAATCCGGATCTGAGCCTGCCCTTCCATCAGGAAGATCTGGTTAGGGCTATCCATGAGCTGGGGATCCCTTCCGTGATGGTGCTGATCAATGGCCGGGCGCTGGCGCTGGGGGAGACCGAGCCCCTGGTAAACGCCATCGTGGAGGGCTGGTATCCGGGCCCCGCAGGCGGCGCTCCCATTGCAAAGGTGCTCTCAGGCGCGGTGAATCCCGGCGGACGTCTTCCGGTTACCTTCCCGCGGATCTCGGCCCAGTGCCCGATCTACTATGGCACGAAGACCGGCAGCGGTTACATGAATATCCGTCAGCAGCCGGATCCGTCGGTGATGCAGCCTCTGTATCCCTTCGGATATGGTCTGAGCTATACCACCTTTGCGATTTCCAATCTGGTGTGTGACCCGTCCGTTGCAACCGGAGGAAAATTCAGAGTATCTGTGGATGTGGAGAATACCGGCGCAGCAGCGGGAGAAGAAACGGTACAGATATACACCCATTCCTTGCAGCCCACCGTTAATCGTCCCATCAAGGAGCTGAGAGGCTTTAAAAAGGTTTCGCTGGCTCCCGGTGAGAAAAAGACGTTGACATTCACCTTTGATACCAGACAGTTTGGTTACTACAATGCAAAGAAAGAGTTTGTCATTGAGCCCAGGCCCCAGGCTGTCTATGCGGGAGCGAATTCTTCCGATATCCAGGCAGAGAGCCGCATAGAGTTCACCGGTGAGGTCAGGGAAATCCTTCATGACAGAGTGTTTGACTTTGAGGTGGCGGAGAAATAAGAAGACAGCCGTGAAAGGAGGCCGCCTGCTCCGATAGATGCGTTTGGGGCAGGCGGGCTGTGGGCCTGTCACCGTTACATTCGTAGCGATATGAGAGCGTACCCGGACTGGAAAGGGTCCTGCCTGCGGCATTTCCCTTTCCGGTTTCCGCTTTCTGGAAATGGATGACATGGCAGGTAAAAAAAACGGAAGTTTAAAAAAAGTTGTTGACAAAACAATCCGTATATAGTACACTATTACATGCGCCGGATAAAAGCAGCACATGCACGAGTGGCTCAGTGGTGGAGCACCACCTTGCCAAGGTGGGGGCCGCGGGTTCGAGTCCCGTCTCGTGCTCTTGACAATCTCATATTTGTATACGCACGAGTGGCTCAGTGGTGGAGCACCACCTTGCCAAGGTGGGGGCCGCGGGTTCGAGTCCCGTCTCGTGCTTGTGCAGGAAGGCAGGAGTTCTGAGAAGATCAGAATTCCTGTTTTTGTATGCGCGTCGTCAAACGATGAATGGCCATTGCAGAAAATCCGACCTTGACAATAGGAATTCCACGTGGTATTCTAATTACAGAAATTCCTAGTAAAAGCATAGGGATTTTAAGGAGTGATAATATGAGGCTGTCAACAAAAGGGCGTTACGGGCTGAAGGCTATCATTGATCTGGCGATTCACAGCACGGAGGCGCCGGTGTCGATTCACAGCATTTCGGTCCGGCAGGAGATATCGGAGCGATATCTGGAACAGATTATTGCCAGGCTGAAAAAGGCGGGGCTGGTGATATCCGTCCGTGGAGTGAGCGGAGGCTACCGCCTGGCGAAACCGGCTGCGCAGATTTCGGTGGGAGAGGTACTGTATGCCCTGGAGGGAGATCTGAATCCTGTGGACTGCCAGGCCCTGTCAGGAGCAGAGGGCTGTAAGAATTCCGATGTCTGCCTGACCAAATATGTCTGGCAGCAAATTCATGAGAGCATCCAGAATACGGTTGACCATATATATCTGGGAGAACTGGTAGAGAGAGGAAAGGGATGCCGGAAAGGATCAAGTGATGAGTAACAGGGTGATTTATCTTGACAATGCGGCTACCACCAGGGTCCGCAGGGAGGTGGTGGATGCCATGCTTCCCTATTTTACCGAAGAGTACGGCAATGCGTCCACGATATACAGTCTTGCCAACGGGGCGAAGTCAGCCCTGCAAAAGAGCCGGGATGTGATGGCGGGGATCCTGGGCTGCGACAGCAGCGAGATCTATTTTACCGGCTGCGGCAGCGAGTCGGATAACTGGGCTCTGAAGGCGGCGGCGGAGGCGTACCGCGCCAGAGGTAACCACATCATCACTACAAAGATCGAGCACCATGCGATTTTACACACCTGCCAGTGGTTGGAGAAACAGGGCATGGAGGTGACATACCTGGATGTGGACGAGAATGGCCTGGTGGATCCGGGGCAGCTCAGGGCAGCGATCCGTCCGACGACGATTCTGATTTCGGTCATGTTTGCAAACAATGAGATCGGGACCATAGAGCCGGTTCGGGAGATCGGGGCCATCGCCCGTGAGCACGGGATCCTGTTCCACACCGATGCGGTACAGGCATTTTGTCAGGTGCCGATACGGGTGGATGAGATGAATATCGATATGCTCAGCGCCAGCGCCCATAAGCTGAACGGGCCCAAGGGTGTGGGACTTCTCTATATACGAAAAGGAGTGAAGATCCGCTCCTTTTTGCACGGGGGCGCCCAGGAGCGCAAGCGTCGTGCCGGAACAGAGAACATTCCGGGGATTGCCGGCTTTGGCCGGGCGGCCGAGATAGCGGCGGCCACGATGGAGGAGCGCACAGGCAGAGAGCGTGAGCTGAGGGATTATCTGATCGAGCGTGTACTGCGGGAGATTCCCTACAGCCGTTTAAATGGCAGCCGGACGAAACGTCTTCCCGGCAATGCCAATTTCAGCTTTCAGTTCGTGGAGGGGGAATCCATGCTGATTATGTTAGACATGGCGGGAATCTGCGCGTCCAGCGGCTCAGCCTGTACCTCCGGGTCTCTGGATCCGTCTCATGTGCTTTTGGCCATCGGCCTGCCCCATGAGATCGCCCATGGGTCCCTGCGCCTGACGCTGGGACATGAGACGACGAAGGAAGATATCGACGATACGATTGAGCATTTAAAGGAGATCGTGGCAAAGCTTCGCGACATGTCTCCGTTATATGAAGATTTTATGAAAGGCGGCAGAGAACGCCGGGGAGGAAAGAACGATGTACAGTGAAAAGGTGATGGATCATTTTCAGAATCCCCGCAATGTGGGAGAATTGGAAAATGCCAGCGGCATGGGTACGGTGGGGAACGCCAAATGCGGCGATATCATGAGGATGTATCTGGATATTGATGAAAACCAGGTGATCCGCGACGTGCGTTTTAAGACCTTTGGCTGCGGCGCCGCCGTGGCGACCAGCAGTATGGCCACGGAAATGGTGAAGGGAAAGACCGTACAGGAGGCCATGCAGATCACAAACCAGGCCGTGGCCGAGGCTCTGGACGGTCTGCCGCCGGTCAAGATGCACTGTTCGCTTCTGGCGGAGGAGGCGATCCATGCAGCTCTGTGGGACTACGCGACGAAGAACCATATCACCATAGAGGGCCTGACAAAGCCCAGAACCGATATCAGCGAAGAGGAAGAAGAAGAGGAATACTGAAACTGCGGCGGAATGCAGGGATGTGAGGACAGATGAAGAAGAAAGCAGTGGTGGGAATGTCAGGCGGGGTAGACTCATCGGTGGCCGCCTGGCTGTTGAAGGAGCAGGGATACGATGTCATAGGCGTCACCATGCAGATCTGGCAGGAGGAAGACAGCGTCATCGTGGAGGAAAACGGAGGCTGCTGTGGTCTGTCGGCTGTGGAAGACGCCAGAAAAGTGGCTGCCCAGCTGGAAATTCCTCACTATGTGATGAATTTCAGACAGGAGTTCCAAAATAACGTCATAGATTACTTCGTGCGCTCCTACATGGAGGGACGCACGCCCAATCCCTGTATCGCCTGCAATCGTCATGTGAAGTGGGAGAGTCTTTTGAGGCGCAGTCTGGATATCGGGGCCAGCTATATTGCCACCGGCCACTACGCCCGTATCGACCGGACCGCAGAGGGACGCTACGCGGTCTGTCGGTCTGCGGCGGCAGGGAAAGATCAGACCTATGCGCTCTATAACCTGACACAGGAACAGCTGGCCCATACGCTGATGCCGGTGGGGGAGTACACGAAGGATGAAATTCGCCGCATGGCAAAGCAAATCGGGCTGAACACAGCGTCAAAGCCGGACAGTCAGGAGATCTGCTTTATCCCGGATCAGGATTATGGCCGCTTTATCGAGAGGGATATGGGAAGAGAGCCGGAGAAGGGGAATTTTGTCACGCGGGATGGCCGTGTGCTGGGCCGCCACCGGGGGATCATTCATTACACGGTGGGGCAGCGTAAAGGACTGGGGCTGGCACTGGGCCGTCCGGTTTTTGTGACAGAGATCCGCCCTGAGACCAACGAAGTGGTCATCGGGGAGGCAGAGGATGTGTTCACGGACCGTCTGGCCTGTACTCATCTGAATTTTATGGCATTTTCCGGCCTGGAAAAGCCGCGCCGTGTCCTGGCCAAAATACGCTATTCCCATGAGGGCGTCATGGCCACCATAGAAAAAGCGGGCGACGATCGGATAGAGTGCCGTTTTGATACGCCGGTGCGGGCAGTGACGCCGGGACAGGCGGCGGTGTTTTATGACGAGGACGGACGGGTGGCTTGTGGTGGAGAGATCATACGGGATACGCCTGATCCAGCCATGGCGTAATGGCGGGACGGGTATGTCCCTCATAGCCGGTCACTGTGGTAGCTGCCGCCAGGGAATTCAGGATGGCTTCCTCACAGCTCTCGGCTGCTGCGCGGAAGGCCTGGTCGATACGATCCTCATTCAGAAGAGGGACCTGTATCACAGAGGCATCTCCGGGAGCCGGCAGAGTGTAGGCGGTGGTAAAGCCTACTATGATATCGCCGCTTCCGTGTCCCAGATAGGAGCCGGTGCGGATCAGGCCTACGGATGCCCGGCGGAGAATACGCCGTAACTGACGGTCGCTCACCGGCAGGTCGGTGGCGACGATCATGATGATGGAACCCTGATCCAGATCAGCCGGCCGGATGGCGGGCAGGGACGGGGAGGAGGAGCCGGCAGGCAAAATGGCGCGTCCCAGAGGGCGTCCGTCTATGGTCAGGTCGGCTGTGCGTCCGTGATTGGACTGCACCAGCACGCCCAGCGTATAGTCGGTATCGCCCAGACGGATGACGCGGGAGGAGGAGCCGATGCCGCCTTTCAGACCATAGCATACGGTACCCCGGCCGGCTCCGACGGAGCCCTGATGAAAGTCGGCGCCTGCGCCGGCGATGGCCTGCCTGACATGTCCGGCATCTACGGCCCTCCGGGCGATATGGTTTAGATCGGCGTCATTGCATTCGCAGACTACGGGATTCAGAGAATGGACTTCGACGCCGTCGGCGGCGCAGCGTTCCAGCATATATTCTACCAGGGCGTCATGTACCAGTCCCACATTCAGGGTATTTGTGATGGCGATAGGAGTCTCCAGGCTGCCCAGCTCATCCACCTGTATGAGCCCCAGCGTCTTTCCGAAGCCGTTCAGTACGCAGGAGGCGGCAGGGAGCTTACGGGCAAAAAGGTTATGGGGAGCCGGGATCACGACGGTGACGCCGGTCTGATGTTCGCCCGTATCGACGGTACTGTGTCCTACGGTGACGCCGGGTACGTCGGTGATGGCATTTCGGGGACCGCAGGGCAGATCGCCGATTTTGATGCCGTAATCGCGGATTCGTTTTTCTGACATGGATGCGCACCTCTTTTTTTATTTTCACAGGCGCCCGACGGCGCGGCCGGGGTATGTGAGCCGGTCAGGCATTATTATACAGCAGATACTATTATTTGAAAAGATGTCAAAGGAGAAGAAAATGGCAAGCTATGAACCGTTGGTATACGAATACAGAGGAGGCCTTCTGGATCTGACGCATATGGGATATTTCTGTATGGTGGACGAGCGTTCTCAGGTCATTCGGGCAGTGGGGGATCCGGAGGAGCCGGTATATTACCGCTCTGCTTCCAAGCCGGTCCAGGCGCTTCCCGTGATCGCCATGGGACTTGACAGGAAATATGGGATTACGGAGGAGGAGAGCGTGATTTTTGCCGGTTCTCATGCGGGAGAACCCTTCCATGTAAAGGCATTGGAGTCGATTTTTGAGAAAGCGGGCTTAAAAGAGGAGCAGCTGATTATGAATCCGGCCTGCCCGGCACAGAAGGACGCATATCTTGACTGGGTGCGCTGCGGCGGTGTAAAGAGACGGTTTTACCATAACTGTGCCGGTAAGCATGCGGCTCTTTTGCTGGGACAGAGAGAGCTGGGAGGCGTGACAGAGGATTACTGGAAGACGGATGCGCCGGTGGAGCAGGAGGTGCTTCGCACGATCGCTGTTCTGAGCGAGACCTCTTCTGACCGGGTGCAGATCGGAGTGGATGGCTGCGGAGTGCCGGTGTTTGCAGTGGGTATGCGAAACATAGCGGCGGCCTTTAAGAACCTGGCGTGCCTGGACACCATACAGGACGACCGGCTGGCGCAGGCGGCGGCGGAGTTTGTGCCCCGGATTCACCGCTATCCCCATATGATGCGTGGAACCGGCTATCTGTGCAGCCGGATTAATGAGGATCCTAATATCGTAGGCAAGGGAGGGGCCAATGCCGTATACGGTCTGGGTCTCAAAAAGGAGCGCATCGGTATCGCCATCAAGGCGGCTGACGGATGTGAGGATATCTGGCCTTTCGTGATTGCGGCAGCGCTGAGGAGCATCGGTTATGATAACCGGGAGACGCTTGCCATGCTGGACAGTCTCCATGGGCGGGAGATACGAAACGACAATGAACTGGTGGTGGGACGCTGGGAGATGGCGGTGAATCTGTAATGAAGTTCATAAGCGGAGAGATGAAAAACAGGAAAACGAGAGACCAACTAACAGGAGGCAGGAGAGCAGAAAGCAGAGTGATAAGGGCGTGGGTATGTTCTCTGGGGATTCTTATGCTTCTGTGTATGGCGGCCTGCGGCGGCGAATTAGCCGGCGGAGCGGGGGACGAAGGCAGCATGGCTGCGACAGATCCGCCCGGTGAGACGCAGACGGAAAGCGCTGCAGAGGATTTCAACAGCGTGACAGAGGCGGATGACATGGAGACAGGCGAAACAGGCGCGGGTGATACCGGGAGCGAGCCGGATGTCATGACCGGCGCGGCAAAAGGCGAGCCGGAATCCGGGAACGGATCAGAGGAGCAGCAGCCGGAGACAGAGCAGGCGGTATTTACCGATGAGGAGGGGATCTGGTATGCCACTACCACCGTGAATATCCGTACAGGCCCGGGCACGGATCATGCCATCGCAGGCAAACTGTACACCAATCAGAAGATCTCTGTAACCGGTGCAGGAGGAGAGTGGAAGCGGGTGGAATATAAGGGCGAGACCTGCTACGTGGCATCTGCCTATCTGACCGATGAGGAGCCGGTCTATTCGGCAGATATGTCCGGTCAGGAGGGGACAGGGATTTATTATGATGGGGACGGCCCTCTGGTCTGCATTGACCCGGGGCATCAGGGCAAAGGAAATAACGAAAAGGAGCCGGTGGGGCCCGGAGCCAGTGAGACGAAGAAAAAGGTTTCCTACGGCACCAGCGGCGTGTCCACAGGCGCGCCGGAGTATCAGCTTACCCTGAATGTATCCTTGCAGCTGCGGGATGAACTGCTGGCCCGCGGGTATGCGGTTTTGATGGTGCGGGAGACCAATGAGGTAAATATCAGCAACGCCGAGCGGGCGGCCATTGCCAATAACGCAGGAGCGGGAGCCTTTGTGCGGATTCATGCCAACGGTTCCTCCAATGCGGCTAAAACAGGCGCCATGACAATCTGTCCGACTCCAAAGAATCCCTATTGCAGTCAGATTTACAGCGACAGCCGTGCATTGTCGGATCAGGTCATCGGGCATCTGTGCGACAGCGCCGGTGCGAAGAACAACGGGGTCTGGGAGACAGATACCATGAGCGGGATTAACTGGTGTCAGGTGCCGGTGACGATCGTGGAGATGGGATATATGAGCAATGCCGGTGAAGATGAGAAAATGGCCACAAAGGATTACCAGAAGAAAGTGGTCCAGGGCATCGCCGACGGGTTGGACGCTTTTTTCGACCGATAGGAGAGGGCAGCTGATGAGAGAGCCGTCCATAGGAGAATAAAATGGAAAGAGAAGCATCTATTTGCATCACCGCGCGTCTGAGCGAGGAGCAGAAGAGGGAGATCGAGGCGCTGGGACGCGCCTGCCGGGCCTGGGAGGCAGTGACGCAGGAGCCCTTCACCGAGAATGAAGAAAATGCGGACCCGGCGCTTCCCTGTTTCTATATCTATTATGAGAATACATACCCGATCAGTTTTCTGAGTCTGTTCATTCCTGACGGCCGCCACGCGGAGGTCACCGGCTTCACTCTTCCGGGCTATCGGAAGAAGGGCTGTTTTCGGGAGCTTCTGGATTGCGCCAGGAGAGAGCTTTCGGACAGGGCGCTTACCTGGCATCTGGTCAGCGACGGAAAGAGTGGAGATGCCATGGCCATGATTCGCCATATGAATCTGGAAAAATCACACAGCGAGATGATGATGGCCGCGCCGCTGGAGCATCTGACCGGTTTGGAAGCGAGGGCAAAGGCGGAGAAAGCGGCTGTCATAAGAGCAGAGGAAGAGTGTCTTTTAAAGAGCGGGGAGAGGATTCTGGGCCGCTGCCGGCTGGCATATTTTCCGGGAATCGTCTATCTGTACAGCTTTGAGATAGCGGAGGAGGAACGAAGGAAGGGATATGGACGGTTATTTTTAAAACTGTTGGCTGAAAGTCAGGAGGAAGGAATCCATACCATGCTGTTACAGGTGGGGTCAGGGAATGAAGCGGCTTGCCGACTGTACGGCTCCTGTGGGTTTACGGTGACGGAGCAGTTGGATTATTATCCGGTAGGCTGACATATTTGATGGATATATGGTTAGAATACCGGGGTGCGCCTGAGAGATCAGGCGCACCTTTTTTGTGTTCTCCCATAAACTGGTAGTGTAGACACAGTTTTGTATGGAGAGGAGAAAAACCTTGGATTATAATCAGCAAAGACGTCCCCGGGGCAGCTATGGCTACAGACGCCAGATGAATTATGGCCAGCCGGTGCAGCAGAGGCAGGGGTGCGGCTGCACTCAGCCGGTGCAGCAAAAGCCCGACTGCGGCTGTGGTCAGCCGGTGCAGCAGAAGCCCGACTGCGGCTGTGGTCAGCCGGTGCAGCAGAAGCCCGATTGCGGTTGTGGGAGGCCGGTGCAGCAAAAACCTGACTGCGGCTGCGGGAGGCCGGTGCAGCAAAAACCCGGCTGCGGCTGTGGTCAGCCGGTGCAGCAGAAGCCTGACTGTGGCTGTGGGAGACCGGTGCAGCAAAAGCCTGACTGCGGCTGTGAGAGAAGAGAAAAGGATATGGAAGGGTTCGAGATTGCCATGGCTTATGTGCCCTGGCAGAGATGGAGAAGAACGTATGATCCGCACAGAGCTTTGATGAGCGGGACGATCTTCCCGGAACTGGATAAGCCGTTTTGCGCGGCGGGGAGGTGCAACCGGTGAAAAATGAATATTTGCATCAGGTAGACATGGCTGGTTTCATGTTGGACGATATCATTTTATATCTGGATACGCATCCCTGCGATGAAGATGCGTTACAGTATTATCAGAAAGCCAGAGAGAAATACGAGCAGGCGGTGGAAGCCTATACGGCTAAAGTGGGACCGTTGTTTATCTTTGACATCCCCTGCGGCAGTATGAATACCTGGGTAGACGATCCGTGGCCCTGGGAAGGAGGGTGTGCGTAATGTGGAAATATGAGAAACGCCTACAGTATCCGGTCAATATTTCTGCTCCGAATCCGAGGCTGGCTCAGGTGATTATCAGCCAGTTCGGCGGTCCGGACGGAGAACTGGCAGCTTCGCAGCGATATCTGGCGCAGCGGTATACGATGCCTTATAAAGAATGCAAGGGATTGCTGACTGATATCGGTAGTGAAGCCTCAGAAATGGAGTTTTTCTGAGGCTTCCGCTTTTGCCTCAGCGCGCAGGGGAGCTTCTGGCGGATGCTTCTGTGCAGGTGCTTCTTAAGTCTCCGCAACGCCTTTTGCTGCCGTAAAACTCCACTTATGCGGCAGCATTTTCAAATAAACATCTATATGGTTTTTGTCGACCACTACCATTTTGTCGAGTATCTGGGTGTAGTATTCATCCTCGTACCGGATCCCGTTAATCAGCTCGTCAATAGCGTTCTTTATATCTGCCATCAATTCCTGCTGTTTCAGTTTCATTGTCTGCTGCCCACGGGCGCCTTCCATCGCAGACTTTAGTTTTTCCATGTCCTCGTCGTACCTGGCTCTTAGGGCGGTAAACTCATTTTTGTCAATGTCGCCGTTTATATAAAGGTCTATAAGACCTGTACGCTTTTTCCCCATTTCTTCGATTTTTTCTGATAAGGCACTTGTGCCTGTTTCTGTTAAGTCTGTCCGCAAACATAAGTCAATCGTCTCAGTGAGATGATCGACAACTCTCTGACGGTTGATTTTCAATTCCCTGCAAACAAGATACAATAAATAAATCGCATCCTCATTGCGAATACTTTCGCCAGAACAGCCTTTTCTGTTGCCGGCCTTGTCGATATGCGGTCTGCCGTGATTTGCGGCTTCATAGCAACGCCACGCCTTGTACCGGCTTCCGTCTTTGCGGGTCTTATATCGGGCGACATAGCTCGCTCCGCATCTGCCGCATTTGATTTTCCCGGAGAACGGATAGCGGCTTGAGTGTTTTGCCTTGCCCTCCTGCGAAAGCGATTTTTCATCTAAAATGCGGTTTGCCTTATCGAAAAGCTCACGGGAGATAATCGGCTCGTGATGGTCTTTGATAATGACAAATTCCTCCTGTCCAAGGTTTACCTTCTTTTCGTGAGATAGGAAGTCTGGCGTATAGGTTTTTTTCTGTACCAAATCGCCGCAATATTTTTCGTTGCGGATAATACGGAGAATGACGGTGTTTTGCCATTCCTTTACACGACAGGGCAAAATGCCTTCCTCTCGAAGCTCACGGGCGATAACATGAGTACCTTTTCCTTCATCCACGAACTTGTGGAAAATAAGGCGAACAATTTTTGCTCCCTCCTGGTTGACAGTCATTTTTCCGTCTTTTACATCGTAGCCGAGCATACTGCGTCCGAACACAACGCCTTGCTCCATCTGCCGTTTCTGCCCCCATTTCACACGCTCGGAAGTCTTGCGGCTTTCTTCCTGTGCGATCGAGGACATAATGGCAAGACGAAGCTCCGCGTCGCCGTCTAAGGTGTTGATGTTATCGTTTAGAAAGATAACGCCGACACCGTGCTTTTTGAGGTCACGGGTATAAAATATACTGTCAAGGGTATTTCTCGCAAAACGGGAAATTTCTTTTGTAATAATCAAATCAAAATCACCGTTTTTTGCACACGCAATCATATGGTTAAATTCTTTTCGCTTTTTCGTGTTTGTTCCGGAAAGACCCTCGTCGGCAAATACCGCATAAAGCTCCCAGTCGGGATTACGCCCAATATACTGGCGGAAATATCGCTGTTGGCTTTCAAAAGAATTGGCCTGATCTTCATTGTCCGTGGAAACACGGCAATAGGCGGCAACTCTTTTTTTCGTTTCCTGCGTTTTTCTTTTTTGATTTAAGAGTTCATATCGCAATGCTGGCATAAAACTTTTCCTTTCCTTATTTATGCCCGTCTTTTCAGGGCATATAGGTATACCCTTGCGGTGTGTCCCGACAATGGCTTGCTATTTTATATGTAAAGAGCCAAGCGGTTAGGCTTGGCTGCGGTTTTTCTGACCGTACTGTTTTTCCATTTCCTCGATACAGCGGCTATATTGCAAATGGGTCAAAAGATTTCTTTTTTCTAAAGAAGCAAGTATTGACTTTTGAAAATGCAGATAAAACGCTGCGTGTTCCTGTTCGGTTATTTGCGGAGAAGGTTCTCCGACATAGATAAACTCACGACATTTCAATCACCCACACCACCTCGCTATATGGCATGCTTATAGAAAGCCGCCTTTACTTTCTATAAGATATTCATAAGGGTTTGTACGATATAACAGAGGGGTAGTCCTTTTTTGAAATACGGATGCCGACGCTGATGGCTAAAGCCCCGTCAGCCGACATCATAAAACGCCTGTCAAAAGTATCGACATACTCTTGCAGGCGTTGTTGATCGAGCTCTCTGATTCGCTCCAGTGACGGTTATCTGTAAATCCTTTCTTTACTCAGGATAATCAATTCGCTGGTCTTGATACCATTTATTATTCATAATTTCCGGATTATCGCCGATGAAAGCTTTAGCCGCTTCTTCGTCACCCTGAAGCTGCCACATAAACCATGCCATAACGTAACCATCTTCCGAGTACTGCGTCTTTCCGTGGTCAGTATTTTTACGCCTCGACATCACTTTATCGGCGGGTATATCATCATAGATTGTCGTCAGCCCTTCACCCGTTACTACCCAGTCGTCTCCTCCGCCTTCGCCGGATATGAGCATAATGGGTATGTTTATCCGTGCGGCGTTATAAGGCCACTCCAATGTTTCTGCCAGTTCCTGATTTGTCGGAGACAAGGCGATAGCGGTTTTGTATGTATTCTTGTGCTCCGTATTGGTTATGGCGTTGATTACGCCGACACCTCCCTGGGAGTGACCGATGATTCCGACATTATCAAAATCAATTTTTTGATAGAAAATATTTTCCCTGTCGTTAATCATCTGATTATCGTTCAGCCTTTGCAAGTGAACAACGCACATTTCAGCTCCAAAAGCGTTCCATGAGTGGGTTTCTTCTGTTGCAATAACAATAAAGCCCCATGACGCATAATGCTCATATATGGGTTTCGACTTAGATGCTTTCCAGCCTGTTCCGTTGCAGACGACAATAACAGGATAGGCTTTATCACCTGTCTCGAGTTCCTTTGGATAATATATTTCATATTTCTCAAACACCTGCATGGCAGCCTCTTCATAATATGAAACCTCGTATGCGCCATCTCCAAGATACTTCGCCTCGATGTCGCCTCCCGTTTCTATTTTTTTTATGTAGTCTTTTGTGATCGCAGGTTTAGTTGATAGATACACAAGCAGGATTACAATTAAAATGACGATACAAAGAATCGTGATCCCAATAATTGTTAACACTTTCTTCACTGTTTTCACCTCATCCATTCACAGGCATATATTTGTTCAGATACTCCTCGACTGCTTTCATATACTGCTCGTACATCTTATCATCATTTTGCAGTCCGTGTCCCGAATGGGGCATTTCAAAATACTTATAATCCACTCCGTTTTCTTTTAGGGCATTTACCAGATGTGCGGCGCTTCCAAACGGACACACACGGTCGTGGGCGCCGTAGGCAATCACGCTCGGCACGGTGTTTTCATCCACCCACATAAATGCGGAAATCGGCTTGATGATCTCATCATATTCCGGCGTATCAAGAATATCCGCATTGATTTCCTGTCCGAGCATAATACCGAACAATCCGGCCGCTGCTTTTCTGCTTTCATCGGTGTCCTGATCCAGACCATACGCGCCCCAATCGCTTCTGTAAAAGCTCGACGGGCCGACTGCTTCAAACATCATTTTGACGGGAACGGGAGAATCCGCAGCGTCTCTGTAAGCGTAGAGCATAGCGAGCGTACCGCCCGCCGATCCGCCGGATATCGCCATCCTGTCAATATGGTATCCGAGCCTGTTTGCTTCCTCTACCACTTTTGGCATAGCCTCTTTGATTTCTATGGACTGCGAATACACGCTTTTATCATTTTCACCGGTACGCAGCGTATAGTTAATTCCCGCCGCCACATAGCCTTTGGAGCACAGCCAGGCAAGCATTTCGGCATCGCCCGCTTTATCACCCGATGTAAATCCGCCTGCATGAAGATAAACCACCAGACCATAGCTTTCCTGATCCCCATTGGCAGGGACATATAGGTCAAACTTATTTGCGTCTGCGTCCCCGTAAGAAATGTCTCTATAAACCTCTCCGATTTCATCTGTCATTTGAACAGAATATTCTTTTGCCCATGACGGCTTCATCACAAATTTTGATACTGCTCCGAGCCCAAAAGAAATAATAAACGTCAATATACAGATAAATACAAACATGCCGTTGCCTTTCTTTTTTTCGGTTTTCACAGGAAGTTACCTCCGAACATCGTTCCTCCGACCAGGAAATTCATAAAGCCCCGAACTGCCAGCCGTCCTGAAACGATGGCGACAATGACGATTATCAATAAGATAATCAACCGTTTTTGTGTAAGCGTCATTTTATAGACTCCCTTCTGTTTGCTATTGATATTTGCACTTTATTGTGCTATCATCATATATGATACAAATGTTTCGTTGATATAATTGTATCAGCGGCTTTTCCTGATGTCAATAGGAGGAAAGAAAATGAGACAAAGCACGAAAAATGTATCACCGATGAGCAATGAAGGAAGAAATATTTATGTGACAGAGCATATAACGCAATCTCTCCTGACGCTGTTGGAAGATAAGGCGATTGAGGATATTTCCATCAGCGAATTATGTGACAACGCAGGCATCGGACGGGCCTCTTTCTACCGAAACTATAATAGCAAGGAAGATATTTTAAGGGCATATATCAATCGATTATTTGATGGTTGGAAAAGGGATTGGGAGAAGAATAACAGCCTTCCTTTTAGCTCGGTTATCGGCATGATATTCGAGCATTTTGAGCAGCATAAAGCCTTTTATCATCTCTTGAATGAACGTTGCCTTACGTATTTGTTAAAAGATGTCATTTTGGATATGATGGAATTTAAACCGGATTTGCCTGGAAACGAGGTCTATGCAAAAGCATTTGTTGCATATAGCCTGTATGGCTGGATCGAAGTATGGTTTCAGAGAGGAATGCAGGAATCCGCAGAAGAAATGAAAGGGCTATTCCAAAGTCAGGGGCTATAATCAGCAGAGAATAGAGCATGGGCAGGCAAGAGATGTGTTACCGGAACACACATTTTTTCCTGCCCATGCTCGGCAATGTCAGTAAGGTAACTGTTCAGCCTCCCGCCAGTTCTTTCTCTAAAAACTGCTTTATATACGGATTGTTTTCCTCGCTCAATGTAGGCTGAAACGCCATGTAACGGCATTTCTGATACTGCTCGCCGTCCAGCACAAAGGTATATCCCATTACACATTTCGGATTACAGTCATTGGGATTAATAAGCCGTTTGCAGACGGACGCTTTCTTGATTTCCCTCTTTACCTTTTCGGGCAGTGTGTCAAGAAAACCCTGGTATTCCTGTATATGCTCGAGATAAATGCGGAGCTTCATCCCCGTTTTTCGGGATAGGAATGTTGCTAAAGTCCTTTTGCTGCTGTTTAGTACATAGGATACGATATAACCGCTTTTTTGTGATTTTATGTCGCACTTACAGCCGTTATCTGTCAGATATTCGTTGATTTGACTTACATAACTACGGAAGCGCTTGTCAACCGTTTCCATAAACATATTAAAGTTCCCGTCCATAAGTCCCTCCGTTATCCCTTTTTCTTTGATACGGGTATCCATACCTCGTATTGTGCGTTTTGTGGGTCCGGATTCAAGTAAACCTCAATATCGGGGGCATTGGCATACTCATATCCGGAGGTCGGGAGCCACTCTGTTATAATCCGCCGCTCCAGTTCCTGTATTGACTGGTTGGTACCTGTTCCGGAAAAGATGGCCCAGGTAGAGGCAGGCACGGTATATTCTTCAAACTCACCGCTTGTTTTTGTACTGGAAACGGCAATAAAATATTTCCATTGTTCTTCATCATTGCAGGCACTCACGCCGAGAAGTCCCATGGGAGGCGTGTCCATCATTCCTGCCAGTTTCTGTACGGTCCCATTTGCAGCGGCATCCTGCCACATCTCAGGCACCACCATAAAGTTATCTTCGATTTCCTTATCAAGCGGTGCAGATACGCCAATAATGCGGAAAGCTTCTTTTGTTTCTATTCTATAATTCATCTCGGTTGCTCCTTTTACAGCAATTCTAAACACAATGGGAGAAAAAGATTTCACGGATACGCCTTCGCCTTTCACAGATGATGGGGCTATCCCATGAAAAGACCGGAATGCCCTGTTAAATGCAGTCGGGGAACGGTAGCCGTACTTCTGTGCAATATCAATAATCTGTTCATCCCCACCCTGCAAGTCCACCGCTGCTAAAGACATTTTTCTCCTTCGGATATACTCTGCCAGAGTGATGCCGGCCATATAAGTAAACATCCTCTGATAGTGATAGGTGGAGCAGCAGGCAATCCGTCCGAGCCGTTCATAGTCAATTTCATCTGTCAAATGTTCCTCAATATAATTCACGCTTTGATTTAATCTGTGGTCCCATTCCATGAGTTGCCTCCTTATCTGCACAATAGTCTCTCGGAATCTCAAAGCATTATTTTATGCGTCTTCCAAGACCCCGTTTTTATAAATTCCCCCACTTTTTTAAATCAAACTGTCCATGGGGTCAAAAAATAAGTCCTTGACTAATGGTACAGTTTAAATCCCGCATCCTCATTGTCAGCATATTTATTTATACGACA
>JAAVZR010000040.1 GCA_022791755.1 Lachnospiraceae bacterium
AAAAAATCCTTGTCCATGAAGCGGTCAAAAGTGAGGACGGAAGCCGGGAACAGGAAGTGGAAATCTTCTACCGCTTTATCGGCAAAATCGAATGACACATCTTGAGATACCCAACAATATCTTTAACTAAGGGAAACGGGGAACTCTATGCCCGATATCGCGAAATTACCGGAGATCGCCAATATCCTTGGAATCTCTATTGACGAGCTTTTGGGTAATAATAAGTCTTCCGGTCTGGTGAAGCATATTCTCACAGGCACGGAGGACAGATATATGAAGGAAGAGAAAATTGGCCTGGATACGGTGGCAGAAGTCGCTCCTATTTTAAGGCCGGACCAGGTAGGCGGGCTTCTGTCTCAGATGCCAAAAGGGGAGGAGCGATATTCTGTGGAAGAACTGACGGGAATCGCTCCCTATGTGGATCAGGATACCCTGGACGGGATAGTAAGGCAGGCAGAGACGAAAAACACAGCGCTTCTGACAGGCCTGGCGCCGTTTTTGTCTACGGATACGCTGGACTGGCTGGTGAGAGAGTGCATGGACGAAAAGGTGTGTGCAGATATCGTGACAGGCCTGGCGCCGTTTCTGTCTACGGATACGCTGGACTGGCTGGTGAGAGAGTGCATGGACGAAAAGGTGTGTGCAGATACCGTGACAGGCCTGGCGCCGTTTCTGTCTACAGATACGCTGGACTGGCTGGTGAGAGAGTGCATGGACGAAAAGGTGGGGGCAGATATCGTGACAGGTCTGGCGCCGTTTCTGTCTACGGATACGCTGGATTGGCTGGTGAGAGAGTGCATGGACGAAAAGGTGGGGGCAGATATCGTGACAGGCCTGGCGCCGTTTCTGTCCGGCGAGACTCTGGGCGCATTGATGAAAGATACCGCAGAGCAGCCGAAAACGCCGGATATATGGCCGTTCTAAAGAGCCGGCGGCTACGGAAGCCCGATGGCTGAACGAGACTTGCAGAAAAAGGATGTATAATTACACGTTGCCGTGTGTATCGTGCAATTTTGCGTCCTTTTTTTCTTGTTTCGGTACTTGACAAGGGCGGGTTCATTTGCTAGACTAGGTCTAATATAAAGACCAATCACATCATATCAGACGAAAGAGAGGAAGGATAAGATGGGAAAGATTATCGGAGAAGGCATTACCTTTGACGACGTTTTGCTGGTTCCCCAGTATTCCCAGGTGATTCCCAACCAGGTGGAACTGGGCACGAATCTGACGAAGAAGCTCCGGCTGAATATTCCGCTTATGAGCGCCAGCATGGATACGGTCACCGAACACCGTATGGCCATTGCCATGGCCAGACAGGGCGGGATCGGCATGATCCACAAGAACATGTCCATTGAGCAGCAGGCGGATGAGGTAGACAAAGTAAAGCGTTCTGAAAACGGTGTTATCACCGATCCCTTTTATTTATCACCGGACCACACGCTGGCCGATGCCAATGATCTGATGCGTAAGTACCGTATTTCCGGCGTACCGATCACCGTAGGCAGAAAGCTGGTAGGTATCATCACGAATCGTGACTTAAAATTCGAGACAGATCTCTCTAAGAAAATATCGGAGTCCATGACCAGCGAAGGACTCATTACGGCAAAGGAAGGTGTGACCCTGGAGGAGGCGAAGGTGATTCTGGCCAAGGCCCGCAAGGAGAAGCTTCCTATAGTAAATGATGCCGGGGAATTAAAGGGTCTGATTACGATCAAGGATATCGAAAAGCAGATCAAGTATCCGCTGTCTGCGAAGGATTCCCAGGGACGTCTTCTGTGCGGTGCTGCCGTGGGGATCACGAGCAATATCATGAGCCGGGTGGATGCGCTGGTGCAGGCAAAGGTAGATGTGATTGTCATTGATTCAGCTCATGGCCACTCGGAGAATATTCTGCGGACTCTGCGGGAGGTGAAGGCGGCTTACCCGGATCTACAGGTTATCGCAGGAAATGTGGCCACGGCCGCCGCCACCAGAGCGCTGATCGAGGCCGGGGCGGATGCGGTGAAAGTGGGAATCGGACCGGGCTCCATCTGTACGACCCGCGTGGTAGCCGGTATCGGCGTGCCGCAGATCACCGCGATTATGGACTGCTACGAGGCGGCGAGGGAATCAGGCGTTCCGATCATTGCCGATGGTGGGATCAAGTATTCCGGCGATATCACAAAGTCGATTGCCGCCGGTGCAAATGTGGTCATGATGGGCAGCCTGCTGGCTGGCTGTGACGAGGCGCCTGGCGATTATGAGCTGTTCCAGGGCCGTAAGTATAAAGTATACCGTGGCATGGGTTCTCTGTCTGCCATGGAAAACGGAAGTAAGGATCGCTATTTCCAGGCAGATGCCAAGAAGCTGGTGCCGGAAGGTGTGGAAGGCCGTGTAGCGTACAAGGGTACGGTGGAAGACACGGTGTTCCAGCTTCTGGGCGGCCTGCGCTCAGGTATGGGGTATTGCGGGGCAAAGGATATCGAGACATTGAAAGCCACCGGTCAGTTCGTGAAGATCTCGGCGGCTTCTCTGAAGGAAAGTCATCCTCATGATATTCATATTACGAAAGAGGCTCCGAACTACAGCCTGGATGACTGATTCCAGGCAAGGCAGAGCGATCTTTTAAAGAGCAGGAGAGGGATTGTTGCAGGATTTCGGATTTTGGTCAGATAAGCGGCTGAGAGTGGCTGTCTGTGGCGAAAAGTAGAGTCTTGCAGCAATCCTTTTATTTAGAAAGCGGGAACGATACCCTCCTTGAACATGGTACGGAATATATAATCAAAGAAAGAGAGGTCGCGAAGAAAAAATGGCAGGTCAAAAAGGATGGAAGCAGTGTCTGATGGGAGAGGTGCCGGCAGGAGAGAGAAAGCAGAAAGCAGTTATTTCGGTAGTGGCCATGGTTCTGATGATTGTGTTCAGAATCGGAGAACCGGCAGCGGAAACAATGGATGTGATTGGTATGATTTTGGCGGTGGCGGCCGTATCGGTGGTGCTGTACCGCTTTCCGATGACGATTTATCTGCCTGCGATTGTGTTTGTGGTGCTGGCCGGCGCCGGTTCGATCTATCTGATGTACAGCAAGCTTCCGGGATGGGATCGTTTTGTTCACTATTTCAGCGGAGTCGTACTGGGCGCCATAGGGTATACAGCCATGGGAGGATTGCTCAGATGGCGGGGACTTCCGGAGGATCAGGTGATAATGCTTCTGTCCGCCTTTGTTTTCGCCGGTATGTGTGCGGGAGCCTGGGAGATCGGAGAGTTTTCGGCAGATCAGTTTTTCCACATGGATGTTCAGCACGGGAATACGGATACCATGGGGGATATCGTGTGCGGTTTCCTGGGCGGGATGACCTTCTGCGCGGCGAGACTTGTCAGGATATGGAAGGGCCACGGAAAACAGAGTGAAGAAGGAATTTGAGGGGCAGGAAAGGATATACGCGGTGGAAATCAAAAAAATCAGAGAGAATCCGGATTTACTGGACGAGGCAGCGGGCTGGTTTCATGAAAAGTGGAAGGTACCGCTTGCTGCCTACGAGGAGAGTATGCTGGAAAGCTTACATGGCGGCGCCGTGCCTGCGTGGTATGTGGTGACGGAAAAAGGGAGGATCGTCGCAGGGCTGGGGGTCATCGAAAACGATTTTCATGACAGAAAGGATCTGAGGCCAAATGTCTGTGCCGTATATGTGGAGAAGGAGTACCGCTGTCAGGGGATTGCGGGAAAGATGCTGAACTTTGTCTGTGAAGATATGGCAAAAAAAGGGATCCGTACGTTGTATCTGGTGACGGATCACACATCGTTTTATGAGAGATACGGTTGGGAATTTTTCTGTATGGTTCAGGGGGATGATGAATCCAATCTGACAAGAATGTATATTCGCCGGTCCTGAAAAAGAGGGTGCTGCAGCAGACGGGAATCCATGGAATCCTGGTCATTTTGCAACACCCTTTTCTGTTCCTATGTTTTTTCGGTGAAGGATCAGAGTCCCTCAAGGAGAGTAAGTACGTTCTGCGGCACAGCATTGGCCTGGCTCTGCATGGACATGGTGGCCTGCAAAATAATGTTTTTGGATGTAAAATTAGTGAACTCATCGGCCATGTTCGTATCGCGGATTCTGCTCTCGGCAGCAGACATGTTCTCTGTGGTCACACTCAGGTTGTTCTGGGTGCAGTCCAGATGATTCTGGGCAGCGCCAAACGTAGAGCGAACCTCCGTTACGGCCTGGACAGCCTGTGCCAGGATATCAATGGCAGCATTGGCGTTCTCCGGTGAACCCAACTCCATCTTATCGAGCCAGAGAGCCTTGACTCCCATATGATAGCGGGGTACCTCCATGGTCTCATCCTGAGTAGGACCGATCTGGAACGTATAGTCGCCTTTGTCGCTGGGCTGAGGCGGCTCTATGGTCAAATCGGCCGGCTCCTCGGAATCAAATAAAGGATTTTCGTTGAAGGTGGTGTTCTTGGAGATCCGGTCGATTTCTTCCAGAATCGCTTTCTTCTCCTGCTCTACATTTTCCCTTGCCACATCATCAAAGGTACCATTGGCAGATTCGATAGCCAGCGTTTCCAGACGGTGGAGCATGGAGTGTACCTCCTGCAAAGCCCCTTCGCCTGTATTTACCATGCCGACACCGTCATTTACATTGCGTATGGCTTGATTCAGCCCGGCAATCTGAGCCCGCATTTTCTCGGAGATGGCCAGCCCGGCGGCATCATCGCCCGCCCGGACGATACGATATCCGGAAGACAGCTTCTCTAAGGATTTCCCCGTCTGAGTATGGGCAATGCCCTGATTTCTCGACGTATTTATACCTGCGATATTATTCTTAATACGCATATGTCTTCACCACTCCTATTCTTCTATTTTACAGCCTGTGTTCTGAACAGGTATTTTCTCTATATTATCTTTATCGCTTGATTTCGCGAAAAAATAAGGGAAATCATTAATTTTTCATGTTTTTATATCCGTTATGTCACTCAAACCTGTCCACGCTCAGTGATGCCGGAAAGAGGGCATGGCATCTGAAGGAAATCGATTTTATTTCGGTTTCGCTGCGCCATGCCCTCTTTGCGGCATTCTATAAAAGGAACAAGGTAGTGTTACGAAAATTCAGAAGGCCGTCCTTTGGAATGACGATCTTGCCAGGCTGGTTTCTCAGGAGCGAAGTGCGGTCCGGGCCCCATGGGAGGTCTGCCAGGTCCGGGCCCCATGGGAGGTCTGCCAGGACCAGGTCCCATGGGGGGTCTGCCGTGCCCAGGTCCCATGGGAGGCCTGCCAGGTCCGGGCCCCATAGGAGGTCTGCCAGGCCCGGGTCCCATGGGAGGTTTGCCGTGCCCGGGTCCCATAGGAGGCCTGCCGGGGGGGCCCATGGGGGGCTTGCCGGAATCGTCGCAGAAGCAACGGCGCTTGCCGGGAGTACCGCTGCAATGGCACGGTTTGTCGTTATAAGATAAAGGCATGAAAAACTCCTTATTTTTATGGTTCTCTTTATTATATGAAAGAGAGAAGCGGCTGGTGTGGACCCGGGATGGAGGATAATTTGGAAAGAGGTATTCAATGCAGCACATGGCCTGGCTTTGGAACGGTTTTGGGACAAGCGATCTCTATCCGGGCGCAGCAAGCGCATGACAGGTGTGGCAGCGGATAGAAACTTTTTCCGGTGAATTGACAAACCCTTTCCGGCTGTGTTATTTTAACAGAGGATCCGGAAGAGAATTATCGGAAAGCCTTCCTGCGCAGTATCTGCAAAAAGGCAGGCGGATTTGCGTCGGATAAAGCCTCTTTCACCGTATTTAGATTGAAAATGAGGTATGTGACATGACAGATTTACAGAACAAGAACCAGCCTCCTACCCTGGAGGAGATAGCAGAAGTGATTCAGAACCCTGTTTTTCTGCTTTTTTGCAGTGAAATCCGGGACACCTATAAATGCAGAGAAACGATTGAATTCAGCTCCTGCAGCCTGGAACCGGGGTGGAATGTGAAATTTAAAAAGGCGGGAAAGACTCTGTGTACGATCTACCCCAAAGAAACCTATTTTACGGTGATGGTTGTGGTAGGCAGGAAAGAAAAAGAGCCTGTGGAGGCCATACTGGGAGAATGTACACCGCAGCTGAGGGAGATCTATGCCCGAACTCGGGAGGGAAACGGGCAGAGATGGCTTATGATCGATCTGGAAGAGAGGGGAGACGTATATCGGGACATCGTTCGTCTGATCCAAATCCGCAGAGGTATTGCGGCATGTTCCGAAAAACACAGGCGGACCGAAGGAGGGGAGACGGAAATGCCTGTAATTAAAGCAGGGCTTCCCGGTTTTCCAAAAGCATGACGATATGCCAAAACGACCGCTTCTGAATATTCCGTTGCCAAAGGAGGCAGTGCAGATGCAGGAAAGCAGATTATTTAAGATTGTGTACTATCTGCTGGATAAAGGACAGGCCACGGCCTCAGAACTGGCAGAAAAGTTTGAGGTGTCCGTCAGAACGATTTACAGAGATCTGGATGCGTTGAGCGGAGCAGGCGTTCCTGTATATGCGGAGGCGGGCAGAAACGGCGGGATCCGTTTGATGAAGGATTTTGTCCTGGACCAGGCGGTATTGTCAAAACAGGAAAAGCAGGAAATTCTTACGGCCTTACAGAGTATAAGTATCACGCAGGACATTGGCAGCAGTCAAACATTACAGAAAATGTCTGCAATCTTTCATCTCCATTCAGAGAATTGGCTGGAGGTGGATTTCTCCAGATGGGGAAAGAAAGGATTTGATAATGATAAATTTGACCTGCTGAAAACGGCGGTGATCCATTGTAAAAAAGTTAAAATCCGTTATGTGGGTTCCGGCGAGACGGTAAGCCAACGAATCGTGCAGCCATGTAAGCTTGTGTATAAAGCAAAGGAATGGTATCTGACGGCGTTCTGCACGAAAAAACAGGACTGGAGGATATTCAAATTAAATCGTATTCTGGATACGGAAATTTTGAACGAGAGTTTTCCCCGTCAAAAAGCTCCGAAGTCCATGGATCATACCGGGGAAGAGTATAATCAGATTACGCTTCGCTTCCCGAAAGAAATGGCATATCGCGTCTACGATGAGTTTGATGAAACACAGATACGGAGACAGGAAAACGGGGATTTGATCGCTTCTGCCAAAATGCCGGAAGACGCCTGGCTGGTAGGGTTTCTTCTGTCGTTCGGAACGCAGGTAGACATTCTCTCACCTGCCTATCTGAAAAATATCATAGCAGAACAGGCAAAATTAATATATGAAAAAAACAAACCCTGACATAAGATGTCAGGGTTTGTTTGATAAAATAACAATAACAGAGATGTTTAAAGAATGATTTAAAGAAAGGAAACAGAAACATGGGAAGACCAACAACGAAAACGGACCTGCTTACTGCGGCGGCTGCAAACTATGAAAAGCTAAATGCTCTTATCTCAGGATTAAGCGAAAAAGAGCTGATGGTGCCTTTTAGCTTTGTGCAGAACGAAAGAAGGAAAGAGGCTCATTGGAAAAGAGATAAAAACCTTCGTGATGTTTTAATCCATCTCTATGAATGGCATCAGCTTTTGCTTAAGTGGGTACGGTCGAATCAGAATGGTGATAATAAACCGTTTATTCCGGAGCCTTATAACTGGAAAACTTATGGGAACATGAATATGGAGTTTTGGAAAAAGCATCAAAATACATCCCTGGATCATGCAAAGAGCCTGTTCGGGGCATCTCACTCCGAAGTCATGAAGCTGGCGGAATCTTTTTCCAATGAGGAATTATTTTCTAAAGGGGTCTATCCATGGGTGGGAGGAAGCGCTTTGGGGTCGTATTTTGTCAGCACTACGGCGAGTCACTATGATTGGGCGGTGAAGAAGCTGAAAGCACATAGAAAGAATTGCACCAATATATGAGAAAATGTCCCGGACAACCGGAGCTAATCTCTGAAAACAAAAGAGATAAAGTGCTGAATTGTAAAAATATTGCAATTCAGCGCTTTTTTGTAGTCAAAAACACGGATATACCTTATAATAAGGGTAAAACTAGATTGATTTATCCTTAAAATAAGGGTATAATAGAAGGGCACGGAAATGAAAGCGAGATAGAAGCTGGAGAGGAACATGATAATGAGAAGTAAGGGAATGGAGAGGTTTGCGGTTTCAGAGACGATGACAGGGGACGAGATAAAACAGGTGCGCAAAAAGCTGGGTCTGACTCAGCGACAGCAGGCCGGACTTTTTAACGTGTCGAAAAAAACCATAGAACGGTGGGAAGCAGGGAAAAAGGCAGTGACAGGACCGGCTGTGGTGCTGGCCAGGATCGTTTCGGAGTATCCTCAGATTGTGGAAAATCTGAAAATTCCGGCGCCGCCGTATCCACTGCGGCTCTGGTATCTGTACGGAGAAGAGATCTGTACCGTGATCGATGTGGACGAGGAGAACCGGCGTCTGAAAATACACAATTATACGAGCGTAGATGAGAAATGTGCCTTTGGCCGGAATGAGATGCCGCTGTTTGAGGAATATGAAGCGTTCCTGAAGAAGCATAGTGCAGGTCAGGAAGCGAAAGAAGAGGGGATGGAGCATAAAAAAGAAGGGAATGAAGAAAGAATACGAATTTTGGAGCAGATGCAGAGGCGGCAGGAAGGTGCATTCTGGATTCATGTGGAGAGAAATGGAAGGAAGAAGTTAGAGAACATATAAGCGTTTTTTTGACAAAAAGTGACGAATACCAAACAAGTAAAAGAAAAACAAAATATAGTTTTCTTATTGTAGCGAAATTGTTTCAATAATAGATACAAATGCGATCAGATTTAATTGTATTTTGACAACCGTTTGCTATAATCTTTCTACAGCCAGAGACAAAAGGAGGATATTATGTCAAAATTAAATGTGGCGATCGCAGAAGATAACGAACAGATGATGCAGTATATTGACGAAGGACTGCGCCAGGAGGGCGAATTTCAGATAGTGGGAAAAGCTGTCGATGGAAAGACCTTGTATCATATCGTAAAAGAGCAGAGGCCGGATGTGGTAGTGCTGGATTTGATTTTGCCCCAAATGGATGGTTTGTCAGTGATGGATCAGATACATAAGGACCCGGATATCGAAAAGCACCCGGATTTTATTGTGATTTCTTCGATCAGCGATGTGAGGATCACAGAAAACGCTTTTCATCTGGGAGCTGCCTACTATATGCTAAAGCCTTTTGAGCAGGAAAATCTCGCTGAAAGAATCCGTGCCCTGCGAAATTTTACAAAAGGCGGCAGATCCTATGGCACAGGAAGAGATAAGGCGGTTCGTCATGAAGGAAGAACGGTTTTTCGCAGCGCAGGGGGACCGGCAGAGACAGCAGAATCTGTGACGGAGAACCTGCCGGCGGCGAAGAGTGTTTCCGCGCTCTGCCCCAAAGCGACACAGAAAGAGAAGGCCATGCCGTGGCGGCCGCAGGAATGGGCAGAGGTGGAGTTGGAAGCGAGAGTCACGGAAGTAATTCATGAGGTGGGAGTGCCGGCTAATATCAAAGGTTATCAGTATTTGCGGGAAGCAATCTGCATGGCGGTACGAAATGTGGAGCTTCTGAATTCTGTGACAAAGGTGCTGTATCCATCCGTCGCTAAGAAATATCAGACAACAGCCAGCCGTGTGGAACGGGCGATCCGTCATGGAATCGAAGTGGCATGGACCAGAGGAAGACTGGAGACGATCGAAGAATTGTTTGGTTATACTGTGAATACCGGAAAAGGAAAGCCTACGAATTCGGAGTTTATTGCCCTGATTGCAGATAAGATCCGGCTAGAAAACAGGAAAAACAGGTAAAAACATCTCTTTTTCAAGCCATAACATACATACCCCTATTATAAGGGTATAAATTTATTATAATACTCTTATAATAGGGGTATAATGAAGAGCGCGAAATGGAGTCGGCGCGCAAAAAGCCGGAATGATTCAGCGGCAACCGACACGGCAGAACGTATCAAATGACTATTTTCGACAAGAAAGTGCAAAATTATCGTGCAAATAAATGAAAATATGTATTAAGATGTCTTATTTTGAGGTAAAAAATAAATAGCAAATACAAATGCGATCAGATTTAATTGTATTTTGACAATCGTCTGCTATAATCTTTCTACAGTCAGGGACAAAAGGAGGATATTTATGTCAAAATTAAATGTAGCGATTGCAGAGGATAATGAGCAGATGATGCAGTATATTGACGAAGGGCTGCGGCAGGAAAGCGAGTTTCAGATTGTGGGAAAAGCTGTCGACGGAAAGACCCTGTATCATATTGTAAAAGAGCAGAAGCCAGATGTGGTGGTACTGGATTTGATCTTACCTCAAATGGACGGTCTGTCGGTGATGGACCGGATACATAAAGATCCGGATATCGAAAAGCACCCGGATTTTATCGTGATTTCTTCCATCAGCGACGTGAGGATCACGGAAAACGCCTTTCATCTGGGAGCTGCCTACTATATGTTAAAGCCCTTTGAGCAGGAAAACCTTGCGGAGAGGATTCGTGCCCTGCAAAGATTTACCAAAGGCAGCCGACTATACGGAGCGGGAAGAGATAAGGCAGTTCGCCATGAAGAAAGGGCGGCCCTGCGCAGAGTAACGACCCTGGAAGAAGGAGCCGTGACCGGGAAATTGCCGGCGGCAAAGGGAGCGGAGATTCTTCGCGTCCAAATGCCGGAGAAAGACAAGGCCATGCCCTGGCGGCCGCAGGAGTGGACGGCAGTGGAGCTGGAGGCGAGGGCCACAGAGGTGATTCACGAGGTGGGAGTACCGGCCCATATCAAGGGCTACCAGTATCTGCGGGAAGCAATCTGTATGTCGGTGAAAGATGTGGAACTTCTGAATTCCGTGACAAAGGTACTGTATCCGTCCATTGCCAAGAAATACCAGACGACAGCCAGCCGTGTGGAGCGGGCGATCCGTCATGCGATCGAGGTGGCGTGGACCAGGGGAAGGTTGGAGACCATCGAAGAACTGTTTGGCTATACTGTGAATGCCGGAAAGGGAAAGCCCACCAATTCGGAGTTCATCGCTCTGATTGCGGATAAAATCCGGTTGGAAAACAGAAAAAACAGGTAAAAAAGACTTTGCAGTTTCCAAAATTTCCTGTATACTAGAGATAAGCAGGAAGCAATTTATGACAGATGATTGTATTTTTGCATTTCTACTTTATTATGGGAGGAAGTTACTCATGAAAAAAATTTGTTTTATCGCGTCGGAATGCGTCCCTTTTATCAAGACGGGGGGCCTGGCGGATGTGGTGGGCTCTCTGCCCAAGTATTTTGATAAGGAAAAATATGATGTCAGGGTCATCATTCCGGACTATACCTGTATTGCAGAGCAGTACCGCAACCAGATGCAGTATCGCACGCATTTTTATATGTATTATAATGGCAGGGACCGCTATGTCGGCGTGATGGAGATGGACTATGAAGGGATCCATTATTACTTTGTGGATAACCAGGACTATTTTTCCGGTCCCAGACCGTACACGGATATGTTTTTTGATCTGGAAAAATTTTCGTTTTTCTCCAAGGCGGCTCTGTCGATCCTGCCGGTAGTGGATTTCCGTCCGGATATCATCCACTGCCATGACTGGCAGACCGGTTTGATCCCGGTACATCTGAAGGATAAATTTGCCGGCGGCGAGTTCTACCGGGGGATCAGGACTGTGATTACCATACATAACCTGAAATTCCAGGGCGTGTGGGATGTGAAGACGATCCAGAGGCTGTCTGAGCTGTCCGACTATTATTTTACGCCGGATAAGCTGGAGCATTTTAAGAACGGCAATATGCTGAAAGGCGGAATCGTGTACTCCGATTATGTGACCACCGTCAGCAATACCTACGCCAGGGAGATTCAGATGCCCTTCTACGGCGAGAATCTGGACGGACTGATGCGGGCCCGTTCCGGCCAGCTGTGGGGGATTGTCAACGGAATTGATTATGAGGTATACAATCCGGCCACAGACGCTCTGATCGAGAAAAAATATTCCGTGGATACTTTTCGCAGGGATAAGGTAAAGAATAAGGTGGCTCTGCAAAGAGAGCTGGGCCTCAGAGAGGATCCCAAATGTATGATGATCGGCATCGTTTCCCGTCTGACGGATCAGAAGGGCTTTGATCTGATCCAGTGCATTATGGACGAACTGTGTTCCGATGCCATCCAGCTGGTGGTGCTGGGCACCGGCGACGCCAAGTATGAAAACATGTTCCGTCACTATGACTGGAAGTATTCGGACAGCGTTTCGGCGGTCATCGCCTATAACGACGCGCTGTCTCATAAGATTTATGCGTCCTGCGACGCGTTTCTGATGCCGTCCCTGTTTGAGCCCTGCGGTCTGAGCCAGCTGATGAGTCTTCGCTATGGGACAGTGCCGATTGTCCGTGAGACAGGCGGTCTGAAGGATACGGTGGAGCCCTATAATGAATATGAGAAGAGCGGCACCGGTTTTTCTTTTTCCAATTATAATGCGCATGAAATGCTGCAGATCATCCGCTATGCCGAGAAGGTCTACTATGACAGGAAGAAGGACTGGAATAAGATCGTGGAACGGGCGATGAAGACAGACTATTCCTGGAAAGCCTCGGCGAAGAAATATGAGGAGCTGTATGATACGATGATGGCGTAACAGACGGTGAGACGCGACGCGTTCCATGCACGGAAAAACAGAATATGAGATGAATAAGGCTTCCGGCTGTACCATATCGACAGTCGGAAGCCTTAGACTTATGTTTGAGGTAATGATTTATATTTATTAGCATATGGGATTTTTTGCTTCCAACAAATGACTGTGGAAGATATAGTCAGATAAAAACGTTTATGACGGATTGACAGAAATAATTGGGAAATAGAAAGGAGGATGTTTCGTAAAACTGATTATTTTACGAAACGATTCGCTTAGATAAATGGCACAAAATTATGCTTAAAAAAATCAGTTACCGATGAATCTTTTGCTATTATACGCAGAAACCAAAAAAATTGCAATACTTTTTGAAAAAAACAATTTGGC